>NZ_BAGG01000125.1 GCF_000308695.1 Nocardia takedensis NBRC 100417 | reverse complement strand
GCGTGGCCGCCGAGCCCGGTTCCGACCGAGCCGCACCCCACCCACAACGCATGCATACCTGCGCATGTCGACATCTCATGGAAGGAGGTGGTGTCCGATGTCGACGCTGACGATCTCCCACACCGCCGAAGAGGGCACCCTGTTGACCGGCACCGCCCGCGGCGACGGCACCTACGAGCTCATGCAGGCCGTGCGGAAGGCGATCGGGCACTGGCGGTGGTCGCGCAACCTGGACGGCTGGTACGTGGTGTCCTCACGTGATCGCCAGCCCAAACAGCTCTACATCGACTACGCGGCAAAGAAGCTGCGCGAGGCCGGATACACCGTCACGCTCGACATCGACCGTTCCGCGCGTGCGACCGAGGACGCCGAGGCCGCCCGCGCCGCACGACAAGCCGACCGCGTGACCGACGGCGCGGGGTCATCGGCGGCACGGGTGGGAGGTTCGGCTGGCGGCCTTCCGGGTTGGCCGTGGTGACGAGGCAGCGTATGGCGTGGGAGTGCGTTCCGGACAGGTGAGAAGGACAAACCGGCGGAAGAAACCGGTACCAGGGTGTCTCACCGATGGCCTTCACACTTCAGGACAGGGCATCCGGATGGTGCCGCGAACGTAGAGCCCCAGTCTCGGGTCCCACCCATTAACTCTGACTCACGAGAGGACCGGACCGGACCGGGCTAGTGTGAGGGTTACGTAGGCATACAGCAAGGATTTGCCCAGGTCAAGGCTGGACCTAGGGAGGGGCGATGGTACGAGGGCGGGAATGGACGGGCTTCGAAGCCGCCGCATTGCAGGAGGCCATGCGGAAATCGATCCGCGAGTATGCGGCGCTCCTTGGCGTCGAGACCACAACCATCAGCAATTGGCGAAGTGGCCTGGGAGCTGTCGTGCCGCGTTCCAACACGCAGGCGATTCTGGATACCACCTACCAGGCACGAGCGTCTGACGACGACCGGGCGAGGTTCGAGCAGATCGTGAGCGAAGGAGAGGGGACATGGCGGGAACGGCACGGCGAGCACCGTCGAACAGGGCCGACGCACGACCCAGATCCTCCGCTCGTTCACGGGGCACAGCCAGCAACCCGAGACGGTGCCCTTACCGTGAGGGGAAGTCACCCCACCGAATCAGCTGGATCGGCCCCGACGGAGATCACAGACATGGACCGCCGTGAGCTATTGCTCCTGATGAGCACTGCGACCACCACGCTTGTCACCCGCGGCCCGATCGACTGGGATCGCCTCCTGGCCAGCACGTCTTCGGGAAATATCGACCTGGCCACACTCGATGAGCACACGGATACGAATCGATGGTTATGGCAGTGCTACAGCGAATTCGATACGAAAGCAGCAGCATTCGGCGCTGTTCGCGCTCAGCTCAACCTTCTGGTCGACGGACTGCGCCACTCCCGAACAACAACCCTCCGCAGCCGCCAGCAATCACTGATCGCTGACATTCTCCAACTCGCCGGAGAAATCCTGATGGACGGCAGTCACCTCGGCGAAGCCGCCCACTGCTACGCCCTGTCCGCGACATTCGCAGCCGAGGCCCGGGCACATGACCTGTGGGCCTGCGCGCTCACCCGCCACGCCTACATCGAGATCATGGGCCAGCGATTTCACGAGGCACTGCCGCTCGTCGATCAGGCAGCCGAAATCGCACTCCGTGGCGATCGAGCCTTGCCGACCGTCCCCTGGGTGGCCAGCGTTCGAGCGCAGGCGCTTGCCGGTCTCGGCGACGCGGATGGTTGCGAGCGTGCATTCGAGACGGCCCGTGCCGTGTTCGACCTCGAGGCGACGTCACCGGTCGGATGGCTTCGATTCTCCGGCGGCCGAATCGAGGAAGAGCACGCCAGTTGTCTGATCCACCTCGACCGGCCCGACCATGCTGAAGATATCCTACTGCCGCTGCTGGACCGACCGTTGTCAGCACGTCGCCGCGCTGGAGTACTGGTCGATCTGGCCGCGGCTGGCGCCCTGCGCGACGATCCGGTGCAAACCGTATGGTTCGGTGGCACAGCCGTCGACATCGCCCGTCGCACGCGGTCGGGCTACGTCGGACGACGGCTCGATCAGCTGCGACAGCGGCTGGTCGCGCTGCGTCCTGACCGTCATGTCGACCATCTTCGACAACAGATCACTACGCTGACAGCGTCACCTGCACACTGACGAGGAGTACCGCTTGAGCAACGAAACCGACCACGGCGGCAGGGTCTTTCGCGAGGCATGGATCAGCGGCGTCGGCGCGCACTTTCCCGGCACCCCGAAAGACAGCTACATCACGCCCTGGGAGGACACACCCGAGTGGGAACGAGCCAGCGCGGCGGCCGTCTACCGCCAAGTGGTCGATTTCATCGAGATCACCAATGGGGCTGCGACACATCTCTCACCCGAACTGAAGGGGCAGTTCGTCGCCATCTGTTGGATCGGGCAGATCTACGCGCACATCCCGGACCCGAAGCCTGGATACGTTGCGCCTTGGGAACAGTTACCCGAGTGGCAACAGCGGACCGATATCGACATCTTCGCAACCATCGAGCGCGACGTGGCCTCTCGGCGTTAGTAACAGAATGGGTCGGGTGGCGGTGCCCACGGCGCCGAACTCGTTCCATTCCGCTCCGTGAGGCCCGCGACCACTGACTCCGAAACAGCGAAGCCCCGGGGCCTGCCTCTCCGCTAGACCAGCGGGCGCAGCGTCCGCGCGGTCAGGGTCAGCAGATAGGTCAGCGCCTCACACAGCCATTCCATGCCACGAGAGGTCGCCTCGAGGAACAGTTGCTGCCCGTCCTCGTCCCGGTTGCCCGCGCGGGCCTCTAGCAGTCTCATCACCCAGGTCTGGTACTCGTTCGATGCGGGCGGCATATTGGTCCACAGTGCGAGTAGGGGCACCGCCTCGAGGATCAGGTCACTCCACCACAACGCCGCCGAGACGATGACCAATTCCTCATCGGGATAATCGAGCAGTTGGGCGAAGTTCTTCACCATCTCGACGCGGTCGAGGCGCACCGCTGCGGAGAGCGCCCCCATCGCGGCAGGTAGCCAAATCTGGCTGACTCATGGATTTCCTCCCCTACAGGTATCGAACCTTTCAGCCTACGTAGGGCTGCCCGGGTCAGGGCAACTCAACGTGTCGCGACACACATCGAAACATATTGAGTCGCAACCGATGTACGGCAAGCCATGTCGTGGCCCCCGGTCCTCCTGTAGGCGACTCAGCCACCGATCTCGTGCGAGGACATCGGCCGGCCACACTGGGACGAGGTCGCGGTACACCCGCTTAGCGTCCGACTCGGCGCACGTGTATGCCATGTCACGGGACCCCGCGGATTGGTCCAGGCTCTGTGAAAGTCGTTATCGGTGTGTGCAGGTCGCAGCGTATCCGGCCGGGGTGCGGTAGCCGAGGGCGGAATGTCTGCGGTGATGGTTGTAGTCGATCTTCCAGTCGCTGATCACGACCCGGGCCTGGGTGAGCGACCAGAAGCTGTTGATGTTGAGGCATTCGTCGCGCAGGCGACCGTTTAACGATTCGATGTAGCCGTTGCGCCACGGTTGCCCAGGCCGCAGAAAACGCAGGGCGGTCTCATGCCCAGCGACACTATCGCGAAATATCGCGAGCCACTCATGAATTTCGCGTCCACAGGCCGGAGCACGCACTACAGGTCCTCGGACGATACCCGCCGCGCGGCGGCGGCCCCGTCCGAGGACCCTGTGCCTCGGCTCGTGCGCGGAACTACTCCGAAACCGACGCGAAACCCGGCGCGTCCTCGGCATCGATCGCTGAAGTGCCGTCCATCCGGTGGTTGTTCAGGACATCGCTCAGCTGCTGGCGGTGCTCACGTGCGGCCCGGTCGGCCATCGCGTGGGCGGCGGTCAGTGCTCGCGAGTATTCGCTGTCCCGGCGTTCGATCTGGGCGCGGTGCTCGCCACGCTCGCGTTCCAGGTCGGCTCGCAGATCCTTGTTCTCCTCGACCAGCGCTGTGTGCTGCTCGCGCGCGGCGTCGCGCTCACCTTCCGCGCGGGCCTGGGCCGCACGTGCCTCGTCGACGTGGCGGCGCATCTCGGTCAGGGTCGATTCCGCTTCGGCGTAGATCGCGTCGCGATCGGCTTCGGCCGCTGTGACCCGTTGTGCCGCTTCCTCTTCGATCTGCCCGCAGCGGTCGGTCGCGGACTGCGCGACGGTGTGGGCTTCCTCTGCCGCCGCCAGAGCGAGGGCTTCGAGTTCTGTGGCGTGGTCGAGGCGGCGAGCGATGTCGGTGACGGCCTTCTCCGCGTCGGCCTGCGCTTGCTCGGCCGCGGTGATCCGACGGCCGGCCTCGCGCTGGATCTCCGCGATCTCCCGTTCCACCACTGTCGGGTCGCCGAGGTCGGCGATCACGTCGCCGACGTCGGTGGCGACCGCCGAGAGTTCGGCGCGCAGTTCGGCGTAGCGATCCAACAGGCCGCCGAGAGTCACCTTGGCATCGGTGACCGGCCGCGTCGACGGCTGACGGGTGTCCTCGGCCTGGTGGTCGCGGCGCAGTTCCCGCTGCCTGAGCCGCAGTGCCTTCTGAGCGGTGTGATCTGCATTGTCGCAGTAGGCGCGCGGGGCACCGCGCTGGCCCGGCGGACGAGGGGGGACCTCGGCGTGGCAGCCGGGGAACTGGCAGCGCCCGGTTCCGGTGGAATGGTGGGTGGCAACAGCTCGGAGCATCAGGGATTCCGTTCCACCATTGCATTGCATTCCATCTCATTCCGTTCCCAGCGAGATGGATGCAATGCAATGGAATTCGCTCGGATAGATCGAGGACTGCGGTCGGCTGCCGGTCAGGCGGCGACCGTGAGCATGTTCGCGCGGACCCGCGGGAGGCGGTGGGCGATGACCTGGGCGGCGGATTCGCTGGCGCGGCGATCGTTGTGGCCGTAGATGCGGTCGGTCACGGCGACCGACTCGTGCCCCGCGTCGCGGGAGACCACGAAGATGGGCACGCCGTCCTGCAACTTCCACGAGATGCCGGTGTGGCGCAGGGTGTACGGGGTCAGGTGTTTGATCCGCAGCGTCCTGATGGCCGTGCCGTACTGGGCTATCAGCGCGTCGGGGTCGGCCCCGCTCCACTGGGCCTTCTTCGTGAACGGGCTCAGGTGACCACGGGCGATGATTTCCTCACCGCGGTCGAACGCCGCCACCGCCCTGGCGAGGGCGTCCAGTCGCCCCAGGGCCGGTTGCCATGCCTTCTCGTAGAAGTAGGACGCCTTGATCGGTGTGCCGTTACGGGTGTGGAACAGCAACTCGTCCGCCGGCCCGGAGAGATCCAACCGCTCCAGGGTTTGCACCGGGATGTTGACGGTGCGGGTACCGCGCGCGGTCTTGGGCGTACCGAGGACCATCCGCGAACCGGCGTCCTTCCACGCTCGGGTGATCCGCACGGCTCCGGTGACCGGATGCACATCGCGGACCCTCAGCGCGCCGACCTCCGAGGGCCGGGCCATCGACACGAGGCCGAATTCGGCCTGTGGACGCCATCGCGGAGTGATCAACTCCTCGAACAGCTCCCATTCGTCGTTGTCGAAGACGTCGTGCTCGGCTCCGCGGTCGGCGGGCAACCGCACGCCGGAGCACGGGTTGTACGGCAACAACGGGACGGGCCGTTGCTCGACCGCGGCGCGCAGGCCGCTGGAGAGAAAGCCGTGCTTGTTCTTGATCGTCTTGGGCTTGTTGCCCTTGTCCTGGCCGAGGAACACGATCCAGGCGGCGTCGGTGTCCTGGGTCACAGCGTCCAGGCGCGCCGATTCCCCGAAGAACGGAACGATGTCGTTGCGGACGTAGCCGAGGTAGCGCCGATGGGTCGGGGCATCGATGCTGCCGATCTTCAGCGAGCGGTCGGCGTGATCGATCAGCCACGTCGACAGCAGCGTGCCGTTACCGGATCCGCCGCGCTTGGCGTCGAGGATCAGCCGAGCCTGATCCAGGCCGTGGCTGGCGACGTAGTCGCACCACCACACCGCTTCCTCGTAGTCCTCGTAGAAGCTCTCGGCCGTGCCGCGGCGAACGCCGTCGGCGTCGTAGTAGTGGTAGTGCACCTGCCAGTTGACGGTGCCGTCCTTGCGGCGGCGCGGACTGGGAGTCAGATTGGGCATCAGAGATCTCCGGGTGTCGGTGGGCGACACGAGAGAGTCCCGAGAAGCGGAGTGGCAACCAGTGGCAACCACGAGTGGCTGTGAACCTACCGGAAATGCGCCTGACCTGCAAAGGAATAAGTGGGCCTAGGAGGACTTGAACCTCCGACCTCTTCGTTATCAGCGAAGCGCTCTAACCGCCTGAGCTATAGGCCCGTATACACAACACACGGTGGTATGCGGTGCGATAAGAAGAGTACACAATCACCATCGCCCGAACCAAAACGGCTGGTAGAAGCCCTGATCTATCCCATGATCGCGGTCCCCTCCCTGCCGTGCGCCGGGCGGCGATTTCAACCACGAACGCCGAAGGCCGGCACCGCGGGACGGTACCGGCCTTCGAGGGAATTGGAGATCTAGTCGGGGTCGGCCAGGGTGACCTGGATACCGCCGACGAGGTCGCAGCACTGGTTGTAGATGAAGGTGCCGACGGTGCCCAGCGCGGTGAACAGGACGACGTTGATCAGTCCGATGACGCCCGCGTAGCCGAAGACGGTGCCCGCGTCGATGAGGCCCGCGCCGCCGCCTTCCTGGGAGACCATGTCGGTGAAGGCGTTGTCCAGGCGCTCCCACACGCCCATGCCCTCGAGCACGATGTAGAGCAGGCCGACGGCGAGCATCCACACGAAGAACAGCGCCACGCTGATCACCAGGGAGATCTTCAGCGTCGACCAGGGGTCGATGCGGCGGATCTGGACGGTGGCGCGCAGCGGTTCACCGGCGGCGGCCGCGGCGACCGCGACGGGGACCGCGGGCGAGATCGGCGGCGGCGCGGGATGGCCCGGGATCGCCTCGCCGTGCGGCAGCGGATGCCGGATCTCGGACAGATCGGGCATGTCCTTGATGAGTTCCGGGCGCGCGATGCTGCGGGTGGGTCCGTCGATGCCGACGGACTTCACCATCGCCGCTTCCTTGCGGGCGGCCTTGGCGGCGAGGTCGGCGGTGGTGCGGGCGTTGGTGACCCCGCCGTTGAGGCCGCCGCCTCCCCCACCGGCGCCGCTCGGACGGCCCGTGACCGGGGCCTGACCGGGCCGGTAGAGGTTGGACTGCGGTTCCCGCTGCGGCAGTTGCGACCAGCCGTCCTGGTACGGGGACCCGCCCTGCTTGGCGGTGTCCCCGCCGTCGGACTTCTCGGGCGCCTGCTGCGGACCGCCCTGGTTGTTGTTCATCCGCACGGTGGCGTCGTTCGGATTGTCGGCGGGCCGCTGCCCCTGCGGACCACCCTGCCCCTGCGGACCGCCCGCCTGCTCCGGCCCTTTGGGCGCGAAATCGCCCGGATGACCGGTGTTCTCGTGCGGCTGTCCCCCTTGGCCGGGCCCGCCCTGACCCGGCTGCCCGCTCTCGGCCGAGGAGACCGGCCGTGGGATCGGCCGCGGCGGAATCGGGGACGGTGTGATCCGTTCGGTCACACCGTTCGTGTGCTGCCGCTCGTCATTCGGCTGATTCGGAGTGGTCAATGGGAATCCTCGGGTCCGTTCTTTGCCGCCGCTGATGGATTACTGATCCGGTGAACCGGTGTCGTCATCGCCGCCGAGTTCGGGCTCGTCGGCGTTCCGCGCGATCGCAAGCAACGTATCTCCCTCGGCCAGGTTCATCAATCGCACGCCCTTGGTTTGACGTCCTGCTTTGCGAACCTGCCTGGCCGCCGTACGGATGACACCACCGCCGGACGTGATCGCGTAGAGCTCGTCGTCGTCGTCGACGATCAACGCACCGACCAGGGTGCCACGCTTGGCGTCGAATTGGATAGTCAGCACGCCTTTACCGCCCCTGCCCTGTGCGGTGTACTCCTCGATCGCGGTCCGCTTGGAGTAACCACCGGAGGTGGCCACCAGCAGATAGGTGTCCGGACGAACGACATTGAGCGACAACAGTTGGTCGTCGGCGTTGAACCGCATGCCCTGCACACCCGAGGTGGCGCGGCCCATCGGACGCAGCGCCTCGTCGGTCGCCGAGAACCGGATCGACTGGCCCTGCGCCGAGACCAACAGCAGGTCGTCGTCGGCCGAGCACAGCACCGCGCCGACCAACTCGTCCTCGTCGCGCAGGTTCACCGCGACGATGCCGCCGCTGCGGTTGGAGTCGAAATCGGTCAGCTTCGACTTCTTGACCAGGCCGTTGCGGGTGGCCAGCACCAGGTAGGGCGCGTCGTCGTAGGTCTTGATCTGGATGATCTGCGCGATCCGCTCGTCCGGCTGGAACGCCAGCAGGTTGGCCACGTGCTGGCCGCGGGCGGTGCGGTTGGCCTCGGGCAGTTCGTAGGCCTTGGCCCGGTAGACGCGGCCCTTGTTGGTGAAGAACAGCAGCCAGTCGTGGGTGGAGGTGATGAAGAAGTGCTTGACGATGTCGTCCTGCTTGAGCCCCGCGCCCTGCACGCCCTTGCCACCGCGCTTCTGCGACCGGTACAGATCGGTCTTGGTGCGCTTGGCGTAGCCCGTCTCGGTGATCGTGACGACCACGTCCTCGCGGGCGATCAGATCCTCGTCGGCGACGTCACCGTCGGCGGCGATGATCCTGGTCCGGCGGTCGTCGCCGTACTTCTCCACGATCTCGGCCAGTTCGTCGCGCACGATGGCGCGCTGGCGCTCCGGCTTGTCGAGGATGTCCTTCAGGTCGGCGATCTCGGCCTCGATCTTGGCCAGCTCGTCGACGATCTTCTGCCGCTCCAACGCCGAGAGGCGACGCAACTGCATGTCCAGGATCGCGGTGGCCTGGATCTCGTCGATGTCGAGCAGGCTCATCAGGCCGGTGCGGGCGGTGTCGGTGTTGGCCGAGCGCCGGATCAACGCGATGACCTCGTCGAGCGCGTCGAGCGCCTTGACCAGGCCGCGCAGGATGTGGGCGCGCTCCTCGGCCTTGCGCAGCAGGTAGCGGGTGCGCCGGACGATGACGTCCAACTGGTGCGCGGTGTAGTACCGGATCATCTGGTCCAGGCGCAGGGTGCGCGGCACCCCGTCGACGATGGACAGCATGTTCGCGCCGAAGCTGGTCTGAAGCTGGGTGTGCTTGTACAGGTTGTTCAGCACGACCTTGGCGACCGCGTCACGCTTGACCGTCACCACGATCCGCATGCCCGCGCGGTCGGAGGACTCGTCGTGGATATCGGAGATACCCGCGATCTTGCCGTCCTTGACCTGCTCGGCGATCGAGTTGATGAAGTTGTCGGTGTTGACCTGGTACGGGAGTTCGGTGATGACGATCGTGGTCCGCCCCCGGTTGTCCTCCTCGATCTCCACGACGCCGCGCATCCGGATCGACCCGCGACCCGTGGTGTAGGCGTCGTGGATGCCCTGACCGCCGACGATCAGACCCGAGGTCGGGAAATCCGGGCCCTTGACCCGTTCCATGCACGCCGCGAGGGTCGACTCCTCGTCGGCGTCGTGGTTGTCCAGGGCCCAGTAGATGGCCTCGGCCAGTTCGTTCAGGTTGTGCGGCGGGATATTGGTCGCCATGCCGACCGCGATGCCGTTGGACCCGTTCATCAACAGGCACGGCACCCGGCTGGGGAGCACCACCGGTTCCTGCGAGCGACCGTCGTAGTTCGGCGTGAAATCGACCGTCTCGTGGTCGATCTCGCGCAGCAGTTCCATCGCCAGCGGCGTCAGACGGCATTCGGTGTAGCGCATGGCGGCCGCGCCGTCGTTGCCGCGCGAACCGAAGTTGCCCTGACCGTCGACCAGCGGATACCGCAGCGACCACGGCTGGGCCATGCGGACCAGGGTGTCGTAGATCGAGGCGTCGCCGTGCGGGTGATAGTTGCCCATCGTCTCGGCGACCGGACGCGCCGACTTCACGTACCCGCGGTCGGGCCGGTAGCCGTTGTCGTACATCGCGTAGAGCACACGCCGGTGCACCGGCTTGAGACCGTCGCGCACATCGGGCAGCGCGCGGCCCACGATCACGCTCATCGCGTAATCGATGTAGCTGCTCTGCATCTCGTTCTGGATGTCGACCGGTTCGATCCGGTCGCCTGCGCCGCCGTTCGGGGGCAGCGTTGTCTCGGTCATGAAGTCTCCTTAGCGGCCGGGTGTGACGAAATGTTCGCGGGGCGAATCCACACCGGGCTACACGTCGAGGAAGCGGACGTCCTTGGCATTGCGGGTGATGAAGCTGCGACGCGCCTCCACGTCCTCACCCATCAGGACGGAGAACAGTTCGTCGGCCGCGGCCGCGTCGTCCAGCGTCACCTGACGCAGCACGCGCACGGCCGGATCCATGGTCGTCTCCCACAGTTCCTTGGCGTTCATCTCACCGAGACCCTTGTACCGCTGGACGCCGTCGTCCTTGTTGATCTTCTTGCCCGCGGCCAGACCGGCCTCCAACAGGCCGTCGCGTTCCCGGTCGGAGTAGGCGAACTCCGGGTCGGAACGCTGCCACTTCAGCTTGTACAGCGGCGGCTGCGCCAGGTAGACGTGCCCGTGCTCCACCAGCGGTCGCATGAAACGGAACAGCAGCGTCAGCAGCAGGGTGGAGATGTGCTGGCCGTCGACGTCGGCGTCGGCCATCAGCACGATCTTGTGATACCGCAACTTGGCGATGTCGAACTCGTCGTGGATGCCGGTGCCGAAGGCCGTGATGATCGACTGGACCTCGTTGTTCTTCAGCACGCGGTCGATGCGCGCCTTCTCGACGTTGATGATCTTGCCGCGCAACGGCAGGATCGCCTGGTACATCGAATCGCGCCCGGACTTGGCCGAACCACCGGCGGAGTCGCCCTCCACGATGTAGATCTCGGACTTGCTCGGATCCTTGGAACGGCAGTCGGCCAGCTTGCCGGGCAGACCGCCCAGATCGGTCGCCGACTTGCGGCGCACCAACTCGCGGGCCTTGCGCGCGGCCACCCGGGCCTGCGCGGAGGACACCGCCTTGTTCACGATGGTCTTGGCGTCGGCCGGATTGGCCTCGAACCAGTGCGTGAGATGCTCGTTGCAGGTCTTCTGGACGAAGGACTTCACCTCGGTGTTGCCGAGTTTGGTCTTCGTCTGGCCCTCGAACTGCGGTTCGCCGACCTTCACGCTGACGATGGCGGCCAGACCCTCGCGGATGTCGTCGCCGGTGAGGTTGCCGTCCTTCTCCTTGAGCAGCCGCTTGTCCTTGGCGTACTTGTTCACCACCGTGGTCAGCGCCGCGCGGAAGCCCTCTTCGTGGGTGCCGCCCTCGTGGGTGTTGATGGTGTTGGCGAAGGTGTGCACGGACTCGGAGTAGCCCGAGTTCCACTGCATCGCGACCTCGAGTTCGTGGCCGGTGCCCTTACCCGTGAACCCGACCACCGAATTGTGGATCGGCGACTTGGTGCGGTTGATGTGGCGGACGAAATCCTCCAGACCACCCGGATAGTGGTAGGTCCTGGTCTTGACCTTGTGCTCGGCGGGCGCCGCGGTGTCGCCCTGCTTGGGGGCCTCCGCCGTCTCGCTGACCACCTCGTCGGTCACATCGGAGTCCGAGACGCGCTCGTCGGTGAGCTTGATGGTGAGTCCCTTGTTCAGGAACGCCATCTCCTGCAACCGGCGCGACACCGTCTCGAAGTTGTAGGTGGTGGTCTCGAAGACCTCGGGATCGGCCCAGAACCGGATCGTGGTGCCGGTGCGCTCGGTGGCCTCGCCCTGGATGAGCTTGCCGGGCTTGGCGTCCTTGTACTGCTGGGTCCAGTGATAGCCGTCGGTGTCGACCTCGGCCTCGAGCCGGGTCGACAGCGCGTTCACCACGGAGATGCCGACACCGTGCAGACCGCCGGACACCGCGTAGGCGTCGGAGTCGAACTTGCCGCCCGCGTGCAGCTGGGTCATGACGACCTCGATGGTCGGCACGCCCTGGGCGTGCATGGCCACCGGGATGCCGCGGCCGTCGTCGACCACCTCGACGCCGCCATCGGCGAGCAGGGTGACCTCGACCTTCGTGGCGTAGCCCGCCATGGCCTCGTCCACCGAGTTGTCGACGACCTCCCAGACGAGATGGTGCAGGCCGCGCTCACCGGTGGAGCCGATGTACATGCCCGGGCGCTTGCGAACCGCTTCCAGCCCTTCGAGGACGGTGATGGAGGAGGCGCCGTACGCCTTGTCACCGTTCGCCTTGGTCGAGCCCGATTCGTTGGAGTGCTTGGCAGCCACTGGTCGGTAGCTCTCCTTACTTGCTGATCCCAGGCGCGGCGGTGGGCCACAGAGCACAGGTGGAGCCCGGGTTCCGAATACCGAGAAGTACGGGTCCACGCGCGTGCTGTGCCGAACGCGCCGAAGGTTCGCCGCTAGTTACTCCACCATCCTACTGGTAAGCCCGAACCACAACGCACCTCCGACACCCCTGGCGGCTACGTGGTCCGAAGAAATCGACCGGCGACGAGTCCGGTCAGCCGAATCCGGGTTTGATCGACCCCTCCGAGCGATCAGGCCGCAGTGCCGAGCGCCGTTCCACGTGAAACCCGAACGGCGACGCGTGACCGCTACCCGTAGGTATCGCGCGGACCCCGGCCTTTGATGTGGCGCTCCCCTTTACGCCAGCTCGGCGCGACGGGTCCGGCGATCTTGAGCGAGGTCACCACGCCCTGGCCGACGGCGGCGTTGATCTTCGCCAAAATCTGTTTCTGCAGCATCCGCAGCTGGGTGGCCCAGGCCGTCGACTCGGCCGAGATGCTCAGCACCCCGTTCTCGAGTTTGACGGGGACGGCGTGCGAGGCGATGTCCTCGCCGACCACCGCGGGCCACCGACCGAAGACCATGCCCTCGGCGACCTTGGTCGACCAGCCGCGATTCTTGGCGATGGTGCCCGCGAGGGCGAACAACAACTGGGGATCGCGGTCGTCGGGCCGCGCCCCGGACCACCCGGTGCGCCGCCGCGCGCCCGTCCGCAGCCGTCGCGGCGAGGCCCTGCCCTGACCGACCGATTTCCCGCTCGCCTTGGCGGCGGCGCGCGCCTCCTCCAGCGCCCGGCGGGCCAGATCGATCCCGCGCAGTTCCGGCTGCCCGCCCGACGCGGACGCGTCGGACGTGCGCTCCGCCTCCTCGGTCATCGAGTCGCTCCGTTCACCCCGCACCGGGGTTGTCCCCAGTTCCACCTACGTTGTCCCCAGCCCCGCCGGGGTGCCCGCCGCGGAGATCTCCGTGGTCGAGGCCCCGCCGGGACCGCTTATCGAACATGCGTTCGGGCCGGTCGGCGGCGGGTTTCGCACCGAGACGAGATCGACATCCCGCCGTCCATCAGCCCGCCACCGCCGACGCGCCGCCGAAGTTATCCACAGTTCCTGGGGATGACCGGCGGCGCCGACAGTGGACCAGACTTTACGGCAGCGACCCGACATGCTTCCGGCCCCGCGAGCGCGCCGCCGGAATCCGGCCGATAATCAGACCGGGAAGTTGGTATGTACGAATTTCAGGGCCACTAGATGATGGGGTCGGGGCGGCAATCATCCCCAGATGTGGATAAACCCGGGCATTTCTGTGTATAGATTCGGCGGTCAGTCGGAATCCCCACCGCGCGACGCCACCACACCGGCGATCCGCGACACCCGGGCCGACCCCTCGCCCGACATCTCCACCGGCACCGGCGCCGCGTCCAACTCGGCCGGGACGTCCTCCGGGACCGCCGCGGTGATCAACACCTGCTCGGCGCCCGCCGCGACCTCCGCCAACGCCGCCCGCCTACGCCTGTCCAACTCCGCGAACACGTCGTCGAGCAACAACACCGGTTCCGCGCCCGTGGTGCGCAACAACTCGAACGCGCCCAACCGCAGCGCCAACGCGAACGACCACGACTCCCCGTGGCTGGCGAAGCCTTTGGCGGGGGCCTCCCCCAGCATCAGATCGAGATCATCGCGATGCGGACCGACCAGGCACACTCCGCGTTCCAGCTCACGGGGCCGCGCCGCCGCCAGTTCCCGCAGCACCAGCGCTTCCAACTCCCGCGCGTCCTCCGCCTGCGGTTCGCGCGCCGGATCCAGCAGGTCGGGCGGCAGATAGCCGCTGCGATAGCCGATCGCGGCGGGCCTGGACTCCGGCGCGATCGACCGATACGACTGCGCCAGATGGGGATACAGGTCGTGCACCAGACGCAAGCGCTGAGCCAACAACTCCGCCGCGTGCCCGGCCAGATGCCCGTCCCACACATCCAACGTGGTCAACTCCGCGCCGGATCGCCCCCGCCCCGCCGACTTCAACAGCGCCGAACGCTGCCGCAGCACCCGGTCGTAGTCGGCACGCACCGCCGCCAGACGGGGGAGCCGGGCTGTGCACAACTCGTCGAGGAACCGGCGGCGCTCCCCCGGGTCTCCCCGCACCAGGGCCAGATCCTCGGGCGCGAACAACACCGTGTGCAGAATCCCCAGGATCTCGCGCGGCCTGCGCACCGGTGAACGGTTGATCTGGCCGCGATTCGCGCTGCCCTGATTCACTTCCAGGTCGACGCGCAGCTCACGGCCGGTATTGACCACGGTGGCCCCGATCCGCGCCCGCTCCGTCCCCAGGCGGATCAGCGGAGCGTCGGCGGCCACCCGATGTGAGCCGAGTGTGGACAAATACCCGAGCGCCTCGAGCAGATTCGTCTTGCCGTTGCCGTTCGATCCCAAGAACACCGTGCGGCCTGGGGACAACTCCAGATCGACCTGTTCCCAGGAGCGGAAATCACGCAGCGACAGCGCGCGGACGAACATGCGCTACCCCGCTGGGCGCGCGTCGGTGGGGACCAACGCTCAGCCCGGAAGCCGGACCGGCATCAACAGGTAGATGTACGGGCTCGCCAGCGCGGCGAACGCACCCGAATCCAGCACTTCGGGCTCCTCCTCGCCCGCGGGCAGCAGCACCGCCGGACGACTGGGGGTGGTGAACCCGAAGGTGACCCGGTCGGCGTGCAACGCGGACAGGCCATCGAGCAGGTAACCGGGGTTGAAGGCGATGGTGAGCGCCTCACCGCGGAAGTCGGCTTCGAGCCATTCCTCCGCGCGTCCGGCGTCGTCGCCGCCCGCGGCCAGCAGCAGGCCCTCCGAGGAGAACTCCAACCGGACCTGCGCCCCGCGCTCGGCGACGAGGGCGACGCGCTTGATCGCCTCCGTCAGCGCCGAGACGGTGAGGGTGGCGATGGAGGTGTGCTCCTTGGGGAGCAATTGGCGGAACTTGGGGAATTCCGCGTCGAGCAGGCGGGTGGTGGTACGGCGCCCGGCGTTGACGATGCCCAGCAGGCCGTCCGCGCCCGCTCCCGTGCCCAGCGACAGTTGCACCGGGGCGTCGGAGGGGCCGAGGGTCTTGGCGGCTTCGGACAGCGTGCGCGCGGGGATCAGCACCGCGGTCTCGATGTCGTTGTCGGTGGGCTTCCACTCGATGTGGCGCACCGCGAGCCGGAACCGGTCGGTGGCGGCCAGGACGACGCGCGAGCCCTCGATCTCGACGCGGATGCCGGTGAGCATCGGCAGGGTGTCGTCGCGACCGGCGGCGACGGCGACCTGGCCGACAGCCTCGGAGAAGACATCCACACCCAGTTCGCCGGACTGCTGGGGCACCTCGGGAAGCTGGGGATAATCCTCGACCGGCATGGTCGGCAGCGAGAACTTCGCACTGCCGCAGGAGATCAGGACGCGCGTGCCGTCGACGGAGACGTCGACCGGCTTGTTGGACAGCGCCTTGGTGATGTCGGCGAGCAGTCTGCCCGAGACGAGAACCTCACCGGGACCGGCGACCTCGGCCGCGACGCGCATCTGCGCGGAGACCTCGTAGTCGAAGCCGGAGACCGTCAGGCCGTCCTCGTTGGCCACCAACAGCACGCCGCCGAGAACGGGCACGGGCGGGCGCGAGGGCAGACTGCGCGCGACCCAGGCGACGGACTCGGCGAAATCCTCCCGGGCGACCCGAAACTTCATGCTCGCAAGCTCCATCGCCCGATCGTCCTCTCCCAGTTCCGTGATCCGTGTCTGCTCATCAGCGTGGTTCCCGTAAAGCGGTGCCGGTTCAACAGGCGGTGTCGGTCCGACCACATGAAGTGTGGCACAGGCGACCGACACCAAACCGTACCCGCGTGCGTCGCGAGGACATAGTCCGACCCGCTGACCACCCGCCCGCGCGGGGCGCGTGCCCATCCCGTCGGTGTGCTCCCCTCGCCCTGTCCTTGCCTGTGGACGAACCCCGTCGCGGAGCCGAGGCCCTTCGACCGACTTTCCACACACCCTGTTTTGAAAAGAATTCTTCTAGGAGAAGAACCGAAGTAGTAGTAGGCGCTGTGGAATCTGTGGACTGCATCCGTCTTCGCAGGTCACACGGTGTGGTGCCGTGGGGATGGACATGGGGTGACTCGAGGATGAACGCGAGGGGCCTGTGGACGCCCCGAATCTATCCACCGCTCATCCTCGAGTGATCCTCGAGTTGTTCCACCGGATTCACCCGGTTGTTCACACCTGTGCACCGACCTGTTGACTGCTCGAGGATTCCTCGAGGACTCAACAAGGAGTCCTCGAGGAATCCACAGGGACAACTTCGGAGGTTCGCTGGTCAGGGCCTGTGTGTGAACGAGCCTGTGGACGTTGTGGAATTCGGCCTGTGAGTGGTGTGCACGACCGCGCGGACCCGACCTGTGGACGAACCGGTGGACAAACCAGTGGATTCCTCGAGGATTCCACAGGGATTCCTCGAGGAATCCACAGGCACAAAAAAGCACCGCCCCTGGTCAGAGGCGGTGCGAGGCTGTGGACAGGTTCAGCGGGACCGTTGCTTGATCCGGGCTGTGAGTTCTTGGACCTGGTCGTAGACCCGACGGCGTTCGGTCATCTCCTTGCGGACCTTCTTCTCCGCGTACATGACCGTCGTGTGGTCGCGTCCGAACGCCTGACCGATCTTCGGCAGCGACAGGTCGGTGAGTTCGCGGCACAGGTACATGGCGATCTGCCGCGCCTGCGCCAACGGCCTTGCCTTGCCGGGTCCGGTCAGTTCCTCGAGCGTGGTGTTGAAGTACTCCGCGGTCACGGCCATGATCGTGGCCGCGTTGATCTCCAGCGCGGCGGTCTCGGGCATCAGGTCGCGCAACACCACCTCCGCCAGCGACAGATCCAGCGGTTGGCCGTTGAGCGAGGCGAACGCCGTCACCCGGATCAGCGCGCCCTCCAGTTCACGGATGTTGCGCTCCACCCGGCTCGCGATCAGTTCCATCACGTCGTGCGGCACGTCAAGGCGGTCCATGCGCGCCTTCTTGCGCAGGATCGCGATCCTGGTCTCGAGTTCGGGCGGCTGCACATCGGTGATCAGGCCCCACTCGAACCGGGTGCGTAAACGTTCCTCCAGCGTGGCGAGCTGTTTGGGCGGACGGTCGGAGGAGACCACGATCTGCTTGTTGGCGTTGTGCAGGGTGTTGAAGGTGTGGAAGAACTCTTCCTGGATGCCTTCCTTGCCCTCGATGAACTGGATGTCGTCGACCAGGAGGATGTCGGTCTCGCGGTACCGGCGCTTGAAAGCGACCTTGCGGTCGTCGCGCAGGCTGTTGATGAAGTCGTTGGTGAACTCCTCGGTCGACACGTACTTCACGCGCATGCCGGGGAACAGCCGCTGGGCGTAGTGGCCCGCCGCGTGCAGCAGATGCGTCTTGCCCAATCCCGAAGCGCCCCAGACGAACAGCGGGTTGTAGGCGCGCGCGGGCGCTTCGGCGATGGCGACCGCCGCGGCGTGGGCGAACCGGTTGGAGGCGCCGATGACGAAGGTCTCGAAGGTGTACTTCGCGTTCAGGCTGGCCGAGGAACTCGGCGCCGCGGGCGCCTCCTCGCTCTTGGTGAAGTAGGTGGGCCAGGAGTTGCGGACGTTGACGACCGGTTCGTCGTCGCGGTGCGCGCTCTCCGGTTCGCGCACCGACTCGTGCGCGGCCGCGATCGCGGCGGGTTCGACGGCTTCGCGCACCGGGGCCCCGCGGCGCGGCGCGGAGTCCGGACCGAACAGCGACTCCTGCCGGGCCGCCGGGCCGTCGCGGCGCGGGGCGGGGCCGACCTCGCGGCGCGGGGATTCCGACGCCTCGTCCGGGTAGTCCTCGGAACCGGGTAGGTCGTAGCCCTTGGACGAATACTCCGCGGTGGTCGGATACTCACCGGCGGGCGGGTAGTCACCGCCGCTCTGATAGTCGCTGTTCGCCGGGTAGTCCTCGGTCCGATAGTCCGAACTCGGCGGATACTCCGGCGCGGGAGAGTACTCCTGGGGATAGTTCTGCGCGGGCGGATAGTCGGCGGTCTGGGTGTATTCGCGCGGGCCGGGATAGTCGGCGAAGTCGGCCTGCGGCGTGTAGCGCGGCGGCGCGTAGTCGCCGCGGGGCGGGTAGTCCGGGGCGGGCGCGCGCGGGACTTCGCGGGTCCGTTCGGGCCTGCTGGTCATCCGGGCGTGACGGGGGGTGGCGCTCGGGCGGTCCGCGGCCGGCGTCACCGGGGCGGCGATGCGCACGCCGAGACCTTCGACCTGGGGGCCGAGTCGGCGGCCGAGGGAACGCAGGATGGGTTCGCGCAGATCGCGTTCGATGGCCTCCTGGGCCAGCGACGAGGGCACCGACAGCAGGGCGAAACCCTGGGCGACGGTGATCGGCTTGACCAGTTTCAGCCATGCCTGCTGTGCTCGCGTCACCGGCGGGATCGCGCCGTCGGCGGATCCGGTGGTCAGTTCGGCGATCACCTCGGGCCACACGGTGGCCAACACGTTCTGCTCGTCGTCCATGCAGTGTCCTCCCCGGAAAGTAGTCGAATGGAGCAGACGGCCGGGGCACGCGGACGTCCACCGTCGGTGGTCGATACAGTGATCCCGCATACGGTCCGTGAGCCGGTACGGTCGCTGCTCGGATCCCCCGTCCGGGCGGCGGCGTGAGTGCCGTCGGCCCTACGAATATGCCACTCCAGGGGTCTTTCCACACAATTATCCACAGATGTGGACAACTCTGGGGAAATGTGAAACGTGCTTGGATTCGCCCGGTACAGGCCCCCGACCAGGGGTTCTCGAGCAATCATCTGGCAACTGTTCTGGGGAGCGGTGACGACACGCGCGTAGGGGTGTGGACGAATTCACCCGAGCGCCCCTGTGCACACCGATTCCCGCCCGGGCTCCCCGGCCACGGTTCCGCGCTGCTGGGAGGGGGCGAGTTTGATTACGCGCATGCAGATCAGTACCCTCGTACAGTCACCCCTTGGTGCGGTGGCGGTCCTGTGCTGACCGCGTGTAGGTCTCCCGACCAACTGTGCGCCAGGACCGACGCGCGCCGATGATGACCACCCCGCGATTCATCGCGCACACGTATCGAAAGAACAAGCTTCGGGTGCCGACGGCACCCACCGACTCGAGGAGTGTCGACCGTGGCCAAGGGCAAGCGGACGTTCCAGCCGAACAACCGTCGTCGGGCGCGCGTGCACGGCTTCCGTCTCCGGATGCGCACCCGTGCGGGTCGCGCCATCGTCTCGGCGCGCCGCCGCAAGGGCCGCGCCGAACTCACTGCCTGATCCTCGCTCTCGGACGCTCGGGTGTTGCCTGAGCCGTATCGGTTGCATCATCGTGCCGACTTCTCCCGGACGGTGCGCCGCGGCCAGCGAATCGGGAGGCGAGATCTGGTCGTACACGCGCTGCGGCACGAGTACGACGGCGCGAGCGATCCGGTACGCGCCGCGGCGATGATTCGCGTCGGCGGACCGAGGTTCGGATTGATAGTCAGCAAGGCGGTGGGCCCCGCGGTGACACGACACCGGGTGGCCCGCCGCCTGCGTCATATGTGCGCCCAGATCGTCGCGGATCTCCCCGCCGAGACCGACGTCGTCATCCGCGCGCTCCCCGGCGCCGCCGCGGCGGACTCGGCCGAACTGCTCCGCCAACTCCGCGCCGCGCTGCGCAAACTCGACCTGATGCGGGTGCCCTCGGACACCGCCCCCCGCGGCGTCACCGGACCGGGCGGGCGTAGGTGAACGCGCGCGACGCGGTCGCCTCCGTCGGTCGACTACCGGCGCGAGCGGTCATCTTCCTGATCGAGCTCTACCGGACCTACGTCTCCCCCACGCGCATGCCCGTGTGCCGCTTCACCCCGAGTTGCAGTGAATACGCGGTCACCGCGCTGCGCACCCGCGGACTGTTCGTCGGTCTCGGACTGACGGTCGTGCGTTTGGCCAAATGCGCACCCTGGCACCCTGGTGGGTGGGACCCCGTCCCCGAGCGACGCGTGCGCCCCGGGAACGAGGCGGCCGCCGACCCTGCCGTGGCGGCGTCAGATGCTTGTAAAGGATCACCGCCCGCGGTGATCGGCGACACGAACGACGGGAGTGCATAGAGCCGTGCTCGACTTCATCTATTACCCGGTGTCCTGGATCCTCTGGTTCTGGCACCGGGTCTTCGCGGCGATACCGGGCCTCGGGCCGGACAACGGTCTCGCGTGGGCACTCGCGGTGGTGTTCCTGGTCTTCTCGCTGCGCGTGCTGCTCTACAAGCCGTTCGTGCGCCAGGTCCGCACCACCAAGCAGATGCAGGAATTGCAGCCCCAGATCAAGGAGCTGCAGAAGAAGTACAAGAACGACCGCCAGAAGATGGCCCTGGAGATGCAGAAGCTCCAGAAGGAACACGGCTTCAACCCGCTCATGGGCTGCCTGCCGATCCTGGCCCAGGTGCCGGTCTTCCTCGGTCTGTTCCACGTGCTGCGCTCGTTCAACCGCACCGGCCACGGCTTCGGTCAGCTCGGCATGTCGCCGGAGGAGAACGCCCAGACCGCGAACTACGTCTTCAGCGCGGCCGACGTCCAGAGCTTCCTGTCGGCTCGTATCTTCGGCGCGCCGATCTCGGCGTTCATCACCACCCCGACGACCGAACTCCAGGCTTTCGCCGACTACGGCGGCATCCCGTCCCGGCTCAGCATCGCCCTCGTCGCGATCCCGCTGATGATCATCGCCGGCCTGGCCACCCACTTCAACGCGCGCGCCTCCGTCGCCCGGCAGACCCCCGAAGCGGCCGCCAACCCGCAGGCCGCCCTGATGAACAAGCTGGCGCTGTGGGTGTTCCCGCTCGGCGTGCTCGTCGGCGGCCCGTTCCTGCCGATCGCCATCCTGCTCTACTGGGTGTCCAACAACATCTGGACCTACGGTCAGCAGCACCTCGTCTTCGGCCGCATGGCCAAGGAAGAGGAGGAGAAGAAGAAGCTCAAGCTCGAGCAGCGCGCGCAGAACGCCCCCAAGCCCGGGGCCAAACCGGTCGCCATGAAGAAGAAGTCGAGTGCGGCCGAGCCCGAGGACGCCGTCACCGACGACGAGACGACGGCGGGCCACTCCTCGACCAACGGGTCGGCCAAGAACGCCAAGAGCGGCGGTTCCGGTCAGCGTCGGCCCAGCGGGCAGAAGCGCTCGAACAACCGCGGTCGCGCCAACCAGAAGCGCAACAGGCGCTGACCGCATCCCGGCGCGGGCCGGACGACTCCTGAACCACCCCTTGATCACGCACCGCCCGACGGTGTCCGCCGGGCTCGCGTGACGAGCAGATGAAGGAAATCACATGACTGTCGATACCGATGGAGGGGACGCCGCTGTGGCGACGACGATGGTGAACGCAGGTGCGGAACCCGACGACGCTCACGACGCGGAGGAAGCCCTCATCGAGGAGGGCGAGATCGCGGGCGACTACCTCGAGCAGTTGCTCGACGTCCTAGATTTCGACGGCGACATCGACCTGGACGTGGAAGGCGATCGCGCGGTCGTCAGCATCGACGGCGGCCGGGACCTCTCGAAGTTGGTCGGCCGCGGCGGCGAAGTGCTCGACGCCCTGCAGGAGCTGACCCGCCTCGCGGTCCAACAGAGCACCGGGGTGCGTAGCCGGTTGATGTTGGACGTCGCGGGTTGGCGTGCCAAGCGTCGCGAGGAACTGAGCGCCCTCGGCACCGCCGCCGCGCAGCGGGTGCTGGAGTCGGGCGCGGCCGAACCGCTGGCCGCGATGACTCCGTTCGAGCGCAAGATCGTCCACGACGCGGTCGCCGCCGTAGACGGCGTCAACAGTGAGAGCGAAGGCGTAGAGCCCAACCGTCACGTGGTCGTCGTTCCCGCCTGATTCGCGGTAGCCGCGAGTTTCGTCACTCTGACGGGAGTGGTTGGATGGGCCTCTGGTCTTCGGACCGGGGGCCTTCTCCGTCTCTCCCCTCCCCCGGCGGCCGCCCCGCCGGTACCCACGGTCTGTCGATCGACTCGAGTTCGGAAAGGGATGTTTCACGTGGAACGAGATCTCGGCGGAGAAGCCGCACTGCCTGCCGAGCTGGAGCCGCCCGCGGCCGCGGCCGTCATTTTCGGCGACCGCCTGGAGATCGCGCGCCGATACTGCGTGGCGCTCGCGGGCGACGGCGTCGAACGCGGCCTCATCGGCCCCCGCGAAGTCCCCCGACTGTGGGATCGCCACATTCTCAACTGCGCGGTGATCGGCGAACTGATCCCCGAAGGGGCCAGCGTGGTCGACGTCGGCAGCGGTGCCGGACTGCCCGGCATCCCGCTCGCCATCGCGCGCCCCGACCTCCGCATCACCCTCGTCGAACCCCTGCTGCGCCGCACCGTCTTCCTCAGCGAATTCATCGAGGAAGCCGGACTGGACATCACCGTCGTCCGCGGACGCGCCGAACAGTCCGGCGTACTGAAAGAAGCGGGCGGCGCCGACGTCGTCACCTCGCGTGCCGTCGCCCCGCTCGCGAAACTCGCCCAATGGTCACTCCCCCTCCTCCGCGACCACGGCCACATGCTCGCCCTCAAAGGAGCCAGCGCCACCGAAGAACTGGAGCGCGACGCTGAGGCGCTCGCCCGCGCCGGCGCCGGCAACGCCGAAGTCCTCCAGTGCGGCGCAGGAATCGCCTCCACCCCCACCGTCGTCATCAGCGCCGAACGTCTCCCCCGCGCCGAACGCCCGTCCCGTCGCCGCGCCGACGCCGCCTCCGCACTCAAAGGCAAAACCGCCAAAGGCGGCCGCCGACACTGACTCTCGTGCGGTAGCGAGTGTCGAGCACGTTGGGTTGACCCGCGCTTTGTCGGTGCTCTGGTGCTGCGGCGGTCAGGGCGAGGCGCGCTGACCGCCGAGCGGGTGTCGATCGACTGGCGGGTGATCCTCAGGTGGGTGCGATCGCCGGGCGGGTGCGATCGCCAGGCGGGTGCGATCGCCGGGCGGGTGCGATCGCCGGGAAGGTGCGATCACCAGGAAGGTGCGATCACCAGGAACGGGCGATCACCGGGGCACTGCATTGACCACCGGGGCGCAGCGGCGATGTTTCCCGTGAAACCGTAGGCCCCCGACACGTCCGAGTTTCCCGCGATTCGCACAGGCCATGCGCCTGTCGTGTGCATAACCTTTGCCGGTTCGCCGCGATTCGTATCCCCGTGCGTCCTGCCACTGCGTCCTGCCGGGTTGTCGTTCCGGATCGTCGTTCTCAGGTCATCTCGGGTCCTCGTCCACCATGCGGTGCAGCCAGTGGTAGCAGGCAGCGCGTCGGTGGCGGCGCGACTGCTAGCGCGAGGAGTATCCACGGCTGCGGCGGTGGCGATGACAGGTCCAGCGCGTCGGCGGTCGCCGGGCGCGGTGCCTCGACCACGAACGTGGCGGTGAACGAGCACGCCGACCGCCGGGTGCGCTGCTTTGTCGAGCAGGACACGTGACCGCACGGTTCGTTGTTTCCCGTGAAACACGACTCGGGCCGCAAGACGCCAGACGTTCAGCGCCAGTGTCGCCACGCCAGGATCGCCGGAGGTGCCGGGAGGTGGTGCGCCGAGGGACGGTTCGGGTGGCGCCGAAATCCAGGTACAGGATGGCGGTCCCTGACCGGTGCGCCGTGGCTAGGGAACGGTTTCGTGCTCCTCGCGGGAGCGCTGCATGATCACCATCCGCCGTGGGCAGCGATCGCTTGTCAGGGGGCGAGAAGGCTGCGTGCGCGGCCGATGAACAAGACGTCCGCCCGCGGGTGATCGCACCGTTCCTCACCAGAAGAAACGAGTTGCCCGGGTTGCGTCCTCCCCCACGCAAGGGGGACGCTCGCCGGTGCGGTGCGGTGCGGTGCGGTGCGGTGCGGTGCGGTGCGGTGCGGTGCGGTGCGGTGCGGTGCGGTGCGGTGCGGTGCGGTGCGGTGCGGTGCGGTGCGGTGCGGTGCGGTGCGGTGCGGTGCGGTGCGGTGCGGTGCGGTGCGGTGATACACGGTGAGACGGACGGGGTGAGACAGGAGCGTCCGCCCGTTGATGTTTCACGGGAAACACGGGCGGGCGGTCATGGCGATCAGTGGAACGTGCCGTGGCGTCCCAGGGTGGTTTCGGGGGTGGCGTCGGGGCGGGTCCATTGGGGGGTGGGGCGGCCGGTGGGTCCCCAGGTGGCGTTGCCGTCCGCGTCGGTGCGCCAGTACCAGCAGGAGACGTCGCCCTCGGGCCAGCCGTCGGGGTTGTCTTCCCAGGCTTCGCCGCGACCGTAGGGGGTCAGGTCCAGGAGGCCGAGTGCCGGGTTGGCGCGTTCGTTGCCGCGGGAGGTGGACGAGTAGGTGAGAAAGGTGCGGTCGCCGTCGCGTAGGTAGCTGGTGAGGTAGCCCATCGGGCCGCCGATGGGTCCTTCGATATCGCGGACCGAGTACCACGGCTGGGTGTAGCCCATGAAGCTGACGTAGTCGGCGACCTCCGGCCAGGCGCCCGTGGTGAGGATGGCGAACGAGACGCCGCGGGCGTTGAGGTAGACCGAGTCCGGCAGATGCCAGATCGTCATGGTGCATCCCTCGCACTGCCCTTGATGGGGGGTGTCGTCGTACCACATGTGTTTGTAGACGAGGAGTTCCTGGCGTCCCTGGAACAGGTCGAGGAGCGGGACCGGACCGTCCGGGCCGACGACGTCGATGGTGCCGTCGAATTGGCGCGTCCTCGGAGAGACTGCCGAATCGGGGAGGACTCCTCGCGCGACACGCTGCGTGGTTTCACGTGGAACGCGACCGTGACCCGAGGCGTCACAGTGATGAAAGCCGCTGGTGTCGGAGTGCGATTCGAAGACGTTCGGCATCCGGCGGTTCGGCGGCCCGCCGTCGTGCCCCCTCTCCGCGCACCGGTCGAACTTCGCGCCGATGATCATGTTTCATGTGAAACATGACCCACTCCCCCGGCGTTTTCGCGAATGTCGCGCGTGTCCTTGGCGTCTCACCGCGATTCAGCTTTCTAATACCGCTCGGTGCCGGCAAGCTAGTGTGCGTCGGGCGTGAGCGCGGGTGCCACGAGGATCTGAGTGTCACAGCGGCGCGGGCTCCGCTCGGTCGGTCTCCGAATCCCCGATCGAGCATCGTGTTTGATCCGACACAGCTGTTGAAGACACGGCGGCGTTGTCGGTCGCACGTGATCTGAGTTCTCGCGTTAGGAGCAGTCAATGTCGAGCGGTCCGGCGAATGTTTCACGGGAAACCACGTCGCGCGTGCCGGGGATGCTGGACTCCAGCAATCTCGATACCGAGGCATTCGGGAACACACCGTTCGGGCACATCTCCGCGAGCGAGACCCCGATCGCTGCCGAAGCTCATCGCGCAAGCCAGATTCTGCATCCAGGAAAGGTGACAGTGGCCAAGCCCCACGAGCAACGCATCATCACCATCGCCAACCAGAAGGGCGGCGTCGGTAAGACGACAACGGCGGTGAATCTAGCGGCCGCGTTGGCGCACCATGGGATGACGGTGCTCGTGATCGATCTCGACCCGCAGGGCAATGCGAGTACCGCCCTGGGCATCGACCATCATTCGGGTATCCCCTCCAGCTACGAACTGCTCATCGGCGAGGTCTCGGTCAAGGAAGCCATTCAGCAGAGTCCGCACAACGAGCGCCTGCTGTGCATTCCGGCCACGATCGATCTGGCCGGCGCCGAGATCGAACTGGTGTCGATGGTCGCCCGCGAGGGTCGGTTGAAGGCCGCCATCCAGGAGGCCAATATCGCCGGATACGACATCGATTACGTGATGATCGACTGCCCGCCCTCCCTCGGTCTGCTGACGGTCAACGCGATGGTCGCGGCCAAGGAGGTGCTGATCCCGATCCAGTGCGAGTACTACGCGCTGGAGGGTGTGGGCCAGTTGCTCCGCAATATCGGTCTGGTCCAGGCGCATCTGAATCCGGAACTGCACGTCTCGACGGTGATTCTCACCATGTACGACGGCCGGACGAAGCTGGCCGATCAGGTCGCCGAGGAGGTGCGCGGGCACTTCGGTGATGTGGTGCTGCGGTCGGTGATCCCGCGCAGCGTGAAGGTCAGCGAGGCACCGGGTTACGGAATGACGGTTCTCGATTATGATCCAGGCTCCCGGGGCGCGATGAGCTACCTGGACGCGGGCCGGGAGATGGCGCAGCGCGCCATGGCCCAGCCGGTCGTCGAAGGTGCGTAGTAACCCGACCGTGGTAGTGGGTTTCAGGTGGCGGATAGAGAAGGGATCGGTAGGCCGATGAGTCAGGCGAAGAAGGGCGGACTGGGGCGCGGTCTGGCGGCGTTGATCCCGACGGGGCCCACGGCCACGCAGGGGCTCGGCAGCGCGGCCGCCAACGTCGTGATCGGGCTCGATCCCATTGGTCCGCAACCGGCTTCGGCCTATCTGCATCGTGTCCCCGATCCGGCGGATGCCACCGGCGAACCGGAGTTGGCCGAGGGCGGCGCGGTCTATCGCGAGATCGCCCCGGACCAGATCGAGCCGAATCCGAAGCAGCCGCGCCAGGTCTTCGAGGAAGAGGCGCTGGCCGAGCTGGTGCATTCGATCAAGGAATTCGGGTTGATGCAGCCGATCGTGGTGCGTCGCCTGGAGCCGGGGGTGGATCGCTTTCAGCTCGTCATGGGTGAGCGCCGGTGGCGGGCCTGCCAGGAGGCGGGCCTGGAGGCGATCCCGGCCATCGTGCGCGAGACGGCCGACGAGTCGATGCTGCGGGACGCGCTGCTGGAGAATATCCATCGCGTGCAGTTGAACCCGTTGGAAGAGGCGGCGGCGTATCAGCAGTTGCTCGAGGAGTTCGACGTCACTCACGAGGAGTTGGCGACTCGGATCGGTCGGTCCCGCCCGGTGGTGACGAATATGATCCGCCTGTTGAAGTTGCCGATCCCGGTGCAGCGGCGGGTCGCGGCGGGTGTGTTGTCGGCGGGTCATGCGCGCGCACTGCTCGGGCTGGAGGCCGGGGCGGACGCGCAGGAGGTGTTGGCGGCGCGGATCGTCGCGGAGGGTCTGTCGGTGCGCGCGACCGAGGAGGCGGTGACGCTCGCGAATCGCGATCCGGATGCCGCCACTCCCCCGACGCCGCGGCGCAGGCCGATCCAGATGCCGGGGTTGCAGGATGTGGCCGAGCGGTTGTCGGAGTCGTTCGACACCCGGGTGACGGTGAGCCTGGGCAAGCGCAAGGGCAAGATCGTCGTCGAGTTCGGCTCGGTGGAGGATCTGGAACGCATCGTCGGTTTGATGGAGCAGCAGAAGCTCGGTTTGTAAGCTTTTTCGGCCCGTGTGGCCGGTAGGTATCGGGTAGGACGTTGAAACGTCACTGTGACGACGTCTCCGATCGATGGCCCCGCGGGTTCGGCGCGGCACCCCGGGGCTCGAGTGGGCTCCAACCCAACAGCACAGCGACGTGGAGTGAGGCAGGTTTCGTTGATCGCTTATTCTTGGCGAGAACCTAGTGATGCGGCGTGATCGAAGAATCGGATAGCTGGAGGCTGAGCAGAGCGGTGTCGACCAGCGTCACAGCACTTACCCTCGGCGGATTGGATCAGTTGCCGGCACACTCCCGGCGCTGTGTGTTCTGGGAGATCGATCCGGCCGTCGCCGAGGACTCCCGCGAATTCAGTGATCCGGTCTTCGAGAAGGAAGCATGGCTGTCCACCGTCATGCTCCAGTGGGGTTCCTGCGGTCAGGTGGCGCAGGTCGACGGCAAGGTGGCGGGTTGCGCCCTCTATTCGCCGCCGAGCGCCGTGCCGCGCGCCGCGCTGTTCCCCACCTCCCCCGTCAGCCCGGACGCGGTCCTGCTGACCACGCTGCGCTCGGAATCACCCCACCGGGATGGCGATGTCGCCCATCGGCTGCTCCAGGCCGTGGTGGCCGATCTGGTGCGCCGCGGTGTGCGCGCGCTGGAGGCGTTCGGGATTCGCAGCGATCCCCCGGCCAAGGCCATGTCCGATCGCACGGTCGGATCGATGCGCCTGATGGAACGCATCGGTGCACCGGTCCGGGAGCCGCGGTCGGTGGGCTGCTCCCCGGAGACCTGCATGATCGACGCCGATTTTCTGGAGGACGTCGGCTTCGAGGTCGTCGCGCCGCATCACCGCTTCCCCCGCCTGCGCCTGGAACTGGATTCCGATCACGGCTGGAAGGAGGACGTCGAGCGCGCCCTGGACCAGTTGCTGGCCGCCGCCGCGCTGACCGCCCCCACCCGCATCGGGGTCTAGAAGTCCTCGGAAACGCCACCGCGCCCCCGTCGATGTCGTATCGGCGGGGGCGCGATGTATCCGGCAGGTCTGTCAGAGGCGGTCGGCGGCCGCCAACTCCTCGGCGAGCAGTTCGGCGAAGGTGTAGGTGCCGGTGGGCTGATCGTCCTGGCCCAGCAGGTAGAGCCGCTTGACCGAGATCAGGATGGCCTCGGCGATGACGTCGCGCATGCGCGGGTTGGTGAGCACCGAGGCGTCGTAGTCGTTGGTGAGATAACCGATGTCGACCTGGACGGTCGGCATCTTGGTCAGGCGCAGCAGATCCCAGGTCCGGGAGTGGGTGCGGCAGTCTTGCAAGGAAGTCCTGGCCACCACTTCGCGCTGGATGAAACCGGCGAGCACCTGGCCGATCATCGAGACCGAGCCGTGCGAGTTGCCGAAGTGGAAACCGGCGACGCCGTTGGCGAGCGGGCTCGGATTGGTGGCGCAGCGCAGCGAGATCATCAGGTCCGCGTCGAAGGCGTTCGACGTCTCCGCGCGTTCGACATCGGTGGGATTCGCGCCCCACGGCCGCGACAGGAACGTCTCCATGCCGGTGGCGGCCATCCGGCCCTCGAGCCTGCTGGCGAGGTCCCAGAGGATCTCCGACTCGTAGACGTCGCCGAATTCGGTGGGGACCGCGTGGCCCTTGTCGGCGCCGCCGAGACCCGGATCGATGACGATCCGCTTGCCGGTGAGCTGCGGACCCGCCCGGTGCACGACTTCCTCTTCGGCGATCCGGTGCGGATTGCCGCCGGTGACACGCGCGCCCAGCAGTTCCAGCGACCGCAGCGTGTCCGGACCGCAGATGCCGTCGGCGGACAGGCCGATCTCCCGCTGGAACGCGGTGAGTCCCTCGTGGGTGTGCGGGCCGAAGAATCCGTCCACGCGGTGCACGTAGAACCCGAGATCCTGCAACCTGCGCTGGAGCGTGGCCACATCGTCGCCGTACAGCGGCGCGGAGAGCTGATAGATCAGCGTGCGCGCGCCGAGGCGATAGGACGCCTCCTTGAGGGCACGGTAGGTGGCCGGGCCGACCACACCGTCGACGAGCAGACCGCGATGCTGCTGGAACGCGCGGACCGCCGAATCGAGGTTGTGGTCGAAGGTGGCCTCGGTGTCTTTCCAATACTCTCGCGCATCGGCTTGATCGCCGCCCAGCGCGTGGGCGTGGAGGAACCCGAGACTTGCCAGGGTGCTCCGAACCTCTGCGACGGCTGGACCGGAATCGCCGTGACGAAGTCGGTGCATGCGTGAGAGCCCTTCCCTTCCGTCAACCGGGGTACCCACTCATGCGTTGGGATACACCTTCGCACGACCGGAGCTGTGAACCGCGCCGTTCGCGGAGCCCTGCGGGTGCAGGGCCTCCACCTCCGGCCCGTTCGTTCACGGCGCGTGGTCGATTCTCTCAGACCTGACCCGGAATCCGACAATTACCGGGGTGCCAGGCATCCTACGGCGCGTCGTCGGACCCACGACGGGCTTTGGAGACTCGATTTCACAACAGCCACGGCTGTCGCGTCAGATGACGTCTTCGAGTTCGCGCAGCAGGGCGGCTTTGCCCTTCGCTCCGACGATCTGCTTCACCGGCTTTCCGCCGGAGAACAGCATCATAGTGGGCAGCGAGAGGATCTTGTAATCGCGGGCCGTCTCCGGATTGGCGTCGACGTCGATCTTCGCGACGGTGATCTTCTCCGCGTGGGCGCCCGCGATCTCCTCGAGCACCGGGGCGACCATCTTGCAGGGGCCGCACCATTCGGCCCAGAAATCGACGAGGACGGGCTTCTCGCTCATCAGCACGTCGTCGGCGAAGGTCGCGTCGGTCACGGTGACCGTGTTGGCGCTGTCGGCCATGGGATATCTCCTTGCGGTGGTGGAACTCTCGCGGCGAACTGTGCTCGCCGCTCAGACCTGGGCGACGGACTCGCCCGCGTGGTCGAGGGTGTTGCTGGTGATGTCGCCCTGTTCGGCGAGCCACCGCTCGGCGTCGATCGCGGCGCGGCAACCGGTGCCCGCGGCGGTGATCGCCTGCCGGTAGGTGTGGTCGACCAAGTCACCCGCGGCGAAGACGCCGGGGACCGCCGTCGCGGTGGACGGGTGGACGACCTGCACGTAGCCCTCGTCGTCCAGTTCGACCTGGCCGCGGACCAGTTCGCTGCGCGGGTCGTGGCCGATGGCGACGAACAGGCCGGTGGCGGGCATCTCCGACTCCTCGCCGGTGCGGGTGTCGCGCAGGGTGAGGCTGGTCACGCTGGATTCACCGTTGACCGCGATCACTTCGGAGTTCAGCACGAAGGCGATCTTCTCGTTGGCCTTGGCCCGTTCCAGCATGATGCGAGAGGCACGGAACTCCTCGCGGCGGTGCACGATGGTGACCTGCGAGGCGAATTTGGTGAGGAACGTGGCCTCCTCCATCGCCGAATCGCCGCCGCCGACGACCACGATGTTCTGGTTCTTGAAGAAGAAGCCGTCACAGGTGGCGCAGGCGCTGACGCCGCGCCCGAGCAGTTCCTGCTCCCCCGCACGCCCAGGTAGCGGGCGGCCGAACCCATCGCGAGGATGATCGCGTAGGCCGAGTACGTCTCGCCGCCGACGGTGACCGTCTTGACGGGGCCGCTCAGGTCGATGGCCTCGACGTCCTCGGTGCGGATGTCGGCGCCGAAGCGCTTGGCCTGCTCGCGCATCTCGTCCATGAGGTCGGGGCCCATGATGCCCGCGCGGAAGCCGGGAAAGTTCTCGACCTCGGTGGTGGTCATCAGTGCGCCACCGAATTGGGTGCCCTCGAACAGCAGCGGCTGGAGTTCCGCGCGGGCGGCGTAGACGGCCGCCGTATAGCCCGCGGGACCGGAGCCGACGATGATGAGGTCGCGAACAGGCGTGCTCATGAGGCCCTTCCGAGATGAAAGCTGGGGGACATGGGGGTCAACAACAGCGTAAACGGCCTTGTTCCCGCCGTGGGGGCGCGTCGGCGTTCCCGGGCGCACGGCAGCGACCTGGGTCACCGCGCCGCGCCGATCGTGCGCGGTAACACGCAGGCGACAACGGGTTTCGCGGCTCAGCCGATATCGGTGATGTTCTTCACCTGGGGATCGCCGTTCGCGCAGCCCGGCCCGACGACGAGCGCGGTGACCTTGGGCGGCTTCGGCCCGGCGAGCAGGATCAGGACCGCGTTGCGGCCCTCGTAGCGCATGTCCGTGGAGCCCAGGACGGCGCGTTCGAGCCCGGCGGCGTGCACGCACGCGAGCAAGGCGTTCCGCTCGCCCAGCGGGCCCGAGACCTCGTTGCGGCCGAGCGCGGCCAGCGCGGCGGTGGTCGTCAGATCGTCGCCGATCCTGTCCTCGTCGGTGGTGGGCTGCGCGGTGGGCGACTGATCGTCACCGCGGGGCAGTTGGGTGACCAGGCCGACGCCCGCGATCACCGCGACGGCCGCCGCCGCGGCCGCCGACCACCGCAACCGTGCCCGGCGACGTTCGCGCAGGTCGATCGGCACGACCGAACCCGAGCCGTTGGTCGCGGCGGGGCGGTCGACATCGGAATCCGGGGCGAACGATTCGGCCCGCGCCGCGCCGTTGCCGCTGGACTCGAGTTCTTCGAGGAATCGCGCCATCCGGTCGGCGATATCGGTGGGCATGGGGTGCAGCATCAACTCGTCGGTGCCCAGCGCGCGCACCCGGCAGCTCACCTCGTCGAGGGAGCGCAGATATTCGACGGCCTCAGGATCGTCGTGGACAACGGCGCGTAATCGGCTGTCCAACTCGGGCGCGACATTGCCCGCGTGCAGATCGGCCAACAGCTCCTCCGAGAACGGAGGCTGCGGTACGGACCGGATCGCCATCGCACCTCCATTGCTCTCATCCGAGTTCGGTATCCGTGGCCGGCGCTGCCGGTGCGCCCCAGGTAGGGGGTCCACCGCATAGACATCGTTCAGTGGTTCGTCACTATTAATGACGCACCTCGATTACTTCCGGTTCCCCGGATCACGCAGAAAATCCAGACGTTCTTGCAGGCGCTGACGCGCCCTGGCACACCGGCTCTTGATGGTCCCCTCCGGCACGCCCAGCATCGTGGCGGCATCCGCCACGCTATACCCCTCCAGATCGATGGCCACCAGCGCGGTCCGCTGATCCGGGGGCAGCGAGAACAGCGCGCGATCCACCACCAGCGACATCTCCAGCCGGGCGAATTCGTCCCGCTCGTCGGCCGGTTCCGGCATCGATTCCGGCGACAGCGACACCGCCCGCCTGGTCTTGTTGCGGCGGATCCGGTCCAGACAGGCGTTGACCACGATGGCGTGCAGCCAACTGCGCACCTCGGCCTCGGCGCGGAACGCCGCCGCCGTGCGATGCGCCGACAGCAACGCGTCCTGGAGCGAATCTGCCGCGTCCTCCCTGGTGTAGGAGGTACGCAGGGCCGTCTGCCAGAGATGGTCGTTGTGGCGGCGCAACAGTTCGGCGAACGCGTGCCGCTGACCCTGGACGTGTGCCCGGAGCAGCTCGATGTCACTGAGTTCGTCGGGTATGAACGAGCGCGGGCGGTCGGAGACCGATCGCGCATTCCCCCCGCGGGAACCCTCGTTCAATTCGGACGGCAAGCCAACCCCTCGGACAGCGCTCACGCGGTGCACGCCGAACGGCGGTCACCCGAAATTTCGCAGCATCCAGGATCGCTACACCAGATCCCGGGAAGCTCCCCTGCTGTGAGAGCGCGAAGGAATCATATCGAGGGCGGGAATCCGCAGCAACCGGCGTAGGAAGGCGCGGGGCACGGGATTCGACACGTGCGGCGGCGGAAAGCGAAGGGCGCGCGGGGCTTACGGCGCGGCGTCGAAGCGGATGTCGGCGATGGCCGACTGGAACTGGTTGCGCGAGTTGCCGAGTCCGGTGATCCAGACCAGCACGTAGCGGGCCGAGGCGTCGGTGCGAACCGGGATCTCGGTGGTGCCGTCGCCCAGTTGGGCGGTGCCGACCAACTGGGTCTGGTCCAGGGTCGGCGCGTCGGTGGGCGAGGTGCGGATCTCCACGGCGGTACCCGGACTCGGCGAATTGATCGACACCGTGGCCAGTTTCGCCGGACTCGGCAGCGTGGCCAGCAGCCCGACCCCCTTCTTGAGGGCCGGGAACTGCTGGAAGTACTGGTCGGTGCGCCACACCGTCGCCGGATTCTGGTCAAGGACCGCGTTGACGCTGCTCGCGCCGTCGGGGGTGCCCTCCGGGGAGAACACCGAGACACCGGTCACCGGAACGGGAATGGAGCCCGCGGGACTGTCGGTGGTGATCGCCGCGGGCGCGGGCGCCGCGATGCTCTCCGACGTCAGACCGATACCGCCCTGCTCGTCCAACGGGGCGTCGGAGGCGCTCGGCGCGAACACCCGGACCATCCACCAGATGATGATGCCCACGACCAGGGCCGCCAGGATGCCCAGACCCACCATGATCCACATCATCCGCTGCGAACGCTCCCGCTCGGCGGCGAGCAGTTCGGGATCGGCGAGGGATTCGTCGACCGCGCTCGGGGACTGCTGCCGCTGCCCCAGTCGCAGCACCGGAATGAAATCGGTCTTCTGATCCAGCACCGACGCCTGCTCGAGCACGTGCTGCACGGTGGCCGCGGTGCGCACGCCCTTGTTGGACTCCAGCGAGCGCACGGCCACCGCCGAGATCTCGAAGGGCACCTCGGGACGGATCTGGCGCGGCTCGATCGGGGTTCCGTCGGAACCGAAATCGGCCAGGTGCAGGCCGCCGACCGTCGCGGCGGTGCCGGTGAGCCCGCCCGTCCTGATCGGCCAGCGCGCGGTGATCAGGGCGTAGAGCATCGCGCCGAGACCGCGCACGTCGGACTGGGCGTCCGAATCCGACAGGGTGCCGGGGAAGGCCAGGACCGCGTCGCCGGAGGCGCTGATCCGGATGCGGTCGGGATGGTCGATCGAGAGCGAACCGCCGCCGCGATGGGCCAATTCGGCCGCCGAGGCCAGCGCGCGGATCGCGCGGGCGGCGCCGATCGGGGACGGCACCGTCTCGGCCATCTCCCGCAGCGACCGACCGGGCGTCCACTCGGCCACCACGATGCCGCCGGAACTGCCGCGCACCACGTCCAGGACGCGGGCCAGACCGGGCGAATTGATGCGGCCCAGGCGCAGCGTGCGCGACAGGATCGCCTGCGGGCCGTCGTGACCCGCGTTCTCGGTGGCCTTCTGATCGGCGTCGACGAAGGTCAACGCGACCTCGCGATCGAGTTTGATGTCCAGCGCCTGCCAGAACCGGAGTCCGCGCGACCCACCGCAGTCCGCGAGCAGACGGTAGCGGCCGCCCGCCACCGACGCGCCCGGGATCAACTTGGGACCGCGCGGCACCCGTCTACCCGCGTCCACCGGCGGCGGAGCCATCTGCGGGATCGGGATCATGCCGGTGTCGTACATCGGATCGCGCGGCGCGGGACCGGTGGTCTCGGGCGCGCGTTCGGGCTGTCCGCGTTCCGGCTCGGCGGGGCCCGCCGGACGCTCCGTGCCGTCGGGCCCGGAGGGGTGCGCCGCGGCGTTCGGGACATGGGTGGAAAGGCCGCCTGCCGCGGCCGCAGAAGAATCGGCGGCCGGGGCGCCGCCCGCCGCCGCGTCGTCGCTCACCCTCGGTCCTCCTTCGCCCTGATGTGTCGAAGTTCCGGCGAAACCGCCACCTGTGCTTCTCTGCCGAACAGGGTACGGGAACTCGCCCTTACCGGTGCTGTCAACGGCTTCCGGTCTGATCACGGGCAACACCATGGTCTGGGTGTCCATGTACGGGTCGAAGGACGGATACCCGTAAAGATCCGGTCGACGCATGACCTGCGTCGCGTAGACGTCCTCGACCGGGCTGTCCAGATCGAGTTCGGGTGCGGGCGGGGTGAAGCCCAGACGCCGCGAGACCGCCACCGTGAGGCCGACGATCTCGGGCACGCCCGCCAACCGCATCAGGCCGAAGGCCACCGCGAACATGACGATCGCCGAGATCGCGACCCGGATCAACGAGCCGATGCCGCCGGACAGCCTGTCCAGGCCCAGGATCGCGTTGACGATCAACATCACCGCGCCGCCCGCCGCCGAGGCCAGCACCACCCTGGTCACCGTCTGGCCGACGTTGGCCATCCGCAGATCGCCGAGACTGCGATGCAGCAGGAACCCGCCGATCACCGCGCCCGCCGTGAACCCGAGACCGGTGGCAACGCCGAGGATGATCACGACCTGGTCGCTGTTGTTGGCCAGCACGGGCGCGAGCGCCGAGAACAACACCTTGATCGCGGTGATGCCGAGGATGATCCAGGTCGGCGTCCACGCCTGCTCGCGGGCGTAGAAGACGCGCAGATGGATCAGCACCAGCGCGTACGGGATCAGCGCGAAGGCCGACCAGGCGACGGCGGTGCCGAGTCGGTTGGCGTCCTCGGCGAAACGCGCGTAACCGAACAGCGCCTCGCCGACCTGCGGACCGGCCAGCGTCAAGAACGTCACGACCGGGACCAGGGCGATCATGGTCAGCCTGGTGGCCACCGACAGATCGTCCACGACCGCGGGCGTGTCGTCGGCGGCGGCGTTGCGGCTCAGCCGCGGCATGATCGCCGTCAGCAGGGTGACGCCGAGCACGCCGTACGGCAATTGCAGCAGCAGCCAGGCGTTCTGGTAGATCGCCGGTCCCGCCGCGTCGGCGGTCGAGGAGATGTGGTTGGCGAAGATCGCGCCCATCTGGCTGATGAGCACGTACAGCATGATCGCCGCGGCCATCCGGCCGAACTGCCTGAGTCGGTTGTCCAGGCCCCACAGCGGACGCAGGTCGATGCCGTGGCGGCGGATCGCGGGCAGCAGGCTCACCGCCTGGGTGACCACGCCCAACGTGATGCCGCCGCCCAGGACCAGCAGTTTCGGGTCGCTCATCTTGACCGGGTCGAGGGTGATCTCGCCCGGCGTCAGCGCGTAGAAGGCCAACACGATCAGGACGACCACGTTGTTCAACACCGGAGCCCAGGCACCCGGTTTGAACGCCTGTCTGGTGTTGAGAATGGCCGTGAGCAGCGCCGACATGCCGTAGAAGATGATGGCGGGCAGCAACAGATAGGTCAGCGCCGTGGTCAGGCCGGTGTCGACCTTGCCGTCGGAGGACACGAAGATGTGCGTCGCCAGCACCGGCGCGGCGGCCATCGCCAACGCCGTCGACACCGCCAGGACGACGAACGCGGCCGTCACCAACCGGCGCACGAATGCCGCGCCGCCGTCGTCGTCCTCCTGTTCGGCGCGGACCAGCGTCGGCACCACGATCGCGGTGAGCACCGCCCCGAGGACCAGTTCGGCGATCATGTTCGGAATCAGGCTCGCCGAGGTGTAGGCACTGGCGATCGCCGGACCGAGCGCGGTGAGCAGCAGCAACTGCTTGCCGAACCCGGTGATACGGCTGATCAACGTCGCGAACGCGATGGACCCCGAATCACGGAGCAGGCGCGCGTTGGCGCTCTCCTTCGGTTCCGCCACCGCGGGCTGCGCCCCGGTCGCGGGCGGTTTCTTCACCGCGACCGCACCCGCGACGGCGGGCATGTCCTGGGTGCGCGGCCGACGGTTCGGCGGCGCGGCCTCCGGTTGCGCCGAGCGACGTCGTCCCGGCGCGGGACTGGGCTGCGGCTGCGGATAGTTCGGCGGCGGCGCGAAACGCTGCGGTTGCGCGCGATTCTGCGGGACCGCGCGGTGCGCGCCCGAAGCAGGGCCCGCGGGCTGACCCGGAACGGCATGGTGCGCGCCCGAAGCGGGGCCGGCCGGCGGTTGACCGGGAACGGCGCGGTGCGCACCGGAAGCGGGGCCGACCGGCTGACCCGGCACGGCGCGGTGTGCGCCCGAAGCGGGGCCGGACGGCGGAGCGGGGGCATCGCGGTGTGCGCCCGAGGCTGGTTGCCCGGGGGCGGGCGCGCCCGGACGCAGTCCGCCGGACGCGGGCGGGTACTGACGCTGTCCGGGATGCGGCGCGAGGCCGGGATGGGCCGGGCCGCCGTGCGCTGCCGGACGCGGCACAGCACCCGGGCGTTGGTCCGGGCCGGGACGTTGATCGGGACCGGCACCGGGCCGTGGTGCGTTGCGTTGGGCAGGGCCGCGACCGTCTTGACCACGTCCGTCGGGGCCACCGCGTCCGTCTGGACCGGGGCGACCGTCAGGACCGGGGCGACCGTCAGGACCGGGGCGACCGTCTCGGCCAAGTCGTCCGTCAGGTCCGGGCCTGCCGTCGGGACCGAGGCGTCCGTCGGGCCCCGGCCGTCCATCTGTACCGGAGCGTCCGTCTGGAGCGGGCCGAGCATCAGGTCCCGGTCGTCCGTCGGGATTGAGGCGACCGTCCGGGGGAATTCGGCCGTCAGGGCCAGGACGTCCTTCTGGCGTGGGCCGTCCGTCGGGACCGGGCCGACCATCGGGACCGGGCCGCTGCGGCGGTGCGGGTCGGCGCGACTGCGGGCCTGGTTGGGCGGGCATCTGTCCGGATTGCGGCATGGGGCCCGACGGCGGCGTGCCTCTGCGCGCGGGCGGTGGGGGTGGCATGCGACGGCCGGGCGGTGGCGGGGTGGGCCTGCTCACTCGGGGGGCGTCGGGCGGCGGCGCTCCGTGCGGATCGCGGGGGTTCACGCCCGGGTCCTCCTCGGCGTCCGGCGGTGCGAGCTGCCGTTCCCAGGGTGCGGCGGGCGCCCGGCGGGCCGGGGGCCCGTCAGGTCGTTCATCAGGCCGGAACCGATGAGCGGACAAGTCATCGTCGCCCATCATGCCTCCTGTATCGCACCGGAACCGGGTATCCCGCACCAGTGCGGTTCGGCGTTTCGCCTGGCTCCACCCATCGAACTTCCCCCATTGTGGGGCCTGGGGCCCCGCGCCACACAAATAGTGTTTCCGAACATCCGTCCGGAAACACACTCGTGTACTTCACCGGATATTCGTTCAGCTGTCGTGCGCCTCACGCAAAGCCTTTCTGCGCAAGCGCCCGTACCGCACCACCCGGCGGCGGATGCCCGAATCGACACCCTTGTCGGCCGGGTCGGGCTTGCCGCGGAAGCGCCGCCACAGCCTGCGCCCGGCGAGCACGAACAGCAGTAGGGCGGCGCAGGCGGTGACGATCGCCAGCGCTTGGCCGTAGGCGTTGGAGCGCACCGACACCGCGGTGGCGTGCCCGAGCGGGGCGCCGTCGGCGGTGGTCAGCGAGATGGGGATGACGAGGTTGCGGCTGTCGCTGACCTCGCTCGGGATCTGGAAGGAGCGGATGCCGTTGGGCGGCAGCAGTTGTTCGCCGATATCGGTGATGTTGGTCTCGGCGGGCGCCTCGATCAGGAAGCGCACCCGGATCGCGACGGGGAGGTCGTTGCGCGCGACGAGCAGCAGCGGGCTCTGTTCGGAGGCGAGGGTGTAGACCCCGCCCGGCGGCAGCACGGTCACCGAGTTGAACAGCCGGTCCAGCGTCGTGCCGATCTGGTCGACGCGGCGTTGGGCGAAGG
>NZ_BAGG01000126.1 GCF_000308695.1 Nocardia takedensis NBRC 100417 | reverse complement strand
TCGCACGCCGCCAGAAGTAGCGCGGCCGCCAAGGCCGCGGCGAGTCTCGGAACCGCGTGCACGGTGTCGAGCGCGCGCGGCGTGGGTTTCACTCATCAGG
>NZ_BAGG01000127.1 GCF_000308695.1 Nocardia takedensis NBRC 100417 | reverse complement strand
CCGCGGGCGGGCGCCCCGGATTCATTTCAGCGCAGCGCCCGGGCCGCGGTGACGAGATTGCGCAGCGAGGCGACTACTTCCTCGGTGCGGCGGGTCTTCAGAC
>NZ_BAGG01000128.1 GCF_000308695.1 Nocardia takedensis NBRC 100417 | reverse complement strand
CCAAAATGGTATGCACTGCGGCGGTCGCGGTGATCCGATATGAGCTCGATGCCAGTTCGCCCATGCCACCGACAGATTCGATTCGAGAGCGTGTGTCGCGAGAC
>NZ_BAGG01000129.1 GCF_000308695.1 Nocardia takedensis NBRC 100417 | reverse complement strand
ATACCCGCACCGACTCGTCGTCGCTGCCGGTGACGGCGACGGGTCGGCCGTCGATGTCGGTGCACGCCACCGCGCGCACTGTGCCGGTGTGTCCGGTGAGGTGGG
>NZ_BAGG01000130.1 GCF_000308695.1 Nocardia takedensis NBRC 100417 | reverse complement strand
AGCGGCGGCGGGACGATCGTGTTCGGTGTGGCGGAGACGAACAAGCTGGCATCGGGCCGAGTCGATGTGGGTGAAGTCGATGAGAACTACCAGCGCACCCTGGTGC
>NZ_BAGG01000131.1 GCF_000308695.1 Nocardia takedensis NBRC 100417 | reverse complement strand
TGTTCGGTGTCACATGACGTTTGTCGCCGCTCGCTCTAGGCGTAGTTGTCGACGTCGTCTCGGGACGGCGGATGATCAGCTGCCGTCTTCGGTGACGCCGAAACGC
>NZ_BAGG01000132.1 GCF_000308695.1 Nocardia takedensis NBRC 100417 | reverse complement strand
GGGGGGCTCGCACCGCACCCACATCTGCGTGGCCTGCGACGCGGTGATCTACACCCCGCCCGCCCGACCTGACTGCGACCATGACATGCGGTCCGTGCCCGTGCGCT
>NZ_BAGG01000133.1 GCF_000308695.1 Nocardia takedensis NBRC 100417 | reverse complement strand
CTCGGCCTTCGCTGTCACCGTCCACTAGGGAATCTCCTCCGGCAGCGCCGGTCGCACACTGTCCGGCAGTGTTTGACCGAATTTTCTCCGGTCTTCGGGTTGATGTTCTTC
>NZ_BAGG01000134.1 GCF_000308695.1 Nocardia takedensis NBRC 100417 | reverse complement strand
CGGCCGGGCGTAGGCGGGGTCGTAGCCGGGCGGTGCCGGACGAGACCCCGGAGCCGCGCCGGGACCGGTCGATTCGGGCGACCCGCCGGCCGCTGCTCCTCCGGGCGACCA
>NZ_BAGG01000135.1 GCF_000308695.1 Nocardia takedensis NBRC 100417 | reverse complement strand
CCGATGTGGACGCCGCCCGCCGCACTGGCCGACCTCGAGGGCGCCGGGGTGAGCGAACTCACCTCCGAGGAACTGCTCTACGCGGGTCTGGCGACCCTCTGCGACGGCATCGAGGCC
>NZ_BAGG01000136.1 GCF_000308695.1 Nocardia takedensis NBRC 100417 | reverse complement strand
GCACCGACCTGTCGTGACTTCCGGTGATGGTGACGGGTCGGCCGTCGAGGTGGGTGCACGCCACCGCGCGCACCCAGTCGGTGTGTCCGGTGAGGTGGGCGAGTTGCTGTCCGGTGGTCAGGTCCC
>NZ_BAGG01000137.1 GCF_000308695.1 Nocardia takedensis NBRC 100417 | reverse complement strand
ATAGTCGAGTTGTTCGCCGGTGAACTCACGCATCACCGGACCCATCAACGCCCGCCCCGCACTGCGGAACAGGACGAAGGGCACCGGCAGTTCGACGCGGCCCGCGCGGCGGACCGCTTGCGACAG
>NZ_BAGG01000138.1 GCF_000308695.1 Nocardia takedensis NBRC 100417 | reverse complement strand
TCGGCCACACCGCCTCGGTGTCCGCGGTGGCGTGCACCAACATCGACGGCCGACCCGTCGCCGTCACCGCCAGCGCGGACGGCACGGTCCGGGTCTGGGACCTGATCACCAACACCTCACGCAGCA
>NZ_BAGG01000139.1 GCF_000308695.1 Nocardia takedensis NBRC 100417 | reverse complement strand
GGGCCTCCTTCGAGCGGCGGGCGGTGGTGGTCGGCGCGGATCGGGAGTCGTTGTCGGGTTCCTTGAGCGCTCTTGCGGAAGAAGGGATTTCGCCGTCGGTGGTGGTGGGGACTGCCGGGGATGTGGC
>NZ_BAGG01000140.1 GCF_000308695.1 Nocardia takedensis NBRC 100417 | reverse complement strand
ATACCCGCACCGAGTTGTCGTCGCCGGCGGTGATGGTGACGGGCGGCCGTCGAGTGGTGCACGCCACCGCGCGCACCCAGCTGGTGTGTCCGGTGAGGTGGGCGAGTTGCTGTCCGGTGGTCAGGTCCC
>NZ_BAGG01000141.1 GCF_000308695.1 Nocardia takedensis NBRC 100417 | reverse complement strand
GGCGTCCGCGTTCGCCCCGCTCGAGGTGGACCGCGCCGTCGCCGCGGGCCTGCTGACCCGCTCGGGCGACCGGGTGCGCGCGGCGTTGGACCTGCGACCGCTGGACGTGGGCGCGGGCACCCGCTGGGTA
>NZ_BAGG01000142.1 GCF_000308695.1 Nocardia takedensis NBRC 100417 | reverse complement strand
CGTCCAGGGCCGCGCCGATCCTGGTCCCCGCCACGAACCACGGATCGAACATGCGCGGGAAGCCGTGCGGCGCGGCGAGTCCGGCCAGGGCTTCGTGCCGGCTCAGTCCGACCACCAGACGCGAGCGCAACT
>NZ_BAGG01000143.1 GCF_000308695.1 Nocardia takedensis NBRC 100417 | reverse complement strand
ACCGACACCGCCTCGGCCCCCACCGGCGGCCACACACCACCCACACCAGCAGCAGCAGCCGCGCCAGCGCCGGCGGCAGCAGCAGCAGCGGCGACGGCAGCAGCGGCGCTGGCGGTGTCGGTGTCGAGGTCGTCGGGG
>NZ_BAGG01000144.1 GCF_000308695.1 Nocardia takedensis NBRC 100417 | reverse complement strand
GCAGTTCGGCGTCGGTCCACCACCAGCCGTCGGCGATCTCCTCGGGCTGATGCCGGATCGGGCCGTCGTGACGCAACTCATAGGCGAACAGGTGGCAGCGCATCGGGCGACCCGCCCACTCGCCGTCCCACGACGCCCC
>NZ_BAGG01000145.1 GCF_000308695.1 Nocardia takedensis NBRC 100417 | reverse complement strand
ACCCGGACGGGCGCTACCTGGTGCGCAACAGCGGGGGATTGATCCAGGCCGAACCCGTGGACCGGGTCGGCCTGCGCACCGATCTCGAACGCGTCATCCGATTCACCGTCACCAGTCATCGCGAGGAGAACGACCCGAGTTATCGGTGAAT
>NZ_BAGG01000146.1 GCF_000308695.1 Nocardia takedensis NBRC 100417 | reverse complement strand
TGGCCACGTTGGAGCCGATGCAGCGGTGGATGCCGAGTCCGAAGCTGTAGTGCCGGTTGCCTTTGCGATCCAGCACGATGGTCTGCGGGTCCTCGAAGACCGCCGGGTCGCGATTGGCCATCGCCCAGGACAGCCAGACACGCTCGCCCTCCTTGAAT
>NZ_BAGG01000147.1 GCF_000308695.1 Nocardia takedensis NBRC 100417 | reverse complement strand
GCTGAACCTCGCCATCGCCAAACCCGGCTTCTGGCGCAGCGTCGCCTCCTACAGCGGATGCGCGCAGACCTCCGATCCGGTCGGCCACGAATTCGTCCGCATCACCGTCGAGAACTGGGGTGGCGGACAGAGCGTGGAGAACATGTGGGGCCCGGCGGACAGCCCGC
>NZ_BAGG01000148.1 GCF_000308695.1 Nocardia takedensis NBRC 100417 | reverse complement strand
ACCGGCGCGGTCGGGTCGCGTGGTTGCGATAGCGCTCGCGATGTGGGCCAGGGCGCGAGCTTGCGGCTGCGGGTACTTGATGCTCTGGGCGATGTTTTCGGCGCGGTCGGGTCGGTGGTTGCGATTGCGCGCGCGATCCAGGTGAGGGCGTGGGCTTGCTGTTGCGGGATGGC
>NZ_BAGG01000149.1 GCF_000308695.1 Nocardia takedensis NBRC 100417 | reverse complement strand
ATCGCCACCCGGTCAGCGTCGCGCCGACATCGCGGGCGAACTCGTCGGTGACCCCGGTGGTGAGCGCGGCGGCCACGCCGAACAACGCACCGCCCACGACGCCGAACAGCAGCGCGCGCACGCGCGGGTCGGCCGAGCGCAGGGCGAGCGCCACGGCGGCGGCGAGCACGAGCAGCAGGCATGG
>NZ_BAGG01000150.1 GCF_000308695.1 Nocardia takedensis NBRC 100417 | reverse complement strand
GCGGTCTCGCCCTGAAAACCTGGGATCGGTAGGCGACGGGCTCAGCATCTACTTACCCCATGACAACTTCTCCGCACCCCGCCCCGCAGTCCACCGGCCCCGACAAGAAGACCAGCGCCATCCTCTCCTACGCCCTCGGCTGGCTCACCGGCATCGTCTTCCTCTACCTCGCCAAGAACGACCCCGAC
>NZ_BAGG01000151.1 GCF_000308695.1 Nocardia takedensis NBRC 100417 | reverse complement strand
TGCAGTCCTCGCAGTTGGTCTCCGACGAGGCGACCGGCTACATCCTGCTGGTGATCGACGCGGCGGTGTTCGTGGCGCTGCTGGTCGCCTGGCGGGTCAAGGTGCAGTACCTGGGACCGTGGCCGCAGCGCGCGGTCATCGTCGGCACGGTGGTCACCGGCGTCCTCGGTCTGCTGCTGGTGGGCACCGA
>NZ_BAGG01000152.1 GCF_000308695.1 Nocardia takedensis NBRC 100417 | reverse complement strand
TGACCGCCGCCGTCGACACCCTCGCCACCGGCTGTGTCGAGGGGATCACCGCCAATCGCGCGCACCTCGAGGACGGCGTGCGCGGGTCGATCGGCATCGTCACCGCCTTGGTGCCCGCCATCGGGTACCGGGCCTGCGCGCGGGTCGCGAAACAGGCGCTGGCCACCGGACGGCCCGTCGCCGAGATCCT
>NZ_BAGG01000153.1 GCF_000308695.1 Nocardia takedensis NBRC 100417 | reverse complement strand
GCCTCGATGTGCGGAATCATCGGCCCGGCGGTCATGCTGCGCGCCGCAGCGGTTTTGCCCGTCGTGTGCCGGACCGACATCGGCGATCGTCCACGCCTACCTGGCGGTAGGTATTCTCGCCCTCCGCGATTCCCGCCGGAACCCACGCGAACCCATGCCAGAATTCGCACGCTGCAAATCAGCTCGGACACCGCTGCTTT
>NZ_BAGG01000154.1 GCF_000308695.1 Nocardia takedensis NBRC 100417 | reverse complement strand
AGCCCGATGCCGACGTTTTCCGCCGGCGACACCCGGAAAAATCTACACTCCCGGGCCTGCGACAGGCCGGAACTGTCCTATTCGTATCGAGGTCGAAAGGAAATCGATGCCGGGTCCGTAAGTACTCGGCGGACAATCGGCAAATCTCGGTTACCTTCGGGAAAACTCTCCGGCCTCACCTGTTCGGTGCGATCCGAGAATTTTCAT
>NZ_BAGG01000155.1 GCF_000308695.1 Nocardia takedensis NBRC 100417 | reverse complement strand
CTGCACGTGGCGCGGGCCGGCGGTCGGAAGTTTCTTGCCGCTGTCCTGACCTGTGGTGATTGTCTGATCCGGTGGAGGTGTCGGTGAGGTTGGTCCCGGTTGCCGAGGGCCTGGGTGATCGAGCAGAGTGCCGAGGCCGGCGGAGTCGATCTCCCATACCCGCACCGATTTGTCCTGGCTGCCGGTGACGGCGACGGGTCGGCCGTCGATGTGAGT
>NZ_BAGG01000156.1 GCF_000308695.1 Nocardia takedensis NBRC 100417 | reverse complement strand
CCGTCGCGCTGGTCTCGCTCCAGCGCCGTCACCGCCAAGGCGTCGCGGTCCCGGTCGGAACGAAGGCGTTCTTCTGGGGCGAGCTGTTCTCCGCCGAACTCATCTCCGTCATCGGAAACGGCCTGCACGCTGCGGAATCCGGGCAACGCATCCTCCCCGCCACGATCGCCGCGTGCGTCGCCGGCGCGGCGCCGCTGTTCGGGTTGGCCGCGACCCACGGCCTC
>NZ_BAGG01000157.1 GCF_000308695.1 Nocardia takedensis NBRC 100417 | reverse complement strand
TGGGCGCGACGTGGGTGAGTAGATCGTCGAGCTGCTTTTTCAGTTCGGCGGCGTGGATCTGCGAGTCCAGGACGCGTCGGGCCAGTGAACGCAGGGCGAGTTCGGTTGCCGCGGTCGGGTCGGTGAGCCTGGCGGGAGCGGGGTCGAAGCCGGCGCAGGTGGCGAGCAGTCGTGCTCGTGTGAGTGAACGCAGTCGGGAGCGCAGCTCTTCGGGGCTGGTGGTGATCAGGGATCGCAGGGCGTTGAGTGAGGC
>NZ_BAGG01000158.1 GCF_000308695.1 Nocardia takedensis NBRC 100417 | reverse complement strand
GGTGATGGCTTTGATGGCGCTGTTGCGGGCGACGCGCAGCGCGCGGACGGCTTCGATGGCGCCGTCGCGGTTCTTGGGTGCGGTGGTCTGGGAGCCGTCGAGGAGTTGGCGGGCGGCGGCGTAGGCGTCGATGGTGTCGGTTTTGCCCTGGGCTCGGCGTAGTCGCCGGTTCGGGCGGGGGACCTCGGCGATGTCGTGGCCGTGTCGTCGTAGGTGCCGGGCCAGGTCGACACCGTAGGATCCGGTGCCCTCGAT
>NZ_BAGG01000159.1 GCF_000308695.1 Nocardia takedensis NBRC 100417 | reverse complement strand
GGCACGAAGACCGGGGTGTTCTTCGGTCCCGCGCAGAACGAATTCCTCGGCCGCAATTTCCGGCACGCGGGCTTCGGCGGCGTGAACGGGCTGTTCTGCATGGCCGCGGGCCGGGTCGCGCATTTCCTGAACCTGTCCGGGCCGACCTTCGCCCTCGACACCGCCTGCTCGAGTTCGCTGGTGGCGCTGCACGTGGCCTGCCAGAGCCTGCTGGCGGGCGAGTGCGAGACCGCGATCGTGGCGGCCTCGCAGGCGATA
>NZ_BAGG01000160.1 GCF_000308695.1 Nocardia takedensis NBRC 100417 | reverse complement strand
CTCCCCCGCGGCACGCTTCAGGTACACCCGCAGATCATCTTCACTGGACATGAGAGCCTCTTTCCCCAAATCGAATTCACACGAAGAACACCGCGCGCGCGGCGCTGGACAATCAAGAACGCTTTGCCGACACCCGACGAGCTAGCCCCCGTCGATCAGACTGAACAGGGAGGCGTCGTCGACCGCGTCGAGGTCGGCGACCTGGTCGCCGGGACCGTCCTTGAGCTTGCGTTCGATATCCCGTATCCGGCGCAGCACCGTGCCCTTCGTCGATTCCTCGAGTTCCACCGCGGCGAACCGCTCCTCCACGCGACTCAGCAGTTCCATCAGCTCGGTCTC
>NZ_BAGG01000161.1 GCF_000308695.1 Nocardia takedensis NBRC 100417 | reverse complement strand
CCGTCTACGGCTGGGTGTCCGCGGTAGCGTGCACCAGCATCGACGGCCGACCCGTCGCCGTCACCGGCGGTTGGGACCCGACGCGGGTGTGGGATCTGACCACCGGCACCCCACACAGCACTCTCCCGTCCTCCAGCATCACCGATTCGTTGCGCACGGTGGCGTGCACCAACATCGACGGCCAACCTTTCGCCGTCACCGGAGGTTTCAAGGGCACGATACGGATCTACAAACTGGCCACCGGTACCCTGTACTCCACTCTGGACGGCAATATCAGCCCGGTGTTCGGGGTAGCGTGCGCCAGCATCGACGGCCGCCCCGTCGCCGTCACCGGCAGCGAGAACAGCACG
>NZ_BAGG01000162.1 GCF_000308695.1 Nocardia takedensis NBRC 100417 | reverse complement strand
CCGCGCTGCGCGAGATCGGCGCGCGGCACAACGCGACGCTGTTCATGGTCGTGCACGGTGTCGGTGATGGGCGGGCCGGCCGACGAGCAGTGGGTCGCGCAGGGCGTGACCGTCGACGGGCCCACGGTGCGCGCCACACTGCGGCCGGGACTGCCCGCCGGGCAGTTCACCGTCGGCTACCGGGTGGTCTCGGCCGACGGACACCCGATCACCGGCTCCGTAGCGGCCGGGGATGTGCTGGATCAGCCGTGGTTCGGGTTCGTGGTCTCACTGCCCGTCCTCGGCGTCGATCTACGAAACGTGAAAGCGGGACGAGAGATACGGGTCAAGGGACATCGTGCGCAGGAACTCGGTCTCGCTCAT
>NZ_BAGG01000163.1 GCF_000308695.1 Nocardia takedensis NBRC 100417 | reverse complement strand
GCGTCGTAGAGGAATCCGCCCCGGTCGGTATAACTGTGACCCGCACGATCCGGGTCGGGATCGAACAGATCCGCCGCCCAACCACGATCGACCGGGAACCCCCCGATCACATCACGACCCTCGACCACCACCCGCCACAGATCCTCCGGCGAACGAACCCCGCCCGGATACCGACACGCCATCGCCACGATCGCCACCGGCTCATCGGAAACCTTCCCGTCGACAGGCGATTCCGTCGACCCCGCCGTGCCGGAGATCTCACCCAGCAGGAACCGCACCACCTCCGCCACCGTCGGACGGTCGAACACCAACGTCGCCGGAAGCCGCAACCCCGTCGCCGCCGACAACCGATTCCGCAACTCCACCGCCGTCAACGAATCGAAACCCAA
>NZ_BAGG01000164.1 GCF_000308695.1 Nocardia takedensis NBRC 100417 | reverse complement strand
TGCCCGCAGGCATGCCCGGTCGAGGTCCGATGTGGAAGCGCCCACGTCATCCCAGGGAGCGTTCTCATGGTTTGATGCGCATATCCGGATAGCGGTATGTAGTACGCCTCGCTGCGTGCCGGGCTGCTGTGCGCGGCGGTGGCGTCGCAGGGGGTGGTGCGCAGCGGGTGGGTCAGTATCCACGCGGCGGCGAGCAGGATGGCCAGGGCGGCGAGTATGCCGATCAGTTCGAGGACGGCCAACCGCGCCGTCTCGGCCGAGGCCCAGGTGAATCCGACGAACGACTGGTACGGAGTGCCCGACCAGCAGTTCAGCGCCACGTCCAGGATCCGGCAGCGCTCGGCCGCGTCCGGCGCCTGCGGGGAATGGGTGAGGACCTCGTAGCTCTCCATGATCGCGTCGAAGCGCCAGGCGTCGACGTCGGAGGCGGGCAGGTTGATCGAATAGCCC
>NZ_BAGG01000165.1 GCF_000308695.1 Nocardia takedensis NBRC 100417 | reverse complement strand
AGACCGCATCCCTGGGGGACGCCACACCCACGGCACCGGAGGAGACCGCGTCCTCGACGATCTCGGAGGACGCCCTGTCTGCCGAGCCTTGGGGGGCCACCGCGCTCACGGCAGCAGGCGACACCCCCACCACACCCACGGACCCACCCGCCCCCGGCGGAGCCTGCTCCAAAATCACATGCGCGTTCGTCCCACTGATCCCGAACGAGGACACCCCCGCACGACGCAACCGCCCCGACCCCACCGACCACTCCCGCGCCGAACCCAACAACCGCACCGACCCCGCATCCCAATCGATCTCCGGACTCGGCTGCCCCACATGCAACGTCGCGGGCAACACCCCATGACGCATCGCCTGCACCATCTTGATCACACCCGCCAACCCCGCCGCCGCCTGCGTATGACCCATATTCGACTTCACCGACCCCAACCACAACGGCCGCCCCGGATCACGACCCTGACCATAAG
>NZ_BAGG01000166.1 GCF_000308695.1 Nocardia takedensis NBRC 100417 | reverse complement strand
GGCAGAGTTCGTGGACCAGGCGCATCTTCTCGAGCACCGGGTCGGGCAGGACGAACGGGTAGAGGTCGGGGTGTCCCATGGATCGGTTGACCATGTTCAGTGACCAGGCCAGGGGGAGCCAGAGGTCGATGATCTTGTCGAATCCGGCGCGGCCGAGTTGGGGGCGGTCCAGGGAGGCGCCGGAGGGGGCGATGCCGAAGGCGGCGGCGGTGTCGAGGGTGTCGCGGATGTGCAGGTAGTGGGCGAAGGTCTCGGCCCAGTCCTCGGCGGGGTGCATGGTGGCGTAGGAGGAGACGTAGGTGGCTTCCCAGCCGGCGGGTGCGCCGTCGCTGTAGTGGCGGTCCAGGGCGGCTTGGTAGTCGGTGTCGGGGTCGCCGAACAGGTCGAGGAATCGTTGTTTCGCGGTGTCGTCGGCGACGAGGACGGCGTAGTAGTAGTGGCCGATCTCGTGGCGGAAGTGGCCGAGCAGGGTCCGAT
>NZ_BAGG01000167.1 GCF_000308695.1 Nocardia takedensis NBRC 100417 | reverse complement strand
GATCGTTTGCAGCCACTGCTCGATCTGCGCATAGCCGGTTGCGGTGGTGGGGAATTCGCGGTCCGTCAGTTTCTTGCCGTGTTCGTTGACGACTGCGACGTGGTGGGTGTCGGCGTGGGTGTCGACGCCGACGAAGATCGGTCGTTCGGGGATGGATGTGTCCAACGTGAGATCGTCCTTCTCGGTCGTGGTGCGTGTCGGACGAGGCGGGGTTGGACAGGCCAGTCATGGGACGGCGCGCTCGGCGCGGCATGCTCCTATCAGGTCACAACCCCCACTCGGCCCGGTGGTTGCGCGGGGAGCGGGTTGCACCACCGGCGCGGACGGATCGACGGGTCCTGCGAAAGACACACATCTCGCGCGGTCAGGAAACTTCCGAGTCAGGTCCGTCCGGCCCCGGTGACACTCCGGAATCTTCTCGACCAGCGGGGTGATCAGGAAAATGGTGAGTCAGATCTCGGCTCAGCCGGTAGTGCATTCCGCACTGATCATGACTGG
>NZ_BAGG01000168.1 GCF_000308695.1 Nocardia takedensis NBRC 100417 | reverse complement strand
ATCGATCCAGCCGACCGGTTCGCGGCTGGTGGCCAGGATGGTCAGCGTGGGCGCCGTCGCCAGCAGTTTGGTGATCACCCGGCCGACGCTGCGGAGCACGTGCTCGCAGTTGTCCAGCACCAGGATTCGCCGCTCGGCGCCGGCGGTGGCGTCGGTGAACGTGCTCATCAGCAGATCCCACTCCGACGGATCGCTGCCGTCGGTGCGCATCACCGACCGCACCACGTCCTCGTCGGCGAGCCGGTCGTCGCGTTCGACCTCGGCCAGCCGAGCCCAATACACCGGTCGACGCTGATCGTGCGATATGCGCCGCAGGGCTTCGGCCGCCAGCCGGGTCTTGCCGATGCCGCCGGGCCCCACCAGGGTGATCAACCGGGCATCACCGGCGAGCAGGGCGTCCAGGCGGGCCAACTCGGCGGTACGCCCGACGAATTCGCTCACCCCGAGGACCTCATGAGCGGATTCGGAGAGCACTACGTCGGACACCGGTAACACGACCATATGGACGTAAAT
>NZ_BAGG01000169.1 GCF_000308695.1 Nocardia takedensis NBRC 100417 | reverse complement strand
GGTGTTGGTGGGTGGGGGTTGGGTGGATCTGCCGGGGTACGCCTTCGAGCGGCGGCGGTACTGGTTGGACGCGGCGGTGGGGGATGTGCGGGGTCTGGGTGTGGCCGGGTGTGGTCATGGTGTGTTGGGGGTGGTGGTGGAGTCGCCGGTCTCGGGTGAGGTGGTGGTGTCGGGTCGGTTGGGTTCGCAGGGGTGGGTGCGTGATCACGGGGTGGGTTCGGTGGTGTTGGCGCCGGGGGCGGCGTTGGTGGAGTGGGTGTTGTTCGTGGGGGATCGGTTCGGGTGCGCGGTGGTGCGGGAGTTGGTGTTGTCGGCGCCGTTGGTGGTGCCCGAGCGTGGTGGGGTGGATGTTCGGGTGGTGTTGGGTCCGGTGGGCTCGGGCGAATCAGGCTCGGGTCGGTCGGGTGCCGGTGAGTCGGGTGTCGGTGAGTCGGCGGGTGGTGCTCGTCGGGTGGAGGTGTTCTCGCGGCCCGAGGGTGGTGAGGGCCGGTGGGTTTCGCACGCGCAGGGTGTGATGGA
>NZ_BAGG01000170.1 GCF_000308695.1 Nocardia takedensis NBRC 100417 | reverse complement strand
TGCCCGACAGCTGATCGATCACCGGTTGTGCCGACGAATACCGCTGTCCGGCAGCGAGGTTGTGCTGGACAACGGTCGCTCCGTCCCGGAAGACCCCGCGGGCCATCCGTTCTGCCTGTGCGACTGGTCTCAGCCGGTCTGAGCGGGAGAGCCGTCGCCGTGGCAGCATCGGGACCGTGCACTCGCCGATTCGCCCGTCGGCCGCCGCGCGGACGAAACCCCTGACCGAAAGGCCGCGAACCATGCGCATCCGTACGCTGAGCGTCCTCGCGTCGACCACCGTCGCCTGCACCGGACTGCTCGCGCCGACGGCCCTCGCCGACGCCCGGGTCGAGTCGGTCGAACCGCTCTGCGTGCGCGCCCAGGTCCAGACCGCGAATCTGCGCGTGGCCGAGTTCGACGCTCGCGGCGGGGCGCCGACCGAGCGGACCTACACCGATCCGGCGGACTTCGCCGAATCCAAACCCGAGGTGCGCCCGCTCACCGTCAGCGGCTACACCACCGCTGTCGACGGCCAGCCTAA
>NZ_BAGG01000171.1 GCF_000308695.1 Nocardia takedensis NBRC 100417 | reverse complement strand
GTCCGCGGCCAGGACCACCCTGTCCGATGTCGCGACCGAGCTCGGGGTGACCCGTCAGACCGTCTACCGCTACTACCCGAGCGCGTTCGAGTTGCTCGCCGCGGTCGGCGAGGCGGGCACCAACGATTTCCTGGACCGGGTCGAAGCCCACATCCGACACATCACCGATCCCGAGGACGCGGTCATCGAAGCGATGTTCTACGCGTTGAACAGCGTCCCCACCGATCCCACCGTCGGGGTTCTCATGCAGACCGGTGACACCGAGATGTTCTCCCGGCGGTGCGACTTCCACGACCGCGCTGAGCTTCAGCACGCAATCGATGTATCGACTGCCCGTGGACTGGGACCGACTCGGATTCACCGAGCACGACGTCGCCGACTTCGCCGAAGTCCTACTGCGACTGTTCCTCTCACTGTTGCAGTACCCGAGCACGCCACCACGCACCGAGCAGCAGATGAAGACCTTCCTGCGCGGCTGGGTCGGCCCCGCCCTACACGGCCACCGCCCCGACCACTGACCACTCGA
>NZ_BAGG01000172.1 GCF_000308695.1 Nocardia takedensis NBRC 100417 | reverse complement strand
GTCAAGTCCAAACGCGTGGTGTAGCGGGATGGTCACCGCGTGATCGGTTTGATCAAGCGGTCAGTGCTGCGGGGTTGTCCTCCTGTCCGGTGTGATCGCTGAGGTCTCGGGATCGGGCCAAGCGTCGAGGCCGAGGTAGCGGCGGCCTTCGATCCATTCATCGTGTTGCTCGGCCAGGACTGCGCCGACCAGGCGGATGATCGATGCCCGGTCGGGAAAGATCCCGACCACGTCGGTGCGGCGCCGGATCTCCTTGTTCAACCGTTCCTGGGGATTGTTCGACCAGACCTGGCGCCAGATCTGTTTCGGGAACGCGGTGAACGCGAGCAAGTCCTCGCGAGCGGCGTCGAGATGACCGGCGACTTTCGGCAGCTTCTCCGACAGTGCATCGAGCATTCGATCATATTGAGCATCAACCGATTCGGCGTCGGCTTGATCGAACACCGAATGCAACAGGGTGCGGACCCACCGCCACGAGGATTTCGGGGTGATGCTCATGAGGTTGACGGTGTAGTGGGACCGTAAGG
>NZ_BAGG01000173.1 GCF_000308695.1 Nocardia takedensis NBRC 100417 | reverse complement strand
GGGGGTTCAGTCCTGGTCGGGGGAGGGTTCGGGCAGCCGGTAGTCGTGGGGGCCGGTCGGGCTGAGTTCGTCGCGGGTGAAGTCGTCCACGGGTACGCCGATCCACAGCTGGGTCGAGCCCGGACCGGGCCGGTCGCCGTGCAGCCAGAGCTCGAAGTCCTCTCCGAGGTCGAACAACCTGCCCGTGTCGCGGTCGTGCACACACAACCGCGCCGCCGCGCCGAAGCACACCCGCACCAGCGACAACCCGGTCGCCGCTTCGATCTCGGCGAACAGCCCGGCGATCCGCGGGCCGGGCACCGCCGACAGCAGCCCGCGGCCCAGTGCGCCGGTGAACGTCTCGGGATCGGTGAACGGGCGCAACCGGGCGGACAGTTCACACCGACGCGCCGCGATGACCGAGAACACGACATCGCCCAACGCCGCGCCGATGCTCGATCTGCGTATCGCCGCCCGTACCAGGGGGAGTTCGTCGCGGGTGAGGTTGCCGCCGACCATCCCCAGCAGATCCGCCACCGACACCACCG
>NZ_BAGG01000174.1 GCF_000308695.1 Nocardia takedensis NBRC 100417 | reverse complement strand
CTGGACCGGTCCCAGCCGGTTCTGCCGATGATGCCCGGCATGCCCGAACGCCGCACCCACGACTACGCCCGCCACGGCACGACCACATTGTTCGCCGCGTTCGACATCGCCGACGGCACGGTGATCGGTGAACTGCACCGCCGCCACCGAGCCACCGAGTTCCGCAAGTTCCTGACCAGCATCGACAAGGCCGTGCCCGCCGAACTCGATGCGCACGTGGTCTGCGACAACTACGCCACCCACAAGACCCCGCTGGTCATGCAATGGCTCGCCGCGCATCCACGGTTCCATGTGCATTTCACCCCGACGGGGGCATCGTGGCTCAACCAGGTCGAGCGCTGGTTCGGGTTCCTCACCCAGCAACTTCTGCGACGCTCGGTCCACAAAAGTGTTGCGGCACTGGAGAAAGACGTCCGTAACTGGGTTGATCGATGGAACGAAAACCCCCGGCCGTTCGTCTGGCGCAAAACGGCCGAGGAGATCCTCGACTCCCTCGCTCGATATCTACAACGGATTTCAGACGCGGAACACTAGTTG
>NZ_BAGG01000175.1 GCF_000308695.1 Nocardia takedensis NBRC 100417 | reverse complement strand
TGAAGGTCGAGAATGTTTTTCTGGCCGGTGTGGGTTGCGCGGATGTGGGTGTGGTGGGGGTGGGTGAGGCGGTGGCCGCGGGGTGGTTCGAGGAGCGGGCGGCGCGGGAGTCGGGTTTGGTGTCGGTGACGGTGGCCGGTGGTGTGCCGGCGCCGGATCTGGCGGTGGCGGCGGGGCGGGCGGCGTTGGCGGGTTCGGGGGTGGATGCGGCGCAGGTGGACGCGGTGTTCCACACGAATGTGCATCCGCAGGGTCCGGACGGGTGGTCGGCGCAGCATTATGTGAACCGTAATACGGTGAATCGTCCGGTGACGTCGGTGGAGATCCGTAACGGGTGTATCGGGTTCTTTTCGGCGTTGCATCTGGCGGTGTGTTTCCTGGGGGCTGATCGGTCGCGGTCGGCGGCGTTGTTGACCGCTGCCGATAATTTCGGTACTCCGGCGGTGGATCGGTGGCGGGCGTCGCGGTTGTTCGTGTTGGCCGATGGTGGTGGGGCGGTGGTGTTGTCGAAGCGGGGTGGGTTCGCGCGGGTGTGTTCGATCGACTCGATCTCCGACCCCGAACTCGAA
>NZ_BAGG01000176.1 GCF_000308695.1 Nocardia takedensis NBRC 100417 | reverse complement strand
CCTAGTGTTCCGCGTCTGAAATCCGTTGACTAATTATAGGATTCGTCGGTGGCGAGGACTGGGCGGCCGAGGTCGGGGCCGGAGTTGGTGGTGACAGAGGCTCAGCGCAAAGAGCTGGTCCGAGGAGCGCGGGCGGCGACATCGACGCAGGCATATGCGCTGCGATGCCGGATCGTGCTGGCCTGCGCCGAGCCCGGCGCGTTCAACACCCACGTCGCGGCCGAGGTCGGGGTGACGGGGATGACGGTGCGCAAATGGCGGAACCGTTTCATCGAGTTCGGTATCGCCGGGCTCGCCGACGAGCCGCGACCGGGACGGCCCCCGTCGGTTTTGCTCGATCAGGTGCAGCAGGTCGTGGAAACGACGTTGGAACAGGTCCCGGCCGACGCCACGCATTGGTCGCGGTCGTCGATGGCGCAGCGAACCGGGTTGTCGAAGTCGACGATCGGGAGGATCTGGCGGCGGTTCGAGCTGAAGCCCCATCTGACCGGCGGGTTCAAGATCTCCACCGACCCGTTGTTCGTGGAGAAGGTCGTCGATGTCGTCGGCCTGTACCACAACCCGCCCGAACGGGCGGTGGTGCTGTGCGTCGATGAGAAATCGCAGATCCAAGCA
>NZ_BAGG01000177.1 GCF_000308695.1 Nocardia takedensis NBRC 100417 | reverse complement strand
TCTCGGCGCAGACCTCGTCGAACGCGGTCCGGAACACCGGGAAGGCTTCGTACAGGGCCCGGCCCATCCCGAGGCGCTGGCTGCCCTGACCGGAGAAGAAGAAGGCGCACGCCGACGACGCGCCCGCGACACCGGAGACCAGTCCGGGCGCGCTCCCTCCGTCCGCGAGGGCGGCGAGCGCCGTGCGGGCTCCCTCGGCGTCGCCCACGACGACGGCGCGATGCGCGTAGCGGGTGGAGGTGGCGAGGTGGTGGCCGAGTGCGACGAGATCACCGTCCACCAGCGGGCGGAGTTCGGCCGCGCGGGCGGCGAGCGCGGTGCGACTCTTGGCCGACAGCGGCAGACACACGGGGCCGACGGGCACGCGCGGCGCGGGCGGGGGCTCCCGGCGCGGCCCTTCCTCCAGGATCACGTGGGCGTTGGTCCCGCTGACGCCGAAGGAGGACACACCGGCCCGGCGCGGGCGCTCGGCGTCGCGCGGCCAGGGCCGCGCCTCGCTCAACACCGCCACCGAACCCGCGGACCAATCCACGTGCGGGGTGGGTCGATCCACGTGCAGGCTGGCGGGCAACCGTTCGTTGCCCAGCGCGAGCACCATCTTGATGATGCCCGCGACCCCCGCCGCGGCCTGGGTGTGGCCGATG
>NZ_BAGG01000178.1 GCF_000308695.1 Nocardia takedensis NBRC 100417 | reverse complement strand
GTCGATGGCCGCCCGCAATTTCGCGCCCGCTTCGGCGGCGACGGGTTCGAGGTCGGGTTGCGTGGTGACCTGCACCATCAGTTCGGGGTTCATCGCCTCGACGGTGATGTCGTCGGTGTCGGGGGAGCGGCGTACCACGACGTTGCAGGGCAGTAGGAGCCCGATCTGCCGGTTCACGTCGAGCGCGCGGTGGGCCAGCGGTGGGTTGCAGGCGCCGAGGATCAGGTAGTCCTCCATGTCGTGGTCGAGTTTGGTTTTCAGGGTCGCTCGCACGTCGATCTCGGTGAGTACGCCGAATCCCTGCGCGGCCAACGCCGCGCGGGTGCGCTCGACGACCTCCTCGAAGTCTCCGGCGACAGTCGTGGACAGTCCCAGCTCGATGGTGTCGGTCATGGCGTGTGTTCTCCTGTCGGATAGCGGTTCTCGGGTCAGGCGAGGGCGAGGAAGAGTTTTTCGAGTTCTTCGACGGTCATCGGGTCGCTGTCGCCTTCTTTGCGTTCGAGGCAGTCGCGCAGGCCGGTGGCGACGATCTTGAATCCGGCGCGGTCCAGGGCGCGTGAGACCGCGGCGAGTTGGGTGACGACGTCTTTGCAGTCGCGTCCGGCCTCGATCATGGCGATCACGCCGGCGAGTTGGCCGTGGGCGCGTCGGAGTCGGTTCAGTACCGGGGCGATGGTGGTCTCGTCGCCGATCAT
>NZ_BAGG01000179.1 GCF_000308695.1 Nocardia takedensis NBRC 100417 | reverse complement strand
TCGGCACTGAACGCCCTGCGATCCCTGATCACCACCAGCCCCGAAGAGCTGCGCTCCCGACTGCGTTCACTCACACGAGCACGACTGCTCGCCACCTGCGCCGGCTTCGACCCCGCTCCCGCCAGGCTCACCGACCCGACCGCGGCAACCGAACTCGCCCTGCGTTCACTGGCCCGACGCGTCCTGGACTCGCAGATCCACGCCGCCGAACTGAAAAAGCAGCTCGACGATCTACTCACCCACGTCGCGCCCAGCACGATGGCGGTATTCGGGCTCGGACCCGACACCGCTGCGGCACTGCTGATTTCGATCGGTGACAATCCCGACAGGCTCACCACCGAAGCCGCGTTCGCTCGCCTGTGCGGCGTCGCGCCGATCCCGGCGTCCTCGGGCAAAGACCACCCGCCACCGACTCCACCGCGGCGGCGACCGCCAGGCCAACCAAGCACTACACACCGCCGTCGTCGTTCGACTGCGCTATCACGAGAACACCAAAACCTATGCCGCGCGCCGCAAACACGACGGCAAAACCACCCCCGAAATCCTGCGCTGCCTCAAACGTTATCTCGCGCGAGAAGTGTTCCGCGCCCTCCGCACCGACTGCCAGGCGATGACCACTTGACATCAATAGGAGCGTCCCTGGCGATCTCCTTCAACGCCGCCTTCTCCAACTCGGCCTCGGCCAACAGCCGTTTCAGGGTGGCGTTCTCGCGTTCGAGGTCCTTCAGCTTCTTCCGTCGTCGGCCTTCAAACCGCCGAACTGGTTGCGCCACCGGTAGTAGGTGGCCTC
>NZ_BAGG01000180.1 GCF_000308695.1 Nocardia takedensis NBRC 100417 | reverse complement strand
CCGACACAACGCCCTCGGCGACCTCGACACCAGCCGACACCGCCCCCACGACACCATCAGCGCTCTCGGAGGACACCGCACCCACGACCCTGGCCGAGCCCGAATCCTCGCGAGACAGCACACCCTCCACGTCGCGCGAGACCGCGCCCTCGGCGACCTCGGAAGACACCGCGCCCTCGGCTGCCTCGACAGCAGCCGACACCACACCCTCGGCCCTGTCGGCCGAAGCCGCGCTCTCGGGGGATCCCGCACCCACGGCATCGGGCGACACCACACCCACCGCGCCGGACGAGACCGCGCCGTCGGCGAGCTCGGACGAGACCGCGCCCACGGCAGCAGGCGACACCCCCACGACACCCTCGGCGCTGTCGACCTCATCGACGCTGCCCGAGGACGCCACACCCGCGGTCCTGCCCGCCGAGACCGAATCCCGTTGGGGCGCAGTACCCCCGACACCACCCGACACCGACCCACCCGCCCCCGGCGGAGCCTGCTCCAAAATCACATGCGCGTTCGTCCCACTGATCCCGAACGAGGACACCCCCGCACGACGCAACCGCCCCGACCCCACCGACCACTCCCGCGCCGAACCCAACAACCGCACCGACCCCGCATCCCAATCGATCTCCGGACTCGGCTGCCCCACATGCAACGTCGCGGGCAACACCCCATGACGCATCGCCTGCACCATCTTGATCACACCCGCCAACCCCGCCGCCGCCTGCGTATGACCCATATTCGACTTCACCGACCCCAACCACAACGGCCGCCCCGGATCACGACCCTGACCATAGG
>NZ_BAGG01000181.1 GCF_000308695.1 Nocardia takedensis NBRC 100417 | reverse complement strand
CCGCAAGCGCTACTGGCTCGACGCGCCCACGGTGCGCGGCGACCTCGGAGCTTCCGGGGTGACCGGCCTGGACCACCCGTTGCTTGGCGGCGCGACCGATCTGGGCGACGGTCAGGGGCTGGTGCTGACGGGACGGCTCTCGCTGCGCGCCCAGCCCTGGTTGGCCGACCACGCCTATCGGGACACGATCCTGCTGCCCGGCACCGCGTTCGTCGAGATGGCGGTGCGCGCGGGCGACGAGGTCGGCTGCGATCGCCTCGACGACCTCACCATCGAGGCGCCCGTGCTGGTGCCCTCGGACGGGTCGGTCGTCGTGCAGGTGATAGTGGGACCGCCGGACGAGACGGATCACCGGGCGCTGACCATCTATTCGCGGGTCGACGGGGAGCCGTGGGTCCGGCACGCGAGTGGCGCGCTGGCGGTCGGCGCGGGCGCCGTCGCACCGGGAGCCGATTCGTGGCCGCCCGCGGGTGCGGAACCGGTCGACCTCACCGACGCCTATCCGATCATGGCGGAGCGCGGCTACGGCTACGGCCCGGCGTTCCAGGGACTCCGGACGGCGTGGCGCCACGGTGAGGACGTGTACGCCGAGGTCGAACTGCCCGCGTCCGAGGAGCCGTTCGGCCTGCACCCCGCGCTGCTGGACGCGGCGCTGCACCCCATCGTGCTCGGCGCGCTCGGCGCCCGCGAGCCGGGGCTGCTGCCGTTCTCGTGGCAGGGCGTCGCGCTGGTCGCCACGGGGGCGTCGGCGCTGCGCGTGCGGCTACGCCCGATCGGCGCGGACAAGGTCGCGATCAGCGCTTGGGATCCGACC
>NZ_BAGG01000182.1 GCF_000308695.1 Nocardia takedensis NBRC 100417 | reverse complement strand
AAGAGCTCCTAACAGGTTCGCCTGAGTGGCGATGACTGTCGTTGCGGTGCAGTATGTTTCGTTGTGGCGGCACCGTGGATAGTGGATGACCGGTTGTGGGCAGTGATCGAGCCGCTACTGCCGGTCCGGGCGCCGGGAACGCCAGGTCCGGCACGGATGGACGATCGGCTGGTGTTGCAGGGGATCTTGTTCGTGCTGTTCACCGGGATCGGATGGGAAGACCTGCCGCAGGAGTTGGGGTTCGGGTCGGGCATGACGTGTTGGCGACGGTTACGGGACTGGCAGTCTGCCGGGGTGTTCGGGGCCGTGCACGAGACGATGCTGGCTCACTGCCACGCTGCGGGGTTGATCGACTTCGACCGGGTCATCCCCGACGGCTCGCACGTGCGGGCGAAAAAAGGGGCGCCGACACAGGCCCGAGTCCGGTTGACCGCCGCAAGACCGGCTCGAAACACCACATCCTGACCTGCGGCAACGGACTCCCCCTCGCGATCACGCTCTCGGCGGCGAACGTCAACGACCACCTGGTGCTGCCCGAACTGCTCGATCGGGTACGCCCCCTACGCGGGCGCCCGGGACGGCCGCGTCGCCGGATCGCCACCCTGATCGCGGACAAGGGCTACGACTACCCCCGCGTCTACGACGAACTGCGACAACGAGGCATCACCGCCTACATCCCGCGCCGCGGCACCCACGACAAGGTCTCGGGACGATGGATCGTCGAACAATCCCTTGCCCTGCTCCACCAATACCGCCGCCTCGCGATCCGCTGGGAACGCCGCACCGACATCCACCACGGATTCCTCGACCTCGCAGCCGCACTCATCTGCTGGCGACGGTTGAGCAACCGAACCTGTTAGGAGCTCTT
>NZ_BAGG01000183.1 GCF_000308695.1 Nocardia takedensis NBRC 100417 | reverse complement strand
AACTCCTATCAAAATGAGAGCTTGGTCAGACGGCGCCAGCAGATAATGCCGCACGCCAGACTGAGGAAAGCTTCGTGGATGTCGTCGCGGACCTCCCAACGCACACGCAATCGCCGGAACCAGTGCAGCAACGCGAAGCTCTGCTCGACCACCCAACGATGCACCCCGAGCCCGGAACCGTGCTCGACGCCACGGCGAGCGATCAACGGTGTAATACTCTTGTCCCGCACTTGTTTACGGTACTTGTCGTGGTCGTATCCGCGATCGGCGTAGAGAGTGGTCGGGCGTCGACGGGGACGTCCACGTCGTCCCCGCACCGCCGGGACCGCTTCGATCAAGGGCATGAGTTGGGTGACGTCGTTGCGGTTGCCGCCGGTCAGTGTCACTGCCAGCGGGATGCCGTGCCCTTCGGTGATCAGATGGTGTTTCGAGCCGGTTCGGGCACGGTCGACCGGGCTCGGCCCGGTTTTGGGCCGCCTTTGAGCGCTCGCACATGGGAGCCGTCGATCACCGCCCGCGACCAGTCCAACGCCCCTGCGGCGTTGAGTTCGGCCAACAATGATTCGTGCAACCGTTGCCAGACCCCGGCGGTGTGCCAGTCCCGCAACCGTCGCCAGCAGGTCATGCCCGAGCCGTAGCCCAGTTCTTGGGGCAGGAACTCCCACGCGATGCCGGTGTAGAGCACGAACAATATGCCGCACAACACTTTACGATCGTCCAGCCGTTTGCGGCCGCAGTGGTGTGTCTTACGTGGGACCACCGGCAGCAGGGGTGCGATCCGCTCCCACAACTCGTCGTCGATCTCCCACGGTCTACGTTGGGCCGTTTCGAACCTCCAGTCACAAGCAACACACCTACAACACCGACCCCACGGCCACCATTCCCGGGCTCCCGGCCCCCGAACAACCCATTCTGTTAGGAGTTC
>NZ_BAGG01000184.1 GCF_000308695.1 Nocardia takedensis NBRC 100417 | reverse complement strand
ACCGGTCCGGGGGCCGCGTCCACCGAGAGCGACCCGCGAAGATGAGCGGGTTGACCAGGGTGGATGTGTGCGGGGTGTCGGTGCGGACGGGGATCGACACAGTCGGTGAGGCGTTGTCCGGCGTCGGGGCCCGGTGGGTGTATCCGTCGGCGCTGAGCGGGGTCGATGAACGGGGCGTGGCGGCGGCGGTGAACTGGACGCGGATCTATTCCCAGTGGGTGGGCGGTACACCGCTGCTGCGTCTGCGGGGTGACTTCACCGATTGCGCGGCGCTGGTCGGAGCACTCGTCGCCGGCGACGGCGCCCTGACCGCTCGCGGCGCCGATCCGCTGCCGGACTGGCGGGGCGGATTGCTGGTCGCGGTGGACCGGACCGGGACGAACTGCTGGCCTGCGCCGACGATCCCCGGACCCGCGCGCTGTGCGTGGTGAGCCGCGATCCCACGCAACTCGGCGTGTGGGTCGCCGCGGCGGCGCCGCAACTGCTCGCCACCGCCTGCGCCGTACCTCTGCCCTCACCGTTGTCCGGGGTCGCCGTCCAGGCACTGCGCACGGTGGATCGATTACTGGCCCACCCCGTCACACTCGCATCCTCGGCGCAGCGCCGTGACGCCCTGGCGATCCTGCGTATTCTGCACGATGCCGGGGAAGTATCGACCGCCGAGGCGGTGTGTCTGTGGGCGCTGCGCCACCGATGGACCGCGGCGGGCGCGACACGATTGGCCGGTCTGGCGGCCCGATCGGAGTATCGCAGCGATCCGGAAGCCCTCGCCGACAATCCCTTCCGAGACGCCATCGTCGACCTCTGGCGCGAACGGGCCGCTCGCGCCGGCATCGAACACCCGGCGGCGATCACCACGAATATCGCGAAAACGATGCTCTACTGACCGATCCGGACGATCACCTCGATCCCCCAGGCCGCTACGCGTCCTTGTGGTGCGCGGACTCGA
>NZ_BAGG01000185.1 GCF_000308695.1 Nocardia takedensis NBRC 100417 | reverse complement strand
GGGTGCGGTGTTCGTGTTTCCGGGTCAGGGTTCGCAGTGGGTGGGGATGGCGGTGGAGTTGTTGGAGGATTCGCCGGTGTTCGCGGCGCGGATGGCCGAATGTGATGAGGCGTTGGGTGTTTGGGTGGAGTGGTCCCTGCTGGATGTGGTGCGGGGGGTGTCTGGTGCGCCTGGTCTGGATCGTGTGGATGTGGTGCAGCCGGTGTTGTTCGCGGTGATGGTGTCGTTGGCTGCGGTGTGGATGTCGTTGGGTGTGGAGCCTGTTGCGGTGGTGGGTCATTCGCAGGGTGAGATCGCGGCGGCGTGTGTGGCGGGTGGGTTGTCGTTGGCGGATGCGGCGAAGGTGGTGGTGTTGCGGGCTCGGGCGATCGCGGGGTTGGCGGGGTCGGGGGCGATGGTGTCGCTGTCGTTGTCGGCGGCCGATGCGGAGGCGTTGATCGCGCGGTGGGGTGGTGCGCTTTCGGTGGCGGCGTTGAATGGTGCGTTCTCGACGGTGGTGGCCGGTGATACGGCGGCGGTCGAGGAGTTGTTGCGGGTGGCGGAGTCCGAGGGTGTTCGGGCGCGGCGGGTGCCGGTGGATTATGCGTCGCATTCGTCGCATGTGGAGGTGTTGCGGGAGCGGTTGCTGGTGGATCTGGCTGGTATCGAACCGGTTTCGTCGTCGGTGCGGTTTCTGTCGACGGTGTGTGGGGGTGAGGTCGATACCGCGGAGTTGGATGCGGGGTATTGGTTCGAGAATCTGCGGTGTCCGGTGTTGTTCGAGCCGGTGGTGCGGGGGTCTGGGTATCGGGTGTTCGTGGAGGTGTCGCCGCATCCGGTGTTGACGGTGGCGATCGGGGAGACTCTGGAAGCCGCCGGTGTCGTGGATGCAGTGGCGGTGGGGTCGTTGCGTCGTGACGAGGGTGGTTGGGATCGGCTGTTGCTCTCGGTCGCGCAGGCGTGGACCGCGGGCGTCC
>NZ_BAGG01000186.1 GCF_000308695.1 Nocardia takedensis NBRC 100417 | reverse complement strand
ATGTGGGCGGTGATTCTTACAAAATGTTACTTGGAGCTGGGGATCAACGTTCGGGAAGTTATTTCTTATTCTCATGAATGTCGGTGACCGTGCTTCGGGTGCCGGTGGTCGACGGTTTTTCCGATCCCGGATTGTCGGGAAGCGTTTCGGGGTGTGTGCTGGGTGTTGACCGGCTCCGGTGGCAGGCATACATTGGGACACCGTTTGTATGATCGTCCACCCCGGTTCGGCTGTGGTTCGGGCTGCGGATGGAGTTGGTGGGCCCTTTCGGCGGCGGCGAGAACGGTGCGGTCGGCGGGGAGGGCGGACGGCAGTCCGGTCGTGGTGACCGTGGTTGTCGGTGTGGCGGGGGAGTCAGGTCGTCGGTGATCGGCGATCCACCGTGGTACTGCGTGTGCCGCTCGACGAGGACGAAGAATGAGGATCGGTTCCCGGACGCGGCCGCGTGGGTGCGCGTCATGAATGTTTCGCTCGATTCCGCTGCCGCGACCACTCGCCGTGACGGTGTCGGAGACTCGATGCCTGTCGGGCTGTTGAGTCCGCAGATGTTGTTGGCCGCGGTGGCGGGGCGGCTGCGCGACGGTCCGCCGTTGGCGTTGTGGGCGCGGGAGCTCTCCGACCTGCACGCCGAGCTGTTGACCCACCGTATCGCGCCCGAGCGCGGTCCGGTCGGTGTCGATCATGCCCGGGTGTGTTCGCGGGTCCGTGACACGATCCGCGCCGTCGACGAGTACGCCGCGGCCCGGTTGTCCGGCGAGCGCGGGGCTCGGCGGTGCACGCATTCGCTGGGGGAGGTGATCAGCTATGTCGCGCGCACCTATGTCGAGGCGTGGTGGGCGGTGCGGCACCGGACCGACCGTGAACATCAGGCATGGGCACATCTGGCCGAAGTACGGCAGGGATATGCCGATCTCGTGGCCGACCTGCGTGCCGGGCGCGTGCGACCGCCGAGAGGGTGGTGCGGTGTCGAC
>NZ_BAGG01000187.1 GCF_000308695.1 Nocardia takedensis NBRC 100417 | reverse complement strand
TCGCCATCAACGCCTGCGCCTCGATCGGATCACCCAACGGCGTCCCCGTCCCATGCGCCTCCACCACATCCACATCCCCACCCGAAACCCCCGCATTCGCCCACGCCCGACGAATCACCCGCTGCTGCGCCGGACCACTCGGCGCCGTCAAACCATTCGACGCCCCGTCCTGATTCACCGCCGAACCACGCACCACCCCCAACACCCGATGCCCCAACCGCAACGCATCCGACAACCGCTCCACCACCAACACCGCCACACCCTCCGCCGGACCGAAACCATCCGCCCCCGCCCCGAACGCCTTGCACCGACCATCCGCCGACAACCCCCGCATCTGCGAGAACTCCACGAACATCGCCATCGACGACCACACCGTCACCCCACCCACCAACGCCAACGAACACTCCCCCGACCGCAACCCCGCCACCGCCATGTGCAACGCCACCAACGACGACGAACACGCCGTATCCACCGACACCGCAGGCCCCTCCAACCCCAACACATACGCCACCCGCCCCGACGCCACACTCAACGCATTACCCTCCCCCACGAAACCCTCGAACCCCACCGGAGCCCGCCCACCGAACCGCGCCGCGTAATCCGCACCCGCGATCCCCGTATAAACCCCCGTCACCGACCCCCGCAACGACCGCGGATCAAACCCCCCGAACTCCAACGCCTCCCACGACACCTCCAACAACAACCGCTGCTGCGGATCCATCGCCGCCGCCTCACGCGGACTGATCCCGAAAAACCCCGCATCGAAATCAGCCACCCCCTCAACAAACCCACCCTCACGCACATACGACTTACCCGCCACCCCCACCCGAGGATCGAACACCCCCTCCACATCCCACCCACGATCACCAGGAAACCCCGACACCACATCCCGCCCCGACACCACCACATCCCACAAATCACCCGGACCCATCACCCCACCCGGAAAACGACACCCCATCCCCACCACCGCCACCGGCTCACACAAACCACCCTCCACCACAGCCAACCGCGAACGCAACGAACGCA
>NZ_BAGG01000188.1 GCF_000308695.1 Nocardia takedensis NBRC 100417 | reverse complement strand
TGACCACGGTGACCCGGCCGGGCGTGGAACGGCAACTCTCGCAATGGGACTCGCTCGAAGGCGGTGGTGACCGATGTCGGTCCGGTCGAGATCGAGGTTCCTCGTGACCGGGATTCGAGTTTCGAGCCGCAGATCGTGCGTAAGCGTCAACGTCGTCTGGGCGGTGTGGAGGACATGGTGTTGTCGCTGTCGGCCAAAGGACTCACCCACGGTGAGATCTCGGCGCATCTGCGGGAGGTCTACGGCACCGAGGTGTCCGAGCAGACGATCTCGACGATCACCGACAAGGTGCTGGACGGGATGTCCGAATGGCAGAACCGGCCCCTGGATCCGGTGATCTTCCTCGATGCGATCCATGTGAAGATCCGCGACGGCAAGGTCGCCAACCGGCCGATCTACGTGGCTTTGGCGGTAATCGTGGACGGCGCCCGCGACATTCTCGGGTTGTGGGCCGGCGACGGTGGCGAGGGCGCGAAGTTCTGGTTCCAGATCCTCACCGAACTGCGTAACCGTGGTGTCGCCGATGTGTGCATGCTCGTCTGCGACGGTCTCAAAGGGTTGCCCGAGGCCATCGGCGAGGTCTGGCCGCGAGCGGTCGTGCAGACGTGTGTGGTGCATCTGCTGCGGGCCTCGTTCCGCTACGCCGCCCGTCAGCACTGGGACGCGATCGCCAAAGCGTTGAACCGATCTACACCGCGGCCACGGAATCGGCGGCGTTGGAACGGTTCTACGAGTTCACCGAGGCGTGGGGAACGAGATACCCGGCCATCGTGGCGTTGTGGGAGAGCGCGTGGGCCGAGTTCGTGCCGTTTTTGGCCTTCGACGCCGAGATCCGCCGGGTCGTGTGCTCGACGAACGCGATCGAGTCGGTCAACGCCCGCATCCGGCGCGCGGTCCGCGCCCGCGGTCACTTCCCCAACGAGACCGCCGCCCTGAAATGTGTCGACATGGCGGTCATGGCCCTGGACCCGACCGGCGCCGGACAGAAACGCTGGGTCACCCGATGGAAGGCCGCGTTGAACGCCTTCGACATCACCTTCGAAGGCCGACTCACCCGCGGACGACAGTAACCGAATCGAACCGAGTTACACC
>NZ_BAGG01000189.1 GCF_000308695.1 Nocardia takedensis NBRC 100417 | reverse complement strand
GCCACCACCGACTCCACCGGGAACTGTCCGGCAACAGGGTTCGCTCGCGCGCCGATATCCGTTCCCCCCGAGAACTGCCCACCCGACTCATACGGCGGCGGCGGCTCGACCGCACCCATATCCCTTCCCGGCACCACACCCCCCGGGAACTGCCCACCCGACTCATACGGCGGCGGCGGCTCGAGCCCGTCCACATCCAACTCCGCGCCCTCCACCCCCAACCCACTCGGTTTCCCCTCACCCCCACCCAAACCCGCCAGGTTCTGTTGCTGCACCTGGAAATTCCGGAAACCACCCACAGCACCGGGAATCGACCCCTGAATGAAACCACCCACGATCCCCTGCGGCTCGAACGCCGACTCGATCGGCGCACCCACCGCCAACGACCCCGCAATCGACCCGAAGATCCCACCCACACCATCCGCCACCGCACCCACCACACCCCCCTGCACCATCTGACCCCAATAACTGTTGAACGCCTCCCCCACCTTCGGATTCGCCGCATACAAATCATCGAGCTTCTTACCCAACCACTTCGCCGCCAGATCACCCGCCAACTCACCCACCGCACCACCCACCGCCGAGGCCATGAAATCCTCACCGTTGAACTCCCGCGCCGTCCCCGCCGCCAACTGCCCACCCTGAATCGCGGCATTGATCACCATCTCCTCCGCCGCACCCTTCACCGCCGTCGACACCCCCCACGCCAACTCCTGCGCCGTCGGCAACAACCGAAACGACTTGAACACATACTTCTTCGACGCCGACGCACCCAGTTTCATCGCCAACGACGTCAACGCCTTCTGCGTCGCCTGCTCCAACACCGCCATCACCGTCCGCGCCGCCCCGATCGCCGCCGCCTCATTCGCCGGCGCCGTCGGCGGAAACAACCACGCCAACATGATCTCGATCGCCAACCAACACAACGTGACAATGATGTTCAACTTCGCCGACTGCAACTGCGTCCCCATATCGAACGCCGCATCCGACAACTCCCCACACATCACCGCCAGCGCTTCCAACGACTGCTCACCCGCGGCCAACTCATCGAAACGCGCCAACATCTCCGCACCACCGGCACCCGAGATATACGACGCCTCCGTCGCCTCCTTCGCCGCCCGCACCTGACTCAGCTGCCCCCGCAACTCCTCCGCCGCCTCCGACCACGCCCGCGACACAGCGAACGCCTGATCCTCAT
>NZ_BAGG01000190.1 GCF_000308695.1 Nocardia takedensis NBRC 100417 | reverse complement strand
CTACGATTTCGATCCCGCCTTCTTCGGTATCAGCCCCCGCGAGGCACTGGCCTCGGACCCGCAACAGCGGTTGCTGCTCGAGACGGCCTGGGAGGTGTTCGAGCGGGCGGGCATCGATCCGAACATGATGCGGGGCAGCAATACCGGCGTGTTCGCGGGGGTCATGTACAACGATTACGCCTCGCGCCTCGGCGGTGCGCCCGAGGGCTTCGAGGGATTCCTGTTGGCGGGCAACACCAACAGCGTGGTCTCGGGGCGGGTCGCGTACACGTTCGGGCTGGAGGGTCCGGCGGTCACGGTGGACACGGCGTGTTCGTCGTCGTTGGTGGCGTTGCATCTGGCGGCGCAGTCCCTGCGCAACGGCGAATGCGATCTCGCGCTCGCCGGTGGCGTTACGGTCATGTCCACCCCGAACACGTTCGTGGAGTTCAGCCGCCAACGCGGGCTGGCTCCCGACGGGCGGTGCAAGTCGTTCGCCGCGAGCGCGGACGGCGCCGCGTGGTCGGAGGGCGTGGGCCTGCTGCTGGTGGAACGGTTGTCGGACGCGCGGCGCAACGGTCATCCGGTGTTGGCGGTCGTACGTGGTTCGGCGGTGAATCAGGACGGCGCGTCGAATGGTCTGACCGCGCCGAACGGTCCTGCGCAACAGCGAGTGATTCGTGCGGCGCTGGCGAGTGCCGGCCTGACCGCCGCCGAGGTGGACGTCGTGGAGGCGCACGGTACGGGTACCACGTTGGGTGATCCGATCGAGGCGCAGGCGTTGTTGGCGACGTATGGGCGTGAGCGTGTGCGTCCGTTGTTGTTGGGGTCGTTGAAGTCGAATATCGGGCATGCGCAGGCTGCGGCGGGGGTGGCCGGGGTGATCAAGATGGTGCAGGCGATGGGTCATGGTGTGGTTCCGGCGACGTTGCATGTGGATGAGCCGACGCCGCATGTGGATTGGTCGGTCGGTGCTGTGGAATTGGCGGTGTCGGCGGTGGGGTGGCCGGAGGTGGGGCGTCCGCGCCGTGCCGGGGTGTCCTCGTTCGGGATCAGCGGCACCAACGCCCACGTCATCCTCGAACAGGTCGTCGTCCCCGAGGCGGCCGAGGAGTCGCAGGTCCCCATCGGTCCTGTGCCGCTGGTGCTCTCGGCCCGGTCCGCGCGCTCGCTGCGTGACCAAGCGGCGCGGTTGCGCGGACACCTCGAGCAGAATCCGGATATCCGGCCGGTGGATCTGGCGGCCGCGTCGGCGGCCC
>NZ_BAGG01000191.1 GCF_000308695.1 Nocardia takedensis NBRC 100417 | reverse complement strand
GACCAATCCACACCCACACCCGCCACGAACGCCGCGGCCAGTCCCTGCACCACTGCGGCCACGTCGTCGCGGCCCCGACGCATCAACGCCACCCCCGAAGACCCTGTCGCCTCGCCCACCAACGACGTCAACGCAGCAGGCCCCACCTCCAGGACCCGCACCCCCGTACCCAACCCCGCGACCGTGGCCATCGACTCGCCGAAACGCACCGTCTCGCGCAGATGGCGTACCCAATAGTCCCCCGCCCCGTATCCTTCCGGACTCAGTCGACCGTCCAGATTCGAGACCACCGCGACCCGCGGCGCCGACACCGACACCCCCGCCACCACCCGCGCGAACTCCTCCAACACCGGCTCCATCAACGCCGAATGGAAAGCGTGCGACACCGCCAACTCCGTCGTCTTGACCCCCTGCCCGGCCAACACCCCCACCACCCGCGCCACCGCCTCACTCGGACCCGAGATCACCACCGCCTCCGGGCCGTTCACCGCCGCCAGGTCCACCCCCGAACCGGTCAACAACGGCTCCACCGTGTCCGCAGCGGCGCGCACCGAGACCATCGCCCCGCCCGAGGGCAACCCCGCCATCAACCGTGCCCGCCCCATCACCAACGCCGCCGCACCCGACAAATCCACCACGCCCGCCACATAAGCCGCCGTGATCTCCCCCAACGAATGCCCCAACACCACATCCGGTGACACCCCGAACTCGGTCAACAACGCACACAACCCCACCTCCACCGCGAACAACCCCGGCTGCGCCCACACCGTCGAGTTCAACTCTCCCGCGTCGACACCCCACACCACCTCGCTCAACGACCGCCCCGACACCACCGACCCCGGCGCCGCCGCGCACGCCGCCGCGGCCTCGTCGAACGCGACCGCGAAACCCGGAAAACGCTCATACAGCTCGCGTCCCATCCCCAGGAACTGCGCCCCCTGACCCGGGAACACGAACACCGTCTTCCCCTCCACCGCACGCCCCACCACCACACCCGGGCTCGACTCACCGGCGATCAACGCCTGCAACCGTGACACCAACTCCTCACGAGAAGAACCGATCAACACCGCACGATGCTCGAACACCGACCGCCGCGCCAACATCGCCCCCACCCCCACCACATCCACACCCGAACCCCCACCAGAAGACAAGAAATCCCGCAACCGCACCGCCTGCCCCACCAAACCCGCACCACTACGCGCCGACAACACCCACACCACAGGCACACCCCCCGCCGACACCGAACCCGCCG
>NZ_BAGG01000192.1 GCF_000308695.1 Nocardia takedensis NBRC 100417 | reverse complement strand
CGCCCCCGCCGGTGGACTCACGACCATCGTCGAGGCCTGCGGCGCGGGCGGGTCGCGGTCCTCGTCGTAGCCGCCGACCTCGAGGTGGGCGCCGGTGGTTCGGTCGTCGTGGCGGATTTCCACCAGCCACAGTCCGCCCTCATCGATACCGACATGGCCGAACGGGTCCAGACCGGATATCCATGTTCGCAGATCCTCGATGGTGATCATGGTCGCCCTGCTTTCGTCGTGCTGGGACCGGGAGTGTCGTGGTGCTCGCGGGTCGGCTCCCGGCCGGTGATCCGATCGAGCAGCCCGTTGGCGACGTTGATGATCTGGTGCAGGTGCGTCCGTGCCTCCGCGGCGGTGGACAGCTCGGCGTCGGCGAACTCCAGTGCGGTGTAGCCGCTGGTGAGAGCGATGTCGTCGTGTCGGCCGCGGAAGTTGCGCAGCATGAGGGTGAACCCGGGCAGCCCGACATTGTTGTGGTCGATGAGCAACTCCAGACGCGGATCCTCGATCAGGACATCGGCGGCGCAGGCGGCCTCGAACAACGCGACCAGGTCGCTCGCGGGTTGGGCGTCGTGGCTGCTGGGCAGCAGAGCCTCGACGTGGTCGCCGTCCACCGCGAGCCACATCTCGAACGCGTTCTCGTTGACAGCGAACGGAATCGGATCATGGTGGGAGATGACGAAGACGGACTCCGCGGCGTCGTCGGTCGTGGCGTCGCTGTGGTCCTCGCCGGCGAGAAGGGCGTGCGCCCGGTTCAGCAGATCCTTCTCGGTGGCGCTGAGGATGTCGTCGGGGTCGCCGGAGCGGGCCCACAACTGCGCGGCGAGGCGTGCCAGCGCGTCGATCTCGGTGTGGGTGAACAAGGTTCCAGTACAGAGCACGGGCGTGGTCCTTTCTGTGCGGTGAGACGGCCTCGCTCGTCGGAGGACCGGCCCGGACCGTGAGCGATGAATTCCAGTCCTCGACGGGGCGTCACCGCGCGGTCGTGTCGGGCCGAGGTCGTCGGGTGGGTTGTGGGCTCAGGCGGCTGCGGGAACGTGCGTGCCGTGCAGGGCGTGTGTTCGAGCGCGCGGAGTCGGTCCTCGGCGTGTCCGCCCCAGCGGGTTTCGAATCCCGCACGCTTCTTCGGGGTTATCGTGTTCGGAGCGGCGACGAAGAACTCCTGCACACGCGGGTAGCGCTCGCTCTCGGGGGTGAGCCACAGGCGGGTGTGTTCCCCGTCGGTCCGCACCGCGATGCCCACCCGTTCGACGAGGTCGAGAACGAACCTCAGCGACGCGGCGCGGTCGCCGTGGTGGATGATCTCGACCGCGCGCCAGGCTTGCGCGGGAGCGCTGTAGCAGCGCCGGACCCGGTACACCGCCCACTCGCACGCGTTCATCGCGGCTTCGGCCAGGGCGTGGACCTCGTGCGCGCCG
>NZ_BAGG01000193.1 GCF_000308695.1 Nocardia takedensis NBRC 100417 | reverse complement strand
TCGCCTCCGCCGGTGGACTCACGACCGTCGTCGCGGCCTGCGGCGCGGGCGGGTCGCGGTCCTCGTCGTAGCCGCCGACCTCGAGGTGGGCGCCGGTGGTTCGGTCGTCGTGGGGGATTTCCACCAGCCACAGTCCGCCCTCATCGATACCGACATGGCCGAACGGGTCCAGACCGGATATCCATGTTCGCAGATCCGGGATGGTGATCATGGTCGCCCTGCTTTCGTCGTGCTGGGAACGGGAGTGTCGTGGTGCTCGCGGGTCGGCTCCCGGCCGGTGATCCGATCGAGCAGCCCGTTGGCGACGTTGATGATCTGGTGCAGGTGCGTCCGTGCCTCCGCGGCGGTGGACAGCTCGGCGTCGGCGAACTCCAGTGCGGTGTAGCCGCTGGTGAGAGCGATGTCGTCGTGTCGGCCGCGGAAGTTGCGCAGCATGAGGGTGAACCCGGGCAGCCCGACATTGTTGTGGTCGATGAGCAACTCCAGACGCGGATCCTCGATCAGGACATCGGCGGCGCAGGCGGCCTCGAACAACGCGACCAGGTCGCTCGCGGGTTGGGCGTCGTGGCTGCTGGGCAGCAGAGCCTCGATGTGGTTGCCGTCCACCGCAAGCCACATCTCGAACGCGTTCTCGTTGATAGCGAACGGAATCGGATCATGGTGGGAGATGACGAAGACGGACTCCGCGGCGTCGTCGGTCGTGGCGTCGCTGTGGTCCTCGCCGGCGAGAAGGGCGTGCGCCCGGTTCAGCAGATCCTTCTCGGTGGCGCTGAGGATGTCGTCGGGGTCGCCGGAGCGGGCCCACAACTGCGCGGCGAGGCGTGCCAGCGCGTCGATCTCGGTGTGGGTGAACAAGGTTCCGGTACAGAGCACGGGCGTGGTCCTTTCTGTGCGGTGAGACGGCCTCGTTTGTCGGAGGACCGGCCCCGGACCGTGAGCGATGAATTCCAGTCCTCGACGGGCGTCACCGCGCGGTCGTGTCGGGCCGAGGTCGTCGGGTAGGGGTGGGCGCTCAGGCGGCTGCGGGAACGTGCGTGCCGTGCAGGGCGATGTGTTCGAGCGCGCGGAGTCGGCCCTCGGCGTGTCCGCCCCAGCGGGTTTCGAATCCCGCACGCTTCTTCGGGGTGATCGTGTTCGGGGCGGCGACGAAGAACTCCTGCACACGCGGGTAGTGCTCGCTCTCGGGGGTGAGCCACAGGCGGGTGTGTTCCCCGTCGGTCCGCACCGCGATGCCCACCCGTTCGGCGAGGTCGAGAACGAACCTCAGCGCCGCGGCGCGGTCGCCGTGGTGGATGATCTCGACCGCGCGCCAGGCTTGCGCGGGAGCGCTGTAGCAGCGCCGCACCCGATACACCGCCCACTCGCACTCGTTCATCGCGGCTTCGGCCAGGGCGTGGACCTCGTGCGCGCCC
>NZ_BAGG01000194.1 GCF_000308695.1 Nocardia takedensis NBRC 100417 | reverse complement strand
ACGCTCCTATAGATGTCAAGTGGTCATCGCCTGGTAGTCGGTGCGGAGGGCGCGGAACACTTCTCGCGCGAGATAGCGTTTGAGGCAGCGCAAGATCTCGGGGGTGGTCTTGCCGTCGTGTTTTCGGCGCGCGGCGTAGATTTTGGTGTTGTCGTGGTAGCGCAATCGGACGACGACCGCGGTGTGTAGTGCTTGGTTGGCTTGGCGGTCGCCACCGCGGTGGAGTCGGTGGCGGGTGGTCTTGCCCGAGGACGCCGGGATCGGGGCGACGCCGCAGAGGCGGGCGAAAGCGGCTTCGGTGGTGAGCCTTTCGGGGTTGTCGCCGATCGAGATGATCAGTGCCGCGGCGGTGTCGGGTCCGAGCGCGAAGACTCTCATCGTCGCGGGCGCGATGTGGGCGAGGAGATCGTTGAGCCGTTTCTTCAGTTCGGCGGCGTGAGCTTGGGAGTCCAGGACGCGCTGGGCGAGTGACTGTAGCGCGAGTTCGGTTGCCGCGATGGGGTCGGTGAGTCTGCCGGGACCGGGGTCGAAGCCGGCGCAGGTAGCCAACAGCCGTGCTCGCGAGAGCGAGCGTAGTCGTGAACGCAGTTCCTCGGGGCTGGTGGTGATCAGTGACCGCAGGGCGTTGAGCGCGGCGGTGACGGTTTTGACGGCGTTGTTGCGGGCGACGCGCAGTGCGCGGACGGCTTCGATGGCGCCGTCGCGGTTCTTCGGTGCGGTGGTCTGGGAGCCGTCCAGGAGCTGGCGGGCCGCGGCGTAGGCGTCGATGGTGTCGGTCTTGCCCTGGGATCGGCGCAGTCGGCGATTGGGGCGAGGGACCTCGGCGACGTCGTAGTCGTGTCGGCGCAGGTAACGGGCCAGGTCCGCTCCGTAGGAGCCAGTACCCTCGATTCCGACCCGGATCACAGTGCCACGCGATCGCAGCCATCGATCGAGATCGCGGTAACCGGCTGCGGTGGTGTCGAATTCGCGGTCGTCGAGTTTCTTGCCGTGTTCGTTGATCACCGCGACGTGGTGGGTATCGGCGTGGGTGTCGACCCCGACGAGGATCGGCTGGTTCAGTGCGGTGATGGTCAAGTCGGAGATCGTCCTTCGCTCGTAGCGTGCTGTCCGGTGTGGCGGGGGTTGGACAGGCCAGTCACGAGACGACGCGTTCGGCGCGGCATGCTCCTATCAGGTCACAACCCCCACGCTTACCGGGTGGGCTCAGTGGGGAGTGGGTTGCGCCACCGGCGTGAACGGATCGACGGGTCCTTCGAAAGACACGCGGCGCGGTCAGGAAACTTCCGGGTCAGATCCGTCCGATCGGTTGTCACCACAGAATCCTCCCGTCCGACCGGCGGTCAGGAAAATGGTGAGTCAGATCCGGCGTGGCCGGTGGCGCAGCCCGCATCGATCATGACTGGAAACTTCTAGACCCGGAACG
>NZ_BAGG01000195.1 GCF_000308695.1 Nocardia takedensis NBRC 100417 | reverse complement strand
GGCGCAGTAGTGGAGTGGTCCCCGAAAGTTGGACCTTGGAATTAAACCTTATGCTGCAGCGGCGGTTTGGGCGAGGTACTCGTCGGGGCTGAGGTAGCCGAGCCGCTGTTGGATGCGGGTCGTGTTCCACCACTGCAGGTAGTCGGACAGTCCGGCGTGGAACTCGTCAACGGTCGCGGGCTGCTGGATTCGGAACCATTCCTCTTTGAGATGGCTGAAGAATCCTTCCATGACGGCGTTGTCGAGGCACGTGCCTTTTCTGGACATGGATTGTGTGAGACCGGCCTCGCGGAGCGCGTCCTGCCAGAGGGGGTGGCGGTACTGGAATCCTTGATCAGAGTGAACCAGCGGTTTCTCATCTGACTGCAGGCTGTCGATCGCGGTGCGCAGGCCATCGGTGACCATCTTCACGCTCGGCGATGGCCCGGCCGCGGCAGAGATGACCCGGTTGTCGTGGAGGTCGAGGACCGGCGAGACATACACCTTGGAGGACCCGATCGCGAACTCGGTCACGTCCGTGACCCACTTGGTGTGCTTGACCGCCGCGGTGAACTGGCGGTTCAACACGTTGTCGGCCGCCTGGCCAACCTCGCCCCGGAAGGAGTTGTATCTCCGCCGGCGGCGCACAGGACATTGCAGGCCGAGCGTGCGCATCAGTTTCAGCACGGTCTTCTTCGACACCCGCCATCCGCGCCGCAGCAGGATCGCCAGGATGCGCCGGTGCCCGTATGCGCGCCTTGCCTCTTCAAAGGCTTGACGGATGGCTTCTTTCAGCTCGGCATGCCGATCCGCACGGGCGATTCTGTTCCGATGGTCGTAGAACGTCGACCGGGGAAGGTGCGCGATCTGCAGCAATAGCGACAGCGGGTACTGCGCCTTGAGGTCTTCGACGGCTTGAACCTTCAGCGTCGTTCCTGTGACTTCAAGGCCCGCAATTTTCCCAGGTACGCGACCTCTGCACGCAACCGCTCGTTCTCGTTGCGGAGCGTCTCGATCTCGTTCTGCGGTGCAGAGTTTCCGCGATCGGTCGGGGGCCGGCCCCGTCTCTTGGGGCGCAGCCCTCCTTCGCCCTCGCGTCGATAGGTGGTCGTCCAGTTGGCGACGGTGCTGGGCGAGGGGAGCCCGTATTCCTCGGCGAGAGCCCGTCCCGACTCACCCGCAACATGACGGAGCACGATCTCGAGCTTGGTCCCGAAGTCGTACTGCCTGCGTTCCCTCGTCACCAGCGCGTCCCGTCCTCTCAGCTGCCATCGCTGGTACAACATTTGAACAGGGTTCGGGGCGAGGTCAAGGGACAGGGACGCGGACTTCGCGGTGAAGCCCTGTTCAAACAGTTCGATCGCCGAGACGGCGTCGGCCTGACTCAACGTGCTTCCCGAGTACATCGGCCTGCCTCCCGAAGAATGGACGCCTACTTATGGTGTCCAACTTCTGGGGACCACTCCA
>NZ_BAGG01000196.1 GCF_000308695.1 Nocardia takedensis NBRC 100417 | reverse complement strand
CGTGCTGAACGGCTGTCCGGGATCGATCGCGGCGGACTCGGTGTGGCCGAGCACGGTGGCGACGGCGTCACGCACCAATTCCCGCACCACTCGCTCGCGCTCGGCAGGCGCGACCCCGGCCAGTACCGGGCGCGGCGCCGCCTCGCGAGCGGCGCTGCGCCGCAGCCGTGGTCCCGCCGCCCCGCGCAGCAGCGCGGGCACGTCCCCGCGAACGGCGGTCACGTCGATCGCGGCGGGGATCAACAAGGCGTCCGGCAGGGCCAACGCGGTATCGACCAGCGCCAGACCGGCTTCGGTCGACATCGGCGCGATGCCCGCCCGTTCGAGCCGGGCCCGGTCGACATCGTCCAGATGGGCCGTCATCCCGGTGCTGTCGCGCCAATATCCGGAGGCCAGCGCGGTGGCGGGCAATCCGGCCGCGCGCCGATGCGCGGCGAGCGCGTCCAGGAAGGTGTTGGCGGCGGCGTAGTTCGCCTGCCCCGCCGCACCGAGCAGACCGGCGATCGACGACACCAGGACGAAGGCGTCCAGATCGTGCCCCGCTGTCAGTTCGTGCAGGTGCCAGGCGGCGTCGACCTTGGGCCGCAACACCGAACGCAGGTGCGCGGGTGTGAGATTGACCAGGGTGTGATCCTCGAGCACACCGGCGGCGTGCACGACCGCCTTCAGCGGCCGGTCCGCCGCGATCGCGGCCAAGGTGGCCGACAGCGCCTCCCGATCGGCGGCGTCGCACGTCGTGACGGTGACCTCGGCCCCCAGTCCGGTCAGTTCGGCCAGCAGTTCGGCGGCGCCCGGCGCCGCGACGCCCCGGCGACTGGTCAGCACGAGATGCCGCACACCGTGCTCGGCCACGAGGTGACGCGCGAGCACTCCGCCCACCGATCCGGTGCCACCCGTGATCAGCACCGTGCCGTCGGGATCGAACGCGACCCGCCCGCCGCCGCGTACGGTCGCCGCGACCACTCGGGGGACCAGCAGAGCACCCGAGCGCACCGCGATCTGCGGTTCACCGGAACCGATGGCCGCGCGCAGCAGATCCGGGTCCACCTGGGAGGGCTCACGCCACTCGGCGTCCACGACGACGATGCGGCCCGGATGTTCGGTCTGCGCCGTACGCACCAGGCCCCAGGCCGGTGCGGCGGCCAGGTCGACGGGCGCGTCCTGGGCGCCGACCGCGATCGCGCCGCCGGTGAGCACCACCAGCGACGTGTGCGCGGTCCGCTCGTCGGTCAGCCAGCGTTGGACCGCCGACAGGAGTCGCTCGGTGTCGGCATGGGTGGTGGCGAGCAGATCCGGTCCCGCCGTCGTCCGATGTGGCAGAACCGCCACCTCCGGCAGATCTTCCGGCAGATCTTCCGAGAGCCACGACCAGGTGAGTTCGCCGGCGGTCGTCCGGGAAGCAGCCGCGGCGTCGATCGGCCGCCACTGCACCCGGTACGGCGACCTGGTCCGGCCCGCGCCCATGGCGGCGGGGTCGACC
>NZ_BAGG01000197.1 GCF_000308695.1 Nocardia takedensis NBRC 100417 | reverse complement strand
TACTGACCACAGAGGTTGGTGACGGCGTGTCGGGCTGACATGGCGAAGGCCTCCGAGTGAAGTGCGAGCTGTCTAGGAACGCATTCACCCTCGGAGGTCTTCGTGTCCCACCGTAATGCCCCGCTCTCGGAACTGGGTCGGTTACGACTGGCTCGGTGCGTCGTCGAGGACGGCTGGCCGCTACGCCGCGCAGCGCAACGGTTCCAGGTCTCACCCACCACCGCCAAGCGATGGGCCGACCGCTACCGCACCGCCGGGGCCGCCGCGATGAGCGACCGCTCCAGCCGCCCCCATCACAGTCCGACCCGCACACCCACCCGCACCGAACGCCGTATCATCAAAGTCCGACTCCGACGCCGTTGGGGACCCGCGCGCATCGCCTACCTGCTCGGACTGCATCCCTCGACGGTCCATCGCGTCCTGGCCCGCTACCGGATGGCCCGACTGCGGTGGCTCGACCGGGCGCTCGGGGCTGGTCAGACGGGCCCCGGTCGATCTTGAACGAAGCCCTTGGTTGATGATTCATTCTGCGACAGAAAGAATCTCGACCAAGGGCTTCAGTTGGCCAGTGTGCACGACTCCGGCGCCGCCGGTGCTCGCAGGGACCTGTCGGGGTTCCGGCAGGAGATGTATCGGTGCGTGACCGCACGAGCCGACGCGGTGTTCGAACTGGTCGACGCGGTATTGTGCGCGGACGGCCCGGTGCGTTCGCTGCCGGAATTGTCCCTGCTCGCCGAGCATCGTCGTGGTCACGGCAGCGTGTATGCGGCACTGGACCGCGGCCGCATCGACGTGGAGCGGCTGCGGCGGGCGCTGACCGCGGTCCCGCTGCCCAGGGCCGCGGACGGCAGGCTGGTGCTGGCGGTCGACATCACCTGCTGGCTGCGGCCCGAAGCGCATACCTGCCCGCAGCGGATCCTGTGTCACACCTACGGCCGAGCCAAGAACACTCACCAGATGATCCCGGGCTGGCCGTTCTCGGTGGTGGTCGCGCCCGAGACCGGCCGCAGTTGCTGGACCGCACCGCTGGACGCGGTCCGGCTCGCGCCCGGTGACGACGCGGCCGAGGTCACCGCAACCCAGTTGCGTTCGGTGATCGGCAATCTGATCACCGCTGGTCAGTGGCGGTCTGGTGATCCCGATATCTGGGTCGTCGCCGACGCCGGCTACGACGGGCCCCGGCTGGCGTTCCTGCTGTCGGATCTGCCGGTGCGAGTGCTGGCGCGGATGCGATCGGACCGTGTCCTGCGCCGTCCAGCACCGTCATGGCTGCCCGGCACCACGGGCCGCCCACCCCGCCACGGCGGCGAGTTCGTGTTTGGCGACCCTGGGACCTGGGGTGAACCTGCGACCGAAACACTCACCGAGACCAGGCTTTACGGACCTGCGCACGCCCGGTCGTGGGACCGGTTGCATCCGCGGCTGACCCACCGCTCGTCCTGGGTCGCCGCCGCCGGAAAACTCCCCGTCATCGAAGGCGCTGTGATCCGGCTCGACGTCGCGCGGCTCCCCAGCGGCGCGATACCGAAACCGGTCTGGTTGTGGCATTCGGGCACCGATCTGGACACCAGGACCGTCGATCTGCTCTGGCAGGCGTTCCTGCGCCGGTTCGACATCGAGCACACCTTCCGCATGCTCAAGCAAACCCTCGGCTGGACCGCCCCGAAACCCCGCGATCCCGCTGGCGCGGACCGGTGGACCTGGATGCTGTTTGCCGCTTACACCCAGCTTCGCCTGGCGCGTGGACTCGCCCGGGATCAGCGGCGACCATGGGAGAAACCTGTTGCCGTGCAACAACTCACACCCGCACACGTCCGCCGGGTGTTTCGGCACCTACGCCCGAACATCGCTTGTCCGGCCGGCGCACCGAAACCCTCACGACCGGGTCCAGACCGACCAGCGGGCCGCAGCAACCAGCGGCCCGCACCTCGCTATGACGTCCACATGAAGACCGCCAGCAACACTCGCGCACCAACACCGGCAGGGCCGCGACCACGCCGCACAGGTTAAGACT
>NZ_BAGG01000198.1 GCF_000308695.1 Nocardia takedensis NBRC 100417 | reverse complement strand
CCACGATGGCGGTATTCGGGCTCGGACCCGACACCGCTGCGGCACTGCTGATTTCGATCGGTGACAATCCCGACAGGCTCACCACCGAAGCCGCGTTCGCTCGCCTGTGTGGTGTCGCCCCGATCCCGGCGTCCTCGGGCAAGACCACCCGCCACCGACTTCACCGCGGCGGCGACCGCCAGGCCAACCAAGCACTACACACCGCTGTCGTCGTTCGACTGCGCTATCACGAGAACACCAAAACCTACGCCGCGCGCCGCAAACACGACGGCAAGACCACCCCCGAAATCCTGCGCTGCCTCAAACGCTACCTCGCGCGAGAAGTGTTCCGCGCCCTCCGCGCCGACTACCAGGCGATGACCACTTGACATCAATAGGAGCGTCCTTCGCGATTTCCCGCAACGCGTCTTTCTCCAGCTCGGCATCGGCGAGAAGCCTTTTCAGCCTTGCGTTCTGCTCGCGGAGTTCTTTGAGTTCCTTCGCGGCGTCGGTGTCGACACCGCCGTACTGGCGGCGCCAGTTGTAGAGCGTGGCCGCGGAGATCCCGAGTTCGGCGGCGACTTCCTCGCCGGCCTTCCCGGCTGCGGTCAGCTCGTCGGCACGGCGCAGTTTCCGCACGATGTCCTCGGCGGAGTGCCGTTTGCGACTCTCAATGATCTTGTCAAGCCGCGGCGGCGATGGAGTTCGAGGGATCGAGGACAAATTCGCGTCCGTCACGCAGCAATGCCCACAGCACGTCGACCAGGCGGCGCGCCAGCGCGAGCAGGGCTTGGGGATGGATGAGCCGCTCGGCGCGTTTTCGGTCGTAGAACCGCCGTGACGGGCCGTTTTCCACTCGAAGACTGGATAGGGCGGCGAGATAGAAGACGCGGCGCATGCGGCGGTTGTAGCGGATAGGGCGCCGCAGGTTGCCGCTGACGCGGCCGGAATCGCGGGGAACAGGTACCAGGCCGGCGTAGCTGGCCAAACGTCCTGCCGAACCGAATGTCGCCAATTTGCCACCGGTTTCGACGAGGAAGTCGGCACCGAGTCCAGTGCCCATTCCGGGCAGGGACTCGATGATCCTCGCCCAGGGGTGTGTGCGGAACCGCGTTGCTATCAGCTTGTCGATGTCCTTGATCTCACGGTCCAGATCGAGCAGCTTGGCAGCGGCACGCCTGACCAGCATCGCCGCGTCCGTCTCTCCCGGCACCGCGACGTCTTGTTCGCTCGCGGCAGACAGCGCGATCGCTGCGATCTTCGCGATTCCGGACGGTCGCACCCCACCTTGGCGCAGATGTGTTGTGATACCGGCGATTCCAGCTGCTGCGATCTCGCTGGGAGTGCACAACCCAGAGACCAGAATCAACGGGCCGCGATTGGAGTAGTCCAGCCCCGCCTCGAGTGCCGGAAAGATCGACCCCAACACCGCGCGCAGCCGGTTGATCCCAGCGACCCAGTCCGCCATCAGGTCCGCGCGATACCGCGTCAGCTGGGTCAGCCCAGCCAAGAGCTCCTCGGGCATTCCGACCTCGGTCAGGTCTCGACGCATTCGAGCGGTCTCCGCGATCACCCGCGCGTCTCTGGCGTCGGTCTTGCCCTCACCACGAAACCCGCGGCTCATCGCGCTGACGACACAGCCCGGCACATACACGACCACTTGACCGGCGTTCAGCAATACCGTGACCAGCATCAATGACAGCGGCCCGGTCAAGTCGACCGCCCACCGCACCCGCACCGCTGCCGCAGCCGTTTCGGCGACCAATCGCTCGATCGCGCGTTGGTCATTGCCGAGTTTCCGGCTGAACACCTACTCCCCGGCCGAGTCGACCGCGCACGCGTGATGCGATCGCTTGCCGACATCGATACCGACCCAGATCTCAGGGTGCTCGGCCACTCATCACTCCCGTTGTCGCACAACACCCATGGACGACCCCGCCGCAGGTCCCTAAACAGCGACGATCCGCAACAGCTCTCAATCAGCGGCCGGAGCGTCCAGATCGGTGGGGCGGCAAGTCGCAAGGAGCCACGAAGACGACATCCTGCACATCAGCCACACCCCACCGACCCGGGCATCCGAGGACCCACCCCGGACACTTCGAACTTAGGGTCCTGCCATG
>NZ_BAGG01000199.1 GCF_000308695.1 Nocardia takedensis NBRC 100417 | reverse complement strand
TAGTAACGGGTTGGTCTGTGCTGCATGGTGTTTCGGTGTGTTATGGCGGTGTTGACGGGGATCGAGGAGCGGCTTGGGCAGCGGTTCGAGGTGTTGTTGCCGCATTTGAACGAACGCCAACGGCGTCTGGCCTTGGCGACGGAGGCCAGGTTGCTCGGCCACGGCGGCGTGCGAACGGTGGCCCGCGTCGCCGGTGTCAGCGAAACCACGATCCGCAAGGGTGTTTTCGAGTTGGAGTCCGGCGAGCCACCACTGCCGCGGTGGCGGGTGCGACGTCCAGGCGGGGGCCGCAAGCCCGCCGGACAGGTCGATCCGCAGCTCGTGGCGGCGTTGGTGGGGCTGGTCGAGCCCGATGAGCGTGGTGATCCGGAGTCGCCGTTGCGGTGGACGACGAAGTCGTTGCGGCACCTGGCAGAGGAGTTGACCCGCCAGGGGCATCCGGTGTCCGCGCCAACAGTAAGGAAACTGTTGCAGGACAATGGGTTCAGTCTTCAAGCCAACGCCAAGACGCTGGAGGGAAAGCAGCACCCTGATCGAGACGGCCAGTTCCGCTATATCAACGAGCAGGTCAGGACGCATCAGGCTGCCGGTGAGCCGGTCATCAGCGTCGATTCGAAGAAGAAGGAACAACTCGGCCGACTGCCCAACGCCGGGCGGGAGTGGCGACCACGGGGAGAACCAGTCGAGGTGGAAGACCACAGCTTCTTCACCGGCCCGAATGTCGAGCGGGCGATCCCCTACGGCATCTACGATCTGGCCACCGACGCCGGATGGGTCAACGTCGGCGTGGACCACGACACCTCCGCGTTCGCCGTGGCCTCGATCCGCCGCTGGTGGCAGGGGAGAGGATGCCTCGACTACCCGCGGGCGAGCAAGCTGTTGATCACCGCGGACGCCGGCGGATCCAACAGTCACCGCTATCGGCTGTGGAAGGCCGAACTGGCGGCATTGGCCGCCGAAGCCGGTCTGGCGATCACGGTCTGCCACTTCCCGCCCGGCACCAGCAAATGGAACAAGATCGAGCACCGCCTGTTCTCCCAGATCCATGAACTGGCGCGGCCGCCCGTTGACCAGTCACGAGGTGGTCGTCAACACCATCGCCTCGGCACACACCCGCACCGGGTTGCGTGTCCACGCCGAACTCGACACCCGCGACTATCCACTCGGGATCGCGATCAACACAGAGCAGTTCCAGGCGCTGCCCGTGCTCCCACACGACTGGCACGGCGCCTGGAACTACACCGTCCACCCGGCATCGGCCGAGATCCCGGCCACCGCCGAACGCCGTGCCCACCATCGGGCCGAGTTCCTGAAACTGCTCACCGACCCGCGGTTGACCGGAATGACCCGCGACGAACTGGCGGATCTAGCCGCAGGTTTGGCTCCGGCTCAAGCTGCTCGCGCGGCGCAACGCTGCTGGGAACAACGCGGCGGCCGACGCCGCCGAGCCCCCGGAGCAGGCGGCAAACGCCTACTCACCGACGCCGCATGCGTCCTGATCACGATCCTCTACCTACGGCAGGTCTGCTCACAACGGGTCCTGTCGGAACTGTTGGAGGTCAACCCCAACACCATCGGCGAGGTGATCGCCGACACCCGGACCCTGCTCGACCAACACCGCGTCGCGACCTCGACCCGGCTGCGCTTCACCACGCCTGCGGCTTTCCGAGACTTTCTCCACCACACCCCTGTTCCACGGGCGCAACCACCCGCGCAACTGTCCGAGAGGTTGTCCAGCCCAACGCTGACCGGGCTCAGCCGACGACAACTACACGCCCTCGTCGAGCGACTCGCGCCGCGACAGGCAGCCTCGGTCGAACGGCATCGCCACACCCGACGCGGCGGCGAGCGCATGCCCGGCGCCCGCGGCGGGGTGTTCCTACAGAAGATCACCGACGCCGACCGGGTTCTCGCGACCGTGCTGCATCAACGCCGGCTATGCAACCGCGAGGTACTGGCCGAGTTGTTCGGCGTCAGCCCACGCACCATCGGCACCGCGCTGCTCCAAGTCCGGCCCCTTCTGGAACACGACGGGATCACCATCACCACCGCAACCACCCGATACCGCAGCGCCGCAGACCTGCTCGCCGCCATACCGCCCCCGGACACCATCGCCACCGACTCGACACGTTGATT
>NZ_BAGG01000200.1 GCF_000308695.1 Nocardia takedensis NBRC 100417 | reverse complement strand
GATCCTTGAAGGCGCGGGTCACCGTGACCACCGCGGAATCGGCGTACCCCAGCACGGTCGCCACGTGGGCGCGCACCAGGTCCGACACCGCGGTCGACCGGTCGACCGGATCGAGCCCGGTCAGTTCCCGCGCCCACGACGAATCCGCCCGTGCGCTCGCGGCGCGGCGAACCGGCGCCCGCACGAGACCGCGCAGGACCGGCGGCAAGGTTCCGGCCTCCGCGTGACCGCGCAGGACCGCTCGGTCCAGCGGCGCGGGCGCCGAGTGGGCGCGGTCCGCGGCCAGGGCCGCGTCGAACAGTCGCAGGCCCTGCTCCTCGCTCATCGGACTCAGCCCGACGCGGGCGGTCCTGGCCACGTCCGCGCCCTCGAGATGCCCGGTCATACCGCCCCGCTTGGCCCACAGACCCCAGGCGAGCGAGGTCGCGGGCAGCCCCGACGCGCGCCGGTGCGCGGCCAGGCCGTCCAGGTAGGCGTTCGCGGCGGCGTAGTTGGCCTGCCCCGCGTTGCCGAGCACGGCCATCACCGACGAGAACAACACGAAAGCCGTGAGGTCGTGCGCCGCGGTCGACTCGTGCAGATTCCAGGCGGCGTCGACCTTCGGGCGCAACACCGCGTGCAGGTGCTCGGTGGTGAGATTGTCCAGCGTGTGGTCCTCGAGCACGCCCGCGGTATGCACCACCGCGGTCAGGGGCCGATCGACGGGTACGGCGGCCAGGGTGGCGGCCAACGCTTCCCGGTCGGCCGCGTCGCACGCGGCGATGGTGACGGTGGCGCCGGAGGCGGTCAGCTCGGCGCGCAGATCTTGCGCGCCCGGCGCGGCGAGCCCGCGACGGCTGATCAGCAGCAGATGCCGTACGCCGTACGCGGTGATCAGGTGTCGGGCCACCAGCGCGCCCAACGTGCCGGTTCCGCCGGTGATCAACACCGTGCCGTCGGGGCCGAAGTCCGGCCGTTGTCCGAGGTCAGTCGTCCGGCGCAGGCGCGGCGCGAGCAGCATCCCGTCGCGGACGGCGAGTTCCGGTTCGTCGCAGGCCAACGCGGACGCCAACATTCCTGCCTCCGCCACCTCGACATCGATGCCGAGGAAACGGCCCGGGTGTTCGGTGCCCGCGGTGCGGAACAAGCCGAGCACCGCCGCCGCGGCCAGGTCGGTGAGGTCCTGCTCCCCGACCGCGACGGCTCCCCTGGTCACCCCGACCAACCGGATATCGCTCAGTCTCGGGTCGGTGAGGGTGGCACGCACGATCTCGAGCACGTCGGCGAGCAGCGCGTGCGTCGTGACCGCGTCGACGCCCCCGGCGACGGGCAGGAACACCGCCTCCGGACGGGGAGTCCCTGCGTCGAGGTCCGCGAGCAGTTCCGCCAGGCCGGGATGAACCGAGGCGCCCGGCAAGTCGAGCCACTCGGGGCCGAGCACGGCCCAACGTCCCGGACTCCGCGGGTCGGCGGGCACGGCGGTCCAGTCCAGATGCATCAGGTCGGTCGGGGTCGACGCGGGGGCGGCGAAGGTCGGTGTCCGCAGCGAGACCTCGCCCACGCTGAGCACCGCGGCGCCAGCCGGATCCCAGGCGTTCAGCGAGGACGCGGTACCGGACGCGGTCAGACGTACACGCAGCTCGGTCGCGCCGGCCGCGGACAGACGCAGATCGGCGAAGGCGAACGGCAGGGCCGGTTCGCCGGTCTCGCCGAGCAGCAGCGGATGCAGCGCGGCGTCCAGCAGCGCGGGATGCACGCCGAACTGTCCGGCCGCGGCGCACGCCTGCTCGGGCAGTGTCACCTCCGCGTACAGATCGGCGCCTTGTCGCCAGGCACGGCGCAGGCCCTGGAACAGCGGGCCGTAGTGGTATCCGCGCTCGGCCAGCGCGGGGTAGGCGTCGGCGAGGTCCAGTAGCTCGGCGCCGGTCGGCGGCCACGCGGGACACGGTGCATCCGCCACCGCGGCGTCGATGAGCGAACCGCTCGCGTGCCGTGTCCACGGGGCGTCGTCCGTACCGCGCGCGTGCACGGTCAGTGTGCGCGCACCGGTTTCGTCCGGCGCGCCGACGGCGAGTTGTACGGTGACCGGCGCGTCGTCCAGCGTCAGGGGCGCGTGCAGGGTGAGGTCGGCGACGGTGTCGGCCCCGACCTGCTGGGCCGCGTGCAGTGCCAGTTCGGCGAACGCGGCCCCGGGCAGCAGGATCCGGTCGCCGACGGCGTGATCGGCGAGCCAGGGGTGGGCGGAGCGCGACAGCCGTCCGGTCAGCACCAGCCCGCCGTCGGCCATCCGGACCGCCGCGCCGAGCAGCGGATGTTCGGCCGCCGACAGCCCCGACGCGCGCATATCCGTGCCGCCCGACGAGCTCGACAGCCAGTACCGGGTTCGC
>NZ_BAGG01000201.1 GCF_000308695.1 Nocardia takedensis NBRC 100417 | reverse complement strand
GAAGTACGAAACTTCTCCGTCAGATCGGGTGTCGTCACCACGGTGACGTCCGAGAACCGTTGCAGCACCGCGCCGTCGAGGGTGGTGGCCGTCGCATCGATGCGGGCGTCGACCCGTCCGGCGCGCGGATTGTCCACCGTGAGCAGGAAGGGTTCGCCCGCGGGCAGCGGCCGGTGGTACTCGATCCGGCCGACCCCGAGCGGCAGGCACGCCGCGCCGAGCAGGCGGTGGCCGAGCACGGGCGGCCCTTGCAGGATCAGGTCGGCCTGGACCGGATCGTGCAGGCGTCCCGCGTACGCGCCGGCCGCCACGGCCGTGGCGGGCAACTCGCATTCGAGCACCAGCGCGGTGTCGGAGGCCGCGCGGATCACCCGCATGCCCTGCAACGCGGGGGCGTGGAACTGCACGCCGTCGCGGTAGATCACCGCCGCGTCGCCGACCTCGGTGTCCGGCACCGCGATCCGCGGCGCGGGCGCGGCGACCTCGGCCAGGGTGAGCGCGGCCCGGAAGTGCACGGCGGTCGCGCTGCGCACCGAGGCGCGCAACACCGTCGGATCGGTGGCATCGGGAGCCAGTTCGATGTCGAGTTCGTCGAGGGGACGGTCGAACACGATCCCCTTGAGCACCTCGAAATCGCGGACCCCCACCACCGAGCGACCGGGCGCGCGGCGCTCGGCCAGATGGATCATCGCGCCGAGTCCGAAGGTCGCGGGCAACACGATGTGCTCGCCCACCCGGTGCGCGGCGATGATCGGGTCCGCGGTCAGGCCGCGGATCGACCGCCGCGCGGTGACCGCGCTCGCCCCGCCCTCGTCCGGCCCCGACAGCGAAGCGGCAGGCCCGACGAGCACCACCGTGTCCCCCGCGCGCTCGGCGGTGAACTGTTCGGTGAACGCCGCCGCACCGGATTCCGGTGGCAGCAGCACGATCCCGCGCGCGTGGAAGTGCTCGCGCAGCGCGGGCGTCACCATGCCGCCGTCCCAGGCGCCCCAGTCGATCGCGGTGACGTGGCAGTCGGGATGTCCGGCGCGGTAGCTCGCCGCGAAGCGGCACAGCGCCTCGTTGGCGGCGGCGTAGTCCGCCTGTCCGGCGTTGCCGAACAATCCGGCCACCGAGGTGAACAGGATCAGGTGCCGCAACTCGCCCAGCGCCTCGAGCACGGCCGTCAGGCCGTCGATCTTGGGTCGCAGGACCCGCGCGATGGATTCGGTGGTCTTGGCGGGGATCATCGAATCCGCCAGCACGCCCGCCCCGTGCACCACGCCGGTGACGCGCTCGCGCACCGAGGCCAGCGCGGCACGCACCGCCCGCGCGTCGGTGACGTCCACGGCCACGTACTCGGCCCGCCCGGCCAGTGCCGCGAGGGTTTCACGCACCTCCCGGGTGCCACGGACCCCCGCGCATTCGCGCTCGATGTCGCGCGGGGTGACGCCGGTGCCCGCCAGGGCTTTCAGCGCCGCCCGCTTGAGATCGGCCTCGGCCACGCCCGCCGCCCACTCGGGTTCGGCGCTCAGTTCCGAGCGTCCCAGCAGGACGAACCGGGCCTCGCTGCGTTCGGCCAGGGCCAGCACGCAGGTCGCGGTGACGCCGCGCGCGCCGCCGGTGACCACGAGCACGTCGTCGGCGGTCAGAGTGCTCGCGGGCTGCTCGGCGCCGGGCCGCACATCGGTGACGGTCCGAGCGCCCGCGTGGCCGCTGGGCACCAGGGTGCGGCGCTCGCCCGCCGCGTCGATGCCGACCTCGACGGTGTCGCGGGCGGCGTCGGCCAGTTCGGCGAGCACCAGTTCGGCGACCCGCTCGCTCGGGACGGTCGGGTCGATGTCCAGGGCCCGGCAGAACAGCGAAGACTGTTCGGCCGCCAGCGTTTTCAGCACGCCGCCCGCGCCGCCGAGCAGCGCGGAGACCGGGTCGGCCGCGCCGCGATAGCCGAGATCGCCGTCGAGTCGGGTCACCGACACGAACGCCGGTCGCGGCGCGGTGGTCGCGGTCAGCCGAGGGATGAGCCGTCCTGCGGTCCTGATCAGTTCGGTCAGGCGGTGGCTCGCCTGCTCCCGGTCCGCGACGCCGCCCAGCAGCGCCACGCACACGTCGATCTCGTCGGTGTCGATCTCGTCCACGGCGCGCGCGAGACGCACCCGCCATCCGCGCGTGGCGAACGCCGATTCGAGGGCGGCGAGGTCCTGCTCGGTGTGCTCACCGAGATCGACCAGCAGCGCGCCGGTCCCGGCCGCGTGGACATCGAGGGCGATGTCGACGGCGGCCAGGGCGACGGTCTCGACGAGGTGCCGCGGGGTCGCCGCGGCCTCAGCTTTTGGGTGGACATCACCCCCGGTCGCGGAGGTCAGTTCCGCGACGATCTGATCCAGCGTGCGCAGCGTGCCCAATTGCTCCGGGCCCAGGTTCGGCAAATCCGGAAAGCGTTCCTGGAGAGCGCCGATCACCTGAACACGCTTGATCGAATCGACACCGAGATCGGCTTCCAGATCCCTTGTGGGATCGACCATCTCGACCGGGTACCCCGTCTTGTCCGCCACCACTTCCTGCAACGCCGTGCGCAGGGCGTCGGCCGACGGGCCGCCGGTCTGCTCCGGGGCCGCCGGTGCCTGCTCGTCGGAATCGGCCAGCAACTCCACGATCTGATCCAGCGTGCGCAAGGCGCCCAACTGCTCGGGCCCCAGATTCGGCAACTGCGGGAAACGCTCTTGCAGAGCGCCGATCACCTGCACGCGCTTGATCGAATCCACGCCGAGATCGGCTTCCAGATCCCGTTGGTGGGA
>NZ_BAGG01000202.1 GCF_000308695.1 Nocardia takedensis NBRC 100417 | reverse complement strand
GGGAGGCAAGGACAGTCAAGCGATGCTCGATGTCCTGGTCGAGGTGTTTCACGGCCTCGGCGTGTTGGACCGGGTCACCACCGTCCACGCCGACATGGGGCGAGCCGACTGGCCGGGCACCTCGGCGCTCGCGAGAAGCCATGCCGCGCATTATGGGCTGCGCCATGAGACCGTGGCACGCAACGGTGGGGACCTCCTCGACCGGGTCTCCGAACGAGGCAAATGGCCTTCGCCTCGAATACGCTGGTGCACAAGCGATTTCAAGCGTTCTACCTGTCGGCGGGTGATCACGACGCTGGTCGCGGAGTCCCGGGCGTCCGGGATCACCGATCGCCCGGTGCGGGTGTTGAACATCATGGGCCACCGCAGCGGAGAATCGCGTGAACGCGCGAACAGAGCGCCGTTCGTCCACGAGCGCGGCCGCACCTGTCTATGCCGTGAGTGTAGTGACGCGCGCACGGCGGGCGATCCGCCCAAGGCCACGGTGTCGAACTCGCGGCGAATCATCGATACCTGGCTGCCCATCCACGGGTGGGACCTCGAGACGGTGTGGGCGCGGATCGCCGCGGCGGGCACCCGACCCCATATTACCTACAGTATGGGTTTCGGCCGCGCGTCGTGCATTTTCTGCATCTACTCACCTCGCTCGGCGCTGGTGCGGGCCGCGCGCCTGCACCCTGAACTGGCTGCCGAATACGCCGTGGTCGAGGCCCGTATCGGGCACCGTTTCCGGCCCGAGGTGTCCATCGCCGAGGCAATCGCCGAAGCCGGGACAGCCGACCAGCGCGGTCGCTGCGCCGCCTGAACGACTTCGAACACGACATGTTCAGCGTCCAGTCGCGTGGTCCTCGAGACCGGCGCTGTGATCGCTCGATGAGCGAACGCCCTACGCCGCGTGGTGGCACGACATGGTGCACGGCGGCCGCGTCACGGCGAGGTGTGCGTGCTAGCGCGGGCGGATCGGCCGCGTCCGGACCGTTCGAGCTGCTGGTTCTCATCGCCCGGCGACCGGGCGGCGCCGCGACGCCATCCCTTCCAGTTCGAGACCCTCGGGAGCCCTCACGATGAGTACCGATTCACACGACACCCTCGCCCGCACGCCCACTGTCCTCGCCGACGATGACAACGCCGGCCTACTCGTCATCGTCTATGCCCGCGATCACGGCGGGGAGTCGACCGGGGACGTGACCGTGGACGAGCGGGCGCGCGAGACGTTGATCCGGATCTCGTTGAACGGCACCAGGATCGCGCGGCGTGAGCCGTCGACGAGGGGGTGTGACTGTCCCGACACCGTGGTCTCGGTCGTGGGCGGAGTGCACGTGGGCCACGGCGAGCGCTGTCTGCACGGTGAACCGCGCCGCTACCTGTGGCGGTACGCGGGTGCCCTGCACGTCGGAAGCCTCGCCGACTACGCCGTCTTCTTCGACACCCTCGACCCCGAGGACCAGCGCCGACTCGTCCGCACCGGTGATGAACTGCGGACCTGGACCGACACCTACCGCCTCCACATCACCACCACCCTCGGCGCGGCCTTCGCCGGTCAGGTTCGCTTCACCGCGGCCGACGAATGGAGCGAGACGCTGCTCCACTCACCGGCCTGAAACCGCTTCGGGATGGCCCCGCGCTCGGCTGGCTGTCCCGCACGTCGCTGTTGGTCTTGGGCCATCCGCTTCCGGGGCGCTGTCGGTTGCTGTCCGTGTCCGTTCCGTATGAAAGGTGACCATCGATGGCTGTGAGAACGTCGGTCTCGGTGCCCGAGTTCGCCCTCGAGATCCTGGCTCGGTCACGCGTCGAGGGCAACAAACTGTTCCTGACCGACCGGCTCAGCGTGTCCGATTACCGCAAACTCAACAAGGTCCTCGAGGCGATGGGCGGACAGTGGGACCGCCGGGCCGGCACCCATGTCTTTCCCGACGACCCGACCGAGACCATCGCCGCGGCCGTGGCGCGCGGCACGACCCCCAACACCGACAGGAAGGTGCTCGCGGCGTACTTCGCCACACCCGAGGCTCTGGCTCGGCTCCTCGTGGAGGGTCCGCACTCCGATATCAGTGCACTCGCCCCGGGCGCTCACGTCCTCGAGCCCTCCGCCGGCGACGGCGCGCTGGTGCGCGCGATCCTGGCGGCCAACCCCGGGATGCGGATCACCGCCGTGGAGCCCGATCGGGTGCGTGCCGCGGCCATCGACTACGACCCGCGCGTCACGGTAGTGATCGCCGAGTTCGAGGAATTCGCAGCAGGGGCCACCGATCGGTACGCGGGAGTGGTGATGAACCCGCCCTTCGCCCTGCCCCACAGGCCGACGGTGTGGATCGACCACTTGCACACCGCCTGGAACCTCCTGGCCCCTGGGGCACAGCTGCTGAGCCTGGCACCCAACGGCTACACCTACCGCACAGACCACGCCCACCGCGCGGTGCGTGAAATCGTCATCGCCCACGGCGGTCACGAGGTCCTGCCCGCCGGGTCATTCACCACCTCCGGCACCGGTGCCGCCACCGTGCTCCTGCACGCCCGCCGACCCGCCGAAGTCTGACCCACCCGCCGCACGCGTCACCGAACCGTCGCCGCGGCAGCCGAACCCGCGCTCCGTCACCGGAAGGAGGACTTCACATGGTCGATGACACCGCAGGGTTGTTCCCTCTCGCGACGCTTTTCGACGACGATGCGGTGCCGGTGTGCTGGTCTTTCGGGCTCGGTGTGGACAGCGCGGCTGGGGTGACCAGGACCTTGCTCGATCCGGAGTTTCGGCCGCCGCAGTTGCGTGCCGATCTGTCGAATCTGGTGGTGATGGTGGCCCAAACGGGTGACGAGTGGGTTTCGACCTGCAATCTGGTCGCCGAGCATATCCTGCCGTTGCTCGCTGAACGTTCGGTAC
>NZ_BAGG01000203.1 GCF_000308695.1 Nocardia takedensis NBRC 100417 | reverse complement strand
GCAGGATTTCTACGAGGTGTGCGCGCAGCGGGGGTATCGGTACGGTCCGGTGTTTCGGGGGTTGCGGTCGGTGTGGCGTGGCGGGGACGAGGTGTTCGCGGAGGTGGCGTTGCCCGAGGCCGCCGGTGGGGTGGAGGAGTTCGTGATCCATCCGGCGTTGTTGGACGCGGCGATGCAGGCGATGGGTTTTCTGGGGTTGGAGGTCGAGGCGGGTTCGGTGTTGTTGCCGTTCGCGTGGGAGGGGGTGCGGGTGTTCGCGGTGGGGGCGCGCGCGGTACGGGCACGGTTGCGTGGTGAGGGTGCGGGCCGGGTGGGGATCGTGTTGTTCGACGGTGTGGGTGGTGTGGTGGCCGAGGCGGTGTTGGTGGTGCGCGGGGTGGCGTTGAGCGAGCTGGGTGCGGTGTCCGGCGGCGACGAGGTGTTGTATGCGGTGGAGTGGAAGCCGGTGGAGGTGGGTGAGGTCGTGGTGGGGGCCGCGGCGGGTGTGTCGGTGTTGCGGTGTTCGGGTGATGGTGTGTGGGGTGTGGTGGAGTGGGTGCAGGGGTGGTTGGCGCAGGAGGAGCGGGCGGGTGAGCGTTGTGTGGTGGTGACCTCGGGTGCGGTGGCGGTGGACGGTTGTGACGAGTTGTCGGGGTTGGCGGATGCGGGTGTGTGGGGTTTGTTGCGTTCGGTGCAGAACGAGCATCCGGATCGGGTGGTGTTGGTGGATGTGGATGACTGGGGTGTGGTGGAGTGGGCGGTCGCGGCGGTGTCGGGGGTGGGTGAGCCGCAGGCGGCGGTGCGTCGGGGTGTGGTGTCGGTGCCGCGGTTGGTTCGGTTGGACACCGGGTCGGTGATCGACATCGACATCGACGCGGGTGTGGGTGTGGGTGTGGATGTCGCGGGTGCGGGTGTGGATGGTGTCGAGGGTGTGGGGTCGGTGGGTTGGCGGTTGCGGACGGTGGGGGTGGGGACGTTGACGGCGGAGAACTTCGTCGCCGAGCCGGTGGTGGAGTCGGGGTTGGCGCCGGGGTGGGTGCGGGTGGATGTGCGTGCGTCGGGGGTGAATTTCCGGGATGTGTTGGTGGCGTTGGGGATGTATCCGGATCCGGGGGCGGTGATCGGTGGTGAGGGCGCCGGTGTGGTGGTGGCGGTGGGCGCGGGGGTGTCCGGTGTGTCGGTGGGGGATCCGGTGATGGGTGTGTTCGAGGGTGTGGGGTCGACGGCGACGGCGGACGCTCGTCTGGTGGCGCGGATTCCGCGGGGATGGTCGTTCGTGGAGGCCGCGGGTGTTCCGGCGGTGTTCTTGACGGCGTGGCACGCGTTGGGCGAGTTGGCCGGGGTCCGGCGTGGCGAGCGGGTGTTGATCCATGCCGGGACCGGCGGGGTGGGGATGGCCGCGGTCGCGTTGGCGCGGTTGCGCGGAGCCGAGGTGTTCGTGACGGCGAGTCCGGGCAAGTGGTCGGTGTTGCGGTCGATGGGATTCGACGACGAGCACATCGCGAGCTCGCGGTCGGGAGAGTTCGAGGCGGCGTTCTCGGCGGTGACCGGGGGCGCGGGGGTGGATGTGGTGGTGAACTCGCTGGCCGGTGAGTTGACCGACGCGTCGTTGCGGTTGTTGCCGCGCGGTGGGCGTTTCATCGAGATGGGACGCACCGACGTACGCGACGCGGACGTGGTGGCGCGTGATCATCCCGGAGTGGTGTATCGGCCGTTCGTGTTGTTCGAGCTGGGCCCGGAGCGGCTGGGGCGGATGTTGGGCGAGCTGACCGCGATGTTCGAGCGGGGGGAGATCGCGCCGGTGCGGACCTCGGCGTGGGATGTGCGCCGGTTGCCGGAGATGTATCGGTATCTGAGTCAGGCGCGGCATGTCGGCAAGACGGTGGTGTCGGTTCCGCGTCGGCTCGAGCGGGACGGGACGGTGTTGATCACCGGTGGTACCGGCGTGCTGGGTGCGGTGTTCGCGCGGCATCTGGTGACACGCTACGGGGTGCGGCGACTGTTGCTGGTCAGTCGTAGCGGGGCCGCGGCGGCGGGGGTTTCGGAGTTGGTGGCGGAGTTGTCGGGGCTGGGCGCTCATGTCGAGGTGGTGGCGTGTGATGTGTCCGACCGTGCGGCTCTGGCCGCGGTGTTGGCGGGGATCCCGCGGGAGTTCCCGCTGACCGGTGTGGTGCATGCGGCGGGTGTGTTGCGTGATGGTGTGTTCTCGGGGTTGACGCGGGAGGGGTGGGATCCGGTGGTCGGGGTCAAGGTCGAGGCGGCGTGGCATCTGCACGAGCTGACCGCGGATCGGGATCTGGCGTTGTTCGTGTTGTTCTCCTCGGCGGCGGGGATTCTGGGGTCGCCGGGTCAGGCGAACTACGCGGCGGCGAACACCGCGCTGGACGCGTTGGCCGCCTACCGGCAGCGCCGAGGCTTGGCGGGTGTGTCGTTGGCGTGGGGGTTCTGGGAACAGAAGACCGGATTGACCGAGCATCTGGGCGAGCGGGGTTCGGCGCGGATGGTGCGTGGGGGGTTCCTGCCGATGAGTACCGAGGTCGGGTTGGCGATGTTCGACGCGGCATTGGTGTCGGGGCAACCGCTGGTGGTGGCGGCGCGTATCGATGCCGCGGCGTTGGCGGGGTCGGGGTCGGCGCCCGCGATCGCGCGCTCGATCACACGGTCGCGACGTCGGGCGAGCAACGACGAGGCCGGTGGGCAGTCGAAACTCTCGGCGCTGGTGCAGGGCCACAGTGAGTCCGAACGGGAACGGATCGCGTTGGAATTCGTACGCGGCCAGGTCGCGGTCGTACTCGGCCACGAATCGCTCACCGCCGTCCCCGCCGACGAACCCTTCAAGAGCCTGGGATTCGACTCCCTCAGCGCCGTCGAATTCCGCAACCGGCTACAGACCGCCACCGGATTGAAGATCCCCGCCACCATGGTCTTCGACCACCCCACCCCCAAAGCGTTGGCCCGCTACCTCCTCGACCAGATCACCCCACACACCACCACCGACGACAGC
>NZ_BAGG01000204.1 GCF_000308695.1 Nocardia takedensis NBRC 100417 | reverse complement strand
AGCGCGGCGTCCGCGGTCGCGGGGTGGACATCGAAACCGCCCGTCGCCGATTCGCCGGGCACGACCACCTCGGCGTACAGCTCGCCGTCGGACTCCCAGAGCGCGCGCAGCCCCTGGAACGCGGGACCGTAGTGGTATCCGTGCGCGGCCAGGACGCGGTACGGGTCGTCGGGCAGGATCGGCGTCGCCCCGGCGGGCGGCCGGACCGCACCCGCCGCGGCCGGCTCGATCGCCGAGTTCGTCAGCACACCGTGGGCGTTGCGGACCCATTCCGGTTCCGACCCCGCGCTCGCCGGGCACGAATACAAGGCGACCCGGCGGTCCCCGTCACCGTCTGGTTCGTCCACGACGACCTGGACCCGCACGTCGGCATCGGGTCCGACCGCCAGCGGCGACTCGAGTATCCACTCCGCGAGTCCGGGGCATCCGGTCGCGCGCCCGGCGTACAGGGCCAGGTCGACCAGCAGCGTGGCGGGCGCGAGCACGGTGTCTCCGACCATGTGGTCGACCAGCCAGGACTGGGCGGACCGGGACAGCACGCCGGTGAACAGCGTCGCGCGGCTCCCCGCCACCGGCACGGCGGCGTCCAGGATCGGATGGTCCGCGCCGCCACGTCCCGAGGCCCGCCCGCCACCGGAAGCCAGCCAGAACCGGTCACGCCGGAACGGATAGATCGGCAGCGGCACGGGCTCGCCCGGACTGAGCGCGGCCAGGTCGACCGGCGCGCCTTCGGCGTGCGCGGCGGCCAGCGCGGTGACGAAGGTCCGCGATTCGTCGCGGTCGCGGCGCAACAACGGCACCGCGCGGACCTGCGGCAGACTCTGCTGCACCATCGGGGTGAGCGCGGCGTCGGGACCCACTTCCACGACAGTGCGCGCCCCCAGCTCGGCGAGTCGCAGCACCGCGTCGTGGAACCGGACGGTCCCGCGCACGTGGCGGACCCAGTACTCGGCGTCGACGTCGGTCAGCCGATGTCCGGTCAGGGTGGAGATCAGGTGCCTGGTCGGAGCTCCGTACCGGATCGTCTCGGCGACCGCGCGGAATTCGGCGAGCATCGGGTCCAGGTGCGGTGAGTGGAACGCGTGGCCGACCGGCAGCATCCTGGTCCGCCGCCCGCGCCCGCGCAGGATCTCGGCGAATCCGGCGACCAGGTCGGCGTCACCGGACAGCACGACCGCGCGCGGGCCGTTGACCGCCGCGATCGCCACCCGGTCGGTGCGCTCGGCGATCAGCTCGTTCGCTTCGGTCTCGGTGGCCTCCACGGCGATCATCGCGCCGCCCCCGGGCAGTGCCTGCATCAGCCGACCCCGGGCCGCGACGAGCCGGGCCGCGTCGGGCAGGGTGAACACCTCGGACACGTGGGCCGCCGCCAGTTCGCCGATGGAGTGCCCGGCGAGCAGATCGGGGACCAGACCGAACCGCTCGGCGGTCCGGTGCGCCGCCACTTCCAGCGCGAACAACGCGGGTTGCGTGTACGCGGTCCGGTCGAGCAGCTTCGCGTCCGACGTGCCGGGAGCGGCGGCGAACAGTTCGCGCAGCGACCGGTCGAGGTGGCCGTCGAATTCCGCGCAGACCTCGTCGAGATGCTCGCCGAATTCGGGAAAACGCGCGGCCAGTGTTCGGCCCATCCCGGTCCGCTGGGCTCCTTGGCCGGTGAACACGAAGGCGACGCCCCCGTGGCCCGCGGTCGCCACGACGGTGTCGGCAGGCACCCCGCCGCCCGCGAGTTCGGCCAGCGCGCCACGGAATTCGGCCGGCGAGTCGGCGACGATCGTGGCCCGGTGGGGCAGGGCGGCCCGGGTGGTGGCCAGCGACCAGCCGATGTTCCCGACGTCCGTGTCCGGTTCCCGGTCCAGATGCGAGAGCAGGTCCGCGGCCCGATCGCGCAGCGCGGCGGGGGTGCGGGCCGACAACGTCCACGGCACGGGGCCTATCGGGACCTGCGACTCCTCGGCCGCCTCGGGGACGACGACCTGTTCGAGGATGACGTGGGCGTTGGTGCCGCTGATCCCGAACGAGGACACCCCGGCACGGCGCGGACGCCCCACCTCCGGCCACCCCACCGCCGACACCGCCAATTCCACAGCACCGACCGACCAATCCACATGCGGCGTCGGCTCATCCACATGCAAAGTCGCCGGAACCACACCATGACCCATCGCCTGCACCATCTTGATCACCCCGGCCACCCCCGCCGCAGCCTGCGCATGCCCGATATTCGACTTCAACGACCCCAACAACAACGGACGCACACGCTCACGCCCATACGTCGCCAACAACGCCTGCGCCTCGATCGGATCACCCAAGGTCGTACCCGTACCGTGCGCCTCCACGACGTCCACCTCGGCGGCTCGCAGTCCGGCCGAGGCCAGCGCCCGCCGGATCACCCGTTCCTGGGACGGGCCGCTGGGAGCGGTCAGTCCGTTGCTCGCACCGTCCTGGTTGATCGCCGAACCGCGCACAACGGCCAGTACCCGGTGCCCGTTGCGCCGGGCATCGGACAGCCGTTCCACCAAGAGCAGGCCGACGCCCTCCGACCACGCCGCGCCGTCCGCGCTCGCGGCGAACGACTTGCACCGCCCGTCGGGAGCCAGCCCGCGCTGGCGGCTGAACTCCACGAGCACCGCGGGCGTGGCCATGACGGTCACACCGCCCGCCACCGCCAGATCGCATTCGCCGTTGCGCAGGGACTGCGCCGCCAGATGCAACGCCACCAACGACGACGAACACGCCGTGTCCACCGTGACCGCCGGACCCTCCAGGCCGAACGTGTAGGCCACCCGCCCGGAGGCCACACTGCCCGCGCTGCCGCTGACCAGATAGCCTTCGTGACCGTCGGGCGCCTGGTCGAACCGGGAGCCGTAGTCGTTGTACATGACCCCCGCGAACACGCCGGTATTGCTGCCCCGCAGCGTGTCCGGATCGATGCCCGCCCGCTCGAACACTTCCCAGGCGGTTTCCAACAGCAACCGCTGCTGCGGGTCGGTCGACAGCGCCTCGCGCGGACTCATCCCGAACAGGTCGGCGTCGAATTCGGCC
>NZ_BAGG01000205.1 GCF_000308695.1 Nocardia takedensis NBRC 100417 | reverse complement strand
AAACTTCTAGACCCGGAACGGCGACGCGCCGCGGTGGCTCATCTGCAACGTCTGTTCGGGATGAGTCAACGTCTGGCGTGTCGGGTGACCGGGCAGCATCGCAGTACTCAACGCCGCCCCCGTGCGAGCCAGGCGGTCACCGACCCCGATGCCGGGCTGCGGGCATGGCTTCGGGATTGGGTGAAATCCCATCCACGACAGGGGTTCCGGCGCGCCTATCACCAGGCTCGCGGGGAGGGCTGGGCGGTGAATCACAAGAAGATCCAACGACTCTGGCGTGAGGAAGGCTTGCGGGTGCCGCAGCGGCGCCGCCGCAAACGCCTCGGCGACTCGACCGTCACCACGCTGAGCGCGGACGCCCCGAACCGGGTCTGGGCGGTGGATTTCCAGTTCGACGCCACCGAGGACGGTCGGCCGGTGAAGATCGTTTCGATCATCGATGAACACACCCGCGAATGCCTCGGTGGGCTGGTGGAACGCTCGATCACCGCCGACCGGCTCATCGACGAACTCGACCGCATCGCCACCGTCCGCGGCTACCCGGCGGCGTTGCGGTGCGACAACGGACCGGAACTGGCCTGCTCGGCGATGGCGGACTGGGCCGGTGAACGCGTCGGCCTGGCCTTCATCCCACCCGGGCAGCTCTGGCGCAACGGCTACATCGAATCGTTCAACGGCCGACTGCGCGACGAATGCCTCAACATCAACAGTTTCTGGTCGATCACCCAGGCTCGGGTCGTGATCAGCGACTGGAAATCCGAATACAACCACCACCGCAGACATTCCGCACTGGGCTACCGCACCCCGGCCGGATACGCTGCGACCTGCACACACCGATAACCGACTCTCACAGAACCTGGACCGATCCACGGGGTCCCGTCAACTCCGCTGTCGACGTCAAATGGGTTCGCGCCGGGCGCGGCCAGGTTACGGTTCTCCATGATTCCGGACGTGGTAGCGACGGTAGTGCGGGGTGAGGCGGGACTGGATGCTACGAGTGGTCAGTTCCGGAGCGGATCTGCATCCGAAGATTGTCGGACGCCCGGTTTACACTCACCACGCCTTTCACTAGACATAAGGAGTCCCAGTGAGTCATTACAGTCAGCGGCAACTGCTCGCTGTCGCCCAACATGCCGCAGCGCGCAAGGCCGACCCATCTCGGCACAAGTGCTTCATCTCGTATCATGCGGAAGACACAGACGAGGTGGCTACGTTCCTCGACTCATTCGGGTCCGAATTCATCGCCAAGACAATTGGTGTCACCGATGAGGACGACTTCATCGACAGTGATGACACCGAATACATCATGCGCAGGATCCGTCAGGACTACCTCGGCGACTCCACTGTCACGATCGTCCTCGTAGGCAAATGTACCTGGGCACGCCGATACGTAGACTGGGAGGTCTACTCGTCGCTGCGTGCCAGCAAACACAGTAGTGTGAACGGACTGCTTGCAATCGAGTTGCCCAGTGTGGCGGTGGAAGGTACAAGTTTGCCCCCACGCGTAGGTGACAACATCGAGCGAGACGTAAACGGGAACGACCTCGGATACGCGCGTTATGTCAGGTATCCAACGAGTGCGGCCAGCATCCGCACTACCATCGACGACGCTTTTGCGGCGCGGACATCGAGAAGCTACTTGGTCGACAACACCAGACCACGTAAACAGCGGAGCTCCTCGTGCGGATGATCCGCTGCGACGGCTGATCGCCCCTGACGGGACCCCGTGGTTCGGTCCGGGTGATCTGGCCCCCGGTCGGGAGACCGCGGTTGTGAGAGTCGAGGCAGACTGACCCGTAGGAGGTCATGATGCCGAAATCCTTTGCGCCGTCGTTGCGGCGGCAGGTGTGTGCTCGGCTGCGGGCGGGTGAGCCCGTCGCCGAGGTCGCGGCTGAAACGGGTATTTCGCCTGCCACATTGTTCCGATGGAAGGCGCAGGTGCTCATCGATGCGGGAGTTCGTGAAGGTGTGCCGAGTGTGGAGGCCGATGAACTGGCCTCGGCGAAGAAGCGGATTGAACCGTCCCGGTGAGTCCGGAGACTTACTGGTGTGACAGCCCGGCGGTTCGCTGGGCTGGGTTCTGAGCGTAGTAGGCGGCCTCCATCTCGGCGGGTGGTATGTCCCCGCAATGCCGGTAGAGGCGCCGGTGGTTGAACCAGTCCACCCATTCGGCGGTGGCCAGCTCGACGTGATCGACCGTGCGCCACGGCGCGCGGGGTTTGATCAACTTGTGAGCGGTCCCCGATGACGAGTCCACCCGGGATCAGAGCCAGGTGATGTCGTTCGGTGTTCGGTTGGTCCCGCAGGTCACCGGGTGGTGGGTGTGGGCGCAGGCGGCAGCGTACTCCGCCGGTGTTCGGTAGCCCAGCGCGGAATGCCGGTGCCGTAGGTTGTGGTCGGCTTTGAAGTCACCGATCACCACTCGGGCCTCGAGCAGGCTGGTCCAGTGGTTGCGGTTCAAGCACTCGGTCCGCAACCTGCGGTTGAACGATTCGATGAACCCGTTGTTCCACGGAGTACCAGGCGGAATATAGGAGATCCCGACCCTGTCGGCGCAAAACCGTTGCAGGGCATGGGAAATCATCTCGGGACCGTTGTCCATCCGCAACACCCGTGGTGGGCCACCTGTCGTGGCGAACACCTTCTCCAACTCGGCGACCAGGCGTTCGGCGGTGATCGATCGCTCCACCACGTGCAGTAGTGATTCGCGGGTGTGTTCGTTGATCATCGACGCGATCTTCACCGCCCTCCCGTCCACAGTGGAATCGAACTGGAAGTCCAACGCCCACACCACCTTCGGTGCGTCGGCCTCGATCGGCGGCACCGACGACACCCCGGCGCGCTTGCGCGGGTGATGCTCGCGGACCTGTAGTCCTTCCTCGCGCCAGAGCCGGTGGACCTTCTTGGTGTTCACCCCGCGGCCCTCGTCGAACCGCAGCGCGGCCCAGGCACGGCGGAAACCGTGGCCTGGGTGTTTCATCGCGTAGGACCGCAACCAGGCCCGCAACACCGCGTCCGGGTCGGCCGGGCTGGTCGAGGCGGGCAGCCGACGGCAGGTGGATCGGTTCAGCCCGACGACCTTGCACGCGAACCGTTGCGACATGCCCATGACCGTCATGAGCATGTCCACGGCTCGACGCTTGGTGGCCGGGTCTAAAATTTT
>NZ_BAGG01000206.1 GCF_000308695.1 Nocardia takedensis NBRC 100417 | reverse complement strand
CGGCAGCACCGCGGGAACGAAACCCTGTTCCCTCCGGGCCTTACCGCCGGCGCCACCCTCAATTTCGACGAACGAATGGAATACTGCCGCCGCGAACCACAGGAAGGCGAACGGTCACTCGGCGATTTCGGCGCCGTGCTGATCGACACTGTGGAACGGGCATTGAAGGACGCCGGGATCGGGTTGGACGACATCACACGCGTCGTGCACGACGGCTTCGCCCACGAAGGGCTGCGCGCGGTCTTCCTGGACCCCTTGGGGCTTGAGGAGAGCCGCGGGATCTGGGACTACACCCGCACCGTCGGCCACGCCGGACCCGTCGACCAGATCCGGGGACTGGAGTATCTGTGGCGCACCGGCGCGGTCGGGGTGGGCGAGCACGTGCTGCTGTTCAGTGGCGGGCCCGGCATGGAGGCCGCGTGCGCGGTGCTGGAGATCACCGAAACACCCGACGCCTACAGCGAACACCACGTGTAGCAGCACCGCTGTCACACAGAACGGGATCATCAGTCCCGTCAGTGCCGCGACCATCCGCAGAATCCATTGCCGTGCGGGATGAGGGTGGCGGTCGCGCCGTGCCAGACGGGCCAGGCGGTTCTCGATCGCGTGCGCGCTCATGGCCAGTCCCACCGTGGGCGCGGGAGACACCGCCATATGCAGCAACGCCGAGTACACGACTCGCTCGCCGCAGGCGCGTGCCGCCGTCGCGTCGGCGGTGAGTTCCACCAGCTCGGCCAGCGCGGTTGGCGCGCGCCGGAACAGCGGGACGAACCACAGGCAACGGCCCAGGATCCGTGTCCACTCGAGCAACGTGTGATGGCGACCGCGCAGGTGCGCTCGTTCGTGGGCGATGACCGCCGCGGCCGCGCCGTCACCGAGGCGGAACACCCCCTCGGTGGCCACGACGAGTTCGTGGCTGCCACGCACGCAGAAGGCCAGCGGTTCGTCGTGGTCGAGGCGCAGCAGGTCCGGGGTGAGCGGATCGATACGTCCGACCACACGAAGCAGCGCGGCGTGGGTGTCGGAGGCGCGCAGACGCCGCCGTGAGGCGCCGACGATCCTGGTGCCGATCCATACCGCGGCGCAGGTGAACACCACCGCGATCGTGACCCCCGACAGTCGCTCGACGGCGGTGGAGGCGCCGTGTGCGAAGGGATGCCCGATGCGGTGCGACAGCACACTGGTCGGGAGCAGGCTCACCCCGTGGGTGGGATGCACGAGCACGAATACGCTGGCCGCGCCTGCCGCTAGCACCCCGGCAAGGCACGCCAGCCACCCGACCAACAACAGTGACGGGTCGTAGCGGACCGGATCCAATCGCTCGAGGATTCTCGGCGCGAGGAACCCGACGACCACGGCCGACACGAGCAGCAGGACCGCTGGGACCATGTGTCGCTCCTGTCCTCGTGGACCACCCCGACCGTCCGTCGACGACGGGAGCCGTGAACGGTCCGCCGACCGAGGACACGCCCGGCAGCGCCGATCATCCCCCGATAGCTTCCCGCCCCGTCCAAACTACCGCAGACACCCCGTCGGGGTGGCGACGCAATGTGTCTGGACGGGCAGTGCCCCAAGTTCATTGGGCAGCAATAATTTCGGTCGGTGTGGGCTGGGCTCGGGCGGCGTACGACTTCGAGGTTGCCGCCCTACTAAGCGTCTTAGTACCGTTCTGGACGGCTCGTCGGCGTTCGTACCGCGCGCCGCCACGACCCAGGGGAGGAGTCGCTCATGTCCGATCCGCTCGGTGAAGTCCGCGTCGACGAAGCGTTCGCCGACACCCTCATACGGTGGGTGGACGGTAGGCCCAGTGTCGCGCCGGTGGACGATATCCCGGTCAGCCTCGTGCCGATCAAGCTGCTGCACCAGGGAAATTCGGTCCGCTCCGGTGGTGAGGACCTCGCCCACACCCACGTCCTCGCCGAAACCGAGACCGGACTGCCTCCGATCATCGTGCACCGTGCGAGCATGCGGGTGATCGACGGCATGCACCGCCTACGGGCCGCGATCCTCAAGGGCCGCACCGCTATCGAGGCGCGGATCCTGGACTGCGACGAGGACACCGCGTTCCTGCTCGCGGTGGCCTGTAACATCCGCCACGGGCTGACACTGACCAGTACCGACCGCAAGGCCGCCGCCGAACGTGTGATCGGTGACCACCCCGAATGGTCCGACCGCGCGGTCGCTGCCGCGACCGGACTGTCGGCCAACACCGTGGCGGTGGTGCGGCAACGGTGTTCGACCGCCGAGGCCGCGCAGTCGAACACCCGGCTGGGCAAGGACGGGCGTGTCCGCCCGCTCGACAGCGCCGCCTCCCGTCGACAGGCCGCGGCGATGCTGCGAGACAACCCGCAGGCGGGGCTGCGTGAGATCGCCCGTGCGACAGGGCTTTCCCCGGCGACGGTGTCCGATGTCCGTAAACGCGCGGCGCGCGGTGAGGATCCTGTGCCCGACCGATACCGTCGCGCATCGCGAGAGGACTCCGAGGCGGGCACAGCGGCCGGGCGTGCGCGGGTCTCCGCGGTGAGCGCCCCCGACCGCGACGCGCTGTTGTCGAAACTGCGCAACGATCCGGCATTGCGCTACAGCGACACTGGACGCCAGACGCTGCGCTGGCTGTATCAGCACATGATCGATCCCGACAGCGGCCACGACCTGGCGGCCAATCTGCCCGAGCACTGGCTCGAGGTCGTCGCCGCACTCGCCCTCGACTGCGCCCAGACCTGGAGCGGCCTGGCCGCGCGACTACACGAGCAGGCGCGAACCACCGCCGACCAGCAGGCGCGAACCACCGCCGACCAGCAGGCGCGAACCACCGCCGACCAGCAGGCGCGAACCACCGCCGACCAGCAGGCGCGAACCACCGCCGACCAGCAGGCGCGAACCACCGCCGACCAGCAGGCGCGAACCACCGCCGACCAGCAGGCGCGAACCACCGCCGACCAGCAGGCGCGCGCGCCATTGTCCTTGCCACCGGAATCGGCCACGCCGCTGTGAGAACCGACCTCGATCCACTTGAATACGTTCCCGCTGCCCGCCACAATCGGGTGACCGACGGACATCGATCAGCCCAGGAGGTGCAGGGTGCTCGGGCTCGGCGATCTGGAAGCCGTTGTCATGAACCTGCTCTGGCACGCGAACGCACCGATGCGGGTGCGCGAAGTACGCGAGCGGTGCACCACCGACCTGCGCCGACCCGCCTACACCACCATCATGACCGTCCTGGACAACCTGCATCGCAAGCAGTGGGTGCACCGCCGCCTCGACGACGGCGCCTACCACTACCGCCCCGCGCTGACACGCGAAGAGGCCACCACCCGCGCGCTGCGTCGGGTCCTCGCCGAATCCGGCGACGCCGAAGGCGCGCTGATGCATTTCGTCCGCTCGGCCTCGGCCGAGGAATCCAGCGCGCTCGAGACCGCGCTGCGCAAACGCCGCTGATCCACTCGTCCCACGGGTTCGGGTCCGGTACCGGACGCGGGGCCGAGCATCAACTGTGAACCATCGTCGCCGCGGCAACCGCGCGGCGCCCGGGGTGGTCCCGTCGAAACGAAAAGGGGGAGTCCTGA
>NZ_BAGG01000207.1 GCF_000308695.1 Nocardia takedensis NBRC 100417 | reverse complement strand
CCGGCGCGACGGCAGCGTCGACTGCGGCGAACTCTACGAACTCGCGCCGCTGTTCGCGATGACCGACCAGCAGGTCCGGCTCTGCGTGAAACGACTGGTGGGCGAGGGACATTTCGTCCAGGAAGGGCGGGGGCGCAAGGCCGTTCTGCGCGCGACGCGGCAGACCCGCGCGGTCATCGGACCCGATCGCGACTTCCTGCGCTACATGTACGCCCAGGACCGCGGTGACATCGCCTGGGACGGACGGTGGCGACTGATCGGTTTCGCCGTCCCGGAATCGGATCGCCGCACACGCGATGTCCTGCGCGAGGCGGTCCTGCGCCTGGGCGGCGCCGCGATCCAGGGCGGCCTCTACGTCTGCGCGAATCCGTGGGAGCGGCGGATCCGTTCCGCCGTGGCCGCCTCGGACGCGGCCCGCTACGTCACCACGTGCACCACCACCGATCTCGTCGTCGGCGGTATCGAGGAACCGCGTGCCCTCGCGGCCCACCTGTGGCCGTTGGCCCGGATCGCCGAAGGCCACCGTCGTCTGCTCGCCGCCGCCGAACGATTCCGCGCCGAACTGCCCGAGGCCTCCCGAATCCAGCGGACCAGGATCACCGTGGCGCTGGCCGCCGAATTCAGCCGAGCCGTCGACCCCGACCCCCTGCTTCCGCCCGAGTTGCTGCCGCGCCCCTGGGTCGGCGCGGCGGCCCGCGCCGCCACCGCGGCCTGCTGGGCGGAACTGGCCGCTCGGGACCCGGACCGGTCGACCGACCTGTTCCGCTGGTACGCGGAGGCCATCCCCGCCCTGCCCGGCTGACGATTCGAGTGTGCGAAACAAACCGGGGACGCGACGGGGCATCCCCGGTTCGCCCGACCGGTTCCTGCTACGCGGGATCAGCAGGGGCGGACAGTATTTCGACGTAGCCGTCCGTGCCGTTCACCCGGATGCGCTGCCCGTCGCGAATCAGCCCGGTCGCCTGTTCGACGCCGACGACCGCGGGCAGTCCGTACTCGCGGGCGATCACCGCGCCGTGGGTCATCAGGCCGCCCACCTCCGTCACCAGACCCGCGATCGCGACGAACAGCGGTGTCCAACTCGGGTCGGTGTAGGCGGTGACCAGGATGTCGCCGGGGGCCAGATCCGCGCGCGCGATATCGGCCACGACCCGGGCGCGACCTTCGATCACCCCGGCCGAGACCGCCATCCCGGGCAGCGCGCCCGCCGGGAGATCCGCGCGCCGATAGGTCCCGCCGAGGGTTTCGCCGTCGGAGGTCAGCACCCGCGGCGGGGTGAGCGACCGGTACGCGCGGAACTCGGCCTCGCGTCGCCGCACCAGGTCCCGGTCCGCGTGCCGCGTGCGCGCGACCTCGGCCAGTTCGTCGAACCGGAAGTAGAAGATGTCCTCGGGATCGTCGAGAACCCCTGCGGCGACGAGGCGTTCGGCCTCGCGCAGCAACGCCCGCTTGTAGACGAAATAGCGGCCGACCATGCTGTACTTCGGATATTCGCGGAACCCGGAGAACGTGCGGACGCGATCGATCATCCGCTCGGCCTGCTCGGCCTTGTCCGGCAGCGCGCGCAGATCCCGCAGGATCTGGGCCTTCTTCTGCTCGGCCTCGCGCGCGCCCATCGTGAACAGTCGCGCTCCCGCGCCGGGTGCGAAATTCTCGACGTTGCCGAGAATCGTCGGGACCAGCGTGCGGGGACTCTCGCTCCAGCGCGGCCGGGTGATGTCGATCTCGCCGACGCAGCGCATGCCGTAGCGCGCGAGGAAGTCCTCGAACGCGGCCCGCGCCTCGCCGCCACCCGCGCATCGGGCCAGCCCGTCGAGGAATGCCGCACCGTCGACCGGCGAGCGCTCGGACTCGCGCAGATAGGCCACGACCTCCGCGTGCGGACGGATCACGTCGGCGACGTCGAGCAGCGCCAACCCCATCTCCGAGGTGACGTTCCCCGGGACGGACTGGGTGAGCACATCGGCCGCGTTCTTGTCGCCGAGCCAGTGCGCGAGGTGCTCGCCCAGCCACCACGAGGCGTCCATCGCCGCGTTGATCACCCGCATGACCCGCGGATCGAACACCACGCGCCGCAACTCCGCGATGTCGGCCCGGATGAAATCGAGCAGCGCCGGACCGGATTCGTCGCGGATGTCGTGGTCGAGCCGAGCCAGCGACTCCGCCATCCGCGCGATCAACTCGGCGACGAGATCCGGGTCGGCGTCGAGCGGTTCGGCCGCGCCGGCCGTTGTCGGGGCCTGCGCGTCGGCCTGGACCGCCGGTCGCAGGAAATCCCCGCGGTCGATGACGGTGCGCAGCGCGTCGCCGATCAGCGGGTCCGATTTGCCGAGCCCTTCGACCAAGCCGGTGCGTCCGGCCGCCGTCGACAGCATCTCGGTGACGTCCACGAACAACCGGCCGCCCGCGTCGCGCATCGGCGCGCGACTGGTCAGCTGCCACACCGACAGTCCCAGCGGTTTCATGGCGTCGGTCATCATCTGCTGGTGGCCGACCGAGACGTAGACGCGGTTCTCGGTGTCGGCGGCCGCCGGGATCGGGAACAGCGTGGTGATCGGTCTGCTCTGCACGACGAGCGGATTCGCGCCGTCCAGACACCACTCGATGTCCTGCGGACTGCCGAAGTGCGCTTCGACCCGACGCCCCAGTCGCGCGAGCGTCAACGCCTCGGCCCGCGACAGCACCGGTTCCTCGCGGCGCTCCCGCTCGATCTCGCGCACCCGCGTCCCGCCGCCCGGCGCCGGTTCGATCGCGAGTTTCTTGGCGGCGATCCGCGCCTCGACGACGCGATCCTCGCGCACCCGGTAGACGTCGGCGTCGACCAGTCCGGACACCAGCGCCTCGCCGAGGCCGAAACCGGCGTCGATCGAGACGACCTTCCGGTCCGAGGTGAGCGGATCGGCGGTGACCAGGATGCCCGCCGCGCGCGGGAACACCATCCGCTGCACGACCACCGCCATGCGGACCGCGCCGTGGTCGAATCCGTTGCGCAGTCGGTAGGCGACCGCCCGCTCGGTGAACAGCGACCCCCAACACCGGCTCACGTGCTCGACGATCGCCGCGGACCCCACGACGTTCAGGTAGGTGTCCTGCTGTCCCGCGAACGAGGCCGTCGGCAGATCCTCCGCCGTTGCGCTGGAACGCACGGCGTACGCGCCCTCGACGCCGAGCGATTCGTGCGCGCGGCGGATCTCGGCCGCCACCTCCTCGGGCACGCCGAGCGCCTCGATCGCCGCCCGCACCCGCGCGCTCGCTTTCCCGATCGCGTCGCGATCCTCGGCCGCCACCCGCGACAACGCCGCCAGGCCGGCCGCGACCGACGGCGCGTCCGTCACGGTCCGCGCGAACGCCTCAGTCGTCACGCAGAATCCGCCGGGCACCTCGACGCCGTCGATCCGCGCCAGCTCACCCAGGTTCGCCCCTTTGCCGCCGACGATCGCGACGGCGTTCCGGTCGATCTCCCCGAAGCCGAGCACATAGGTCATCCGCTACTCCTCACCTGGTGTTCCGGCGGTTCGCGAGCGATTATGGACCAGTTTCCGACACCTCATGAGGACCCGGGATCGGGTATAACGTAGAAGGGGGAGCGACACGGAACGCGCGCGATCATCGGCCGTCCGTCCGCGCGAACTCCCGCGAAGCCCCCGCCCGTTCTTCGGCGTAGGCGACGGCCTGCTCCACCGACTCCCGGTCGGCGGCGCTGTGCCGGAGTCGGCGCACGGCCTCCTCGAGGCGCGCGCTCGGCCCGTCTGCGGCGAGCAGCACGACGACGGCCT
>NZ_BAGG01000208.1 GCF_000308695.1 Nocardia takedensis NBRC 100417 | reverse complement strand
CTGGCATCCGGTGCCGCTGCCCGCCGCGCCCGAGACATCCCCGATGGTCGTGCTCGGCGCGGACCCGCTGGGCATTCCCGGCGCGGTGCCCGCCGCGGACCGCGACGCGGCGGCGGCGCTCCTCGGCGACGTGATCCTGCCCTGGCACCCGGATCCGGGGCTCGACGTGCCTCGCGGCGTGCACGCGCGGACCGCCGCGCTCACCGAATTCCTCGTCGCGTGGTCGGGTGACGAACGGTTCGCCGATCGACGGTTGATCGTCCTGACCGAGGGCGGCGCGGACGGGACCGACCTCGCGGCGGCCGCGGTCTGCGGGCTGGTGCGGTCGGCGCAGAGCGAGTACCCGGACCGAATCGTCCTGCTGGACATGCCGAAGACGGCCGCCGACCGGATCCCGGAGGCGCTGGGTTCCGACGAACCGCAGCTCGCGTGGCGGGGCGGCGCCTGGTGCGCCCCGCGGCTCGCGTCGGTCGATCCCGCGCCGTCGACGTCGGTCGGGGCTGTGCGTTTCGATCCGGCCGGCACGGTGCTGATCACCGGCGGGACCGGCGCGCTGGGCGGGCTGATCGCCCGACACCTGGTGGCCGAGCACGGCGTTCGCCACCTGCTGCTGACCAGCCGCACCGGACAGGCGGAGGATCTCGCGGCCGAACTCGCCGGGACGGGAGCGAGCGTCGAGGTCGCCGCCTGCGATGTGGCCGACCGCGTCGACCTGGCCCGCCTGCTCGCAGGCATCCCCGCCGACCGTCCGGTCACCTCGGTCGTGCACGCGGCAGGCGTCGTCGACGACGGCCTGCTGACCTCGCTGACCCCCGACCGTCTGGCGGCCGTCCTACGGCCCAAAGTGGACGCGGTCTGGAACCTGTACGAGGCGCTCGCGGGCCACCCGCTCGACGCGTTCGTGGTGTTCTCCTCGCTCGCGGGCACGATGGGTCCGGCGGGGCAGGCGGGCTACGCGGCGGCCAACGCCTTCCTCGACGCGTTCGCCCGCAACACCCCTGGCGTCACCTCGATCGCCTGGGGTCTGTGGGACGCGGCCGAGCCGGGGATGGCCGCCGACCTCGGCCGGGCCGATCTGGCCAGGATGGCACGGTCGGGCGTGGTCGCCATGTCGGCGGAGTCCGCGCTCGCGGCCTTCGACGCGGTCGTGGCGGCCGCCGAGCCCGTGCCGGTGGTGGCCCGCCTCGACCTCGGCGCGCTGCGCGTCGCCGACGGGGCGGTGCCGCCGGTGCTGCGCGGCCTGGTACCGGACCGGCCGCGGCCCGGTGCGCGAGAGCGGGGAACGGGCGACCTGACCCACCGGCTCGCGACGATGTCCGACGCCGAACGCGCACAGGCCGTTCTGGATGTGGTGCGCGGGAACGTCGCCACCGTCCTAGGTCACGACAGCGCGGGCGGGATCGCCGTGGACCGGCCTTTCACCGAACTGGGTTTCGACTCGCTCACCGCCGTCGAACTGCGCAACCGGTTGCTGGCGGTCACCGGCCTCGGCCTGCCGCCGACGGTGGTGTTCGACTTCCCGACCCCGGCCGCGCTGTCCGAGCACCTGCTCGGCGCACTGTCCACCGGTCGACGCGCGGTCGACGCACTGCTCGCCGGAATCGACCGTCTCGACCTCGAATTCGCCGCACTCGGGTCGGTCGAGGACGGCCAGGACGAGGTGACCGCCCGACTGCGGGCATTGGTGCGCAAATGGTCGCGCTCCGGACCCGAACCCGAATCACGGGATCTGGCCGCGGTGTCCGACGACGAACTGTTCGAGGCGCTGGAGGACGAGTTGGGCATGGGACCGGATTCGACACGACAGACAGGAATCTGAAGATGGCCACCGATGAGTCCACCGAGGACAAACTGCGCGGATATCTCAAACGGGCGACCACCGAACTCCGTCAGGCACGTCGGCACATCGCGGATCTGGAAGCACGCGTCGACGAACCCGTCGCGATCGTGTCCATGGCGTGCCGGTATCCGGGCGGCGTGCGCACCCCCGAGGACCTGTGGACGCTGGTCCGCGCGGGCGTCGACGCGACCGGGGAGTTCCCCCGGACCCGCGGTTGGGATGTCGAGCACCTCTACGATCCCGACCCCGAGCGGACCGGACGCAGCTACACCGCCCGCGGCGGATTCCTCTACGACGCGGCGGAATTCGATCCGGAGTTCTTCGCCCTCGGACCTCGCGACGCGACGGCCGTCGATCCGCAACAGCGGTTGCTGCTCGAGGTGGCGTGGGAAGCGGCCGAACGCGCGGGGATCGACCCGGCGACGCTGCGCGGCAGTCGATCCGGAGTCTTCGCCGGGATCATGTATGGCGACTACGGGACTCGCTCCCACCAGCCGCCCCAGGGGCTCGAGGGCAAACTCGGCAGCGGCAGCGCAGGCAGCATCGCCACCGGCCGCATCGCCTACACACTCGGTCTGACGGGGCCCGCGGTCACGGTGGACACCGCCTGTTCGTCGTCGTTGGTCGCCTTGCATCTAGCGGTGCGGGCGCTGCGCGCGGGCGAGTGCGAACTGGCCTTCGCCGGCGGCGCGACCGTCATGGCGACACCGCGCGCGTTCGTGGAGTTCAGCAGGCAGCGCGCTTTGTCCCCCGACGGCCGCTGCAAGGCGTTCGGCGCGGGCGCCGACGGCACCGGCTGGGGTGAGGGCGCGGGGCTGCTCCTGCTGGAACGGCTGTCGGACGCGCGCCGCAACGGTCATCCGGTCCTGGCTCTGGTGCGCGCGTCGGCCTTGAACCAGGACGGCGCGAGCAACGGTCTGACCGCGCCGAACGGTCCCGCGCAGCAACAGTTGATCGAACGCGCGCTGGCCGAAGGACAGCTGTCCGCACAGGAGGTGACCGTGGTCGAAGCGCACGGCACCGGCACCGCGCTGGGTGATCCGATCGAGGCGCAGGCACTGCTGGCGACCTACGGGCGCAACCGCCCCGCCGACCGACCGCTGTGGCTCGGCTCGGTGAAGTCCAATCTCGGCCACACGCAGGCCGCCGCCGGAGTGGCCGGGGTGATCAAGATGGTGCAGGCGATCCGGCACGGCGTCCTGCCGCGGACCCTGCACGCCGACGAACCGACGCCGCACGTGGACTGGACCTCCGGCGCGGTGCGACTGCTGAGCGAGGAGGTCGACTGGCCGCCGACCGGGCAGCCGCGCCGTGCCGCGGTGTCGTCGTTCGGGATCAGCGGCACCAACGCGCACGTGATCATCGAACAGGCGTCGCCGCCCGAACCGGAACCCGCCGTCACTCCCGTCGACGGCGCGCCGTGGGTGGTGTCCGGCCGGACACCGGAGGCGCTACGCGACCGGGCGCGCGAACTTCACGAGGCGCTGACCACGGTCACTGCTCCCACGGCTCCGGCGCTCGAGGACACCACGGCCCCTGGGCTCGAGGACGCAACGGCCCCTGGGCTCGAGCAGGCCGCGGCCCTGGAGGCTGCGGCCCTGGAGGCTGCGGCCCTGGAGGCTGCGGCACTCGACGACACGGCGGTGGCGCGCGCGCTGGCCGTGAGCCGGACGGCGTTCGCGTATCGCGCCGCCGTCGTGGCGGGCGATCGCGGGCAACGGCTCGACGGACTGCGCGCGCTGGCCGAGGACCGGCCGCACGACTCCGTACGCACCGGACACGCCCGGGCAGCGACCGGGCCGGTGTTCGTGTTCCCGGGACAGGGCTCGCAGTGGCAGGGGATGGCGCTGGATCTGCTCGACTCCGCGCCCGCGTTCCGCGCGGAACTGGAGGACTGCGCCGCCGCGCTCGCCCCGCACGTCGACTGGTCGCTGGTCGAAGTCCTGCGCGGAGCACCGGGCGCGCCGCCGCTGGACCGGGTCGACGTCGTGCAACCGGCGCTGTTCGCGGTGATGGTGTCGCTGGCCGCCCAGTGGCGCGCGGTCGGCGTGCGGCCCGCCGCGGTCATCGGTCACTCGCAGGGGGAGATCGCCGCCGCCTACGTCGCGGGCGCGCTCTCGCTCGAGGACGCCGCCCGAGTGGTGGCCGCGCGCAGTCGCGCCATCACCGCGATCGCCGGCGACGGCGCGATGGCATCGGTGCCGCTGCCCGCCGACCGGGTGCGGTCGCTGCTGCCCGCCGGAGTCGAACTGGCCGCGGTGAACGGTCCCGGCGTCGCGGTGGTGTCGGGGACGGCCGCCGCCGTCGAACGGATGGTCGCCGAGTTGGTCGCGGACGGTGTGTCGGCCAAGATCATCCCGGTCGACTACGCCTCGCACTCGGCGCACGTCGAGGTGCTGCGCGACCGGATTCTCGAGGTGCTCGCGCCGATCACCCCCCGCGCGGCGCGGATTCCGCTCTATTCGACCCTCACGGGCGAGCAGATCGCGGACACCGCGACCATGGGGCCCCGG
>NZ_BAGG01000209.1 GCF_000308695.1 Nocardia takedensis NBRC 100417 | reverse complement strand
CCCACCCGCGAGGACGCCGCGCGCGTTCCGCTCAACCGAGCGTTCCTCTCCGGCTCGGCCGATCCCGGACCGCAGGACACCGACCACGGGCATATCGTGGCGCTGCTCGGTCACGACGACTCCCCGCAATCGCTGCTGGCCTGCGGGGAGGCGTTGTCCGCGGTGCTGCTGGAATGCACCGTGTACGGACTCTCGACCTGCGTGATGAGTCATCTGACCGAACTGCCCGCCACCCGCGCGCGCGTCGTCGAGGCGCTCGGCGAACCCCACCCGCAGATCTTCGTCCGCGCGGGGCGGGCGACCGCGCCGCGGCCGCCGCGCACCCCGCGTCGCCCGATCGAGGACGTGCTGATCCGCGAGTGAGGCCGAGTCCTACGGCCCTCCCATCGAGGACCATCGCCAGCATCCGGCGGTCTCGTCCCGGACATACCGTTCGAGGTGACGAACCGCATCGACACGGAGGTCTTCGGTCATGACCAGCGAAACCGACAACCGACACCGACTCGCCACCGCCCCGATCGTCGTCGGCGTCGACGGCACGACCACCTGTGAGAACGCGATCCGGTGGGCGGCCGACACCGCCGCCCACCGCGGCCGACGACTGCACCTGGTCCACGGCCTGGGTTTGACTTCGATGCGGTCGGTGCTGGGCAGCTACGACGTGATGGAACCCGCGGTGACCGAATCGCTGCGCACCCGCGGCGAGCGGATGTTGGCGGCGGCCGTGCGCACTGCCCGCGAGGTCGCTCCGGAGGTGACGATCGCCACCGAGTTGACCGAGGAGGATCCGGCCGCCCACCTCATCACTCTGTCGGAGAGCGCGCACATGGTGGTGCTCGGGGCCAGGGCGGGCGCGGGCACCCTGTCCCATCTCGGCTCGACCCTGCTGAAGGTGGCCGCCCACGGGCACGGCGCCGTCGTCGTGGTCCACGACACCGATCCGCTGCCCGCGCTCGGCCCGGTGGTCGTCGGCGTCGACGGCAGCGGCGTGGGCGTCTCCGCGCTGGCCGCGGCCTTCGAGGAGGCCGCCGAACGCGACGCCGAACTGCGCGCTGTCCACGCCTGGAGCGATCTGGAAGAAGGCGCGTTCGCGGGAGCGGACTACCTGCTGATCCCGATCGAGGACGGCGAGACGGCCGAGCGCGCCGTGTTGGCCGAACGCCTCGCGGGATTCCAGGAGAAGTACCCCGACGTGACGGTCGTGCGCGAGGTGCACCCGAACGGACCGCGCCGCCATCTCGCCGCGCACTCGGCGGTCGCGCGTCTGGTCGTCGTCGGCAGTCGAGGGCGCGGGGGGTTCCACGGACTGCTGCTCGGTTCCACCAGCCTGTGGATCATGCAGCACGCCGGATGCCCGGTCATGATCGTGCACCCCGAGTGAGCCCGCGCGTCACCGCTTTTCGCCCGGTGTGAACGACGGCGGCCCCTGGTAGGGCCGCTGCAGCGCGGCGAAAGCCGGCTCGGTCGCCAGGGTGAGCATCGCGTCGAGGACGGCGGCGGCGCGGTCCGCGGCGGGCGGCTCGGTGAAGACCGGACCCGAGAACCCGCGTCCGTCGACGGCGAGGAGGGGACTGCCTCCGCGCCCACCGAGCACAGCCTGGCTCGCCTCGTGCGCGCGGGTGACCGCCGGGTCGAACGCCGGGTCGTCGAGTGCGCGGACCAGCTCCGGATCGAGTCCGGCCTCGTACAGTGCCGCCGCGACATCGACATCGTCGGGGCGCGCCGCCGCGGTGTGCAACCGTGCTCCCACCGCGGCGTACAGCGCCCCGAACGCGGTGTCGCCGTGGTGTTCGCGGGCCGCGGCGAACAGGCGCCCGAACCGACGCGAACGAGTGAGCATCGGCGCGTGCGCGTCGTCGACCGACTGTCCTTCGTTGAGCACAGCGAGGCTCATCTGCTTGACGGTCACCGCGTGCTCGGCGCCGGCGGTCCGCAGCAGCCACCGGGCGGTGACCCAAGCGAACGGACACACCGGATCCACATACAGGTCGATCTCGGCCATGTGTTCCTCCTTCTGATCTTCCCCGCCGCATCGGTGCGTGCGTACGCACCTTGCGCACCACAATACCCCCTGGGGTATATTCGATCGCAGACAGATACCCCAGGGGGTATGAACTCGGCAGTCGACAGAGGTGAACGCGGTGACGGACACGATGACCGAACGAACAGACCCGAGGCGAACCGGACGCGACGGGCCGATGGCCCGGCTGGGCGCGACGATGGCGGGCCACGCGCGATGGGTGTTCGGCGTATGGCTGATCGTGTTGATCGCGCTCGGCGCGGCCGCCCCGAGCGTGTTCGGCGCGTTGGCGGGCGCGGGGTGGCAGGCCGACGGATCGGAGTCGGTGCGCGTGCGCGAACTGGCCCAGCGACACTTCGACGGAGATTCCTCGGCGGCGGTGCAGATCGTGGTCCACACCGAGAACGGGACCTTGGACGACGCGCCGGCGCGGCGGGTGCTGGCGCGGGTGGCGGCCGAGTTCGCCGGGGACGACCGGTTCGCCGGCGTGCTGCCGCCGCAACCAGGCACGACCATCAGCCCCGACGGCCGCACCGGCATCCTCGTCGCGGGTGCGAACGCCTCGACCGACGACATGGTCCGCGCGGTCGACGATCACAAGCAGGCGCTGACCGCCCTGTCCGGTGACGGCGTGACCGTCTATCCGACCGGCGCCTCCGCGCTGTGGAGCGACTTCAACCGCGCCAATCACGAGGCGATGATCAAGGCCGAGTTGTTCTCCTGGCCGGTGACACTGGCGATCATGGTCCTGGCGTTCGGCTCGCTGGTCGCCGCGGGTCTGCCGCTGTTGCTGACCGTCGCGGGCTTGGTGGCTTCGGCGGGCGGGTTGGTCCTGCTCAATCAGTTCACGCCGATCTCGGTGTGGGCGATGAACTTCGCCATGATGTTCGCGCTGGCCCTGGGCATCGACTACGCGCTGTTCCTGGTCGCTCGCTTCCGGGACGCCCTGACCAAGGCGGGCGATGCCCGCACGGCGGTCGCCGAGACCATGGACACCGCGGGCAAAGCCGTTGTGCTGTCCGGACTCACGGTCCTGGTGAGCCTGTCGGCGGTGCTGATCGTCCCCGCGCCCGCGGTGCGCACCATGGCGGTGGGCATCATGGCGGCGGTGATCTTCGTCCTGGCGGCGACGCTGACCCTGCTGCCCGCGGCGTTGGGCGCGTTGGGCTCCAAAATCAACGCCGGGGCGCTCCCCTACGCCAAACGTCAACGGCATCGCTCGCCGCGATTCGCCCGTTGGGGAGAACTGCTGCACGCGCACCCGTGGCCGTTCGCCGTCGCCGCCCTGGCGGTGCTCGTCGGCCTGTCGATCCCCGCGCTGGGCCTGAAGGTGGCCATGCCCTCGATCCAGGTCGTCCCGTCGGACGCCCCCGTGCGACAGGGCTACGCACTGGTGCAGGAGCAGTTGGGCCCCGGCGCGCCGGGTGCGCTACAGATCGTCACGCCCGCGAGCGAGGCCGCCGAGACCGCGCGCCTGGCCGCGGGCGGGGAGGGCATCGCGATGGTGACCCCGGCCTACCCCGCCGCCGACGGCACGGATCTGGTGATGATGCGGGCCCTGCCGACGGTCGACCCGTCGGACGCGCGGATGGGCGCGATCGTGGACGACTTGCGCGCACGTCTGCCCGCGCAGGCACTGGTCGGCGGCGCGCCCGCGGAGAATCTGGATCTGCAGAGCGCGTTGAACCACTACCTGCCGATCATCGTGGCGGTGATCCTCACCCTGGGGTTCCTGCTGTTGCTGATCGCCCTGCGCGCCCCGCTGATCGCCGTGATCGGTACCTCGGTCAGCCTGCTGTCGACCGCCGCGGCATTCGGCGTCGCGAAGCTGATCTTCCAGGACGGCCACGGAGCGGGCCTGCTCGGCTTCACACCGCAGGGCTTCCTCGACGGGTGGGGACCGGTGTTCTTCTTCGCGATGATCTTCGCGATCGCGATGGACTACACCGTGTTCCTGCTGGCCACCGCCAAGGAGCACTACGAACGTTCCGGCGATCCGAAGACCGCGCACGTCGACGGCCTGGCGCATTCGGGGCGGGTGATCTTCGCCGCCGCGGCGGTGATGGTCGCGGTGTTCTTCACCTTCGCGTTGGCCCAACCGCTACCGCCCAAGGAGATGGGCATCATCCTCGGGGTCGCCGTTCTGCTGGACGCCGCTCTCGTACGTCTGGTGCTGCTGCCGGTGCTGCTGCGACTGACCGGCCGCGCCGCGTGGTGGTCGCCCCGATGGCTCGACCGAGTTCTGCCCGCCATCACCTTCGCCCATCGCTGAACCGCCTGATCACATACCCCTCCGGGTATTATCGACAGCGAAGGAACACGGATAAGGGAGAACAAACC
>NZ_BAGG01000210.1 GCF_000308695.1 Nocardia takedensis NBRC 100417 | reverse complement strand
AACCGCAGGATGCAGCGCCGCGCGGCCTCGAGGATCCGCCGCCGCGCCTCGTCCTCACTGCCCGGCGGATCACCCCGCCAGCCACGAACCTTCATACGATGCCCTCCGATCCTCGGCCGATCCGGCCCCCGGGCGGGAGAGGCGATCCGTCGAAAGGGGGGACCGCGCGCCGCCTCGCCGCAGACAACGTACATCGGACAGAACTCCAGTGATCGTCCACAACGCCCGCTGCGATTGCAGGCCTACAGCACATGATCTGCTCCTGCGGGTTCGCCTTCGTGACGGGACCAGGCCGGCGCGGTGTCGGTGTCGGCCGGCGCGATGCCTCTCCTGCCTGTCGATGCAGCATCTTGTCATCGGCGTCGCGTGCGGTAGTTCAGATGGGTGGCGCCGGGCGGCGACGAGAGGGCGGTGGTGTTCGGAGTTGCTGGCCGCGCTCGGAGTCGGCTCGTGCGGGAGTGGGTCGGAGAAGGCCGCGTTGCTGGGGCGGATGACCTGAGGAGGCGGGAAGGGGGTACTCGTATCATCTCGCTCCGGCCAGCGTTATCGCGATGTGTTCTGCGCGAACAGCAGCGGAGAAGACCGCGCCATCCAGGCGCCAATGTTGGACGCCGCCCCCTCAGACTGCTCCCCGGTTCTGCCGGTGAAGGTGGCATCGGAGACTTCGCACGATTGCGTCAACGGCGCGCTGGAGTACGCCGTCAACCGGAGGAAGGCGCAGAATGTCGATCGCTCGTCGGTATGCAGTCGCTCGTGCGCCGATGCTTCCGCGGTCACCGTCGCCCGCGGGAGCATCGACGCGCACCTGAAGTTGGGGTCCGGGGCTCAGCAGGCGGCGTTTTGCACCGCCGGCTGAGCATCTTCTCGGTTTCGTGTGCGATCTGTGTTTGAACGTGGTCGTGTTTGCCCGGTTGTGGCTAGCTGCCGAAGATTGCCGCGTCGGCGATGCCGGCGGCGCAGCCGAGGGCGGCGGCGGCAACGATAACTCGGGGTTCGCGGGCGTAGGTCGCGCCGATGACGGCTGTGAGCCCAGAGCGCAAGCAGCTTTCGGCCCACGCGCTCAGGTCCGGGGGCGGACCGTAGCTGACGACCTTGACCGGGCCGTAGAGGTTGCAGCCGTTGCCTTTGACGCCGTCGCTGCCGGGTGCGGCGACAATCACGCATTCGCGTTCGAAGTGTGTACCCGGGTCGGCCTGCGCGGTGGTCGGAGCCGCGGCGAGGGCACCGCTCACCGCGCACAGGGTCACGCCGACTCGCGTAAGGGCCTTGACGCGTCGCGAGATCGAGACGCTGTGTGTTGCCTTCATGATCTTGTCCTTTCGATCGATGAACACCCGCGGGAGGTCCGCAGGTGCGAACAAGCACCGGTATGTACCGGTGGTCATCTCGGCACCCTCGAAACGAGTCGCCGAGGCTCTTCGGTGGGAGTGGGAGGCGCTCGGGTTGTTGCCGTGAGGCGGGTGCCGGCCGCTCTCGGCTTCCGGACCTGTTCTCGTGCGGGAGGAGCCGAGGGAGGTCGTGTAGTCGAGTTCCTGAGGTCGTGATGTTGTCGACGCTGGATCGGATGTCGAGATGAGGGCCTGGGTGCCACGCTGATCAGAGGATCAGTACGGGCGTCCATCCGGAAGGGTGGACGCGCGGGATGGACGATTCCTCAGGCCGTTCTCAGCAAGACTGTGATCGGCAGGTGTGGGTGCGACGGTGTGCCCGGAACGGTCGGCGAACGCGGATGTCGTAGTGCGTCGTAGGTGTGTGGTCGGTGGGTCGAGGTTGGTGTCAGGTGCAGATCGGTTGGGCGACGGGCTCGGTGTGGGTGCCGGTGGTGACCGCGGCGGTCGCGCAGAGCCGATCGGTGGGGTCGGTCCGGATGATGAGGGTGGTGTAGGCGGAGTCGACATCGGGTTCGATCGCGTTCTGGCGTGTCGGGCCTGTCGGGTCCGAGCGCCGGTACAGCGAGACCTCGAGCCGGTTACCGAGTCCAGCGTTGTCGTAGCGGGTGATGCGTGCCCATCCGGCGTCGCAGGCGTGGGAGAACAGAATCTCCAACAGCATCTGTGGTTTGGCATTGGAGCTGGCCGCGATCACCGCATCCTTGATACAGACGGTCTTCCCGGGGTCGTCGCCGGTGTGGACCTGGGGCGGCCCGCCATGCTCGCAGGAGGTGGCGAGGACTGCGGTGAGGACGTTGGTCGATATGAGGACCGCGGCCGCGATTGCCCACCAAACCCAAGACCGCCGTGTCGTGGGTGTAAGGCGCCCAGGAGGCATAGCCGGAGTCGTGTCCGAGAAGTCGCCGGTGTCGGCGAGCGTGTTCCGTCGCCGGATCCATTCTCGGGCGAGTTCCGAGTCGCCGGTCAACGCCACGACGAACGCGCGGACTGTCCGCGCGGTGGCCATCCTGCGGCCGTTGACCGCGTTGTGCAGAGTGCTGGGAGAGATCGGCAGGCCGTGACGACCCGCACGCCGACTCATCGTCCCGTAGGACATGTCCTCGTGGGACTTCTTCAACGCCAGTAGATCGGCGGCAAACGTCTCGACCGAGTCCTCGTGTTCCCCGGTCTCATTCGGGCCGTCGTTGTGATCGCTCATGATCGCTCTCCCCAGCCGGTCGATGGCGTGCCCCGTCGCGTCGGCGGCGCGTGCTCGCCGTGCGGGCCAATTCAACAGCGTCGGAGTCGGATCGGGAGGAGGAACCGCTCGACTTGGCGATGTGGATGTGACCGCGGGAGGTCGTGCCGTCGTAGGAGGCGGATGAGGCATACGGTGGCGCCTCGCAGTTTCGCCCGCGGTGCGAACGCCGCAGGATCGGATATGTGGTCGCAACCACAGAGTTTCGTGGAGGGGCAATATCGGAGACCCGTACAAAGGGTGCGGGTCAGTGGTGGCTTCCCGCACGAGTATTCGCCTTCGAGTCCCCGAGGAGGAGCTCGTGCGGGCGGCCTGCGAACATCGCTCTCATCGTGCGATTGCTGGTTGGCTGCGCTCTGTCGCGTCCGGTTTAATACTGACCCTCTGGTTCCGGCTTGTTCGGTGTTGAGGGCAGTGACTCGACTCACGCGATGGCGCGACCAGCAGGGTGCTGCTATTCGGACTCGCCTCGACGTGTCGGGCCACCGCATTCGGGAGAGAGGCGGCCGAGGACAGCGCGACCGCAGCAGCCGCACTACTGGTCGGACCCCGCGTTCACCCGACCCTGAGCGGGCAGGAGGTTCACGAACCGGGCGTGGTCGCGACACCTGGTCTTCGACCGTTGCGATGGCGGGCGGGGTCATCGCTGCGTTGTGGAAGCACGCCCTGGGACAGGGTTTGATCGAGTCAGCACGGCCAGATCACTACCGAAACCGACAAGGATCGACCTACCGGAACACGCGACGATATGCGGTGATGAAGGACAGTTGATCGTTACGATCTCCGCCATCGACGCCAGGTCCCACACCCGTATGGATCGATCCCGACTGGCACAGATCGCAACGGGTACGCCGTCGAGACTGGCGATTGTCACCTTGCCCACCAAGGCGCGGTGGGGATCTGGGATATCGAGATAGCGCGGTCGCTGCCGCCGCAACCATCTTTCGACAAACCTCCTTATCGGATGCACCCTCGTGGGCAACTCCCATACGGGCGTATTGCCGCCAAAGCAGCCCGCGATCGCGACTTGTCGGCCGCCGCGATCGACGCATGCCACAGAGAAGATCGGACTTGGTTCGCGGTAGATCGCGACCAGATTCCCGGTGGGAAGGTCCCACACCCGCACCGTGTCGTCGAGACTGCCGGTGACCGCGACAGGACGGCCGTCGATTCTGGTGCACGTCACCGCAGTAACCACGTTGGTGTGGCCGGTGAGTTTCATGCGTTCGGCTCCTGTGCTCAGGTCCCACACGCGCACCGTGCAGTCCTTGTTGCCGGTGACCGCGACAGGTCGGTCGAGGATCGCCGTGCACGCCACCGCGAACACCTCTCGGGTGTCGCCGGTGAGCATGGTGCGTTCGACACCGGTGATAAGGTCCCACACTCGCACCGTGCCGTCCTTGCTGCCGGTGACCGCGACGGGTCGGCTGTCGATGTCGGTGCACGCTACCGCGGTCACCGTGCGGGTGTGGCCGACGAGTGTCATGCGTGCTGCACCGGTGCCCAGGTCCCATATCCGGACCGTGTGATCGTCGCCGCCGGTGACGGCGACGGGTCGATTGTCGATATCGGTGCACGCCACTGCGGTCACTGTGTCCGTGTGGCCGGTGGTTTTCACGCGTGCGGTACCAGCGGTCAGGTCCCATGTCCGGACTGCGGAGTCGTTGCCGCCTGTGATCGCGACGGGACGGCCGTCGATGTCGGTGCAGGCGACCGCGGTCACCCCGCTCGTGTGGCCGGTGTGTGTGGACAGTTCGGCACCGGTTCGCAGGTCCCATGTCCGGACCGTGTTGTCCCAACCACCTGTGATCGCGACGGGACGGCCGTCGATGTCGGTGCAGGCGACCGCGGTCACCCCGCTCGTGTGGCCGGTGTGTGTGGACAGTTCGGCACCGGTTCGCAGGTCCCATGTCCGGACCGTGTTGTCCCAACCACCTGTGAT
>NZ_BAGG01000211.1 GCF_000308695.1 Nocardia takedensis NBRC 100417 | reverse complement strand
GGAGGATTTCTACGAGGAATGCGCGCAGCGGGGGTATCGGTACGGTCCGGTGTTTCGGGGGTTGCGGTCGGTGTGGCGTGGCGGGGACGAGGTGTTCGCGGAGGTGGCGTTGCCCGAGGCCGCCGGTGGGGTGGAGGAGTTCGTGATCCATCCGGCGTTGTTGGACGCGGCGATGCAGGCGATGGGTTTTCTGGGGTTGGAGGTCGAGGCGGGTTCGGTGTTGTTGCCGTTCGCGTGGGAGGGGGTGCGGGTGTTCGCGGTGGGGGCGCGCGCGGTACGGGCACGGTTGCGTGGTGAGGGTGCGGGCCGGGTGGGGATCGTGTTGTTCGACGGTGTGGGTGGTGTGGTGGCCGAGGCGGTGTTGGTGGTGCGCGGGGTGGCGTTGAGCGAGCTGGGTCCGGTACGCGGCACCGACGAGGTGTTGTACACCGTCGACTGGAAGCCCACGAAACTGCTGTACGGCTCCGCCGATTCCGAGGCGCGGCACGTCCTGCGATACGAGTGGCCGTGGCGCGACGACCTGGACGGTATGCGCAAGTGGCTGCATCACCTCGTCGAGGACCTCCGCGCACAACTGCGGACCGTGGACCCGCGGACCACGATCGTGGTCGTCACCAGACAACTGATCCGTGTCATCGATTCCGATGGCGCAAACCCCGGCGGTGCGGCGGCGTGGAGTCTGTTGCGATCGGTGCAGAACGAATACCCCGACCGCATAGTGCTTCTCGACACCGACGACTGGGACGACGCGGCCATCTCGAAGGCGATCGATTCTCGCGGAGCCACCCAGGTGGCGGTCCGCGGATCGCGCCACCTCACCCCGAGGATCCGCTCGGTGAGCGCGAGCGGACCGTCCGCGCCGAGCCCGCTGCGCGCGAGTGCGAACGGCACGGTGGTGATCACCGGCGGCACCGGTGTCGTCGGCGCGTCCCTGGCACGTCACCTCGTCGAGAAACACGGCGCCTCGCGCATTCTGCTCGTGAGTCGCACGGGAGGGACCTCCACCGCCTCGATGGCGTTGTGCGAGGAGTTGCGCGCGCTGGGAGCCGCGGTCGACTCGGTCGCCTGCGACGTGAGCGACCGAGCGAGTCTGGGTCGTGTACTGGACGAGATTCCCGCCGACGCGCCGTTGGTCGGTGTCGTCCACGCGGCCGGAGTGCTGGCCGACTCGTCCTTCGCCGACCTCGCCGCGGACGATCTCGATGCCGTGCTCGGCGCCAAATCCGGTGGCGCGTGGAATCTCCACGAACTGACCGCCGCCCACGAACTCGCGTTCTTCATCCTGTGTTCGTCGCTGGCCGCGACCATCGGCACACCGGGGCAGGCGGGGTACGCGGCGGCCAACGGCTTCCTCGACGGTCTCGCCGAATACCGAAGGGCCGCAGGACTGCCCGCCACCTCGATCGCCTGGGGCCTCTGGGAATCCACGACCGGGATGGGCAGCGATCTGCTGGCCGCCGACAAGGGCAGGCTCGACCGTTGGGGCATCGGCGCGATCCCCGCTCCGCGAGCCCTGACCGCGCTCGATCGCGTGCTGCCCGCGGATCGGGCGCGAATCGTGATCGCGCGCCTCGACCTCGACCGCTTGCGGACGGTGAGCGGCAAAGCGGGCATCTTCGCGATGTTCGGCGATTCGGGCGGCGGCGAGAACAATTCCCTGTCGCCGAGTCGCACGTCGTCGGACGCCGATTCCGATCTGCTGGCCGAAGTGTCGGCGATGACGCCGGAACAGCGATTGGCGAAGATCCGCGAGGTGGTCCTCGACGAACTGTCCGTGGCACTCGGCTTCGCCGACCCCGGGGAGATCGATACGAGCCGCGGCTTCCAGGACCTCGGGGTGGACTCGCTCAGCGCGATGGAATTCCGCAACGGACTGTCGGCGGTGACCGGAATCCGCATCGCGCCGACCGCGGTCTTCGACTACGAGACACCTGACGATCTCATCAACTACATCAACGAGTTGCTGCCCACCCTCGCCGGTGGAGTCACCTAGGCGCGCACACGATCACGGTCCGCGTCGTCGCGGCCGAGTGGTGGGTGTTCGTTGTGGTTCAGCGCTGTATCAGTCACATGCATCAGAGGGAAAGAGGCTGTCATGTCCAATGAGGATGATCTCCGGGCGTACCTGAAGCGGGCCGCGGGGGAGTTGCAGTCGTTGCGGTCGCGACTGGCCGATGTCGAGGGCGGACTGTCCGAGCCACTGGCGGTGGTGGGGATGGGATGCCGTCTTCCGGGCGGGGTGATGGGTCCGGAGGACCTGTGGGATGTGGTGTTCGAAGGCCGCGACGTGGTGTCGGAGATTCCCGACGACCGCGGCTGGGACGTCGAGGAACTCTTCGATCCGCAGGTGGGTGTGGCGGGCAAATCCTATGTCCGTGAGGGCGGATTCGTCGGCGGCGTAGGCGATTTCGACGCGGCGTTCTTCGGGATCAGCCCGCGCGAGGCGGCGGCGATGGATCCGCAGCAGCGGTTGCTGTTGGAGGTGTCGTGGGAGGCGCTGGAGTACGCGGGGATCGATCCGCGGTCGTTGCGCGGCTCGGCGACCGGCGTGTACACGGGCATCGTCGACGAAGGCTACGGGCCGAACGTGCACGAGGACCGCGAGGGCTACGCGGGCCATCTGATGACCGGAAAGACCTCGAGCGTGGCCTCGGGGCGAGTGGCCTATGTGTTGGGGTTGGAAGGCCCTGCGGTGTCGGTGGACACCGCGTGTTCCTCGTCGCTGGTGGCGTTGCACCTCGCGGTGCAGGGGCTGCGGCTCGGCGAGTGCTCGCTGGCACTGGTCGGCGGCGTCACGGTGATGGCGAATCCCGATGTCTACGTCGGCTTTTCGCAGTTGCGTGGATTGGCCGCGGACGGCCGGTGCAAGGCGTTCGCGGCCGGCGCCGACGGGTTCGGTCCGGCCGAGGGCGCCGCCGTGTTGGTGGTGGAGCGGTTGTCGGACGCGGTCCGGCAGGGGCATCGGGTGTTGGCGGTGGTACGTGGCTCGGCGGTCAACCAGGACGGCGCGTCGAACGGTTTGACCGCACCGAGCGGTCCGGCGCAGCAGCGGGTGATTCGTCGGGCGTGGGCGAACGCCGGAGTGTCCGGTGGCGATGTGGATGTCGTGGAGGCGCACGGCACCGGTACGCCCCTCGGTGACTCGATCGAGGCCCAGGCGTTGCTGGCGACCTACGGCCAGGGCCGTGACCCCGAGCGGCCGCTGTGGTTGGGGTCGGTGAAGTCGAATATGGGTCACACGCAGGCGGCGGCGGGGTTGGCCGGTGTGATCAAGATGGTGCAGGCGATGCGCCACGGGGTGTTGCCCGCCACGCTGCACGCCGACGAGCCCAGTTCCGAGATCGACTGGGCCGCGGGAACCGTGCGGCTGTTGGGTTCTCGTCAGGAGTGGTCGTCCACGGGGCGGCCGCGACGGGCGGGCGTGTCCTCGTTCGGGATCAGCGGCACCAACGCCCACGTCGTCCTGGAGCAAGCGCCGCCCGCGCAGGCGGAGGAGCCCGCCGACCGGGCCCCCGCGCTGCCGTGGGTGCTGTCGGCCCGCAGCGCCGCCGCGCTGACCGCCCAGGCGACGCGCCTGCGAGACTTCCTGCACACCCACCCCGACGTCGACCCGGCCGCGGTGGCCGCGACGTTGGCGCGACGCACGGTGTTCGAGCACCGCGCCGTGCTGATCGGCGCCGACCGCGGTGAGTTCGAGACCCGATTGGAGTCCCTGATCGCCGGCGAGCCCACCCGCGGTGTGGTGGTGGGACGGGCGGAGAACGAGGGCAAGACGGTCTTCGTCTTTCCGGGCCAGGGTTCCCAGTGGGTCGGCATGGGCCGCGACCTCTACGACCAGCACCCCACTTTCGCCGCCGCGTTCGACACCGCGGCGCGGGCACTCGCGGAGTTCGTCGAGTGGGACCCCTCCGACGTACTGCGGGGCGTACCGACGGCCCCGAGCCTGGACGCTGTCGACGTCCTCCAGCCGATGCTGTTCGCCGTGTCGATCGCGCTGGCCGAAGCATGGCGCGCGGCCGGAGTCCATCCCGACGCCGTGATGGGCCACTCCCAAGGTGAGATCACGGCCGCGTGTGTCGCGGGCGCGTTGCCGCTGCGCGACGCCGCGCGCCTCGTCGCCGTGCGCAGTCGGTGCGTGGCGAAACTCTCGGGGCGCGGCGGCATGGCCTCGGTGCCGTTGTCGGCCGACGAAGTGCGCGAGCGACTGACCGAATGGGACGGCCGACTCGATATCGCCGTCGTCAACAGCCCGCACAAGACCGTGGTGTCCGGCGAGCGCGCGGCCCTCGACGAACTGCTCTCGAAGCTGGAAGCCGAAGGCGTCGACGCCAAACGACTGCCGGTCGACTACGCCTCGCACTCGCGACAGATCGACGACATCGAAGCCGACATCCGTACCGGCCTCGGCGAGGTCGTCCCGATCGACGGCGCCACGGCCGACTTCGTCTCCGCCCTGCACGGCGTGCGCATCGACCCGGCCACCCTCGACGGTGACTACTGGTATTCCAACCTGCGCGAACCGGTGCGGTTCGACAAGGCGGTACGAGCGGCCCTCGACAACGGCTGCCGAGCCTTCGTGGAGATCAGCCCGCACCCGATCCTCACGGTGCCCGTCGAGGAGAACTGCGACGACACCGCGAGCGCGATCGTCGAGTCGCTGCGCCGCGAGGACGGCGCCCTCGACCGGTTCACCGCGTCGCTGGCTGCGGCGTTTGTTGTGGGTGTGGGTGTGGATTGGTC
>NZ_BAGG01000212.1 GCF_000308695.1 Nocardia takedensis NBRC 100417 | reverse complement strand
CATCTTGATGATGCCCGCGACCCCCGCCGCGGCCTGGGTGTGGCCGATGTTGGATTTCACCGACCCCACCCACAGCGGGGCCTGCGGCCTGCGATTGCGGCCGTAGCCGTCCAGCAGCGCCCGCGCCTCGATGGGATCGCCCAGAGTCGTGCCGGTGCCGTGCGCCTCGACCGCGTCGACATCGGCGGCCGACAGCCCCGCGGCGGCCAGCGCCTCGTCGATCACCCGCACCTGCGCCGGGCCGCTCGGGGCGGTCAGCCCGTTGCTCGCGCCGTCGGAGTTCACCGCGGAACCGCGCAGCACCGCGAGCACCGGGTGGCCGTGTCGTTCGGCGTCGGACAAGCGCTCGAGGACCAGCATCCCGGCGCCCTCGGCGAATCCGGTGCCGTCGGCGGCGGCCGCGAACGGTTTGCACCGTCCGTCGGCCGCCAAGCCGCGCTGCCTGCTGAACTCGGTGAAGATCCGCGGGCCGGTGATCACGGTCACCCCGCCGGCCAGGGCCATCGCGCACTCCCCCGCACGCAGCGCCCGCGCGGCCAGATGCACCGCGACCAGCGACGACGAACAGGCCGTGTCGATGGTCAGCGACGGCCCTTCCAGGCCGAGCATATAGGCGATCCGGCCCGAGGCGACGCTGGTCGTGTTGCCGGTCAGCAGATGTCCCTCGAGATTGCCCGCGCTGTGCGTCGAACCGGGCAGGTACTCCCCCGCGATGACCCCGGCGAAGACGCCGGTCCGGGTGCCGCGCAGAGCGGCCGGATCGATGCCGGCCCGCTCCACCGCCTCCCACGCGACTTCGAGCAGCAACCGCTGCTGCGGATCGGTCGCCTCCGCCTCGCGCGGGCTCATATCGAAGAAGGCGGCGTCGAACGCGTCGGCGTCGTCGAGGAAACCGCCGACCGTCGCGTAGCTGGCGCCGGGCTTGTCCGGGTCGGGGTCGTAGCGCTCGGCGAGGTCCCAGCCCCGACCCGGCGGCACCGGCCCGATCACGTCACGGCCTTGCGCCAGCAGGTTCCAGTAGTCCTCCGGACCGCGCACGCCACCGGGAAAGCGGCAGCCCATCGAGACGATCGCGATCGGTTCGGCATCGCGCGCCTGCGCCTCGCGCAGCCGGGCCCGGGTGTGGTGCAGTTCCGTGGTGACCCGTTTGAGGTAGTCGCGGAGCTTGTGCTCGGTGTCCATGGTCCCCTGTCCCATCAGATGCCCAGTTCGTTCTCGATGAAGTCGAAGATCTCGGTGTCCGAGGCGGCGGCCAGCGTGCTGCCGACCTCCTCGTCCACCACCGCCGAATCACCGAGCAACGCCAGGACCTGGGTCAGCCGGGCGACGAGTCGGGCTCGGTCGCGGTCGTCGGGCGCGACGGCGTCGGGTTCGGCCACGGCTCGGTCCAGTTCCGCGAGCAACGCGGCCGGACCGCCCGTGTCGGGCGCCAACTCGGTGAGCAGATGACGGCTCAGCGCGCGCGGCGTCGGATGCTCGAACACCAGCGTCGCGGGCAGTGGCAACCCGAGAACCGGGCGCAACCGGTTCCGGAATTCGACCGCGGTCAGCGACTCGAATCCCAACTCGCGGAACGCCCGGTCCGGATCGATCGCCTCGGCGGATTCGTGGCCGAGGACCGCGGCGGCGGTGCCGCGCACCAGGTCGAGCACCATCTCGGCCTGGTCTTCCCGCGTGAGGCCGGCGAGGCGACCGGTCAGCGCGGGCCCGTTCGCGGCGGCGTCGGCGGTGCGCGCCGGGACACGGACCAGGCCGCGCAGCAGCGCAGGCAGCGCATCGCCCGCCGCGCGCAACGCGGCGCGATCCAGCCGGGCCGCGATCACGACCGGATCGGGCCCGCCGCCCGCCGCGTCCAACAACGCCAGGCCCTGTTCGGTGGACAGCGGCTGGATGCCCGCCCGCGCGATCCGACGCAGGTCCGCCTCGTCGAGGTGTTCGGTCATGGCGCTGGTCCGCGCCCACAGGCCCCAGGCCACCGAGGTCGCGGGCAGACCGTGGTGACGTCGGTGCGCGGCGAGGGCGTCCAGGAACGAGTTCGCCGCCGCGTACGCGCCTTGACCGGCGTTGCCCAGGACACCGGCCAACGACGAGAACAGGACGAAGGCGGCGAGATCGTGGTGTTCGGTCAGCTCGTGCAGGTGCCAGGCGGCGTCCACCTTCGGTCGCAACAGCGCGTGCAGCCGCTCGGGGGTGAGGGTGGCGAGCATGCCGTCATCGATGACGCCCGCCGCGTGGAATACCGCGACGAGCGGATGTTCGGACGGCACGGCCGCCAGCACCGCGGCCAGGTCGGCGCGGTCGGCGGTGTCGCACGCGGCGACGGTGACCCGCGCGCCTGCCCCGGTCAGCTCGTCGACCAGATCGGGGGCGTGGCCGGTGCGGCTCAGCAGCACCAGTCGTCGCACGCCGTGGTCGGTGACCAGATGCCGGGCCAGCGCGGAACCGAGCACGCCGGTGCCGCCGGTGATCAGCACCGTGCCACCGGGATCGAGCGGCGCGGGCAAGGTCAGCACCACCTTGCCCACGTGTCGGGCTTCGCGCAGGTATCGGTACGCCTCCGGCGCGCGACGGATGTCCCGTGCGGTGACCGGCATCGGTTCGAGCACACCGCTCTCGAACAGCGCGCGCAGGTCGGCGTACATCTCCCGCAGCCGTTCGGGGCCCGCGTCCAGGACGTCGTAGGCCCGATAGCGAACCCCCGGATACCGGGCCGCGATGTCCTCGGGATCGCGGATGTCGACCTTGCCCATCTCGACGAACCGTCCGCCGTCGCCGAGCAGGTCCAGAGACGCCTCGATGAACTCGCCGGTGAGGGAGTTGAGCACCACGTCGACGCCGTCCGCGAAGTGCTCCCGGAATTCGGGGGTGCGCGAGTTGGCGATGTGCCGGTCGTCGAGACCGAGCTCGCGCAAGGTGTCCCACTTCGGCGGGCTCGCCGTGGCGAACACCTCCATTCCCCAGTGCCGGGCAAGTTGCAGGGCCGCCATCCCCACCCCGCCGGTGGCGGCGTGCAGCAGCAGTCGTTCTCCCGCGCGCACCCCGGCCAGATCCCGCAGCCCGTAGTAGGCGGTCAGGTAGGCGACCGGGATGGTGGCGGCGCCGGCGAAGGTCAACCCTTTGGGCATGACGGCGAGCAGGTGGGCCTCCGCGACGGTAACCGGCCCCATACCGCCGGAGAACAGGCCCATCACCCGATCGCCCACCGCGAGATCGGCGACCTCCGACCCGACTTCGACGACGATGCCCGCGCCCTCGCCCGCCGTGGCGCGGGCATCCTCGACCATGCCGAGCGCCACCACGACGTCGCGGAAATTGAGTCCGGCCGCGCGGACCGCGACCCGGACCTGGTCGGGCGCCAGCGGCGCGAGGGCGACCGGATTGGGGTGGATCGCCAACCCGTCGGCACGGCCTGCCCCCGTGAGCGCCAGCCGCCAGGGCCCGGTCTCGGGTTCGGTGAGCGCACCGCCGCGCGCGGGTTCGAGCCGCGCGGCGCTCGCCGCACCCCGCCGCAGCACGAGCTGGGGTTCACCCGTGGCCGCTGCGGCGGTCACGGCGGCCAGGGAGGCCGGGTCCCCGTCGTGGTCGATGAGGACCAGTCGATTCGGATACTCCGACTGCGCCGTCCGCAGGAGGCCGAGTGCCGCGGCCGCCGCCAGGTCGGTGACGTCCTCGCCGATACCCGCCGCCACCGCGCCCCGCGTCAGGACCGCGAGGACGGCGGTCGAGGTCGCCGGATCCCCCAGCCACTCCTGGACCGCGCCCAGTACCCGCGCGACCAGTTCGTGGACGCGCGCGGCCTGCTCCGCGTCCACGCCGAGTTCCGCGGTGGCCAGACGCAGCAGGACCACGTCGGGCAGCGGGCCCGCGGCCGACAGCGCGGACAAGTCACGGCATTCGGTCACCTCGACGGCGGTGCGGCCCGGCGAATCCGACAGTGCCACCGGCGACCAGATCTGCCGGAACAGCTGGTCCTCGCGCGGCCCGCCCATACCGCCGACCGCGACCGGGCGGGTCCGCAGGTCCTCGACCGTCAGGACCGGCGCGCCGGTCGGATCGGCGAGCAGGATGCGCAAGCCGTCCTCGCCGACCGGGGTGATCCGGGCCCGCACCGCCCGCGCGCCCCGCGCGTGCAGTCGCACTCCCCGCCAGGCGAAGGGCATTCGGGGACCGTCGTCGCCGAGAGTCCCCGCCAGCGCTTGCAACGCCGAATCGAGAAGTACCGGATGCAGATCGAAGTCGCCGCCGAGTCCCTCGGGCAGCGCCAGTTCGGCGTAGACGTGCTCGTCGGTCCGCCACACCGCGCGCACGCCGCGGAACCGGGGTCCGTAGCCGTGGCCGCGGTCGGCCAGGTTCGCGTACAACTCCTCGACATCCGGTGGCGTCGCGCCCTGCGGCGGCCACTGGATCAGTGACTCGTCGCCGCGACCCTGCCCCGGGCCGACCAGTCCGGTCGCGTGCGGATGCCACGGCAGATCGTCGTCCGCCCGGGAGTGCACGGACACTTCGCGCACGCCGTACGCGTCGGCCGCCCCGACCCGTATCTGCACGGCGACCGGTGCGGTCAGGGTCAGCGGCGCGGTCAGGGTCAGCTCCAGCACCTGCTCGCAGCCGACCCGGCGACCGGCGTGACCGGCCAGTTCGACCAGCGCGGCGCCGGGCGCCAGCACGGTGTCCAGTACCGAGTGATCGGCCAACCAGGGCTGAGTCGCCACGGAGATCCGGCCGGTGAGCACCAGCCCGCCGTCGTCGGCCAAGTCGACCGACGCGCCCAACAGCGGATGTTCGGCCGCCGCCAGCCCGGCCGCCGCGACGTCGCCGCCGGCGGAGGCCTCCAGCCAGTAGCTGTCGCGCCGGAACGGATAGGTCGGCAGGTCGACATGCGGATGCGCGCCGGGAAAGACAGCGCGCCAATCGATCTCGACGCCGTGGACATGCGCCTCGGCGACGGCGCGCAGGAACCGGGAACGTCGCCCTCCTCGCGCCGCAGCGTGCCGAGCGCGACCGCGGTCGGGTGGATCCGATCGGCGGTCTGCCCGATGCCGAAGG
>NZ_BAGG01000213.1 GCF_000308695.1 Nocardia takedensis NBRC 100417 | reverse complement strand
CCTCGTAGCGGCGCACGTACAGGTTCAGGAAGGCCTGCGCGGTGGCCGTCGCCGGGATCGCCAGCAGAGCGCCGATCGCGCCGAGCAGCGCGCCGCCCCCGAGCACGGCCAGCAGCGCCACGGCGGGATTGACGTCGACGGTGCGCGCGGTCAGCCGCGGTTGCAGAATGTAGTCCTGGAAGACCTGGTAGAGCACCACGAACAGGATGATCCACACCGCGTCCAGCGGGTCCACGGTGAGCGCGACCAGCACCGGCAGCACGCCCGCCACATAGGTGCCCACGGTCGGGACGAACGAGGCGACCACCCCGAACCACACGCCCAACGCGACCGCGTCGGGGATGTGCAGCAGCGCCAGGAAGATCCCGTGTCCGATCGCGGAGATCACCGCCAGGATCGCGCGACTGTAGAGGTAGCCGCCGGTCTTCTCGATCGCCAGATCCCACGCGCGCAGCACCGCCTCGTGGCGGCGCGGCGGCAGCAGCGAACAGATCGACCGCCGCATGCGCGGCCCGTAGGCGGTGAAATAGATGCTGAACAACGCGATCAGCAGCAACCGCGCCAAGCCGCCCAGGATCGTGTTCGACCACCCCCAGGCGTGGTTGGCCGCCCGTTCGGCGTACCCGCTGATGACATCGGAATCGCGCAGCAGCCGATCCCGCAACTGCGTGACCGTGAACTGCTGGTCGAAACTGCGATTCACCCAGTCCACGGTCTCCTGCACCAGACGCGGCGTCTCCCCCGCGACATTGTCGACCGTCTCCACCAGCAGGGTGCCCAACGCCGCGCTGAACCCGATCAGGAAGCCGAACAGCAGAACGAAGACCCCGCCGGTGGCCAGACCGCGCGGCACGCCCCGCGCCGCCAGATTGTCCACGGCGGGCTCCATCGCCAGCGACACGAAGAACGCGACCAGCACCACCACGAACAACCCGAGCAGTCGGTGCACCGCCCAACTTCCCAGTTGGTACACCCCGAACAGCACGAACGCCAACACCATCGCCCGCGGCAGCCACCTCGGCATCCGCCCGGCGATCCCCCGCTGGTCCCCCTCGACGCCCGCCGACTCCGCCACCACCCCAGTGTTGCCGACCACCCGGCAATACCCCGGCTACGACTCACGCCCCTTACGGCATCAGTCTGCGACGTCGACCCCGTACCCGCGAGCCAGCTCGGCCAGACCCGCCGCATAGCCCTGTCCCACCGCCCGCACCCGCCACGTCGCACCCCGCAGATAGATCTCGGCGAGCAGCAGGGTCCGCTCCTCGGTAGCGGCGTCGAGGGTGGCCCGAGCGACGGCGGCGGCGTCGTCACCGGGCGCGAACTCGATCTCGATCGCGCCGACGTCACCGAACGTCACCCCCTCGCCGTCGAGCGCGGCGGCCACCACGACACGGCGGCAGTGGTCGGGCAGTTCGGTGAGCGAGATCTGCGCGGCCTGTTCGCTGGGCCCGTCGCCGCGCAGACGGACCCCCGAGGTCTCCGGTTGGTTGTAGAAGACGAAGTCGGCGTCGCCGTCGACCCGCTCGTCCTCGTCCACCAGGAACGCGACCAGATCGACCTCCCAGCTCCCGCCGTGCCCCCACGCGGCGCGCACGGTCCACTCGAAACCGTGCTCGGTGACCGGCAGGTCCGTGACCTGTCCTCGCGCCAGAACCCGCGGCTCGAAGGTCTTCGGAACCTGCTGCTTGAGAGTTTCCGGAACCTGCGGCGCGAACTCCACCTGCGAGTCGGGAGCGTCCGGAACCTGCGACGCGATCGCCTCCCCCGCCGGCGAGTCGGGAGCGTCCGGGACCAGCGGCGCGAACGCCTCCCGCACCGGCGACACGGGCACCTCCGGAACCTGCGACTCGGGCACCTCCGAGACCTGCGACGCGCGAGGCTCCGAATAATGCGAGTCGACGTTTCGCGAAATCCGCGGGTCGAGGTCTTGCGGAGCCTGCGACTCGGGGGTTTCCAGGACCTGTGGCTCGATCGCCCGAACCTGCGGCTCAGGGATCTGGGGACGCCGCGGCTCGGGAGTTTTCGGGGCAGGTGGCTCGGCGTGGGCTCGGTCAGGGTCGAGGAGTTCGGGGCCGTGGACGGGCACGCCCAGTTCTCGCACCTTGGTCATCCGGCGGTCGGATTCCGCGCCGGGCAGGGCCAGGACGTCGGTGACGTTCGCCGACAGGTTCACCGCGGCGGACCCGCCGAGTTCGGTGATGCGGCGGCGGGCGGCGGCGGATCGGTCGTGACCGCCGCCGAGGACCAGAATGCGTCGACCCGCGAGCGGACCGCGCGGCGAGTCGATGGCGGGGCGACCCGGCGGTTCGTCTTTGCGTCGCCCCGGTCGGATCGTCGACAGCAGACCGAGGAAGGTTCGCTCGTCCACGATCGGTGTGCGATGCCGAACGGCGTTGCGCGCCTTGGTGCTCGCGGAGTCCGGACGGTTGGCGACCAGCAGACTCGTTCGACCGCTGACCGCGCCGGTCACGTCGAGGCCCGCAGTTTCGGCGCGCGCGACGAGCACTTCCCGTTCCACCTCGCTGTCGCCGGTGAAAGCGATCTTCATGCCCTGGGTCAGCGGTCCGCTCGGTTCCCAGCGCCCCGGGTAGTGGTAGGGGCAGGGCTGTTTGGGGCCGCGACGTTCCACCGGCCGACCCCAGCCGCCGCGATGATCGGACTTGGGCGGGCAGTCCAGGGTGGGCGGATGGATGCCGAGGCGCGTGGCGTCCAGGATGAGTGCGCGCAGGACTCCCGCGAGCACTCGCGCGTCATCGAGGGCATCGTGGGCCTTCGACTGCCGCACGCCGTAGTGCGCCGCGAGCGCGCCCAGCGTGCAGTTCGGGATGGGCGGGCCGACGCGCCGCGCCAGCGCGAGGGTGCACAGCCGACGCGCCACCGGGAGCACGCCGCCGGCGAGATGGAACTCACGGGCCAGGAACCCGTAGTCGAAATGCGCGTTGTGGGCGACCATCACCCGACCGGCCAGCATGGCCCCGAGTTCGTCGCGCACCTGATCGAATACCGGTGCGCCGCGCAGGATCTCGCGGGTGAGCCCGTGGATGTGGACCGGGCCCGGATCGCACCCGGGATCGAGCAGCGTGTGGAATTCGTCGATGACCTGCCCCTCGCCGTCGAGGGTGAGGGCCGCGACCGACAGCACACGGTGCTCCGCCGCGCGCAGACCCGTCGTCTCCACGTCGACCACCGTGTACGAGCCGACATCGGCTCCGACGGTGGCACTCCCGATACTTCGCATGGCTACCGCATCGTCGCGGCGTCCGGAAATGTTGCAGCACTGTCGATTACCTCGACAGGAGGCCGCGTTCCCGCCCCGGGTCAGTCCTGGACGGCCAGCGCCTGCCGGATGGTCAAGCGGCCCTGGGTCTGCATGAGCGCGCGCCGGTAGATCTTCTCGGCGAGCAGTACGACGCCGTAGGCGGCCACCGCCATCAGGGCCAACGCCACCAGCGGTTCCCACCAGGCCGCCGTGCCCGCGGCCAATCGGCTCGGCATGGCGACGATGGAGACCACCGGCACATAGGAGGCCACCGTGCGGGCCGTGCCGGTGAGGAAGATGCCGGCGAACAGCACGAGCATGATGACGATCGACATCGGCGTGGCGGTGGACTGGAGATCCTCGCTGCGCGTCGCCAACGCGCCCGCGACCGCCCACATGCTCGCCAACGCCAGGAACCCGACGACGAAGAACACCACGAACCAGCCGCCCGCCCCGCCGATCCTGGCGATCTGATCGCCGCGCCCGGTGGCGGCCAACCCGATCAGTCCCGCCCCGACGAACAGCACCACCTGCGCCAACGCGATCAGGGTGTTGCCCATGATCTTGCCGATCAGCAACTGTCGCAGTGGAACCGCGCTGGCCAGGATCTCCACGATCCGGTTCTGTTTCTCCTCGACCACGCTCTGCGCGATGGAGGTGCCGAACAGGATCGAGGACATGTAGAACAGGAACGCGAACACGATCGCCACGACGGCCGCCAAACCGGCGTCGACGCCGCCCTGTTCGAGCAGGTCGTAGCTGACCGCGCCGCCGCGCCCGAGTTCCTCCAGCGAGACGCCCGCGTCGGCGGCGTTGCGTTCCAGGGCGATCTGCCGGGCGGCCGCGCCCAGATAGGTGGCGGCGTCGTCGTTCTCGGCGTTCTTGCCGATCAGCGTCCAGCCCGCGGGCGAGGCCACCATCCCGAGGTCGACCGACTCCTCACGCACGGCCTGTTCGACCGCGGCCGCGTCGGCGAGGCGCAACACGCCGAATTCGAGTCGTTCGTCGGCCGCGCCCGCCAGGCGGGCGGCGGTGGCGACGACCTGGTCGGCCTCGGAGCCGACCGCGGCGATCGAGATCGTCTCGGTCCGACTGGTGACGAACGCGCCGAGCACCAGCGACACCACGATCGCGGCGACGGTGACGAGGGTGGACAGCAGGAAGTTGCGGTCGCGGATCTTCACCGCGCATTCGCGCCGGGTGACGATCGGCCAGATCCGCGGGGCGGGTGGCGTGCTCACGCTGTCACCTCTCGGTAGATGTCGGCGACCGATTGGCGGACTTCGACCAGTTCTCGCACCGATCCGCGGGCCAGCGCCGCGCCCAGCAGGTCGTCGGTGCTCGCGGAAGTGAGTTCCAGCAGCACCGTGGAGCCGTCGGTCTGCACGACGCGCACGCCGGAGAATTCGTTCAGCCATCCCGGATCCTGTCCGAGGACCAGTCGGTAGCGCAGTTCGCCGCGCGCCCGCAGGTCGGGAACCGAGCCCGCGCCGACCACGCGGCCCGCGGCGAGGATCACCAAGTCGTCGCACAGGCGCTCGACCAGATCGAGTTGATGCGAGGAGAACAGCACCGGCACACCGCGTCCGGCGTACTCGCGCAGCAGGTCGGTCATGGAATCCACGGCGGTGGGGTCGAGTCCGGAGAAGGGTTCGTCCAGGATGAGCAGGGCGGGATCGGCGATGACGGCCGCGGCGATCTGCACGCGCTGCTGATTGCCCAGCGACAGCGATTCGAGTTTGTCGGCCGCGCGCCCGCCGAGCCCGAAACGCTCCAGCAACTCCTCGG
>NZ_BAGG01000214.1 GCF_000308695.1 Nocardia takedensis NBRC 100417 | reverse complement strand
GCGGTCTCGCGGATTTGGTCCGGCTTTAAGTCGTGGTCGCACACTGGCGCGCATGGCAATGAATCGCAATTTGGATCCACCGGTGGTGGTGGTGGGCGCAGGCCCGGTCGGTCTGATGCTGGCCGGTGAACTCGGCCTTGGTGGAATCCGGACGGTGGTGCTGGAGAGTTCACCGGAACCGAACGCGTCGGCGATGGGCATGGCGATCAATCCCACGGTCGTGGAGTTGTTGGCGCAGCGTGGGCTCGAGGCCGAGGGCTTTCCGCTGCCGCGCTCCCACTTCGCGCAGATCTGGGCTGACGCGACGTTGTTGCCCGAGCCGCGGGCGTTCAATCACGTGTTGCCACAGTCCGCGCTGGAGCGTCGACTCGAACAGCATGCACTCGGCTTGGGCGTCGAGGTGCGGCGCGGATGCCGCGTCGTTGGGGTGGGGCAAGATGCGGACGGCGTGCGACTCGACATCGAACAGGACGGTGTCCGCTCGGTTTCGCGGTGTCGTTACGTGGTGGGTTGCGACGGTGTCGACAGCGTCGTCCGCGACGCCGCAGGACTCGAATTCGACGGTTTCGACACGCCGTACTACGGGTTGGTCGGTGAGGTGACCCTCCCCGCGGACCACGCCCTGTTCGCATATCTCGGCGCGCACGAATTCGAGCGCGGATTGCTCAATGTCGCGCCGTCGGGCGGCTCGGTCGTGCGGGTGTCGACCGGTGAGTTCGGTGTCGCGCCGCCACTTCCGGACGCTGCGGTCGGCCTGGACGAACTGCGCGCGCACGTGCGGCACGTCAGTGGTGTCGAACTCGACGAGCGGATCACCGAGGATTCGGTCCTGTGGCTGTCACGCTGGTTCCACCGGACGCGCAACGCTGTCGCGTACCGCAGCGGTCGGGTGTTCCTGGCCGGCGACGCGGCGCACACCTTCTTCCCACTCGGCGGACAAGCGCTGGGCACCGGACTCGAGGACGCGGTGAATCTGGGCTGGAAGTTGGCGGCGGCCGTCCGCGGTGACGCGCCCGATGGGCTGCTGGACACCTATCACCGGGAACGGCATCCGGTGGCGGAGCGCGCCTGCCTGACTACGCAGGCGCAGGTGGCGTTGTTGACGCCGCTGACCCGCATGGCGCCGTTGCGGCGGATCATCGCGGATCTCATCGGTTTCCGCGAGGTGAACAACTACTTTGTGCGGTTGGCGGGCGGGCTCGACGTGCGTTATCCGCCGGAAAGCGACGAGCAGGCACACAGGTTGGTGGGCGAGCGACTGGCGGCGCGGGTCGGGTGTGCCGGTGGCGAGACCGATTCGGCCGCGCTGCTCGGTTCGGGGCGCGGTGTGCTGTTGAGCTTCGGCGGCGGCCTGACGGCGATCTGCGACACCGGCTGGACCGACCGGGTCGATCTGGTGATTGCCGAACCGACGGCGGATATCGCCGCTGCGGCGATATTGCTGCGTCCGGACGGACGGGTCGCCTGGGCGACCGACCGACCGGACGATAAGGAGGGGCTCCGGGAGTCGCTGCTCCGGTGGTTCGGCGCGCCGACCGGCCGATGATGACGGGGGGCCGCACACCCGCCCGCGCGGGTGTGCGGCCGTGACCGTGACCGGGGCGTCGGCGGCCCGGATACACGAAGCTCGTCGCGGTTCGGTCAGCGGTCTGGTTCGCCGAACCAGGTCCGCAGCGCGCCGTCGAGGGCCCGGGGGTCCGTGCCCGCGTAGGCGACGTGCCCGTCCGGCCGCAGCAGGACCAGGGGCGCGTCGATGTCGTCGACCGGTTCGGCCGCCAGACTGTCCACGCGTCCTCCCCATGCCTTCACCGCGCCGCCGGCGGCGCTGTCGTCGGTGAATCGGAGCAGTACACCGCGGCCGTGACGCAGCGTCGCCGCCGCGGTCGTGGGGCCTTCGGCGGTGTGCAGGACGACGCCGCCGAGCCGTCGGCCCACCAGGTCGTGGTCGTGCGGCCCCGGCGTCGGACAGCGGACTCCGGTGGGCATCCGCAGCAGGTAGCGGTTGACGTCCTCGAACCGAAGCAGGTCCTCGAAGACACGACGCAGGGGAGTGATCTCGGCCAGCGGGTGGATGAGCGCCATCTGGGCGCGTGCGTGCGTGCAAGCCTGGATCGCGGCGGGATGACGCTCCTGATGATAGGTGTCGAGCAGGCCGAGGCCCGCGTGGCCGTGGATCGCGGCGGCCAGCTTCCAACCCAGATTCACCGCGTCCTGGAGACCCGCGTTCAGGCCCTGTGTTCCGGAGATGAACGACGTGTGGGCCGCGTCGCCCGCGAGCAGGACCCGGCCGTCGCGGAACCGCTCGGCCACCGTGCTCTGTTCGCCGAAGCGGGCGAGGTAGCGGGTCCGCGCGATCTCGGGCGCCTTGCCGACGATGCGCTCGATACTCGCGGTGAGCTCCGCTTCGGTGACAGGGACGTCCGCGGAAGGCCGCTCCGCGCCGAATTCGATGGTCATCAGCCGCAGCGTGCCGGGCCAGATGGGGATCACGCCGAACACGCCTGCGGGGTGCAGTCCGGCATCGAACTGCTCGCCCTCGGCGATCTCCACGTCACCGAGAACGCCGTAGTAGGAGGATGATTCGTGGGCGGGCCGGTCGATGCCCGCCAGTCGCCGGACCGTGCTGTCCCCGCCGTCGCAGCCCACCAGGTAGGCCGCGCGCAGCTCGTACTCGCCCTCCGGCGAACGGGCGGTCACGGTGACGCCGGACTCGTCCGCGGTGTAATCGACGAGTGTGTGACCGCGCCGCACGTCGGCGCCCGACCCGGTCGCCCAGCCGTCCAGCAGCCTTTCCGCCCGCCACTGCGGCAGGGCGTAGGTGTAGTCCTCGGGACCCACGCTGTCGAGATCGAGCCAGAGGAAGGCGAACGGCGTGCGGGGCCAGGCGAACATGCCCTGGTCGCGGAGGTCGTCGCCCAGTCCGCGCTGGTCCAGCAGTTCGAGAGAACGCCCGTGCACCGCCATCCCGGGGGAGTGCTCGATGATCTCGGTCCGTGGTTCGAGCACGACGACCGAGACGCCGGCCAGCCTCAGCTCCCCGGCGAGCATCAACCCGGTCGGTCCACCTCCGGCGATGACAACGGTTCGACTCACGACAAACTCCTTGTTCGGGCAGGAATCGCCTCGTATTGTTCCGGGACGCTACGGATCTCGGCTTTGGCGAAGCTAAAGCGGGTCGAATTAAGAACCGCTTTAAGTCGTGGTTGAACACTGGCCGACATGTCGATGTCATCGAATCCCTACCTCACGGTGGCACCTCTGCCGGATCGGCGCGTGCGGATCCTGTGCTTCCCGCACGCGGGCGGCGCGGCCTCGGCGTTCGCCGGCGCGCGAGCGGACGCGCCCGCCGACCTGGACCTGCTGCCGGTCCAACTGCCGGGCCGGGAGCGCCGCGTGCACGAGCCGCCGTTCACCGAGTTGTCCGCGCTGGTCGCCGATCTGGATCGGTGGCTGAGTCCGTATCTCGAGGAGCCGCACGCCTTCTACGGGCACAGCATGGGCGCGGTGATCGCGTACCACCTCGCTCTGCGCCGTGCCCGCCGGGACGCCCCGCTGCCGTCGGCGGTGATCCTGGGCGCGTGTCGACCGCCGCATCTGCTGCCGATCCCGTTGCTGGGCAACCTCTCCGACGACGAACTGGTGCGGATGTCGCTCGACATCGGGGGAATGTCACCCGCGCTGGCGCAGTACCCGGAGTGGCTCTCGGCCGCGCTGACGCTGCTGCGCGCGGACCTGGCGGTGTGCGCGTCCGCGGATTCCGGCGAACGCACACCGTTGCCCTGTCCGCTGGAGGTGATCGCCGGAGCCGCCGACCACTTGGTCTCGCCCGCGCAGATGGCCGAGTGGGCGGACTACGGCGCGTCGTCGTTTCGGACCCACACGCTGCCCGGCGGACACTTCTTCGTCCGCGAGAACCAGGCGGACTTCCTCGACATACTGGCCTGCGCGCTGAATTCCGCACGGCTTTAGAGCTTCTCGCACCACCCACAGATTCTCGCGCCCCGCGCAGAAAGGCCGGTGCCCCATGGCGACGACCGAATCCTTCGACGAGTCAGGCAGTACCTCGATCGCCGTGGTCGGCCTGGCCTGCCGCTTCCCGGGAGCGGAGAATCCCGCCGCCTTCTGGCAGTTGCTGCGTGACGGCGTCGAGGCGGTCGCCGACCCTCCGGCGCGGCACGCGGGCACGACGGGGTCGCCGAATCGGCGCGGCGGATTCCTGGATCGCGTCGACGGTTTCGATCCGGCGTTCTTCGGGATCTCACCGCGCGAGGCCGTCGCGATGGACCCGCAGCAGCGCCTGATGCTGGAACTCGCGTGGGAGGCGGTGGAGGACGCGCGGGTGCTGCCCGCCGCCCTGCGCGACACCGCGACCGGCGTTTTCGTCGGCGCGATCAACGACGACTACGCCGCGCTGAGTCGGCGCGTCGGGGCGATCGGCAGGCACACGATGGGCGGGCTGTACCGGGGCATCATCGCCAACCGCGTCTCCCACGCGCTCGGGCTGCGCGGTCCCAGCATGACCGTCGACGCCGCGCAGGGATCGTCGCTGGTCGCGGTGCATCTGGCGATGGAGAGCCTGCGGCGCGGGGACTCGTCGATGGCGATCGCGGGAGGGGTGAACCTGATCCTCACCGAGGACGGCACGATCGCCGCGAACCTGTTCGGCGGACTCTCCCCGTCCGGCCGCTGCCACACCTTCGACGCCCGAGCCGACGGGTACGTGCGCGGCGAGGGCGGCGGGGTCGTCCTGCTCAAGCCGCTGGCCGCGGCGCTGGCCGACGGCGACCGCGTCTACTGCGTACTGCGCGGCAGCGCGGTGAACAACGACGGAGCCACCGACGGTCTCACCAAGCCGAGCGTGCAGGCGCAGGCGGCGGTGATCGGATCGGCGCTGCGTCGCTCCGGAATCGGCGCGGCCGCGGTCGGATACGTCGAATTGCACGGTACGGGAACGCCGGTCGGCGACCCGATCGAGGCGGCGGCGTTGGGCGCTGCTCTCGGCGCTGACCGCGCCCCGGAGAAGGCGCTGCGGGTGGGCTCGGTGAAGACCAACATCGGGCACCTGGAAGGCGCGGCGGGTATCGCCGGGCTGATCAAGACCGCGTTGAGCGTCCACCACCGGCAGGTGCCGCCGAGCCTGAACTTCGCCTCGCCCAATCCCGGGATTCCGCTTGCGCGGTGGGGGCTGGCGGTGCAGTCGAGGTTGACGGACTGGCCGGAATGCGACGAAGTGCCGGTGGCCGGAGTCAGCTCTTTCGGCATGGGCGGCACCAACTGCCACGTGGTGCTGACCGGGCAGCCGGTGGCGTCGCCGTCGCCCGTGCCGGCGGAACCGACCGTGGTGCCGTGGGTGCTGTCCGGCCGGACCGCCGAGGCGGTCCGCGACGCCGCGCAGCGATTGCTGCCGGTGGCCGAGCGGGCGAATCGCGTGGACGTGGCGTGGTCGCTGGCCGAGACGCGGACCGCGTTCGAACATCGCGCGGTGGTGCTGGGCGCGGACGATGCGCAGTTGCGCGGCGGACTGCTGGCGGTGGCGGAGGGTGAGCAGTGGGCCACGGTGGCCGCGGGGGTGGCGACGGGGTCCGT
>NZ_BAGG01000215.1 GCF_000308695.1 Nocardia takedensis NBRC 100417 | reverse complement strand
TGGCCCTGCCCATCCGAACTATCAGAGACAGGGTCGGCTGACATCCGCCGATACCTTCACTGTCCCAGACGATATCGCTTACAGGCGGCGGATCGCATCGGCGCGAAGTCCTCCTCGATACCTCGCACTGACAGCGCGGAACCCGAGAATGAGCATCACAACCACTGTCGGCCTCATAGAATATGAATTCACATAAGTTCGCCGACGGACAAGCTATGAAGGCCCTTTGGTGAAGATGTCTGAGTCAAACCTCCTGTGACTACCACCAATCCACGCATATGATCCCGACAACAACAAGACGAACTCGACCAAATCGTATCCGTATTGCAGGATTCGTGGTTAACATATGTCGCACTTAGGCAATGGCATCTCGACCCGACATGAGCGTCGAGGCCACAGCCGAAGGTCAGGAGAGATCCACATGGAAGCAACACGGTGTCCGCCGCAGTCGCGGCGATCATTCGGCTACTGGGGCCGTCCATCATCGGGCAGCCGGGCCGACAGTCGAGATTTAGGTCCCGCGGCATTCTCCGGACGGAACCGACCCGGCTATGACGCAGACCTCACCGATTGGCAGTCCTGCCGAGTTCGATCTCAGCGCTGACGGATCTATCGCCCCGCTTCCGAGGCTGCGGCGATTTCGGATGCTCGCCGGCGTGATCGACTTCGACCGGGTTGGCCGTCGAACCTCGATCAGTGATGCCCCTCATGTCCCAACCTGACCGTGGGCTGGGTCGCACGAACGGTCCCGTGCGCTGCGGGGTATCGAATCGGCACGCGAGAAACGACACTGCACTCGTCGCTGAAGTCGAGGGGCCACAGACGAGTGTCCCGAATATCCGCCGAGCGCACAAACACTGCTCGCCGACTTGGATAGAGGTAGCGGATGCAGACCGACAACGCAAACCGTCCGACACGTCTCACACGGCCGTCCGTGCCCGACCACGATATCTCCGCGGTCACCCAGATCTGCTTCGACCTCGCGTTGACAGTCTTCGACGAAGACAGCGACGACGGGGGCGCGACCGAGCGACTGCAAGGGATCGCGGTCGAATGGTCACACAGGGGGTGGCCCATCGACGTTCTCCACCACGCCGTCAGCGCGGGCTTCACCCTCGGCCTCGATCGGATAGCCGCGTGCGTTCCCGCAGATGGAATCGAACCGAGGTCGGCGACGGCGCGATTGTTCGAGTTGCTCCGCACCACCACGACCACGGTTGCCGGTACCTATCTGAAGGCGCATATCGGCCGCACCGGAGAGTCGGCGGCCAAACGCGAACTGGCTGTCGCTCTATTACAGGGCAGACTCACATCGACGCTGGCCCGCGACTGCGGAATAGCCGTCGCCGACGCGTATCTCATTGTCCCACTGACCTTCCCCGCACCTCTGCACGGCGATGCCTCCGCAGCGACGGACATCGAGTACCGACTACAGCGGTTCACAAACACACTCGAGACCCTCTACGGTGACACCGCATTGGCGCTCGTCGGTCCCGGCGGCGGGACACTGCTCATCACAGGGACCGCCGCCAACGCTGACGACGTCGATGAGCTCATCGCCCGCCTGTCGAAGGCGACCCACCTGCCGATCACCGCGACCGCCTCCACCACGAGCATTCCGACAGACGAAATACCCGCCACCGCACATCATCTCGAAGAGATGCTCGACACCGTGCACCGGATGAACCGCGCACCGGGAGTCTATCGACTCAAAGACATCGCGCTCGAACATCAGCTCATCCGCCCCGGTCCCGCTCGCGAACTACTACGCGCGCGCCTGAAGCCGTTGGACGAGCACCCCATCCTCTATGCGACCCTGGACGTCTACATCCGCAACAACTTCAGCAAGTCGCGCACTGCCCGCACCCTGGCAGTTCACGTCAACACCATCGCCAACCGACTCCGGAAAATCAGCGAGATCACCGGTCGCGATCCCGCCAGACCCGACGGCATCTGGTACCTGATGTCCGCCCTGATCGCCCGACGCTGACATCGCCTATCGCCCCCACGGTAGCCCGCGTGCGGTCAGCTCGCCGAGCAGCCAGCTTGCCGCCGAAATCGCACCCGTTCCTGAATCGTCGATGAACGAGATCCGATGCGCACCCAGGTCATTGAAAGCATGATTGAGCGTTAGCAACTCGGGCGCATTGCTGGACATTTCCCCGCTTACCTGCATTCGGCGGCGCCCGGTCACAGGGAGTCACAGGGAAGGTCCTTCCGCGCCGAAGCTACCGCTCGAGACCGTCAGGCGCGGAGCACTCGTCGGCAGGAAGGTCTGCGAAGGGCGTCGGCATCGACGAACCGGATGCAGCGCGGCCCTGCCGCTGTCCTTCGTAGGTTGCCCGATATCGACCGCATCCAGCGATGCCTGCACTCGTCCGCCCTCCCGGGCAGAGCACAGCCCACCATGAAAGCGGCCACGCACCGTGCCCGTCTGAGCGGCCGCGTGTCGCTCTGGGGGCTCAGGACTTGCTTGACCGAGCGTCATCATTTGACGCTTGACCGCTGGTGGTGGTTGCCCCCTTGCCGGTGACGTAGAGGCGGGTGATGGACTTGGCGCTTTTGCGGGGGCGGACGGCGATTTCTTCTTCGCCGTACAGGCCCCGCAGGTGGGTGTCTTCGATGATGACGGTGCCGCATTCGCCGCAGTGGCGGGGGCCGAGTCCGATGCGTTGACCTGCGACGAGAATACGGCCGGATTCGTAAACGCGTCGCTGGGCTCGAAGAGATCCGGCTGGTCGCGGCGCTGGTGGCAGCGAGGTGGTGGGTGTTCGGGCACCCGGCAGGCGGCCGAGTTCGTTGCGTGCGATAGGCAAGCCAGGTGCTGATCACGGCATTGCCGGTGATGGCATGCATCAGGTGTCCGTCGAGGCGCAGCGTGACGGTGCGGCTGGTTTAGGCGAACCGACGACATGGTGGCGCCCACCGATGCCGACGCCGCCGTCTCGGTCGATACACGGTCGATCTCGATCGCTTCGCCAACGGGAATTACTATGGTGCCGTCCACTTTCCGCAGAGCCGGTGTGCCGGTCTCGGAACCGGCCGGGCGGCCACCACGGCTTCGAAGTAGTTGCAGATGCTCGGGCGGCAACCGCGATGCGACGGGACGGATCAAATGCCCGTGGAGGCTGAACATGAAGGCTGCGTGGGTTGCCCCACACGGTCACCACGGGCCCGCCGTTGGCGCGCCGCCGACCGGCACACGCACATCGGACTCCACCGCGCCCTCTCCCGAGGGGATCGGCACCGGTTCGATCACATCGATCACTTGCGGAGAAGCCGAGGAGGACCCCTGCGCGCTCGTGCCCTCCTCGGATTGGTTCGCAACATAAAGGCGAGCAGGCCCATTCGGGCGGAACAGGCTGGCTGGTGTCCCCCAGTCCAGCGCCTGGTGAGGGCGCTGGTGGTCATAGCCGGCGAACCAGCCGTCAACGACATCCTGAGCGGCGGCAATCGATTCGACCGGTGCGACGTGATTGAGGAACTCCTCGCGCTGCGTCTTGTGGAACCGTTGGAAGACCTCGGACCGCTGCGACACCCACAAGAAGGTCGAGTTCCGCCTCACGCGTGCCGATAATCCTTGTATCCCTGAGTATTTCGCTTTAACCTCGGCGTCGTGGATGAACTTGGTCGAGGTGTTGTTCGGCATCATCGAACGCTGCACCATCCGCCGCGGTACCTTCCGCAACGTCCGTGAGTTGACGACCAAGCTCCGTGAGTTCACCAACGGTTGGAACCCGCGAGCGAAGCCCTTCGTCTGGTCCGAGACCCGCCGAGCAGATCCTGGCCACGGCCAACCGACGAAGAACTTCGAATACGGCCCGCTAGCTGTGAGGTGTCGTCGTCGTGGGTGCTGTCGTCGTCGTGGGTGCTGTCGTCGTCGTGGGTGCTGTCGTAGTGGGCGGTGTCGTAGTCGTCGTAACATATGGGGTGGTGGTGACGGGCGGTGTGCCGGTGATCGACGGGTTGTTGGTGGTGGGGATCGGGAGCTCCAGTTTGAGACCGCCGTTATTGAGGTACAGCAGCGCGGCTACCTTGATGAACTCGGTTAATTGGAAGTAGATCGCGTCGACACCAGGGACGATTTTACCGAGTTGGTAGAGCTGGACGAACGGTCCCCACAGCGTCGCGAAGATGCCGTCCCAGATTCCGTCGGTCTTCAGATTGAGCCATTTGGCGACCTGGTCACCGAGCACGAACTTGGTGAACGAGGCGAGCATCGGCTTGGTGATGAAACTGGTAGCAGCCAGTACCGGCCCGATGGTGAGGAGGTGGTCGGCGATCTTGGTGCCCTCAGGCGTGGGGCCCAGAATCGGGTCCAGCACCTGCTTGGACTGAGCGTTCGCGGAGTCCCACGTCGCGGGGATGTACTGGTCCTGTACGCCGAGCAGATGCGCTGTCACCTGCCACGAGTGCAGGAGGCCAGCCGATTGGGCGTCGGTTATGGGCACCCTCCACGCTTTCAGCTTCTGCATGATGGTGGTCGGTAGGCTGTGCCAGGTGACCAGGATGTCGTTCTGACTGATCGGAATCTTGGGCGACTCGGTCGCCACCTGCAGCCACGGCGCCGATGTGGGCAGCAGGTGCCGTACCGCCGCGTGCACCATGCGCGTCTTGACGCAGGTCACGATAAGATTACCGTTAGGTCCGAATGGCTGCTGGGCCATGAGGTCGTAACCGAGCTTGGCGGTCTTGGCGATGCGATCCTGGAGATCAGCGCCGCCCTTGGAGTAGTACACGGCGCGTGACTCGTGCGGGATCACGGTCGCCAACAGACCGGCCCCGAAACCGTAGGCGGTGCCGATGAACGGCCCCTGCTTGGAGTTGAAATCGTCCGCCGCAGTCAGTTTCGACTGATCGGTCCAGGCCGGCAGCTGGCGCGCCTGCTCGATGAAGGCGGTCAGATTCGGGGGCAGGCCCGACGGCGTGGGCTGGTTGTTGGTGGTCCAGGTAGCCAGTATCTTGTTGATCGCGGGCACCTGCCCACTCTCGAGTATCTCAGCTATGACCTGGTCGGCTGCGGGATCCCACACGGTCATCGGATCGACCCCATCGCCGGAGCCGGCGATCGAGCCGCTGGCCGACCAGCTCCACGCCTGCGCTCGTGGCGGGGCGGTAAACAACGACAGGGACAGCGCCCCAATCCCCGCCAGCAACCCGCCGGCCTTCAGTGCGTCACGTCTGTTCAGGTTGACCATCGACTTACGTCCTCAGTAATTGAAGTGACAGCCGCTGCAGTGATATTGGCAGAGGCAAGTGCCATATCTTCTTATCATCGGGCGAGAGCGATCAGAACCACGTGATGAGTACTTTGGGCAATGCACAGTGCGCCCGACCAATTCCGGTGGAGGAATTGTCGAACTTGTGGTTCGGTCGGTTTTAGGTGACCTTCGCTCCGCTGTCGGCGGGGGTCGGTCGACGGCGGCGGTTTGATGTCGTCGGGTCGTTCGAGGAGCTCGCCCTTGTGGAACAGGGCACCGGCACGACGAGCGCCACTTGTTCGGGGGCGTTGACCTTGCGCCAGCGGGCTCGGGCGGTCTCGATCAGCCTGTAGGCCATCAGGATTTCGGCTGCACGCGAGCCTGGTCCCCTTGGTGACCGGGCCGCTGCACGATGAGGTGACAGGTTGGTCTGCCCTACCCGTTGGGTTCCAGTCGCGGTGGCTAACCGGCAGCGCTGATGGTGTGTACTCGGAGAGTAGTTCGTACTCGATCGGGGTGCGGTGTCAACGGCCAGTTTTTCTTCCCCGCGGGCGGCCAACGTTTGCCCCCGTTGGTGGCCAGTTGTGAATCCCCAACGGCGGCCACTTATTTCCCCGCGCGGCCAGATATCTCTTCGGCTCGGTCAGCGCAGGGGCCTCACCCCCTGACCGGAGGCGGCTTGGGCGAGCCGGAA
>NZ_BAGG01000216.1 GCF_000308695.1 Nocardia takedensis NBRC 100417 | reverse complement strand
TAACGCGCGCGCATCCGAGGGCTACACGAGGGCAACGGCTTTGAAGCGGCCGATCGCCCTTTGCCTGGCCTGTGGAAGGGGCCCCACCGCGGAGCCGAGCGTCTGGATCGACTTTCCACACAGCCTGTTTTGAAAAGAACTCTTCTAGGAGAAGAACCGAAGTAGTAGTAGGTGCTGTGGAATCTGTGGACTGAGCTCGTCTTCGCAGCTCACGCGGTGTGGTGCGGTGGGGATGGACATGGGGTGACTCGAGGATGAACGCGAGGCGTCTGTGGACGGCCTGAATCTGTCCACCGTTCATCCTCGAGTGATCCTCGAGTTGTTCCACCGTATTCACCCGGTTGTGCACAGCTGTGCACCGATCGGTGGACAGCTCGAGGATTCCTCGAGGACTCAACAGGGATTCCTCGAGGAATCCACAGGGGCAACTTCCAAGGATGGCTGGTCAGGGCCTGTGCGTGAATCTGCCTGTGGATACTGTGGAATTCGGCCTGTGAGTGGTGTGCACGACCTGTCGAGTCCCACCTGGGGACGAATCGGTGGACAACCCTGTGCAATTGCTTGGGAATCCGCACCATCCGATGCGAACGATGCTGGTGGAGAGCACACAGGGTGTGGATGGATGGGACGCGCAAGCAGTAGTCGTAACGGCCGCGTCGTCGGCCGCCAGCCCAATCAAAACTGCTTCGGCTGAATCGGATCGAGGGCAATTCTGCGACCGACCGCCCTCACATTCCCCGCAGGTTGACGGCTGTAGGACCTCTGCGGACTCCCAGTGTCCGCGATTCCAGGGAGCTTCGCGCCATCCTCTACGCCACCGCCATCGACGGGGCCATAAGGATGCTGCCCTCCTACAAGCCCAACCAAGGGCCGCACTGTGATCTAACGCACAACTGGACTACGCGAGCGGCTTGTCGGCCCGCTGGCATGCGGCGCTTTTCCGACTTCCGGCGCAGTGGCGACCTCGCATTTACCAGCCATTTGCCGTCGCGCCTCTGTTGGTGCCGAGGTCGTCAAGGCTGCTTGCGCACGCACAATCAGGAGGAAATGGACCATGCGTTATGCAGATTCGACCTATCGACATGGCGGTTCTCCCGGTGTTCAATACCGATTGCCAGAGGTTTCATCGCAGGCTGCACCGCCGCGTCTCCGCAAGCATGTGGCGGGCCGATCGGGAGATCCGTGGATGAGTGTTGACATCACCTGCCCGAATTGCGGGCGGCTTGATTGGGTGCAGAGTGTGCCCGCGTTGTGCGCGGATGGGACCTCGGTCTCGACGGACACCGGAACGTATTCCGGTGTCGGTGTGTCCAACGCTGGCTTGGTGCCGACGTTCGGCACCATGACCATCGATCGGACCCATACCACCTCTCTCGCAGCCAGTTTCGCTCGCGAGCCCGACTGGAAGCCGACGAGCCGGCTCACCCGGCTGGGTTTGATCCTGCTGATTCCTGCAATGTTGATGCTGATCATCATGGTAATCGGCACGCTCGGAGCTGAGCCGGGGCGAGCACAGCAAGAGATGGCCTCATCGACTGTGATTGGGACCCTGTTCCTCTCTTTTCCGGGCATACTGGTGCTCGCGGCGACGCGGGGTCGACGCCGTCACAACTACCGGATCCTGTTCGGCCGCCCGGTTGCGCAGGCCGTGTGGGGCGCGGGGTTCTACTGCCATCGTTGTGCAGCCGCGTACTGGCCGTCCTCGCCTGTGGCGGGCATACCGCTGCGGCAGCCGTTGTCACCGCAGCAGTTCCGGTGGCATGTCTGGCAGGCTGCCCGCTACAACGACGCTAACTAGCGCTGAGCGAGGGCGAATCCACACACTAATCGGCCTATCCGCGCGCAGGTCCGTCCTCCGTCGCCGCTTTTTGGAAGTGCAGGCCACCAACAGATGGTGTGTGGTCCGTCCCGTCGCGGGAGGGACGCGACGGAGCGTCATCTAGCATCGTCGTCTTGCGTCGGGAGGCTGGATTGCGTTGATGGACTTGTGCCCTCCGAGCTGCCCTGTCTCACCTCAATCCGAACATGTTCCCTCGGGGCGCCAGCTTGCTCGTTGCCCTCCGGCGCATCAGACGGAAACGCGGGCTTCTCGCGAGCGAGCGAGATGAGTTGGCGGACCTGCTTGGGGGTGATTTCGAGAAGGTCGGCGACGTCGTCGTCGGTGTGGCCGGGCTGGTCACGAATTGTCATGGCCGCACTGCCCTGATCAGCGCGCAGAGTCGCGATCTTCCGAGCAGCTTCGTCTTCTACCACGCTGATCTGCCTGCGCAGTTCGGCGACCTCGGCCTCGCGCTTGGCCTCACAGTCTGTGATCGCCTGCCAGTCGGCAAGATAGCGGCGCACCGCCGCGGCGATCGCGCGATCCCGCTCGCGGGCGAGTTCACGACGGCGGCGCACACGCTCGCGCGAGCGTTCCACTCGTTGCGTCATTTCCGGTGATCGAGCCGTTCGCGTTGAGCGCGCCGGTCGACGTTTAGCCATCAGCTGACCCCCAGAGGTCTCGGTCAGCCTGCTGATCCTCCACCACCGATGCTACCCCGCGCCCCCGCACGTCCGGGTTCTTCGGCTCGTCCAGGCAGCCTCAGCCGATCTGCTTCCGCTGCGTTCGCGGTTCCCACCCAACACTGGATTTCCAACTGGTCTGCCCACAGCCTGTACCTGTCAGGGCGATCCTGGTGGTACGCGGTTGCCTCGCGCGGCCGGTTACGGGCAACTCGAACTCGATTCCCGTCAGGCGCCCACGTCCACGACCCAAGCCGCTGTAGTCCACGACCTGGGCCTCGATCGTCACGTCGGGACGTAGCCACCCGGGGGCGGTCACGATCAACACCGCGCGGTGACTGCGTATCCTGGCCGCCACGGCCCGCGAACGCGAAGCCGCCGCGCTGCCGCGGTGGTCGAGCACCACCAGGTCGACACCGTCCAGCAAGACCGCGACGACGGCGAGGGCATCGAGGCCGGGATCGGGTATGTGGGCGAGTTTTCCCAGCTTGCCGCCCATTTCGTGAAGGGCGAGCAGGCCGATCTGGGGATTCCCCACGACTGCGGACCAGTACCCGGCAGCGGTCGCCTCCGCCAGCAGCGCGAGCAGCAGCGAGCCGCGCGGGCAGCCGACGATGGTGCCGCGCCGCAATCCACCGCCCGGCAGCACCGCCGCCAGGCAATCAGGCACCGGCAGGACCTCGTCCCCGCTACCGGCCGCCCGATCGCCAACCGATCGGGCCGCTACCGAGACGGAGCGAGGCGACATCGCCGCGATCCGCGTCCTCAATGCCTCCAGTTGCCAGTCACGTGAGCCGCGGGTCGAGGCATCTACATCGCCTTGACCGCTCACACACACCTCCATGTCGAACATATGTTCGCACAGGCGAGCGGGGGTGCACTCCCCACTGCCGTATCCACACGCGGCTAGACCACCCCGGGAAGGACCAACTCAGTGAAGCGCACCAATCCTCGAGACCATTCCGACACCACCGACACCGCGACCCCCTCCTCGCCCGGGGGCCGGGCGGTCACCGTGCGCGACTTGCGGGCCGGTGATCGGATTCGTGACGAGCACGGGTTCGCCGGATCACGGACGGTCGCGTGTGTGACCGCCGAACTCGGGCAGGATCTGCGCCCTTGGTACGCCGTGCGTTTCGCAGGCGGTGATGTGCGCGTGGCGGACAGCCTCGCCGCCGAGGTCGAGTTGATCGCCGCCGAACCGTCACGCACGCGGGCCACCACCGAGCTGCCGCCGTTCGCGCCGCCACGATCCATGGCCGAGCTGATCGACCTCGCCCATCAACATCGCCGCGCCTACAGCGTCGTCCATGCCGTCGACAACGCCGAGGCCCCCTTCGTCACCTTCACCGCCCAGTGGTCCCCGCCCGGCTGTGAGATCGACACCAAGGTGCGAGCGACCTGGCACACCCGCGACACCGGCCGCTACAGGCTTTTCCACGCCGCGGCCCAGGGCTATCACCGTGGCTACCACACCGTCACCCTCGCCACGGCGTATCGGCTGCTCACCGGCGAGCTCTGCTTCCGCCGTGATCACGGCAGGCCGTGATCGCCCGCGCGGACCCACCGAATGTCCGGTAGCTGAAAGTATGCTGATTGAGTGGTAGTGCCCGCTCCGATGCTGGCGACCCCAGGGAGGCCGCCCGACGATCCACGCGGTTGGGCCGTGGAGATGAAGTACGACGGGATGCGGGTGATCGCGGCGTGTCGTCGCGGTCGGTGGCGGCTGTTCAGCCGCACGCTCGCCGAGATCACCGCGGTGTTCCCGGACGTGGCCGATGGTTTGGCCGCACTGGTCGGGACGGACGGGATGATCCTGGACGGCGAGCTGGTGGCCCCGACTCCCGGCAGTGGCGCACCGTCTTTTCGTCGGTTGCAGCGTCGGATGGGAAGGACACGACCGTCGGGCGAGGTGCTCTCGGCTGTACCGGTGCAGGTCTTCGTATTCGATCTCCTGCACACCGGCGCCGAGCCGACCACGTCATTGCGCTACCGCACCCGCCGCGCACTGCTCGATGAGTTGTCTTTGTCCGGTCCGGGGGTGTTGACCCCGCCGTCATGGACCGGGGTTGCGGCGCGGCAGTTGTTGGAAGTGGCTGCGGACCATCACCTCGAGGGGATCGTCAGCAAACATCTGGAGTCGGTGTATCGGCCCAGTGTCCGGTCCCGACACTGGATCAAGACGGTCCTGCGGCAGGTGGCCGACGTGGTCGTGGCCGGCTATATTCCGGCCGCCGGGCCGTCCGGGCGGATCGGGTCATTGGTGTTGTCCGCCCACGACGCCACCGGGGCGTTGGTCGGGCTCGGACACGTCGGGACCGGATTCACCGACGCCGAACGGCGAGCCCTGCACAACGAGCTCGATCGGATCCGCATACCCCGCAGCCCGCTTCACGGCGAGCGCTCGGATTCGAGATCATCTGGGAGCGTGTGCTGGGTCGCCCCGACGGTGGTCGGGTCGGTGCAGTACAGGGAGCTCACGGACCGGGGGCTGCGCCACCCGAGTTGGCGAGGTCTGCGACCCGACATCCCCGCCTCGGAGGTGGCCTGGCCGTCGTAGCGGGCCCGGCCAGGCGTGGCGGTCCTCGCGTAGGGGACTGCGGATCAGTCGGTGTAAGCCCAGATGTCATAGAGCGCGTCCGCGACATCACCCCATGCCACTTCGGTGACGCGTTCGATCATCTCGAAGACGTAGTCTTCCCCGATCGGCTCCGGCGCCGAGGTCTCCTGGGGCAACGGTCGCCCGTGTTCCTCGGCGACCTCGCCTTCGGCGTGCACGATCCTCCGCAGGGGCAGGCCGTCGCGGTAGAAGGCGAAACCGTGCACGCTCGCCACGCTGTTGGTCACCCACGCCACCGCGCTGGTGCCCGCGGCGAGGAACGTCGTCGCCTGGTCGTCGAAGACCACCCGGAAATGAGGATCGGCGATCCAGGTCCAGCCGCCGACCGAGGCCACCCCGAGGTCGTAGGGCCGCGCGAACACCGCGTCGAGATCGACGCGTTCCCCGCTGTCGCGCGGTCTTCCCGCCAGACCTGACACATCAGGGCTCCCTGCCACGGCCAAACCCTGAACCTTCCAACCCATCGCATCGCCTCTCCGTCATCACGACGCCCTCGCGCCGATGCCGCTACCGCGTGCCGCGTCGTCCGATTTCTCACCACCGAAACGGGATTCACGACGACCGGGCTATCTCGTCCCATTGTGCCCAGGCACACCGACACTTCTCGGCTCCGGTGACGCCGGCAACAGACACGCGGACCGTATCGCTCACCACCCTCCCCCAGTCATAACCGCAAGAGCTGCCCACCGAGAGGACGCCGACGCGCCGGACTGCTTGGTCCTGCTCTGTCATCTGACGGTCGGCGATCGGTGGAGCCGGGTCGGGTTGTCGGGGTGTGCGAGGCTGACCTGGTGTCCGATCCGTTCGTTATCGTCGAACGCGGCCCCGGGCACGTTGCTCCTGGTGCCGTCGAGGCCCTGTTGCAGCGGCTCGCCGACACCCATTCGTTGGTCGATTCCGATTTCACCCACCCGAGACGGATGACAGAGCCCGCCCCCGACGGCGCGACGGCGCATCCGATGGCGATACACGGCGGTGTCGTCGTCGGGTTTCTGGCCGGTCGACCGCGCAGCGGACACATCGCACTGATGGGCTGCCTGACTCCGGGCAGCGGGGCGGGTGCCGCGTTGCTCGACGCGTTCGCTGCCCGCGCCGCCGCCGCGGGCGCGACACGGCTGACCGTGGTCCTCGACACCGAGATCACCCACCGATGGCAGCGCCGCCGCTTCTTCGAAACCAACCGTTTCCACCCCCATCACGGCAGCACCCTGCACTTCCACCGCCCGCTCTGACCCCGAGAACATACCCGCGCATCGATTCGGCCCGACCAGGTTTCGAAGGCCGCGATGCCGCCGATGGTCCACGTGCCGGGACCAGCGCTCGACCGTGCGCGACTCGACACCGCCGACGCCCATCGCCCGCGCTGCATCCGCCCGTATTCGCTCTCATCCGTCCCGACGCGACACCGGCCCCACCGCGGTGCGCGGCGGGTCCCCTGTCACCGACCAAGGAGTATCTGCGATGTCGCTTTCCGATCCGATCGAGATCGCTGCCGGCCCGGTCATCGCCTCGCTTCCCGGCTACGTCGGTGACCTTCACCAATCGCGACCGCGCCCCGCCTGCCGCCGTACCGACCGGACCCGTTCGCACGGTTCGACACAGCGTGACCCGCCGACGACCTCCCCGGTGACACCTCACCACCAGAGCCGACCACGACGCCGAAAGGGGGCGTGCCCGCCGCCATGACCACACCCACCGCACACGCACACTCGGCCCGGTCCAACCACACCTCGGCCACCGCCCGTACGGACTTCGATTTCTCGGTGGCGCCGGCACCAGGACTCGGCGGATACGACCACTACCTGGTCTCGCTGTCGGGA
>NZ_BAGG01000217.1 GCF_000308695.1 Nocardia takedensis NBRC 100417 | reverse complement strand
GGTGACCTGCAAGACGCGGGACACCTCGGCCACGTCCTTGCCCTCGGCCAACAGCGTCGGAATCAAGCGAGTCGGCTGGGCCAGTAAGTCCGCTCGAAGTAGCTGATTGTCTCCTGGGCGGTCCAACAATCAGTCGGCCAACGGAGAGTCGGGGTCCCAGCGACTCTTGCGCATGATGGTGTTCAGCGTGCCCCCCAGGGTTGGTGTGACGTGTCCGGCGGTTGCGTGACCGAGTTGACTCGCCAGGTCTACCACGTACAAATCGACAGCTGACTCGACTAGATGCGCAAGGTCGTTCGTCGCCTGTCGCGCCTTCATATGACTTACCGCGGCGACGACCAGCCCGACAATCGCAGCTGGCCACCACCAAATCCCGAGCACCAAATACATGCACGACCATCCTTGGAGGTTGGCGGCGGCAGAGAATGAGAGACGCACTGTCGCAATTTCGGCCCGCGCCACATCAGGGATGATCAGCCACAGCCGTGGCCATGCCGCGTTCAGGTCGATTCCGTAAGCTCGGCTCGCACGGATCTCGCAGACACGCAGCCGATCCCCGATCCAAGTGGGGCGGCCAGGCTCGACAAGACAGAGGCGGTCGGCGCGCGACATCGCCTGGCGAACCTGTGCAGACGTTGAGGTGGTGGCGTCGGCGATTGCTTTGGCCCGCCGAGAACGCGCACGCCGCCACCTCATAAGCCATCGGCCAGGCGGGCGTTGGCCAGAACTGACCCACATCCGCTCGACAAGGAGGCCCAACCCTCCCGCAGTGAGCGACCCTGCGGCCGAGCCCGCCAGAACTGCGACGGCCAGAAGCACAACTGCCTGAGGTGATCGCAAGCCGCCGCCTGCGGACCAAGCCGATGACTCACGACCAAGAAGGTCGTAATCGAGTGCGTGCGGATGTCCCAACACCACCGCAACGACGACCGCCGCAACATACAGTAGTCCCGGGATGGCGAGGTAGGCACTCCAGCGCTCGGCAAGCTTTTTCCCAAGTTCCCCGAGGAAGCTTGTCACGTTGGAAAGGGTCCGACAACGAGCGGACGGCTCTCGACACCGCAGACTGGAGGCTGCTGCCCAGCCACGATGCGCCCGCGTCCTGCGCACTGGCGTGTAGGACAGCACCACCACTGCGCTGCGGTGTCCCTGTTACCGCTAGGCCACGGCTCGAACGATCTACCGACTGACGGATAGATCCCGTCTCCATTTGTTTGACGCAACACGCGGTCCAGAGTGTCCAGATCAGCTTCGAAAGCCGCGTCGACCCGACCGCGCTGCAATGCTAGACGCGCGCGTTCGAAAAGCTCCTCGGCCCCCACTCGCCGGACTGCCTCCTGCAAGACGCCATCCACTAGTTCCCTGCAAAAAGCAGCAGCCTTGTCGACCCTGCTCAAGACCATTGCGCTGCCTCCTACCCGCGATGTGATTCCATAGCTCAACGGCGACTGCTCCTTTCAGCCTCCGACGATGATGGACAAACTGACATCCAGCCCAGCCAGAACAGCACTTGAGCCATCGACGTGCCATACTCCGGTGAACGAAGCACTCCCGTCTCGATTCGGGACTTCCGTTGGACTACAGACAATTACATCACGTAACAGGCCGACACGTCAGACAGAGCAGTCAGCCGTAGCGGCTTGAGCGGTTGGCCGGCATGTCATATGATCCAGACCACACAGCAGGTCAGGATCGGTACCACAAGGATGCCGATTGCCTCTGGCGTTGCACATCCCTGGGAAAGGACCAAGGACAGTGCCAAAGCGACGGAAGGCACGGCGGATGGCCGGTTGGTGGCAACGGTCGAATCGTTGCCCAAATTCGATGCCACCGCAGGCGAGATGAGCTACACCGTCTCGGGCGTGGCTCTCATCGCAGTTCAACAGTCTTGCAGCCGTTGCGGTTGTGCAACTCGGCCAAAGCACGGCGATGACGAAGGTCGCCTGAACTGCACCGCCGTTGTCGTTGTTGCAATCAGCCGGGTTCATGTCACGGTCTTCCTTGGAGGTGGTCGAAAGACCTACGTGCAGCGAACTTTCACGCCCGTCGTCCATCGCTTCGATGTTCGAGCCGGCGGTGCTGCGTCCCGCCCGAAGCGGCCTGGCGGCCAGACTCCCTCGTCTGCATTCGCAGGCTGCGCAGTAACTGACGTCTGCGACCGACCCCTCTACCGTCCACTTTCTTCGACGCCCGGCGTATACGGATTTCGGCGCACGGCAGCCGCGGTGACGGACAGACCCATAATCGATGCGACTTTCCTACGTACAGACACCCTCTACCACGCGCTACCGCCGGGCGGCGCTAAGACAGGCGCCTACCAAGAGGGGCCACTCTCTCACCTCGCGGACTATCCTCATCCTGTTGCCGAGCGAGATCGCTCGGCAACATCGGCCGGAATTTACGCAGCTTTGTTGATAGGAGCCAGACTCTGTCAGCATTCTCATCGAGATGATTACGATGAATCGACACCTCACGCTACTCAAACTATCAGACCAGAAAGCGGGTCTCTATATGAGACTTATTTTCGCGATGACCTTCGCTGCGGCATTATTCGTGGCCTCCCCGTCGTCATCGGCAGAACCTATGCCATCCTACGATAGATCCAACTGGGCCGGATACATAGCAACCGCCCCGCCCGGTGGATTCACGAGCGTAAGCGCCAGATGGCATGTTCCGAGCATAGAATGCAATAGCAACGCCACTCAGCGCATTGCAATCTGGGTTGGCTTTAATGGGGTGACGGGAAGTGAGCCGTTTCTCACGTCGTTTCCGCAGATAGGTACGCAGTCAGGCTGCATGAATTCGAACAAAATATCAATCCGAGAGGATCCTACCGGCTGGTGGCGAGCAATAGAATGTGACACCGGAGTGCATGGTGTTGCGACACTGGATAGTGTGATGTGTCCACGCGCGATCAAATATCAGGGGATATGGGCGGACAGACAGTTCCCGAACTTCGTGGACGATCCCATGCTGCCCGGAAATCTCATGGAGGCGGGTATCTCACGAACAACCTCGGGGTATACGCTTTACCTGCGAAATCTGACTTACGGATGGACGGTAACGCGGTACAGCAACAACACCGAAGTGGCAGGAACAGCTGAGATTATCGTCGAAGGGGGGGCCTTCAATTTGGCCCGACTTCCCCTCTTGGTGACCCACCCAAAGGAAGACTGGGTGCCGAACGCATTTACGCCGATGCCCACATTGCTGAACCCTGAAATTTCTTTCACCGAAGTCTTTGTCGACAACAAGCCGCTCTCGATGTGGCGAGTTAGCAGTGCATCTAGCCTTCTATCAAATGGACGGTTGCAGCCGGAACCCCTATGTGATGACTGTCGAAATTTTTCGGTGACGCAGAACTGATATCCGATCCCACCAACGCGTAGCCCTGGGGCGGGGCACCGACTGTAGACACTTCGAGCTAATTTGTGGTCCTGGCGGGCTCCGCACTGTCGAGGCAGGAGGAGGTACTCCAGCAGGGACTTAATGCCGAATCGGCATCAATAGTTTGCGAGACAGGAACATCGCTACGCCCTACGAAACGGCATCTGCACATCCATCATGAGAAGGACTGCATCCCCGGCCCCGGGGCCTAGTGTCGAACCCATAAGCCGTGAGACGTCTTTCGAGGTCCGTCCACGCCGATGCCGGGAAAAATTTCCCACCACAGCCAGTCGATTATCTCCAAGGCCATACAACCAACATGATCGCCTACGAGGCTCGCGATAACGATCTATCACTTTGGGGACACAATTATGGATACTGCGCACACTCCCGACAAGAATAAACGGAGAGATTTCCTGTGCGCGACCCTGCAGGAACGGCTAGACCGCTTGGAGGAAGCGCCGCAAGCGACGCTGACGGGCGAGGCGAGACATGAAGCCGAAGAACTGACCAGGCTGCTCGTGGACGATATGAACGAAGTTCAAGTGGCCCGAGTTGTCCTCGGTCGATTCTGGTGGTCTTGCGCTTCATGCGGCGCGCCAGAGCATGCGAAAGAAGAACAGCTGCGGGCTGTACACGTACTAAGCCCGGTGTTCTTGTCGGGCAAGGTCCCGGGTGATCTGCCTACCGAACTGTTGAGTCTACTCGCGGCAGCCTCGATCGAGGTTGCACGCGACCTTCTCGCACGGGCCACAGCTAGTAGCCAGGTAAGTCTGAGCACTGACGCGGTTCTGCTATGGCACCGCATTGTTCACGCAACGTCTGAGGGTGACCCGAACCTTGCCACATGGCATACCAACTTGGGTGTCGCGCTCTCGGTGCGCTACGAGCGAGCTGGGAGATCAGTCGACTTGGACGAATCGATCAATGCCTATCGGCAAGCCTTGGATCACAGTCCAGTCGACTTCCCGAGACTGCCAATAGTGCTCGGAAATCTGTGTGCTGTATTGACCCGTAGGTTCATGCGCACCGGCAGCACAGCTGACCTGAACGAGGCGATCGGGGCTGGGCGCCAAGCCATTACCGTCAGCGGGCCGGACGACCCTGGGCTAACTGCTCTATATGCCAACCTCGGCGCGGCCCTGCAGAAGCGGTTCGAAGGAGCAGGAGATGTCACAGATCTGAATGAGGCGATCGAGGTCCTCGAACAGGCCGTCATTTGGCATTCTGATGCATTCGATCAGGCCGCAATCCTAACCAACCTCGGCGCCGCCCTGAATTTGAGGTACGAGATCACAGGGTCTGTCGAGGACGCAGACAGAGCGATACACACCGCCCGTCGGGCAGTTGAAGCTACTCCCAGCGCTCATCCCGAATCTGCGACCAGACTCACCAACCTAGGTAACGCCCTGCACGGACGGTACCTCCGAACCGCGATGTTGGCGGACCTGAACGAAGCAATCGCTGTCGTCCAGGAAGCTGCAACCGTATGCCCGCCCGGTAGCCCATACCGCGCCACTATTCTGAGTAACCTTAGCGCCATTCAGCGGCTTCGATTCCGACGATCGTCGGCTATGCAAGACCTGAACGACGCTATCGACGTCGGACGACAGTCAGTCGCCGCCACCGCCAGCAACCACCCTCTCCGTACTGCAGCCCTAACCAACCTCGCGAGCGCGCTGTCCATCCGATACGAACAGAGCGGCGCGACAGCCGATTTAGATGAAGCACTCGAACTGGCCAGGAAGGTCGGCACAGGCCCTGTATCCATGCACCATGCGCTGACCCAACTGAACAATCTAGGGACAATCCTACGAATGCGGTTCAGTCAGACAGGCGTGGCCGCGGACTTGGACGAAGCAATCGAGCTCGCTCAAGAATTGGTAGACAGCAAACCTCCCGGCTATCTCGATCATGGTTTGTATCACTGCAATTTAGGCGTCGGATTGAGCATGCGTTTCGAACGATCGCGCTCCAAAGAAGATCGCAACCGAGCAATCGAGGCCTATCGCACAGCCGCTGCCGCTGAGTGGGCGCCCCCGTGGAGACGCATCGAAGCGGCGCGCGCTGCCGCCGAACTGCTGGCATCCTCTGCGCCGCAGATGGCAGCAGAACTTCTAGCGCAAGCAGTCCGACTGTTGCCGGAGGTGGCTCCCCACCGCCTCCGCCGGTCCGACCGGCAATACCAAATCGGACGGTTCGCCCAACTGGCTGCTGACTCAGCCGCTTTGACACTGTCGAGCACAGAGATTTCATTACCCGAGCGAGCAGAATCGGCTCTGAAGTTACTTGAGCTTGGCCGTGCGGTTATCATGGGTCAATTACTTAATCTGCGCGGTGAAACTAGCCGCCTAGAGGAATCCGAACCGGACCTGGCTGCGGACTTCATAAATTTGCGCGATCTGCTCAACACCGAAGCGGCCACCACCGATGCGACGCCGCAGACTGATCGACAACAGATAGCCGAGCTTCTAGAACAAACACTTGAGAGAATCCGCGAGCGCCCCGGATTCGAGTCCTTTGCGAAGCCGCCAGAACTCGTCGAATTGCTGTCCCAAGCTGCCTACGGCCCGATCGTGACGATCAACATCAGTCGTCACCGCAGCGACGCGCTAATCGCAACCTCAACTGCGGTTTCGTGCCTACCACTACCCGCCTTAGACATCAAGACAGTCACAGACCGTGCGTCGGAATTCCAGCACATCCACCACGCCGCGCAATATGCCGTGACACTGTCACTACGCAGGGCAGCCCAGCAGCGCCTGCACGAGATCTTGCAGTGGCTGTGGGACGCCATTGCTGGCCCCGTTCTGGACATGCTTGGCTACCGTGACCGACCGCAGGCGGGCCAGCCCTGGCCTCGGTTGTGGTGGGTCACGAGTGGAGCGCTGGGGCAACTACCTCTCCATGCTGCCGGCTACCATTCGAATTTTCCTGATCCGGATAACCGATCGGTGATCGACCGTGTCGTTTCGTCCTACACTCCGACAATCACCGCGTTGCGCCACGCTCGCAGTGGAACCACCCAACTTCGGAGCTGGGAAGCATTAGTCGTGGTCGTGCCGACCACATCCGACAACCAGGACGAACTCGACTACGCTGTCGAAGAAGCCGCGTCGGTTGTTGCCCGCCTACCCGGCTCGACAGTCCTAACGGGGCCTAGAGACAGCGACGAGCCGATCGCCCCTGCCCTACTACCTACCAAAGCCAATGTCTTGAACGCGTTGGCGGCATACCCGGTCGCGCACTTCGCCTGCCACGGCGTCAACGACGCCGTGGACCCCAGCCGAAGTCGGCTGCTTCTGCATGACCACGTCAGCACCCCGTTCACCGTCGCCGATCTCGATCCTCTTCGACTCAATTTCGCCAGATTGGCCTATTTGTCCGCCTGCGAGACAGCAACTACGACAACACCCGAACTCCTAGACGAGGCTATCCACCTCGCCTCGGCGTTCCAACTGGCTGGATATCCCCAGGTGGTCGGCACACTCGCAACGGTCGATGATCGTATTGCCGCAGAAATCGCGGCGAGGTTCTACCACGCACTCCCCGGCGGCGCTCGTCCCGAATTTGACCACGGCGCTCACGCTCTACATCAGGCAGTGACAGCGATTCGCAACCAGTATCCGGCCAACCCATCCCTGTGGACGGCTCACTTGCATACCGGAATGTGATTACGAACGCAACTGGGGCCGGGGACTGTAAATACAACGGTGTAACTCCGAGCAAGGAGTAAGCATCCGATGTCTGATGTGATGACGATTGATGTGGCCGATACTGGGAGATCACCGATCACCTCGGCTG
>NZ_BAGG01000218.1 GCF_000308695.1 Nocardia takedensis NBRC 100417 | reverse complement strand
CTCGCCCACCTCACCGGACACACCAGCTGGGTGCGCGCGGTGGCGTGCACCCACCTCGACGGCCGACCCGTCACCATCACCGCCGGCGACGACAACTCGGTGCGGGTACTGGGACCTGACCACCGGACAACAACTCGCCCACCTCACCGGACACACCAGCGTGGTGTACGCGGTGGCGTGCACCGAGATCGACGGCCGACCCGTCACCATCACCGGCAGTGGCGACGGCTCGGTGGGGATATGGGATCTCGGTGCAGCCACCAAACGGGTCAGGTCCTCCAGATTCCGGTGGTTCCGTCGGGCACGAACCTCTCCGGTCTTCGGAGTATCTGCGGTCCTCGCCGGTCACACCGGATGGGTGTCGACGGTGGCGTGTCTGACCGTCGACGGTCGAACCGTGGTCGCCACCGTCAGCGATGATCGGACGCTGCGGGTATGGGATCCGAGAACACAGACCGTGCTCGCGGTGATCGACTGCCCAGCGCCACCACGCGCTGTGGCATGTTGGGACGGAGGCATCGTTGTCGGGTTCGGCAGCGACATAGCGGTCCTCACACCGCCCCAACCAGAACCCGAAACCCGCGCGGTACAGCGGTAACCACCCGCGCGGTCCCGAGCATGTCGAACGACGAGCGACGTGGGCCGTGGGCCGTGGATGGCCCCACCGATGCACCTGGTCGCGGCCACTCGCACGCTACCACCAGTCGGGGTTCGCACCGACGAGGTCCAGGTGCGCGACACCATCGGCGAGGACCAAATGGGCCGGCCGGGAACGTCGATTCGCTCCGCCAAGATGTCGCATCCGACGCAACTCCGCCCGGTTGGCAGACCATCCCACTGTCCAACCACACCGTCGGCACAACAGTTCGTTGCGCGGGTCGTCGTACTCAGCCTGGCCTCAGAAACTCGCGCCGTCGGTCTCGGCGAGGACGTTGATCTCGATCACCTCCGCGCGCGCCTACTGATACGGCAGACCTCGGGCGGCGACGCGGGCGCGGGCTGCACGAGTCAACGCGCGGGCTTCGCGTGGTACGGGCGGTGCTCGCGGTGCGGCGGGATCGCCCACTCCGACCCGCCACAGCGAAATCGACGCCACAGCAGAAGGATTGCGAACCCGCGGAGTCTGACGCGTCTTCGCCCGTGGAGTTCTTTGCGCCCGGCGTGGGCGGGCGAGTTCGGACCGGCCGGCGAGCAGCCGGGCACCGTCCTATCGCCATCGCCGACGCGGGCACAGAGTTGGGTGGTTGTTGGTTCGGGGCGGGGTTTGCCTCGAATGTCGTGCTACAGCACGTCCATCACATATTTGCCGAAGACCGGGTCCCGCGTGGTCAGGAAATCGACAGCGCGCTGGGACAGGACCAGTCGCTTGCGGCCTTTCAGGCCGAAGTCGGCGGCGAGGGCGGGGCTGGTGATGACCAGTGCGCGCAGGGCCGGGATCTCGAACTCACGGCCCGCCTCGACATAGGAGGAGAGCTCGCCGGTGAGCGGGACGAACGCGAACCCGGTCAACTCCGTCGCCGCCAGATCATCCGCAAGAGCGAGGGTGACCGCATACACACCCGCGTGGGAGGTCACCAGGTCGGAGAACAGCGGTGCGTCGAACAGCAGATGAGCCGAGGCCGGGCGTGGTGGAACGAAACTGGTGTCCCACTCGACGCCCTCGAAACCGGCCGGACATTCGGGATAGACCACGTAGAACTTGCTCACGACACCCCGACCGTGTGAGTGGCTCCGACCCGACCGACGTGAGCTTACACGCGAGGTCCCGTGGAACTGTCGCCACCCGAACACACACGGTCCCGGTCCCCGGTCCGGCCGCGGCCGTCACACCGGGCGGGCGAAGTGCAGCGCGCTGCCCGCCGTGCTGACGAATCCGCGAGCTTCGAAGAACATTCGCCGTCGCCACCGACCTCCGGGTTCGCTGTCGAGCACGACAGAGGCCAACACCGTGCCGGCGGCGTGGGCCAGCCGCAGGAATTCCTCGACCAGGGCAGTGCCGATCCCCTGGCCTTCGACCAGCGCGCCGACGAGGGCGATGTGTCCGGTGCACGGTATTCCGTGAAGGAACCCGACCAGCACTCCGTCGCGGCCGGCCACGAGCCGTACCCCGCGCCGGTCGTCGGCGCGCTCGAGGCGATGCGGCGCCGCGAAGACGGTGTCGCGCAGGGGGTGGCGAGCGTCGAGCGCCGCGAGAAGTTCACGCAGCGGGGCCGACGGTGCGCCCCGCACCGGTCTCACCACCACGGTCTCGATCACGACACCACGATTGCACAGCAGCCGGATACACCCCGTTCGAGGTCGCTCGACCGCGCTGCGACTGCCAGGTCGGCTCGCGTGCCCGGCCCGCGAGTGCGGTGACCGGGGTACGGACACCGAAACGGCCCCGTCGAGCGGAAAGCTCGACGGGGCCGTGAGGGTTGGGGTCGACGTCCCACAAGCGCCTCTCGGCGGGTGGTCGCTCGCAGCGACAAATGGGGTGAGGCCCGGGGCTGTCCGGACGCCGACATCCTCATTCAACCAACGCGCCCGCGGTCCTATTTCGCCAGGGCGGGGTGTGGTGGATCACGCGGGCACCCGGCGTCGCCCGAGGCGGTGACCGGTCCCCCGCCGCACCACTACGCCGCCGTACGCAGCCACCGCGCCGACCTCCAGCCGGCGGGGGCGCCCGCGGCAGGCACCACTGTGGTCACGGCCGCGGTGAGGGCCACTCCACGGCGGTCGTGGCCCTCACCCACACCGCACGCTCGGCCTCCATCATCTCCAACGCGCCGTCCGCGGTCATCGACTCGGCGGCGCCGCTGATGACGACCAGGCCCATGCCGAGGTGGTGCATGCCCGCCACCCGCTCACACCAGCCCGTGTCGGCGTGCAGCTCGCCGTCGTAGATCTCGCCGAGTCCGGGCGGGCCGCTGATCCGTGCCGTGGCCATGCCCGGACCGAGGGTGACCGTCCAGTCCGACGCGGGTTCGCCGCGGAAGTCGGTGTCGCGCATCGGTCGCGCGCCGTGGGCGAGCAGCGCGGTGGTCCAGGCGTCGCCGGTGACCAGGCCGCCGGACTCCGCGATGTGCACAGCGCGCAACCGGGGCAGCACGATGATGACCGGCGTGGCTCCGATGGTGGCGGTGAAAGTCGTCGCCTGCTCGATCTCGGGCGTGGCCATGCACGGCGACACTACCGGGGCGGCCGATGTCGCGTCCGCCGAGTGGCCGGCCCACGCAGCGCGGTGACGCGCTGGCCGGTCGCTAGAACGGAGGCTCGTTGTCGCGGATCGGCTCCGGCACGGGGACGGTGAAAGGCCGCAGGTCGGCGATGGCGTCGGTGATGCTGTCACCGGTACCGATCGCGGCGATATTCCCATATCGATCCCAGAGGCGAGCGGTGTAGTCGCCGACGACGACCTCACCGTCGACGACATCGCTGCCGGGCTCGAAACTCACCGCGAGCAGGTGGTCTGCCCTGAGCAGCCCGTCGACGTCGACCACACCACACCTCCGAAACAGTCGTACCGAAGCACGCGAGCCTCGAACCCCGTGACCCATTCCGGGGTCGCCACGACGAACGAGATCAGGGTATCTGTCACCTGGTCGACCGTCGCGCTCACCTGGACTCATTGTGGCGGAATATCTTTGGCGGTGACCACATCCCTGGGTCCGGTCGCCGACGGCGGTGAGGGGTCGCGAGCGGGCGCGTGCCCGGCGTGCCCGGCTGAGGATCAGGACCACCAGCACCCGTGCGGAACACATCAGCCGTGTGGGGCGGGGTCCCCGTGGGTGCGGGGCCGCGCGAGGCAGTCCCCCGTGAACCGCGGGGTGACTACGACGCTGGGGATGTCGTGGGTCGGCTCACCGGGCGGGGTCGTGGAGACGCTTGTCCAGGTGGTCGCCGCGGTACTCGATCAGACTTTCGGCGAAGTAGGCGAACATGCCGCCCCAACCGCCGGTGTGATGTCCGATCATGTCGCGCATGTGCCCCCATGCGGTGAACACGTCTTCGTCCGCGTCGTCGATCTCGAGCGCGGGATTGACCTCGTCGTAGAACGAACGACCGCGACCGAACCACGGATACTCGACCCACCGCGCCCCCGCGTACCGGATGAAGCATTCGCCCATGAAACAGATGAACGCGTCAGCGAACCGGCAGTTCTGCGGAGCCATCGCGGTGGCCAGGTCCGGGAACAGTCCGGCCAGATAGGCGTCCAGGCGCGGGGTCTCGGGCCAGTCCGGCGGCCACGGCTGGTCCGGTATCTCCGCCAAGCCGGCGGCGTTCATGAACTCCCGTGCCCGCGCGGCTCGTCGCCGCGGATCCACCCATCTGCCCCAGGCGCTCTGTTCGACCTCGAAATCCAGACCCAGCTGCTCGACGCCCTCGCTCATACCGTGCACTCCCTTCGTCGACGTTGCGGGCTCGAGGCAGATCATGCCGCCGCGGTACGACAACCCGAAACCACCACGCGATCCCCACCGGACTCCGAAACACCCCCGCCTCCTTCACCGCGCAGTCACTCACTCCCCCGCTGGTCTCCTCGCGCCCGTCGTCGCGTCCGACAGAACCGAGCGTGGGCGGCCGGGGCGGACACGACTGTGCCGCGCCTCCCCGGGGTGGGTCGGCGCGGCACGTGGTCGATGCGGAGCCCGGGGACTGCTACAGGGTCTTGTAGGCGACGAGGGCGGCCAGGGCCAGGGTGAGCGTGGCGCCGAAGCCGATCACCCCGGCGCGGATCGCCGCGGCCAGGGTGGCGCCGTCGACTTCGGCGAGGATCCCGGCGCCGAGTCCGACGATGACCGCGCCCAGCGCGATCCCGACGAACAGCAGGGTCTTGGTGGTGGTGGACATCGGATGCTCCCGTTTCGGTTCGGTGGTGGATGTGTTGAGTCCAGCTCAGCAAATCCGAAGCCCCGCAACCATTCCTATGTCCGGTTAAAGTGCTCGTATGCAGGGGATACAGGTTCGCGACTCGCTGCGACTCGCCACGAGCCGCCTCGCGCCGCCCGCCCGCGGGAACGGGCAGCGGCGGCGGTGAGCGGTCCACGACACGACGCGTACCGGCACTACGTCACCCAGCTCGAGGCCCTGCACGCCGCCGCACACCACCCGAGCGCGGCCAGGATCGCCGCCGAGATCCGCGCCACCACCCATGGCCCGGTCGTGTCGGCCTCGACGATCAAGGGTTGGCTCGCCGAGAAGCAGACGCCGCGCACGATCCCACGCGACGGCGCGAGGTTCGCACTCGTGCTCGCCGTCCTGCACCGCCTGGCCGGGCGTCGGTTCGACCGCCACATCCCACGCCAGTGGGACACCTGGCGGAACAACGCCGCCCACACGGACCGCCCCGCCGAACCGGACCGCCCCGCCGACCGACCAGCACCCGAGGACCACCGCGCCGAGCCCGCACCACCGCCCTCGAGTGAGGAGCCGGTGTTCGAGGTGGATCGGATCCTGCGCCAGGAACGCGAATGGGCGGTACACGCCGAACTGCGCGAGGTCGAGTTTCGCACCCGACTGCTGGTGCGAGCGAAAGGCAACCAGGACCAGCGGGGCTGGTGGTTCTGCGGCCGCCACACCGCCCTGACCGACATCGCCGACTGGCTACGCACCCCCGACCCCGCCCGGCCGCTGCTCGCGGTCACCGGCGACCCGGGATCCGGGAAAACCGCTGTCCTTGGGTTGATCGCCACCCTCGACCATCCCGTCCACCGGCGCACCGTCCCGATCCACAGCATCGGCCTACCCGCCGACGCGATCGCCCCACCCGGGACCATCGACGTGACGATCTACGCCCAAGGACTCACCATCGACCAGGTCCGTGACGGTATCGCCGCGGCCGCCCGCATCCCCGCCGCGGACACCCCGGGCGCACTCGCCGACGGCCTCGCCACACGCGCCACGATGTTGACCGTGCTGATCGACGGTCTCGACGAAGCCGCCGTCCCGCACGCTCTCGTGCAAGAGTTGCTGCGCCCGTTGATCGTTCACGCCTCCCGGCACGTGCGGCTGCTGGTCGGAACCCGCCCGTACCTGCTCGAAGAACTCGGCACCGATCGTGAGCGGAGTGTCGATCTGGACGCCGACCGCTACGCCGACCTCGAGGCGTTGACCGCCTACACCGTGCGCGGGCTCCGCGACGCCGACCCCGACAGCATCTACCCCACCCAACCCCCGGACACGGTCCGGGCGGTCGCCGCGGCGGTCGCCGAACAAGCACACCGCTGCTTCCTCGTCGCCCGCATCGTCGCCGCCACCCTCGCGGCCACCCCCACACTCCCCGACCCCACCGACCCCGCGTGGCGGGCCAGCCTGCCGACACTGCCCGGCGACGCCATGCGCGACGACCTCGACACCCGCCTGCGGGAGAAGGCAGACACGGCGCGGGACTTGTTGCTGCCCTTGGCGTTCGCACAAGGGCAGGGCCTGCCCTGGGAGGACTTGTGGGCCGCGCTGGCCTCCGCGCTGGCGGGCGTCGACTACACCGACCACGACCTGATCTGGCTGCACCGCACCGCCGGATCGTATGTGGTCGAGGCCACCGAGAACGGACGCTCGGCCTACCGGCTCTACCACCAAGCCCTCGCCGAACACCTCACCCAACACACCGACCCCCACACCGTCCACACCGCCTTCTACCGGGTCCTGCGCGGCCTCGTCCCCATCGACGGCGACGGCCGCCGCGACTGGGCCCGCGCCCACCCCTACACCCTGACCCACCTCGCCACCCACGCCACCCACGCCGGACTCATCGACAACCTCGTCACCGACATGGACTACCTCACCCACGCCCGGCCCGGCCCGCTGCTCGGCGCACTGCCCACCGCCGCTACCCAGACCACACTGCTGATTCGGGCGATCTACCGCAGCTCGGCCGACATACACCGAAACCTTCCACCACTACGCCGCCGCCAGATCTTGGCGGTCGACGCCGCACGCTTCACCGCCGCCGAGCAACAGCGCGAACTCAACCGCGGCTTGGAATGGCAGGTCCGCTGGGCCGACGGCAGCCATGTCCACCACGCCCAACGCGCCGTGCTCACCGGCCACAACAACCTGGTGCTGGCGGCGGCCTGCACCAGCATCAACGGCCGGCCCGTCGCGGTCACCGGAGGCGGGGATGACACGGTGCGGGTATGGGATCTGGACACCGGCACAGAACGCGCCGTGCTAACCGGCCACACCGGCACGGTGGAGGCGGCGGCCTGCACCACGATCAACGGCCGGCCGGTCGCGGTCACCGGCAGTTTG
>NZ_BAGG01000219.1 GCF_000308695.1 Nocardia takedensis NBRC 100417 | reverse complement strand
GGCGAACCCCGCCGCGGCGAGCACCGCGAGCAGCGCGAGCACGCTCGAGACCGGCACGGCGGCGATCTCGCGCTGCTCGGCGCGGACCTCGGCGAAGCGGGCGTCGCTGAGTTCCTCGGCGTCGGCCAACAGCGAATCCCGCATCAGCGCCGAGGCTTCGCGCAGATAGGCCGAGCCGACCGGGAATCCCTGGCGGTTGTTGGCGCGCGCGGTCTCGACCAGACCGGCGAACGCGGGCAGGTCGGCGGCGATGCGGGCGACGATCTCGCGGGTGCGCGCGTCGCCCGCGCCCGTGGTGGCCTCGGCCAGCGCCGCCGCCGCGTCGGCCAGTGCCTGCTGGTAGCGAGCACGGATCGCCGGGCTCTCGATCCCGCCGGACAGGAACGCCTCGGCCGCGGCGGCGTCGGCGGCCGAGAGCGCGACGTAGAGGCGCTGGGCGGCGAAGGCCACCGGTTCGGTGTGGCCGAGCACGCGTTCGTGCCGGGTCACCTTCGCGTCCAACTGCGCGGCGGCGATCGATCCCGCGACCAGGCACAGCAGAACCGACACGACGGCGATCAGCGACACCACCCCCGGCGTGGTCGCCGCGAAACGCCGCGACCATTCCGCACCGCGCCGCACGGTCGCCGGTACGCGAGCTCCCACACCGTCCCCCTATCGATATCCCGGCGGAGTCTCCGCCCGCGATAGTACGGCAGGAGTTTGCGCGGTGCGCACCTGTGCACCCGGTGCCGTGCGCGCGGGTATGCCCGGTGGTTGCCGCACCGAAGTTGGCGCGTCTGAGACGATCTCGGCTACGCCGTGCCCGCGACGCGGTAGGCGTCGCCCACCCGGACCCGGTACTCCTGGGGCGGGCAGTCGTTCCAGCGGCGGAACGCGCGGATGAACGAGGCCGCCTCGGCGTATCCCAGGCGCGCGGCCAGCTGTTCGGTGGTCATGTCGGTGTGGGTGAGCAGCTCCTGCGACAAGGTCTGGCGCACCTCGTCCAGCAGCGCGCGGAAGGAGGTGCCCTCGTGGTGCAGCCGCCGCGACAGCGTGCGCGGACTCATGAAAAGCGCCGTGGCGACCGCGATCTGATCCGGGATTGCCCCAGGTTCGCGGACCAGCAGATCGCGCACCGTCGCCGACATGCCGCTGCGCGCGTGGTGGCGGGCCAGCAGATCCCGGCACAGCTGTTCGCAGGCGGCGCGGGCGCGCTCGCTGGGCCGCGGCAACGGCAGATCCACGCAGTGGCCGGCGAAGCCGATCGTGTTGGTCTGCGCGCCGAAGACCGGTTCCACGCCGAAGATCTCGCGATGGCGGGTGGGATCGGCGGGCGCGGGATGACGGAACTGCACGCGCGTCAGCGGGATGTCCACGCCGAACAGGTCGCGGCCGATCGGGACGAAACTGGCCAGGGCGCGCTCGGTCAGGAAGACCCGCAACTCAGCCGGGATGTCGGCGTCGTCGAGGTGCAGGCGCGCCTCCTGTTCGGAGTCGACGAAACTGAGCCGCCCGAAGACGTTGGTCGCGTCCAGGAACCGGCGCGCGACCTCGATCATCTCCCGCACGGTGCGACTGCTGAGCATGGCAAGACCCCACGGGCCCGCGCTGCTGAGCCGGGTGCGGCTGCCCGCCAGCGCGCCCAGGCCGGGTTCGTCGCAGCGGCGCACCAGGTTCGCCACGATCCGCAGTTCCTGGTGGGCGGTGACCCCGACCTGCGAACCTTTGAGCATGTCGGGGGACAGCGAGGTCCCCACCAGACACGCCGCCGCCGCGATGCCGCGCTCCTCCGCGAGACGGAGCAGGTTCTGGGCGCTGGAGGTGCGGCGGCGAAGGTTCCAGTCGAGCATGAAGTCGCATTCCGATCGAACGTGTACCAGACGGATTGGCGCAACTTATCAACGACCGGTGCGTCACAGGTGTGAAACGAGGAACTTTCGAGATTGGCCACCTCGGCCGCGCTCGGTCAGTCGCCGACGAGGATGCCCGCCTCGCGCGCCAACGCGGGAGCCAGATCCATCAATTGCAACGGGGTGATCCGCGCCCCGCGCAACGCCGGTATCCCCGAGGCGATGTCGATCGCCGCGGCTTCGCGCAGGTCGACCGCGCTCAGACGGGCGTTGTCGACCAGCAGGCCCTCGAGCCGGGTGCCGGGGAAGCTCACCGTCGACAGGGTCGCGCCGCCGAAATCGGTGTCGCGCAACACGCAGTCGATGAAACTCACCTCGCGCAGTTTGGCGCGGCGCAGGTTCACCGAATCCAGTTTGCAGCCCTCGAAGCGCACCCGGCGCAGCACCGCGCCGCCCGCGTCCACCCCCGACAGCGCCGCCGCGATCAGTTCCGCGTCCTGCCAGGAGCCGTCGGCCAGGTCGGTGCCGATCCAGCGGGTGTCGCGCACCCACACGTCGGCGAAACGGGTGTGGCGCAGGCTGCCGCCGGTCATCGTGACGTCGGTGAAGGCCGATTCGGTGAAGCGCGCGTGCTCGACGCGCGGGTCGGCCCAGCGCACGCCGTCGATGTGCACGCAGTCGTAGTCGCCCTCGCTCTCGGGTTCCTCGGACAGCGGACGCAGGAATCGGGCGTAGGGCAGCGCGTCGAGGTCGGCGGGCACGGCGGATCCTCCCGGAGGTCGAGGGACGGTGACCGCCCACACCGTACGGGTCCGCACCGACAGACTGCTCGCGCGCGCACGGTTGTTGTCCCACAGCGCACCCGCGCCGCTCTCGGGTGGGTCCGCAGCTAGCGTGCGAGGTGAGGAGAGGAGGGCCGTTCGTGGTCGTGGTCTTCGACAGCGGCGCCCATCCCGTGCGCGACCGGGTGCCCGCGGCGCGCGCGGTGTTGCAGCAGGAGTCGGCGCCGTGCCGGATGCGTTTCGCCCGCGCGGGCATGAGCGCGGTGATGGAGGCGCGCTGCTTCGGCGAGCTGAGTCTGTTCCGCGCCGAGATGACCGGGCACCGGTTGCGTCGGTCCGCGCGTGACGTCGCCGCGGGCCCGACCGGGCTGGTGGGGTTCGCGGTGCAGGAGTACGGGCGCGGCCGTTTCGAGCAGGACGGCGTGCGTCGCCTGGTCGACCCCGGTGAGCTGATGGTCGTCGACCTGGACGCGCCCTACGATTTCGGGTGGACCGGGCGCGGCGGTTCGCGCTGCGTGCACGTCCCACTCGACGCGCTGGGCCTGACGCACGAGGCGGTGGGCGCGGCGCTGGCCGGGCTGACCCGCAGTCCGCTCTACGACCTGGCCCGCCACCACCTGTGGCGGATGTGGGAGTTGCCCGAGTCGGTGTCGGATCCCGCCGGTGACGCGCTCGCGGAGTCCACGGCCCCGCTGCTGCGGGCCTTGCTTGTCTCGGTGTCCGGTGGCGGCGACCGCCGCGACGCCGATCTGCTGATGCCGCGGGTGCGCGCGTTCGCGAGCGCCCGACTGGGCGATCCGGCGCTGAGCGTGGCGGGGATCGCGCGACACCTGGACCTGCCGGTCCCGGTGTTGCTGGGGCTGGCCGCCCAGACCGGATTCGACATCGCGCGCTGGATCCGGGCCCAGCGGTTGCGGGCCGCGCGCGCCGACCTCGCGCGCGGGACGGCCGTCGAGCGGGCCGCGCGACGCTGGGGGTTCGCCGACGCCGAGGATTTCCGGGTCGCCTTCGCCGCGACGTTCGGGCTCACGCCGGAGGCGTGGCGGCGGACGTGCCGCGAAGACGGTCGGTCGACGGCGGGCGGCGACCCGAGATGGTGACATATCATGCGTCGATGCGGGTCGAGATTCCCTCCGAGGCGGGAGGGCCGGGGTGGTAGTGGTGTTCCGGTCCCGGGACTTCGCGCCCCGCGACCGCGCCGACGCCACCCGCACGGCCATGCAGGAGCAGTCGGTCCCGTCCCGGGTGGTGCTCGAACACCCGGATCGCGTCGACGCGTTGATGCAGGTGTGGGGTTTCGGCGAGGCCAGCATCTTCCGATCCGCGATGACCGGTTACCGGTTGCTGCGCACCCCGCACCAGGTGCGCTCGGGTCCGGCCGAGGTGCTCGCGATCGCGGTGCAGGAGCAGGGCACCGCCTACGCCGACCAGTTCGGAACCCAGCGGGTGCTCGATCCCGGCCGATTGTTCGTCATCGATCTCAACGACCCCTACGACTACCTGCTGCCCCGATTCGGCAGTTCGCAGTGCCTGCACGTGCCCATCGACGCGGTCGGCCTGCCCCACGACGTGGTGCGCGCCGCCTCGGACAGACTCGCCGCGAGTCCGCTCTACACACTGGTCGGCGCGCACATCGGCGAGTTGACCCGCCGCGCCGAGCACCTCACGCTCGACCCGTCGGCCCCGGTGCTGGGCCGGACCGGGATCGAACTGGTCCGCGCGCTGCTGGCCTCGGCCTACGACACCGACTACGCGCGCGGGCCGATGGCCGAGGTGTTGCTCCCCCGGGTGCGCGCCTACGTGCGCCGTCACCTCGGCGACCCCGCGCTGAGCCCCGAACGCATCGCGCGCGCCCACGACATCTCCATTCGCAGGCTGTTCCGGCTGTGCTCGCAGGCCGGTTTCAGCCTCGAGCAGTGGATCATCGCCGAACGCCTCGACGGTGCGCGCGCGGAGTTGGCCCGCCCCGAGAACGCCGCTACCCCCATCGCCGCGGTGGCCCGACGCTGGGGCTTCGTCAACAACGCCCACTTCAGTCGACGCTTCCGCGACACCTTCGGGGTTTCCCCGCGCGAATGGCGGCGCATCGCCCCCGAGGAGGCCGGCGGGCAGAGCACACAACCGTGCGGCACGGACCAGATCGCGACGCCGCGCGAGCCCTAGCGTTGGCCGCGTCGCGAACCGAACCCCTTCCGGACGGAGCCCCCGCATGACGAGCACCCCCGACACCATCGTTCTGGTCCACGGTCTGTGGATGACCCCGCGCAGTTGGGAACACTGGGTCGACTACTACGGGGCCAAGGGCTACACGGTGCTCACCCCCGGCTACCCCGGCTTCGAGCTCGAAGTGGAGGCGCTGCGCGAGAACCCCGACCTCATCGCCGAACTGACCGTGCGCGAAACCGTCGACCACTTGGCCGCGGTGATCGAGGCGGTCCCGACCGCGCCGATCATCGTGGGCCACTCCTTCGGCGGCACCCTGACCCAGTTGCTGGTCGACCGCGGGTTGGGCGCGGCGGCCGTCGCGATCGACTCCGCGCCCACCGAAGGCGTGCGCGTGACGCCGCCGTCGCAGGCCAGATCACTGTTCCCGGTGCTCAAGAGCCTGTCCAACCGGCACAAGGCCGTCGGGTTCACCGCCGAGGAATTCCACTACGCCTTCACCAACACCATCGATGAGGCGGCCTCGCGCGCCGCCTACGACCGCTACCACATCCCCGCGCCCGGCAGCTGGGTGTGGACCTACGGGGTGTTCGAGAACTTCCGACCGGGCCACCGCGAGACCTGGGTCGACTACAGCCGGGCCGACCGCGCGCCGCTGCTGTTCATCGGCGGCGCCGAGGACCACATCATGCCGCCCGCGGTGAACAAGTCCAACGCCAAGCACTACCACAAGTCACCGGCGGTCACCGAGTACCACGAGTTCCCGGGCCGCTCGCACTGGATCTGCGCCGAACCGGGCTGGCAGGAAGTCGCCGACCACGCCCTGGACTGGGCGCTGACCCACGCCCAGGCTCCCGCGACCCGGCAGCCCGCGGCCGACTGAACAGGCGGTTTCGTGCGGGTAGACTGCGAAACCCCCGCGAACCCTCGAGTGAGCATGGCACTACTGCTGGACGTCTCCAAGGCGCGGCCCTACGACCCGGCCGCGCTGCGGGCGGCGCTGCGCCGCGCGGGCATCCCCGACACCGTCACCTTCACCCCCCTGCCGCGCGCCGCCCCGCGAATGCGGTTGCATGCCTGGGACCTCGGGGACCGCACGCGCCTGCTGCGCTGGGAGAGCACCGGCATCGCCGTCGCCCGCGGCGCGCCGCGACCGGGGCGGACCCCCGACTCGCGGATGGTCGTCGCGGTGGTCTCGGCCGGCGAATGGACGCTGACCCGAGCCGGGGAGACGACGCGGTACGCGCGCGCCGACCCGGCCCTGCTCGTCCTGGACGACACGACCCCGTTCGACTTCCGCCGCACCGACTCCGGCACCGTGCTGGCCCTGCACTTCGACCGCGCGCTGCTCACCCTCGGCGCCGCCACCCTGGCCGCCGCCGCGCGCGGCGTCCGCCCCGACAACAGCGTCCACGACCTGGTCCGCACCTACATCCAACAACTGGCGGTGGTCGCCTCCACCGGCGCGCAGATGCTGCCCGAACTGCACGGCCCCACCCTGGATCTGGTGCGGACGCTGCTGCTCGACGCCGCCGACGACGCGGCGCGGGCCCCGTCGGGAGCCGACACCCTCGACCGCGTGCGCGCCTACGTCGAACACAATCTCGACGATCCGGGACTGTGCGCGGAGACCATCGCCGCCGCGCACAACATCTCGGCGCGTCAGCTGTACAAGGTGTGGGCGGCCACCGGGATCGGGTTGGCCGACCACATCATCGGCCGCCGCCTCGAGCGCTCCCGCGAAACCCTGCGCACCCACCGGCATCTGACCATCGCCGCGGTCGCGCTGCGCCACGGGTTCAGCGACCCCACCCATTTCGCGCACCGCTTCCGCGCCGCCTACGATCTGACGCCCTCGCAGTGGCGCGCCGACCCGGGCGGCGCGGCGCGCTGAGAACACAACCGTGCCCGCGCAGCCAGTTCGGCGCGCGCCCGGATTCCTAGAGTCGGCCCGTCAGCATCGACTCGACCGAACCCGGAGATCGCATGAAATCCCCCAGACCGGCCCGCTTGGCCTCGCGCGCCGTCGCCGTCGCGCTCGCGGCCCTGCTCGGCTTCGCCGGACTCGGCGCCGCGCGAGCCCACGCCGCGAACCTTCCCACGATCGTGTTCGTCCACGGCGCGTTCGCCGACGCGAGCGGCTGGCGCGAGGTCGCCGAACGGCTCGCCGCCGAGGGCTATCCGGTGCGCACCTACGACAACCCGCTGCGCGGTCCCGCCTCCGACGCCGCGGGCCTGCGCGCCCTGCTCGACGGCATCGCCGGACCGATCGTGCTGGTCGGGCACTCCTACGGCGGCGCGGTCATCACCAACACCCACGACCCGGACGTGCGCGCCAACGTCTACGTCGCCGCCTTCGCCCCCGACCGCGGCGAATTCGTGCAGGGACTGCTCAACCCGATCACCTACCCGGGCAGTCGACTGCTGCCGCCCGCGCTGCAACTGACCCCGGTACCGGACGCGAACAGTCCGGTGGGAACCAACCTCGACGGCTACATCGCCGAGGACTCCTTCCACGAGGTGTTCTGCCAGGACGTCTCGCCCGCGGTCGCCGCCGACATGTACGCCCACCAGAAGTCCGCGGCGTTGCAGGCCAACCTGGAACCCTCCGGCACGCCGTCGTGGTCGGACACGCCCAGCTGGTACCTGGTCTCCCGGCAGGACCGGGTGATCCCGCCGGATCTGCAACGCATGATGGCGGGTCGGGCCGCGCCGGGCCGCACCAGCGAGGTCGACGCCTCGCACGTGTCGCTGGTCTCGCGTCCCGGCGTCGTGGCCGAGGTGGTCCGCGCCGCCGCGACCGCCACCGCCTGACCGGCGGCGCTCACCGCAGCGTGCGGGCCCAGCGTCGGGTCTCGGCGGGGTCGATGACGTCGTCGAGCTCGAACACCGTCGCCGCGGTGAGCGCCTTGCCGTGCGCGTAGGCCGCGGCGACCAAGTTGTCGAACGCGGCGGCGCGGGCTTCGGGGTCCTCGATGGCGGCCAGTTCCTTGGCGAAACCCAGGCGCACCGCCCCCTCGAGACCCATGCCGCCGATCTCGCCGGTCGGCCAGGCGATCACGAACCGCGGCGCGCGGAAGGACCCCGCGGCCATGGCCTGGGCGCCCAACCCGTAACCCTTGCGCACGATGACGGTTCCCCACGGCGCCGTCATCGCGGCCGCGTCGATGAACAACCGGCTGAACTTGGTGACCGTGGCGTGCGTCTCGGCCTCGGGGCCGACCATGAAACCCGGTGTGTCGCACAGCGAGAGCACCGGCAGGCCGTGCGCGTCGCACAGGCGCAGGAAGGCGCTGAGCTTGTCGGCGGCGGGCGCGTCGATCGCACCGCCCAGGTGGTGGCAGTCG
>NZ_BAGG01000220.1 GCF_000308695.1 Nocardia takedensis NBRC 100417 | reverse complement strand
TCGAGTCCGCGCACCACAAGGACGCGTAGCGGCCTGGGGGATCGAGGTGATCGTCCGGATCGGTCAGTAGAGCATCGTTGTCGCGATATTCGTGGTGATCGCCGCCGGGTGTTCGATGCCGGCGCGAGCGGCCCGTTCACGCCAGAGGTCGACGATGGCATCTCGGAAGGGATTGTCGGCGAGGGCTTCCGGATCGCTGCGATACTCCGATCGGGCCGCCAGACCGGCCAATCGCGTCGCGCCCGCCGCGGTCCATCGGTGCCGCAGCGCCCACAGACACACCGCGTCGGCGGTGAACCCCTCCCCGGCATCGTGCAGAATACGCAGGATCGCCGATGCGTCACGGCGCTGCGCCGAGGATGCGAGTGTGACAGGGTGGGCCAGTAATCGATCCACCGTGCGCAATGCTTGGACGGCGACCCCGGACAACGGTGAGGGCGGAGGTACGGCGCAGGCGGTGGCGAGCAGTTGCGGCGCCGCGGCCGCGACCCACACGCCGAGCTGCGCGGGATCACGGCTCACCACGCACAGCGCCCGGGTACGGGGATCGTCGGCGCAGGCCAGCAATGCGTCCCGATCCGGGGCCACCGCGACCAGCAATCCGCCCCGCCAGTCCGGCAGCGGATCGGCGCCGCGAGCGGTCAGGGCGCCGTCGCCTGCGACCAGCGCCCCGACCAGCGCCGCGCAATCGGTGAAGTCACCCCGCAGACGCAGCAGCGGTGTACCACCCACCCACTGGGAATAGATCCGCGTCCAGTTCACCGCCGCCGCCACGCCCCGTTCATCGACCCCGCTCAGCGCCGACGGATACACCCACCGACGCCCGACGCCGGACAACGCCTCACCGACTGTGTCGATCCCCGCCCGTACCGACACCCCGCACACATCCACCCTGGGCAACCCGCTCATACCCGCGGGTCGCTCTCGGTGGACGCGGTCGCCGGGCCGGTGTCGACACCGCACCACCCCGTCGGCAGTTGCACGCGCCCGGCACGCAGGTCGGTCACGAGATCGGCGTATCCTTCCCGTACCTCGGCCAGATGTGCCCATGCCTGATGTTCGCGGTCGGTCCGGTGTCGCACCGCCCACCACACCTCGACATAGGTGCGCGCGACATAGCTGATCACCTCCCCCAGCGAATGCGTGCACCGCCGCGCCCCGCGCTCGCCGGACAACCGGGCCGCGGCGTACTCGTCGACGGCGCGGATCGTGTCACGGACCCGCGCGCACACCCGGGCGTGATCGACACCGACCGGGCCACGCTCGGGGGCGAGGCGGTGGGTCAACAGGGCGGCGTGCAAGTCGGAGAGCTCACGCGCCCACACCGCCAACGGCGGACCCTCGCGCAGCCGCCCTGCCACCGCGGCCAACAACATCTGCGGACTCAACAGCCCGACAGGCATCGAGCCTCTGACACCGTCACGGCGAGTGGTCACGGCAGCGGAATCGAGCGAAACATTCATGACGCGCACCCACGCGGCGACGTCGGGGAGCCGATCCTCATTCTTCGTCCTCGTCGAGCGGCACACGCGGCACCGCGGTGGATCGCCGATCACCGACGACCTGACTCCCCCGCCACACCGACACCACGGTCACCACGACCGGACTGCCGTCCGCCCTCCCCGCCGACCGCACCGTTCTCGCCGCCGCCGAAAGGGCCCACCAACTCCATCCGCAGCCCGAACCACAGCCGAACCGGGGTGGACGATCATACAAGCGGTGTCCCAATGTATGCCTGCCACCGACACCGGTCAACACCCAGCACACACCCCGGAAACGCTTCCCGACAATCCGGGATCGAAAAACCGTCGACCACCGGCACCCGAAGCACGGTCACCGACATTCATGAGAATATGAAATAACTTCTCGAACGTTGATCCCCAGCTCCAAGTGACATTTTGTAAGAATCACCGCCCACATCCACCGGCCGCATCCCCGCCACCGCGCACCACCCCGGAACAGCCCGAACGAAAGGCCCCACCAGCACGGCACGGTTCCCACCGGAGCACACCCCTCACCACCACGCTTCGACTCATCGCGGCGCACGTCATCGACGTGGATCTCGGTCTCGACGTGAGGGCGCACACTCGCGTGATCCAACATGCCTGCGGTCACCGCCGCGGCGTGGTAGCGGTCGTCGGCGGCCGCGCACTCGGCACCGAGCAATACATCCGGCTCGGTGGTGGGCGCCCGAGTCGGCGTGTTCATCGGATCGGCACCCCTGGGGTTCGGTTCGACAACAGGAGATGGTCGGCGTGTCGAAAGACGTTCGATGGCAGCGAATTCCACACCGAGCACGCACCGATCGGGGCTACGGGGTACCCGTGCACCCGACCTCCGGCCACAGCACCGATTTGGCATACCGTCGAAGGGCCGAACGAATTCCGGACGGCGCCGAGGCTGTCGCCGTGGCGTCGGCGGGGTGGGTAGCCGGGTTCGCCTCAGCGCAGGCTAGGTCAAGGTCGCGAGAACTTTGATCCATGCGGCACCGAGACCGACTCCGGCCAGGGAGTAGGCCACGATCCCGACAATGACCCAGCTGTACCAGCCGTGGACGTCGTGAGCGCTCCACAGACAGTATCCCGTGAAAACGCCTAGAGTCGCGACGATCCCCGCATAGGTGATCAGGGTCTGGAACTTCAACGGCCATGGCTGGATGGGCAGATCCATCACCTTGCGGCCCCGCTCAGCGCCGATCTGGTCGGCGGCGTAGCCCATATCCGCCAGTTTGGTGGCCGAGTGCAGTCTTTCTTCGAGGATCTTGATCGAGGTGTTCCGGCTGAGGATGTTCGCCATGAGCAGCACGTGGAACGCCGCGACCATCCACAAGGGCACCGCGATCACCAATGGCCACGCGTGCGATGTTCTCAGATCGTCGAACTTGCTGACCACCAGGCCCAGATATGCGACCGATCCGGCGATCAACGTCAGCGAAACATTCATGTGGACCTGTTGATCGGCACGCTCGGCTTGATAGAGAGCGGCGAGCGCCGTCGCCTCGACACTGCCCACGGGTACAGGCATGACAGTTTCTCCGTGAATCTCGATGCGCCGCAGCATGCGGCCGATCTTCGGCTGCGCAGATCTTAACGCGCCCAGGCGCTTACCGCCGCTACTTTCCTGACGAGCACCCCACACCGTGGGGCGCGATCACAGCCGAGCTCGATGGCGCACATCGACTGTTCCCGGTCGGTCGTGGTCCTCGATGCACGGCCACGCGCCTTCCGGCACGGCACGGCCATCGGTCGTTACGAACCCGTCGATGGTGCTTGGTCGAGCTGCTGTTCGGTGAGTCGGGGGCATCAGGTCGGCTCGTCCGCTGTTCCCGCGCCCTGCTGAAAACCGTTCCGTTCCCTCCTCCAATTCTCTTCTGCTGCGACACAGCGGCGCGGCGGCACGGACGGCGAGGTGATGGACCTTGGCGCGGTTCAGGTCGTGGAGTGGAAGGCATCTCGTCGCGGATGCAACTGGATTCGATGCGCAGGATGGGGCACCGACAGCGAACAATTCGACCTGTTCGGCGACCTCGACTCCTGACCAGTTGATCCGGCAACCGTCACAGCAGTCTGTCGTGGGCGGTGTTCTCGGCGTGGCGCGCGGCCGCGCCGGCTCGATCGCGCTCCCGATCGGGAAGGTCAGAGAACGGCGTCCGGTCAGGGGGCGGGGGGATTCGATGATCGGCGTGTATCGAACCAGTCTGCGTAACAGTGTCTTCGGCTCGTTGTCCAGTGCACGGCGAGAGGTGTTGCGGCCCAGACTCAAACGGGCATCTGCACGGGGACCGGAAGCCCGAGCCCCCGGTTATACGTCCAGTGGCCGTATCCCACAACCGCACCGACTTATCACTGCTGCCAGTGGCCAGCAGACGCCCGTCCGGGCTGAACGCCACCGACGACATGTGGGCGGTGTGGCCGGTGAGAGGGGTGCCGACCTGTCCATCGGTGGCCGTCGTTTCCGTCGTGCCTGCGAGGTGATGGACGACCACCGCGAAGCCGTCGACAACGCCATCGAGTTGGGCGGCATCGTGGTCGACATCGCGGGGGTGCTGTTCGCCTTCGATCCGACCGGCGTCTCGCTGCTCATCGAATTACTCGATCTGGTCTGGAAGCTGTCGGGTAACCCGAAGGTCCACGCCGGCGATCACCGCGACCGGACGCTGGGCGCGTCGACTGCCCGGCCGCCTGGCGGCACTGGCCCGCCGCGCCCGCGTCACCAACGCCGAGACGGTACGCCAACGGACGCGGCGAGGGCACCGCGCCTTCACCGCTCTGCGGACCTGGGTTCTACGGGCTCTGCACCACGCTCGCCGGCTTGCGCGCCGCCGCTGACCCATCCCTCGCCCCCGGTCGCCTCCGAGACCGGGGGCCTTTTCACGCCCACTCTCGGAAACGGTGGCCCCGTGCGACCTCGCGAATCGGCGAAGGCATTGCCCGAGCTCCGATCCAGCCATGCCTGCCCCGATGGGTGATCGTCGCACAGGTCCGAGGACCCGCAAGGCATCCGCTGCGACCGCCGAAACGCACGCCCCGAAACAGACCGTAGACCGCGACGGGTGGCGGAGGCGCTCGTCTGCGTGCCGGCCGACTTCTTTGGCGCCGTCGTCGAGGACGGCGCGTCGGTCCTCGAGGTCGTGAACACCCTCGAATCGATGTCTGTCGTGGTTGGATTGGCGTCACGTCGCGAATGTCACTCGCGATAGGTCATCGACGGGTGACGGAGCCCGGATTTCGAGCAGGGGGTTGCGGTCGTGGCGCGGGTGGTGTTGGTACACGGGATCGGTTCCCAGGTCTCCGGCGAACAGTCGATGCTCACCGCGTGGCTACCGGCGCTCAACGACGGCCTGACCCGCGCCCACGCCACCCCGTTGACCGCAGGCGATGTCGCCGCGGGGTTCTACGGCGACCTCTACCGGCCGCCGGGGCGGTTGGCAGGGCGCGAGTTGTCGCCGGGTGAGCAGTGGTACGGGCCCGCGGACGTCGGTGAGGGGTTCGAGCAGGAGTTGTTGGTGGCGTGGTGGAAGGCCGCCGCCGACCTCGACCCCTCGATACGCCTGCCGACCGAGCAGAGCCTGTCCCGAACGTGGGTTCCGGTGCAGTCGGTCCTGCACGCGGTGGCCAGGCAACGCTTCTTCGCCGGTGTCGCAATCCGGTCGGTGATCGGGGATCTGAAACAGGTCAGCCGCTACATGCTCGAACCCGAACTCCGCCACAAGATCCGGGACCGGGTGCGGGCGCTGATCACCGACGATACCCGTGTCGTGGTGGCGCACTCGCTAGGGTCGGTGGTCGCCTACGAGGCGTTGTGCTCGCTGCCCGGGCATCCGGTGCGGGCGCTGGTCACGGTGGGTTCGCCGTTGGGGCTCGAGAACTTGATCTTCGACCGCCTTCAACCGGCCCCGGTCGACGGGCGGGGTGCGTGGCCGGGCCGAGACGGGTTGGTGTGGACCAACATCGCCGACAAATATGACCTCGTGGCCATGGTCAAGCAACTCGATCCGTTGTTCGGCGGCGGGTTCACCCACCGGGTGTGGGACTGGTTCGTGGACAACAGCTCCGACGCGCACGGTTCGGCGGCGTATCTGACCGACGAGATCACCGGACGCGCGATCGACGACGGCCTGCATGCCCACTGACCACTCCCCCACCACCGGCGCGGGGCCGCGGCGGTTCCTGATCGCGGCCGCGGTCGCCGAACACGTCCACGGCCCACACTGGGACCGCCCCGACGTGGCGGCGGCGCGGGCGGCGATCATCGACCTGTTCACCGGCACCTTCGGCTACACCCTGGTCCCCACCCCGGGAATGAACCCGACAGCGGCGCAACTGCTGTCGGAGCTCGACGCGTTCTGCAACTCCCCCGACCGCCGTCCCGACGACGTCGTCGCGATCTATTTCACCGGCCACGGCGAACGACTGCATCGCATCGAAGACCATGTCCTGTTGACCGCCGACACCCATCCCGACCGGGTCCGGATGGCGACCACGACCGAACAACTCGCCCGCACCATCCTCTACGAGACCCCGGTGCGGCGCGTGCTGTTGATGCTCGACACCTGCTACTCCGGCAAAGGCGGCGCCGACTTCACTACGGCCGCTGTGGACGACTACACCCAGCACTGGGACGAAACACCCGGCAACGGAATCGCGGTCATCAGCTCCACCCAACCGCACAAGACCGCCGACGCGGGCCAGTTCGCCCGCCTGTTCGCCGAAGCGGCACATTCGCTGTCGACCGCGGGGTACGGGCCCGAAACGATCGCGGTCCAGGCACTGGTCACGAAGATGAACACGCTGGCGGCCGACACCCCGTGGCAGGTCGCCGGGTCCAGCGAGGTGCTCCTGATCGGCGAGGCTCCGCCGTTCCTGCCCAACCCACGCCACGACCGGAGCCTCCACGAGGTGGATCTGGCGGTGCAGCAGGCCGCGCAGTGGGAGGAACACACCCAGCGTCGCCGGATCGAGTTCGAGGACCGAATGTTGGTGCGGGCCATGGGCGACAGCGACGGCACCCAGTGGTGGTTCCGCGGCCGCCACACCGCCCTGACCGACATCACCACCTGGCTGCACCACCCCGACCCCGCAGACGCCCTGCTGGCCGTGACCGCCGACCCCGGCTCAGGCAAGACAGCGGTCCTCGGCGTCATCGCCGCCATGGCGCACCCGCAATACCACCGCACCGTCCCCACCGGCCTCCTCGGCTTCCCACCCGCAGCCATCCCCGCCATCGGCGCGGTGGACGTGGTGATCTACGCCCAGACCCTCACCCTCGACCAGGTCCGCGACGGCATCGCCGCCGCCGCGAAGCTCACCGCGGCCACGGTCGGGGAATTACTCGACAAACTCACCGGCCGACCCCGAGAGTTGACGGTGCTCATCGACGGCCTCGACGAAGCCGCCGACCCCCACCAGCTCACCCGGAACCTCCTGCGTCCACTACTCGATCACGCCGACGGACGCGTCCGTCTGCTCATCGGAACCCGCCCCCACCTGCTCACCGAACTCGGCACCGACCGCCACCGGGAGATCGATCTCGACGCGGACCGCTACGCCGACTCCGAGGCGATGAGCACCTACGTCATGCGCGGACTGATCGACAGTGCCCCCGACAGCGTCTACCTCCACCACTACGGTGCCACAGTTCGTGCCGTCGCCGACGCGGTCACCGACGCGGCCTACCCGTCATTCCTCGTCGCCCGCATCGTCGCCGCGACCCTCGCTGCGGCCCCGACCGTCCCCAACCCCCGCGATCCCGAGTGGCGGCGCAGCCTACCCACCCTGCCCGGGGAAGCGATGCGCCGTGACCTCGACACCCGCCTGGGTTCCGACTCCAAGAAGGCACGAGATCTGCTGCGGCCGTTGGCGTTCGCCCTGGGCCAAGGCCTGCCGTGGGAGAATCTCTGGGCCCCGTTGGCTTCGGCGCTGGCCGGGACCACCTACACCGACGCCGACCTGATGTGGCTGCGCCGCACCGCGGGCTCCTACGTCGTGGAGTCCACCGAGAACGGCCGCTCCGCCTACCGCCTCTACCACCAGGCCCTCGCCGAACACCTCCGGGACGAAATCGACACCCGCGCCGCGCACACCAGCTTCGTCCGGACCCTGTGCCGCCTGGTTCCACCCAGGGACGGGCGCCGTGATTGGGCCCAAGCCCAGCCCTACACCCTGCGCTACCTGGCCGTCCATGCCGTCGACGCCGGACTCGTCGACGATCTGGTCACCGACCTCGACTACCTCGTCCACGCCGACCCCGCCTCAGTCCTCTTCGCTTTCCGCACCACCACCCTCACCACCGATGCGGGCCTGCTCTCCCGCGCGATCTACGACTGTTCCGGGGACCGGCACCGCCACCTGCCCCCGGATCGACGCCGACGTCTCCTAGCGCTGGACGCCGCGCGCATCGCCGCTCCCGGCCACCAACACCACCTCAACGACGGTCAGCGATGGCAGGTCCAATGGACAACCAGCCGCGTCCACTACGACCACCGCACCACCCTGACCGGCCACACCGACTCGGTGTACGACGTGGCGTGCACCAGCATCGACGGCCGACCCGTCGCCGTCACCGCCGGCGCGGACGGCACGGTCCGGGTCTGGGACCTGATCACCAACACCTCACGCAGCACCCTCCTCGGCCACACCGCCTCGGTGTCCGCGGTGGCGTGCACCAACATCGACGGCCGACCCGTCGCCGTCACCGGCAGCAGCGACCGTACGGTTCGCGTCTGGGACCTCGCCACAGGCACTACACGCAGCACCCTCC
>NZ_BAGG01000221.1 GCF_000308695.1 Nocardia takedensis NBRC 100417 | reverse complement strand
ATTAACTGGACAGACCCGGGAGGCGGGTCGGTTCGATGAGGCGATCGGCTTGTTCGAGCCGCTGCTCGCCGACTGTGAGCGGGTTCTGGGAGCCGAACCTTCGCTCACCAAACGGGTTCATGCCCTTCTCACAGGGATCCGGGAGTAAACACACTGATTGCTCGAAAGAGTCGAGGCAGACTGACCCGTAAGAGGTCATGATGCCGAAATCCTCTGCGCCGTCGTTGCGACGGAAGGTGTGTGCTCGGCTGCGTCGTAGTTGGTGAACCTGCCCATCGTCGGTTCGCCCACTGGGAGAGTGCGAGTATTCCTGTACCGCTTCGTGAGACGGCTTCCTGGATTGTGGCGATGTGTCCATCGTCGACTCAGTGGTTGGCTGCGGCTGATTCGGAGAGTCTGGCGGTGCACAGCGCATTGGTGAGCTCCGACGAGGTCCGTCGACTCACCGTCGAGAAACTGCTGGAGCGTGCCGCGCGGGTTGAACTCGGCGACACGCGATGGCGTGCAATTGGCCGAGGTGTTGGAGGGCGAGTCGGCGGCAGCGACTCAGGACTGGGACACCCTGCTTTGCACTGGATTTACCGAGTCGGGGCTGGAATGATCGGTGTCACACTTTGTCAGTGGGAGGTCCGCCTGTCAGGGCGGTCGGTGTAACCGGTGGCGGTGCCCACACGGTTGGTCGCGGTGTTGTCGACAGGGTTGGCGGTGGCGGTCGATGTGGCGACAGGGATGCGCTTTTGGAAAGGGCGTGGGGCGTGGCTGCGCTGACGGTGGGCGTGTTCGTGGTGCCGCCCTGGATCCAGGTGGTGCGATCCTCGTCTGCGAGGCCGAGGTCGACTGTCGGTGTGAATGTGCGAAGGGGGAGTGTTGGCCGTGACCTTCGACTGGGGCGTATACGAGGACGTGACTCTGGGGTGCATGCGCGGCGGGTGGAGGTGGGTTCAAGACATGACCTCGTCGATGCGACAACCGACCGATCCGATGGCGGCATGCTGGCATGAGTGAGCGTGAGCACTCCAATGAAGACATGATCGCAGACCTGCACCGAGTGAAGGTCGGTCGTGACCTCATCATCAACCAGATCAAGTACGCCGTTTACGGGGCACCGCCGTCAACGACACCGTTGGCGGCGGAACTGACAGTCGTGGGTGCGGTACCTCGGCGGGCGCTGTATTTCATCGATCGCGCGCAATCGGCCCAACTGCGTAACACGTTGCGTAACAATGGTGTGGCGGTGGTGGTGTGCGGTATGCGTGGTGCCGGTAAGACTCAAGTCGTTGCCGAATTCGTCCGGGCAGTGATCGACACCGGTGGACCCGGGTTGGTGGGCTGGGTCGGCGCGGAGAGCCGTGAGAGCACCTTATCCGGGTTGACCGCAGTGGCGACCGCGTTGGGGGTGGCCGATCCGGAGGGTGATTCGCTGATTTCGGCGAGCCGGTTACGAGATCACCTCAACAGCCGATCCGAGCCGGGGGTGATGGTGTTCGACAATGCCACCGACCCCGACTTTCTCGATGAATTTCTGCCCAGTGCTGGCGTGACGCGGGTCGTGATCACGAGTACGGACCGCGCGTTCACTCGGTTCGGCGAAACTATCGACGCTGGTGAAGGTTTCGAACGCCACGAATCGGTGCGCTACCTCGGGCAAGCCACCGGACTCGATGATCCCGAGGGTGCCGACGCGGTCGCCGGGGATTTGGGAGACCTTCCGCTGGCACTGGCCGCAGCGGGAGCAACGATGGTGACCCGAGGTCTCGACTACCGCGACTATCGGAAGAAACTGGCAGGTCAGCTGTTGCCAACGGCGTTGCCGAGGCAGCGTGGCCCCGGCCATCGACTCGCTGTGAATCAGGCATTGGGCATGGCCATCGATACCGTCACCGCATCCACCGACGACAGCGAAACCGCTGGAAAAGTCGAGTGGTTGCTGGGGGTGATGGCATTGTTGTCGACGAGCGGTGTCGGAGCCGCCATGTTGCCGGACCTGACTGGGCGGACAGGCGCGGCGGTCGGGCGGTGCGTGGAAGGATCGCTCGTAGCGTGGTCGGCGACCGGTCGCAGATTGATGATGCATCGCCTGATCGGGCGGGTGATCCGCGAACGCGCCGACACCGCCGGAACCCTAGCCGCGCTCGCCGCAGCAGCGGTCGAGGTGCTGACGCCACATTTGTTCGATGAGGACGAGGCATTCCAGCGACGGATTGAAGGTGCGCTACTCGTCGACCACATCGAAACGCTGTGGACCGTCATCGAAGATCGGGCAGACATCGGTGCCGACACCGTCGCGGCTGTTCTGAGCATGCGCCGCTGGGCAATCACCCACCTGACCGAGGCATCCGACCTCAATGAGGCGATTCACTTGGGCGAGCGAAGCCACACCGATCACCGACACTGCTTGGGAATCGACCACCCAGACACGTTCACCATTCGGGCCAGTTTGGCCTACGCCTACCGGGAGGCGGGGCGGGCGGCCGAGGCCCTCCCGCTCTACGAGCGCACTCTTGCCGATAGACTGAGAGTTCTTGGGCCCGAACACTCCGACACCATCGCCTCGCGCGTCAGCCTCGCCTTTACATACCGGGAGCTCGGTCAACTCACCGAGGCGATCTCGTTGTTCGAGCAGTTGTTCGCCGACTGTCGGCGTGTTCTGGGCGATGACCATCCCAACACTCTGCTCACACGCAGCAACCTCGCCGTAAGCTATCGCGCGGCTGGACAGTTTCACGACGCGGCCACCCTGCTCGAGCAGCTACTCGACGACTGCACGCGCATTCTCGGTCCTGACCACCCGAACACCCTCAATACCTCCCACAACCTTGCATATACCTATCAAGAAGCAGGACGGATCGCTGACGCTATTCCGCAGTACGAGCGCACCCTCGCGGATAGGTCGCGAGTCCTGGGATACGAACACCCCGACACGCTGATCTCCCGCATGAGCCTGCCGTATGCCTACCTCGCCGTGGGGCGCGTCGATGAAGCAATCAGCCTCTTCGAACAAACACTCACCGACCAGCAGCGAATCCTGGGCGACGCCCATCCGGACACCTTGAGCTGCCGAAATACTCTCGCCTACGCATACAAGACGGCAGGGCGGCTCGCCGAGGCGATCCCGCTCTACGAGCGCAACCTTCTCGACCGTCAGCGGGTTCTGGGCGAGGACCACCCTCAGACCCTGATCTCTCGCCAAAACCTTGCCGCCGCATTTCGACAGGCGGGTCGTGTCGAACTGGCGATAACATTGGACGAACACAACCTCGCTACTCGGCAACGGATCCTGAGCGACGACCACCCGCACACCTTGGAGTCCCGCAACAGCCTCGCTGCAGACTATTGGGCGGCAGAGCGTAGTACCGAGGCCATCACTCTCTGGAAGAAACTGCTCGTCGACTGTGAGCGAATCTTCGACGACGACCATCCCCTGACCAGCCGTGTACGGGACAACCTATCCGCGGCCCTGAAAGGTGACAGCGACGGAAGCGCGGCGTCGCCGCGGCTTCGATAAGCGAAGTGCTTCACCGCGGAAGCGCGCCGTTCTCTCGGCGAACTCGCCCTCCAAAACGGTAGTAAGGCGGGCGCACGCCGGACAGTTCGGGGTTGAAACCTTGGGAAGGGAGATTCTCCGTACACCACCCACTTCACGCGATCCGATGTGTGGTGCCGCTCAACGGTCGACGTCGGGTCGTGGGGGATTGTCGGGGAGTTCTCGCAGGTATCGCTCGAGAGCTTCGTGCCAGAACCGGTAGACCGCGCCGGATTGGCGCAGCAGTCGGCGACGGTGCGCTTCTTCGAGGAAGGGGAGCAGGGGGCGGGGGAGCTTCTGTTGCCAGTCCAGGCGCATGAGCAGGGCCCACCGGCCCCAGGCGTTGTTGGTCACTCCGACGGCGATGCCCACCACCAGGCCGTAGACGAGTGCGCCGAGGATGCCGACCCAGGACAGGCCGGTGACGAACACGGTGGTCACCGCGTAGGTCACGGCGTTGGTGATGCCGTAGTAGAGGAAATCGGTTCGGCTGTTGTCGATCATGCGGGCGGGCATCGCGGGTTCGTACGAGTCGATCGGGGTGCGCGGCCCGTAGACGAAGACGAGCAGGATCCCGTAGACGAGTCCGGCGAGCAGCCACCAGCCCCACCAGCCGACCGGCCGGTTCAGCACGATCGCGACGACGGCGAAGACGAGGCAGCTCAACGCCGCACCGCCGCTGGCGATGGCGATTTCCGTCACCAGGGGCTTGCGATTGGGTTGTTTGAAGATCGCCTGGATCAGCGAGGACGGCACACCCGCGAAAAGGCCCGCGAGGATCAGCAGCAGCCAGCTCCATCGGCCCAGAGCGGGTTCGGTGTGCGACACCAGTAGGTAGCCGACACCGGCGGCGGTGAGACCGTAGATCGGCGCCTTGAACATTTCGTAGACGGTGTTGCGCCTGCCCGCGGCGCTGTAGAGGTCGATCTGGACCGGTCGCTCGGTGGTGAAGACGTAGGCGTAGGCCGCGCCCGCCGCGGCGCAGAGCAGGGCACCCAGCGCGATGCCACCGAACGGCGGCGCCACGTTCAGGACGGTGGCGCGCCCGCCGATCGCGTATCCCACGGCGGCACCCATCAGCGCGGCGATGAGGGCGAAGACCAGCGCCTGCCATCCCCGCTTCATCGTGGCGGCCCCGAGCGACCACCATTGCAGCTCACCGTCCACGGCGTGCGCGGCCAGGTAGCGTAGCCACCGAGTGGCCGATTCGTGTTCGTATCCTCGCCTCGGCCGTTCTTCGTCGTCGTAACCGAGTGCGGTGTCATCGACATGTTCGGGGAAGGCGACGTCGAGGAGGCTGTCGAACAGCCTGCTCTCCAGTTCCTGCCTGCTGGTCCACTTGGTTCGGACCAGTTCTCGCGGGTCTTGATGCGCGGCAGCCGAGCCGTACACCATGTGGGCGAGCGCGACCATCAACGGACTGTCGAGGACGGAACCGACCACCTCCGTGTCCGGATTGTTCTCCAACTCGTCGATGACCAGTTCCCAGAGCGCCGCCTTGTCCGGGACGTGGGCGGCGGCGGGCAGGTAGTCGCGGATATCCCCGGTGGTCAAAGGTTCGAGGTCGATCGCCCATGCGCGAAGCAGTGGCGATTTCATCGCGACGGCGGCGGCGTACTCGTCGCGTCGGCCCGCCAGGATGACGGGCATCGATGAATCCGCGTTGAGCATGCCGAGTGCGGTCGCGCGGTGGGAGGGGAGTTGGAACTCGTCGAGACCATCGAGAATCGGAAGGATTCGTCCGGCGCGGAACAACAGGAGAACGTCCTCGATTCGGATGCGTGGATGGTCTCGATTGATGATCGTGGCCATCCACTTCTCGAACTTCACCTTTCGCGGATTCCAGGATGCGATGTTGAGCACCACCGGAACCCGCTCCGGGACGGTCTCGCCGTTCTCGGGGCCCAGTATCTCCAACGCGAGATACCTGACGAGTGAACTTTTTCCGGAACCGATCTTGCCCATCACCACCAGACGGCCGGAACCGATGCGCCGATAGGTCTCGGCGATCTGATGGAACTGTCCGTTGTGCAGCATGGGGTCGTCCTCGACGGGGACCTGGGTACGTTGCGCCATCAGATGCGCGTCGGCCGCATGCCAGCGCACTTCGAGCAGCGGTGGGAAATCCATCCGCCAACGCCGCGACTCGCCTTGCAACTCCCGGCGCACGCTGTACGCGAGGGCTTTCGCGAGAACTTCGTGCGCGCGAGTTGTGCTGGAATCGGCAGTTGACCTGTTCGGATTTTCGCCTTCGGGATGCGTGCTGTCGGCTCGGTCGTGGTAGGTGTTGTTGACGATGACATCCCGACCGGCGAACACCCGGTTCATCCAGGTGCTGCCGGACCGGGCGTCGTCGCGGCGAGTTTTTCTCATCAGTGCGTACCGTCTCTGCGGCGGAGGTCGATGTCCTCGAAAGTCATGTCCGCACCCGACCGCACCCGGCGTGCTCTGACACCTCCGGCGCGTACTCCCTTGACCCGTATCTCTCGTCCCGCTTTCACGTTTCGTAGATCGACGCCGAGGACGGGCAGTGAGACATCGGCGGGCGGGGACTGCGCACGCTGCACCCACAGCGATGTCACGAAGATGCCCACAGTCAGCAGCCCGACCGCGACCCATACCCACATCGAATGACTCCCGCCGGTCGCGTAGTTCACCGCCACCGCCAAACTCGTCGTCATCACCGCGGTTACCGCCGTAGGCAAGATCACTCGCGACACGACGCGCCTTGAAGGCACACCAACCTCCCACACAATCGGGGAATCGATTCTGACAGTCCCCAACCCGAAATTACAGCCGATACCGCCGATACCGATCTTCGGTCCTCGAACGTTACAAATCCACTGCTACGCAACCTATTAGCAATCTGGTCGGTCTGTCAGAAGGGGGGTGTCCCTATGGTTTTCGTCAAGCTGCCGGGGACTCGGGGACTCGGTAGCGCTGCTTGGTTTTCAGCATCGCGTAGAGGACGTCGCAGCGTCGCCGGGCCAGGCAGATGAGAGCGGCGTTGTGTTTCTTGCCCTCGGCTCTCTTTCGGTCGTAGTAGGCGCGGCTGGTGGGGTCGTGCAGGGCGGCGAACGCGGACAGGAACATGGCGCGTTTGAGCTTGTGGTTGCCCGATCGTGATGGGAACTCGCCGCGGATCGAGCTGCCTGATCGGTGGGTGATCGGGGCGATGCCGGCGTAGGAGGCGAGGTGGCCGGCCGAGGCGAAAGCTGTGCCGTCGCCGACCTCGAGAAGGATGCGAGCGCCGGTCCTGACTCCGATGCCCGGCATCGAGGTCAGGACCTGGGCAAGAGGGTGATCGGCCAGCATTTCCGCGATATCCGCGGCGACCTGTTGCCGTTGCAGCAGAATGGTTTTCAATGAGTCGGCCAGTTTCGGCAGGACGCTCTCGGCGGATCGGGAACCTGGAACGACAACGGTTTGGGCGGGTAACGCGGCCAGGATTTCCTCGACCAACCGGGTGCCCATCCGGGGCGCGTGTTTGGTCGCGATGGTGGTGAGTTTGCGGCGGCCCGCGGCTCGGATTCCTTCAGGACCGCCGCATCGGGACAGAATTTCCAGGACGGCCGGGTGGGCGACGCGTGGTCCCAGGACGCGTTCGAGGGCCGGGTGAATGCTGGTCAGCATGCCTCGGATGCTGTTGCTGGTGCGGGTGGCTTCGCCGGCGAGGTCGTCGTCGAAGCCGACGAGGACGCCGAGTTCGGTCAGGGTTTCGTCGCCGGTGTCGACTCGGCGCAGCGTGTGGGGCATGGTGCGGGCGGCGTCGGCGATGATGTGGGCGTCGCGGGCGTCGGTCTTGGACTGGCCCGGGTAGAGGTCGGCGATGCGGCGCATCGACAAGCCGGGCAGGTAGGCGATGTCGTGACCGCAGGCGCGGGCGACGGTGACCGGAAGGGCGCCGATGGTGTTGGGTTGATCGACAACGATCAACAGTCGGCCGCGGCCGGCGAGTTGGTCGAACACTGCTCTGAGCCGGGATTCGTCGTTGGGCAAGGCTTTGTCGAAGAGTCGTTGGCCGCTCGGGTCCAGGCCCACGGCGTGGTGTTCGCCCTTGCCGACATCGATGCCGCAGAACACGGCGTATGCCTGTGTCACTTCGTGTTTCCTCGTCGAATGAGAAACCGCTGACGGAGACGGTCACCGATCGAAGCGTCGACGCCCGGCACCCACGTTACGAAGAGACCTGTGTAGCGGCCCTGTCCCCATCAGCGGTCCGTCGACGCCACCGGTACCCGGCGACACCACCCCCCGGATCATGCGTTCGACTGGGGGAAGTAGTCATACCGGGCCCGGTGACCGTGGGCCTGAGGTCAGACCCACGAAGAAGGTAACGGGGGCAACAGGTCCGTATGCGCGGTATCGGGCACCGGATGAGAATGCCTGTGTCGGATCGGCGACGTCGGTCGCGACGGGTTCAGAATCGCGAGATCGTGCCCGCCACCTACTCCACCGTCGCGGTGACGTGACCCCGTTGGTTCGTTCCGGGTGATATGTGAGAGTCTTCGTAGCCCATGAGCTGGGCAGGAAGGCTCGATGAAGCGATGGCGACTCGTAAGCGGCATACCCCTGAGCAGGTGGTCCGGAAGTTGACCGAGGCCGATCGGTTGTTGGCCGAGGGCAAGGATGTGGCCGAGGTGTCCCGCGTATTGCAGGTCACCGAGGCCACCTACTACCGGTGGCGCAACCAGTTCGGCGGGTTGAAGGCCGACGACGCGAAGAAGCTGAAGGACCTCGAACGCGAGAACGCCACCCTGAAACGGCTGTTGGCCGAGGCCGAGCTGGAGAAGGCGGCGCTGAAGGAGATCGCCAGGG
>NZ_BAGG01000222.1 GCF_000308695.1 Nocardia takedensis NBRC 100417 | reverse complement strand
CGGCCGTCGATGTTGGTGCAGGCGACCGCGTGGACTGTGCTGGTGTGGCCGGTAAGTGTGAACCATACGGTGCCGGTAGTCAGGTCTAATACCTGGACTGTGCTGTTCCAGCAGCCGGTCACAGCGACGGGACAGTCGTCGATGCCGGTGCAGGCGACCGCGTGGACTGTGCTGGTGTGTCCGGTGAGCCTGGATCGTTCGGTGCCGGTGCGCAGGTCCCACACTCGGACCGTGTTGTCCCAACCACTTGTGACCGCGACAGCGTGACCGTCGATGCTGGTACACGCTAGCGCGTGCACTGCGCCGGTATGGCCGATCATAGTGGTGCGGAGTGCGTCATCGGTTTGACCGCCGGTGGCCCACGAGGTTTGCCATTCGTGGTCTTGGTCGAGGGCTCGTTGTTGCTCATCGGCGCCGAAGCGCGCGGCGTCGATCGCGAGGAGCCGGCGTCGGCGCTCCGGCGGGAGATGTCGGTGTAGATCGGCGGAGCAGCGATAGATCGCACGGGTCATAAGCGCAGTCTCGGAGGTGACTGTGTGCAGAGCGTCCAGTAAGGGGCCGGGATCTGCGTGGACGAGATAGTCCAGGTCGGTGATCAGATCGTCGATCACGCCGGCTCGAGCGGCATGGGTGGCAAGGTGGTGGCTGATGTAAGGGTGAGCGTGGGCCCAGTCGCTGTGTCCCTGCTCGTCAGGGGGGACGTGGCTGCGCAGTGTGTGGACGAAGACCTCGTGCGCGGTGCGGGGGTCGGTGTGTTCGGTGAGGTGTTCGGCGAGGGCTTGGTGGAAGAGCCGGTAGGCCGAGCGCCCGTTCTCCACGGCTTCGACCACATAGGAGCCCGCGGCGCGTCGTAGCCACATCAGGTCGTGGTCGGTGTAGTCGATCCCGGCTATGGCCGAGGCCAGTGGTGCCCACAGGTCTTCCCACGGCAGACCTTGCCCCTGTGCGAATGCGAGGGGCCGCAGCAGGTCCCGTGCCTTGCGGGCGTCGGTGCCGAGGCGGGAGTCCAGGTCGTGGCGCATCGCCTCACCCGGCAGCGACGGCAGACTTCGCCGCCAGTCCGGGTCGTCGGGGTTCGGGACGGTGGGGTCGGCGGCGAGGGTGGCGGCGACGATGCGCGCGACCAGGAAAGAGGGGTCGGCTTGTTCGGCGACCGCGTCGGCGACCGCCTGCAGCACCGTCGGGTCCTGGTGGAGGTAGACGCTGTCGGGTGCGGCGTCGAGCAGTCCGTGCACGGTGTAGGTGGTCAAAGCCACGAGGTCGGCGTAGCGGGGGGCGTCGAGGTCGATCTCGCGCTCGCGTGCGGTCCCCAACCCCGGGAGCAGGTAAGGGCGGGACCCGACCAGCAGCCGGATGCGTCCGTCAGCGTGGTCGAGTAACGGGCGCAACAGTTTTCGAGTGATATGGTCGAGGTCGGCGGCTTCGTCTAGGCCGTCGATGAGCACCGTGAACACCCGGCGGCGGCCGGTGAGGCCGTCCAGGAGTTCCCCGACGGTGGTCGCGGTCAGTTTCGCGGCGGCGGCGATGCCGTCGCGGACTTGGTCGAGGGTGAGCCCCTGGGCGTAGATCACCACGTCCACCGCGCCCACCCGCGGGACGGAATCCGGTGGTAGGCGCAGGGTTTCGATGGGGACGGTGCGATGGTATTCGGGGTGGGTCAGGGCGGCGACGACGCCCAGGACGGCGGTTTTGCCGGAGCCGGGGTCGGCGGTGACCGCCAGTAGGGGGTGGGTGGGGTCGGGGTGGTGCAGCCAGGTGGTGATGTCGGTCAGGGCGGTGTGGCGGCCGGTGAACCACCAGCTGCGGCCGTCGGTGCTGCCCATCGCCCGCACCAGCAGCCGGTCCCGGAACTCGACCTCGCGGCGTTGCTCGTGGGCCTCCCACTGCGCGGCCTGCTGCAACGCCAGATCCACCTCGTGCAGGCGAGGGTCGTGGCGGGGGTTGGGGAAGAACGCCGGCGCCTGGCCGGTGGGGGTGATCTCGTTCAGCCCGGCGACCTGCCAGGGGGTGTTGGCGGCCAGGGTGTTGATCTTGGCGACCAACGCTTGGGCGGCGATGGTCTGGGGTCCGTGCCCGGCGGTGGACAGCGACTGCACCGCTTCGGTGAGCAGGCGGGGGAACTGGCCGGCGTCGGCACTCTGGTGCGGGTGGGTGGAGCTGATGACCACGATGCCGTTGCCGGGGGTTTCGTCCCAGTGCTGGGTGTAGTCCTCCAGCGCGGCGGTGGTGAAGTCGGCGCCGCCTTTGCCGGAGTAGCAGGTGTCGAGCATCAACAACACCCGCCGCACCGGTGTCTCGTAGAGGATGGTGCGAGCGAGTTGTTCGGTCGTGGTCGCGAGCCGGACCCGGTCGGGGTGGGTGTCGGTGGTCAGCAGGACATGGTCCTCGATGCGGTGCAGTCGTTCGCCGTGGCCGGTGAAGTAGATCGCGATGATGTCGTCGGGACAACGTTCGGGGGAGTTGCAGAACGCGTCGAGCTCCGACAGCAGTTGCGCCGCTGTCGGGTTCATTCCCGGGGCGGGGACGAGGGTGTAGCCGAAAGTGGTGGTGAACAGGTCGATGATCGCCGCCCGCCCCGCCGCCACGCCCGCGCGATCCCAGTGCGGGCCGTGGACGTGTTCGGCGACCGCGGCCGCGATCAAGAACCGCCGCGACCCCGCGTCGGGATTGGTGGGGGACTGGTCAGTGCGCATGCAGGCCGTCGTCGATCGCGCGCCCGGTCACCTCGTCGGTCAGATACGCCGCCGAACCGTGGGCATCGGAGCTGTTGTCCACGAACCAGTCCCACACCCGGTGGGTGAACTCGCGACCGAACAACGGGTCGAGGTGTTTGACCATGGCCACGAGGTCGTATTTGTCGGCGATGTTGGTCCACACCAGTTCCGCGCCGCCTGGCCACACTCCCTTTCCGTCGACCGGGGCGGGTTGGAGGCGGTCGAAGATCAGGTTCGGGATCCCCAACGGCGACCCCAACGTCACCAGCGCCCGCACCGGATGTCCCGGCAGGGAACACAGCGTTTCGTAGGCGACCACCGAACCGAGCGAGTGCGCCACCACGACGCGGGTGTCGTCGGTGATCAGTGCCCGCACCTGGTCTTGGATCCGCCCTCGGAGTTCGGGTTCGAGCATGTAGCGGCTGACCTGTTTGAGTTTGCCGATCACCGAACGGATCGCGAAGTCGGCGAAGAAGCGTTTCTTCGCCACTTGATGCAGGATCGATTGCACCGGCACCGGAGTCCGCGACAGGCTCTGCTCGGTGGGCAGTCTGATGGACGGGTCGAGTTCGGCGGCGGCTTTCCACCAGGCCACCAACAATTCCTGCTCGAACCCCTCGCGCACGTCGGCGGGCCCGTACCACTGCTCGCCCGGCGACAGTTCTCGGCCCGCGAGTCGTCCCGGGGGGCGGTACAGGTGACCGTAGAACCCCTCGGCGACGTCTCCTGTGGTCAGTGGGGTCGCTTGTGCGCGGGTCAGACCGTCGTTGAGCGCGGGTAGCCATGTGGTGCGCATCGACGCTTCGCCGGAGACCTGGGAGCCGATCCCGTGTACCAACACCACCCGCGCCACAATCGCCCCCCATCTCGATGACCGGGCCTCGGTGGCCCGTCGACAAACCTATCGTGGGGACACCCGCGATGTGAGGCAATCCACCGGTCGATCTCGATGGTGGGTGTCGGTCGTTTGATCGACAATGATGCGCCGGAAGCCATTCAGTGGCAGGCTGAGGCGGATGATGAAGACGATGTTGACATCCTCGGGATCGTCGCCTGCTTGGTCGAGGCCCCGGCGCGTGTCGAGTATCGGACGCAGAGGAACCGATCTCGGCAACTCGGCGGCGAGAGGAAGGATCTCGGCGACTGACGGCGATGCCATCGCCGAGGATGCGGTGCGGTTGTCCGCGTCGAAGTCTGCGACGGTGGTATCTCCGACGTAGATGGACGATTGGTCGTTGTATCCTTGAAATCAGTTAAAGCTCTTGCGATTTAGGCAGAGTATCACCGTGGAAGTGCAGTTCACGATCGTCGGTGACAGTCCGAAGCAGACAGGCGCAATGTGGATCGTGAGCAGAACTACTTCGATGCGTTGATAGCCGACTACGTTGCATCGCGCGATGATGAGCGTGAGTTGAACAACCAACTCGTTGGTGTCTTCAGTGGTGTAGTCGCGACATTGACACTATTCGGCGCGTTCGTCACATTTATTGGAGGCGAGAAGCCCGCGATCAACATCCCGGACGAAGCGGCTGCCGCAGTGCCGCTGATTCCGTTGGCTCTGGGATGCATGCTCCAGATCACGTCTTCGATTGCCACCGCGCGCAGCTTCTATGGTCGCGCGGTGGAGCGAGAGCTTGCGACGCTACTGCCCGCCACCATGCCGGACCTGGGCGGATATCCTCATCTCAAGGCGCTCACCTATCGCGAGATGATAGTTGAGTTGAATTCGCTGAGTCGTGGCTTTCGTATTCCCCGCTTCTTGCAGACCACGGCCATCGTATCGCTGCTGTTCATTTTTGTCTTGATGCTATTCTATATGGCGCGAGATTTCGCGTTCTATCTCCAGTTCTCGATGCTGGTGGTGTACGGTCCGATAATCTGCATACTTGCAGTCGAGGCGCTCAACGCAACCGTGCACGGTCGCGCGTATTTTTTCGACCTGGTGAAAGACACTCGTGCTCGCAGGATGACCTCGATGCTGCCACAGGCGAGGCCGAGCTACGACGAGCGGTCACTGCTTTCGTATATCCTCTTGCCGAGACCGATGGACCTGAGTAAGGCACTCTTCTTTCTCATAGGTGTGCTGGTTCTTGTGGCCGTCCGGCCTGTTGTGCTTGATATTTCGTACTTCGTCCCGCGGGCGCTGACTTTGTGGTTCATTCTAGAGTTCCTCATCTACCAGGGGCGGTATCAACTCAACGATCTCAGAGGCCTGATCGAAGATCAGGATGCGCCGGCGGCCGGTCAGCGGGGTCGCATTCCTACTCGGGCGGTGGGGGTCAAGGCTGCTGCGTCCGCGACGTTGGTCGCGATATTTGTTCGGTCCGCGTTGGTGATCATCTTGTGCGGCCTGGAATTCATATCGTTCTTCCATCACGTGCTGCCTATGGCTATCGGTGTCATAGGTCTGGCGTTCGTATACGAACGAGTGCGCAGCGTGGAACGCGATCACTTCGATGGCAACACCATCGGCCGGGCGGCCATGGTTGCGGGATGGGCTGTGATAGCACTGGTAGGAGTGGGTTATCCTCTCCGGACGATACTGGGCCTGACCTTGCCGCAGACGACCGGCGCAAACCGGGATATTCCCTGGGACTGGAAATGGCCATGGAACTCGACCTTCCCCTGGGAGCGTGGTGGTCGGCCTCCGTCATTCAGTGTGGATGTCCCGGTCAGGCTTGTTGTAGAGATCGGACTCTATGCATTCTTTCTCGGCATCGTATTCGTGTCCATGACATGGTGTCTCGAAGGCGGAACCTACGTCAACCGACGGATGAATCAGGATGGCAGAACCATCTACTTCACCAAGGCTGGCATCGGTCGAAAGTCACATCTATTGATACTTCTGCGCCAGACCCGGTCGAACATAGTTTTCGGTCAACCATTGTTCTTAGCCGGATATTCGACCAGATTCAGGCATACCGGCACCACTACGAAGTGGCTGAACAGGAATAGCAGAACGTTCGCCATCTGGAACATGGGCCTGGTTCTCGCGAGCGCGACGGCAATTGTGCTCATCGCTGAATTGTGGGGCATCGGATACGATCCGACTGAAATCGTGTACTGGGCCGCTGCGACGGGAGGAGTCCTCTGTCTTGTGATGTGGCAGACGGCCCCTCGTGTGGGTGGGAACTTGGTGGCGATACTGACGACAATCCTTGTCGCGTCAACCGTCATTGCTTCTTGTGTCGATAGTCCGCGGCGGATGGCTGGCTCCCAACCTGTGTTCTCCGTAGTACTGACAGTCGTATTGGCGACGGCGGCACTACTTGTCCCGGCTGGGATGTACAGGATGTTCTACGGATCGTCGTACAAGGACCTGGAGTTGCCTCTGTTCCTCAGGTCGTTCAGCATACGAAAAGTTCCAGTGATGATGTTGTCCCTGGTCGCGGGAAAGCGACTCGTGCGCACTCTCTGGCCGACCACACCGTAGTACGCGAAGGACACGGGTACGACACCGGGTGGTTGGCGCGGCAATCGCCGGAGCGTCCCGACAGGTCACGTCGGAGTCCGAACTTCTGTGACCATGCGGAGAGTCTGATCTTAATGAGCCACCGGACGTCGAGCAGGTCTGTTCGCGAAATGCCGACGGACCAAGTAGTTCTCGCCTACACGCTATGAGCCCAGCCGAACAGCTGGGCTTGCCGTGGACAGCCGAAGGCCTGCCGGTCCAACTCTCATGACGGTGCCTACGGACATCGCGCGAGCGTCGACGCCGAAGTTGTCGTTGGATTCGCGCATTGCCACCGTCGCGCGGGGGCGACTGTGTGGGAAGCCCAGTTAGCTCGCCCGTGATCGCCCGAAGCAGGAGGAACCGAGGTGATCGATCCCGACGGGCACTTCGCGCATCTATTCGACACCGTCAGAAGATGGCCGCAGGACAGGAGTGGGCGTGCTCGAAGATCTCGATTGCCGCGTTGATCGAGCGCGCCCGCTGATCAACCACCGTGACCAGGCAGTTCCGCAGGGGCTCCTTGGTTTCCGCACTCAGAGTCGCTTGCTACCTGTTCTTGCCCCAGTGTCGTGGGCGGCTGTGGAGTCCGCCCGAGCGGCCGGTCGATTCGTCGTATGAGGCACCGGCCCCTCCGACCACCACCGCCACAACCACCATCGCCAGCGCGACCACCAACGGAATCCATTGCCACGCGACGAAAGCGGTGACAAGCAGGACAGGAACCGCCAGCCAGTACAGCCACCCCAGCAACGGAGCCCGACGGAACACTTCCAGGATCAGGCCCGACACCACTCCAGTGAGCCAAAACAGCAGGAGCAGCGCAGCAATGCCGACAACGATCACTACCAGGATCCAGGCCCGATCTGTCATACCGAGAATTCTGACCGCCGATGGAAGATTCCGTACCGGAATCGATTTCGCGGGAGCGTGATCTCGCTGGACCGGGATATCCGGTGTGCCCTGCGCACCCCTGAGCGGTCCCCGATGACGAGTCCACCTGATCTGGCCCCCGGTCGGGAGACCGCGGTTGTGAGAGTCGAGGCAGACTGACCCGTAGGAGGTCATGATGCCGAAATCCTTTGCGCCGTCGTTGCGGCGGCAGGTGTGTGCTCGGCTGCGGGCGGGCGAGCCCGTCGCCGAGGTCGCGGCCGAAACGGGTATTTCACCTGCCACATTGTTCCGATGGAAGGCGCAGGTGCTCATCGATGCGGGAGTTCGTGAAGGTGTGCCGAGTGTGGAGGCCGATGAACTGGCCTCGGCGAAGAAGCGGATCGCAGCGTTGGAGGCGGAACTGAAACTCACGCGCGACGCCTGCGAATTGTTCGACGCGCAGGCGGTGGTGTCCCCAAAAGGCGGACCGCGGTCGTCGAAGGATTGATCGCACTGGGACATTCCGGTCGATCAGCGTGTCGAGTCGCCGGCGTGCACAGATCCACCTTCTTGCGTCAGCGGCGCCAGCCGTTGTCGGACAGGGGAGTCCGTAGGATCGTGGTGGCCGACGAGATCTCCCGGATCCATGCCCGGTCACGGGGAAGTTATGGCAAGCGACGGATCAAGGCCGCGCTGTTGGCCGAGTGCGAGATGATCGTGAATCACAAGCTGGTGGCCTCGATCATGTCCGAGCTGGGTCTACACGGCATGCCCAGACGCAGACGCCGCGGTCACCCACTGCTGCGAGTACCCACGCCCGCGGACCTGGTGAACCGCGCGTTCACCGCCACCCGCCCCAACGAGTTGTGGTGCACCGACATCACCGAACATTCCGCCAGGGACGGGAAAGTCTATTGCTGCGCTGTGCTGGACTGTTTCAGCAAGAAGATCGTCGGTCGATCCTTCTCCACCGTCGCCGACACCGCCCTTGTCAACAATGCCATTAACATGGCCGTGGCCGAACGCTCCACCAACACCGGTCTGATCGTGCATGCCGATCACGGAACGCAATTCACCTCGTAGTCGTTCGGCGAAAATCTGCGCCGCCATCGATTGCTGCCGTCCTTCGGTACCGTAGGCGACTGTTTCGACAACGCGGCGATGGAATCTTTCTGGGGCCGGATGCAAACCGAACTTCTCAACACGAAAAAGTGGTCGACAAGTCTCGAGTTGACCATCGCGATGGCCGACTGGATCGACAACTTCTACAACCCCGAGCGCCGCCACTCCTACCTCGGATACCTCAGTCCTGCCGAGTATGAGACGCTGTGGCTCGAGACCCAACCCAGCCCTCGACTCGCGTAACAGCGGACCGACAAGCGGGGGCCAGATCAAGGTTCTGTGAGAGTCGGTTATCGGTGTGTGCAGATCGCAGCGTATCCGGCCGGAGTTCGGTAGCCCAGGGCGGAATGTCTGCGGTGATAGTTGTAATCGGCTTTCCAGTCGCTGATCACGACCCGGGCCTGGGTGATCGACCAGAAGCTGTTGATGTTGAGGCATTCGTCGCGCAGTCGGCCGTTGAACGATTCGATGTAGCCGTTGCGCCAGGGCTGCCCGGGCGGGATGAAGGCCAGGCCGACGCGTTCACCGGCCCAGTCCGCCATCGCCGAGCAGGCCAGTTCCGGTCCGTTGTCGCACCGCAACGCCGCCGGGTAGCCGCGGCGGGCAGCGATGCGGTCGAGTTCATCGATGAGCCGGTCCGCGGTGATCGATCGTTCCACGAGCCCGCCGAGGCATTCGCGGGTGTGTTCGTCCACGATCGAGACGATCTTGACCGGGCGGCCGTCGTCGGTGGCGTCGAACTGGAAATCCACCGCCCAGACCCGGTTCGGCGCGTCCGCGCTCAGCGTGGTGACGGTCGAGTCGCCGAGGCGTTTGCGGCGGCGCCGCTGCGGCACCCGCAAGCCTTCCTCACGCCAGAGTCGTTGGATCTTCTTGTGATTCACCGACCAGCCCTCACCGCGAGCCTCGTGATAGGCGCGCCGGAACCCCTGTCGTGGATGGGATTTCGCCCAATCCCGAAGCCATGCCCGCAGCCCGGCATCGGGGTCGGTGACCGCCTGGCCCGCACGGGGGCGGCGTTGAGTACTGCGATGCTGCCCGGTCACCCGACACGCCAGCCGTTGACTCATCCCGAACAATCGTTGCAGGTGAGCCACCGCCGCGCGCCGG
>NZ_BAGG01000223.1 GCF_000308695.1 Nocardia takedensis NBRC 100417 | reverse complement strand
AGTACTTCCCACGCGGCAGCGACCTCAGATTTCACACCCCCGCGGCGCTGCAAGCGGTCGCCGACGAACTCAACGACCGACCCTGCAAATGCCTCGCCTGGCAGACACCCACGGAAAGACTGAATGCTTTACTGAACGTCTCGTAGTTCAAACCGTTGCGACGACTACTGGAATCCAAGGGGTCGGATGCTCGGTGATGTCGGTGCACCACAGCTGGTTCTCCCGCTCCGCGGTGAAGTTCCGCTTGACCAGATCGGAATGCGTGGCCCGGTCCTGCTTGCTGACATATCGTTTCCTCGATCCTGCGATTCCCTGTAGACCAACGCGTTTCATGATCGAATGCACCTGCCCGGACCCGATCGCGATACCCATTCCCATGGTGAGTTCGGCGTGGATTCGACGTACGCCGTAGCAGCCGCGTGACGCGGCGTGCACAGCGCGGATGGCTTCGGCGAGCATGTCGTGACACAGCCGACGCTGACTGGGTGGCCGGTTACGGTGATGGCGGTAGCCGCGTTCAGAGATCCCGAGTACACGGCACGCGGTGCGGATGTTGATTCCTTGCCCGGTCAAGGCCGTGGCAACCGGGAACCGCCTTTTGGGCTGATCGTGGTGTCGCGGAGGATCTCGGCGGCCAGCCGTGTGGCGCGCAACTCTTCCTCGAGCTGTTTGATCCGGCTCAGTGCGTCCCGCAACAGCGCCGATTCGACCGTGGGTGTACCCGGCGCCTCACCGCGATCGATCAGAGCCTGCTGCTTCCATCGATACAGCGAGCCCTCGGTGACTCCCAGATCCTGGGCCACGTCGGCGACCCGCCGACCTTCCTCCAGGAGCAGAGCGACAGCACGCTCACGAAACTGCGGCGAGTACATCATCGGCATGAGCGGAGATCCTTCCATTGCACGGGTACAAATCTCACAACCCGGCGGACAGAATCTCTAGACAGCCCAAAGCGGCCCCCAACCCGTGACGGTTCAGGGTCCCGTCAGTCGGGTACCGCGAGCAGCGCGGTGATCTCACTGCCCCGGATCGTGCTGGCGGTGGCGGTGTCGAGGTCGACCCGCATGAGGCGGGGTGAGTTCGCAGGTCACCAGACCGCTGAATAGCGCGGTGGTCAGCGTGGCGGCGCGCACCGGGTTTGCCGTGCCCGCACGAACCCGGGCGGCGACCGTCGGGGTGAACGGAGTGGTGGTCAGTCCCGTTGGAGGTCTTTCTGTTGGTTCGGCAAGATGGACGGACCTTGGGCAAAGGACTTGTAGGTTTGGCCGTGGTGCCGTCTGGGCAGTGGGCGCGGCTGAGTCTGGAGGTGCGCCAGGCCGCGGTGCGGATGGTGGTCATCTTCGTGCCGTTCTTCTTCATGTCGTTGTCGGGGTCGTATCCGACGAACCGGCCGCTCGACGTGCTCGCTGTATGCGGGATGCTCTCGCTGCTGGCGAGTTTGCTGCTCGCGGCTATCCCCATCGGTGCTCGCCGGACTGCGCACGACTTCATCACCGGCACTCGCGTCGTTCGTGCCACGCCCCGCAACATCCATTGGAGGACCGACCTCCCCATGGTGCTGCCCGGGCGCGTGGACATGGTCAAACGGCTGTGAGGGATGGTGGGGTACCTCCTCGCGAGATCGAGGTGACCAGCACGACGGCGATGCACTGCTGACCGGCCTCGCCTGCAACCACCCAGGACACATGCGACTCTCTGGTCCACTGGCACCCGACCTTGGGACCAACAGGCATTCTTTCGAGCCCCTATCGGTTTGGTCGCGAAGTCGTCGCCAGCAGATCAAGTCAGCTGGCGACGACTTGTTCGTTTCAGCGCGGATGCTCCGCCAGCACAAAAATCGAGGAGCGAACCTCACGGCAGTTGCTCTCGCAGATTCGCGAGACTGCTACGGAAGCTTGACGTGGTTGTATGATCTGGTCCGAATACGCCCTCCAGGTCGGCGAGGACCCGTTCCATGAGGGGGATGGCCTCTGCGATTTTACCCAGCGACCGGTAGGCAAACGTGAGATCGATGCGGGTGCTGATGGTATCCGGATGTTCGAGACCGAAGAGTTGTTCGCTGTGGACGAGCGCCTTCTCCATGAGCGGAATCGCCTCAGTGGTACGGTCAGCCGCCCGGTAGGCGTTGGCGAGCTCGATACGGAACATCAGCGAAGTGGGGTGTTCAGGGCCGCGGGTTTGCTCGCTGTCGTCGAGGATTCGCTCGAACAGTTCGATCGCCTCCGTGAGCTGGCCCGTTTCGCAGTAGGCGTTGGCGAGGTCGTGGCGACAGGTCGATGTGTCAGGGTGATCTGAACCCAGGACCCGCTCGCTGTCGGTGAGGATTCGCCTCAGCAGAGGAATCGCGTCCGCTGTTCGGCCGGCCTCCTGATACACACCAGCCAGGTTGAAACGGCAGGTCGAGGTCTCGGGGTGATCCGGACCGAGGACCCGCTCGAAATCATCGAGCACCCGCTCGAACTGGATGACGGCCTCCGGCAGCCGATCCGCGTTGTAGTAGGCGCTGGCGAGGTTGTGGCGGGTGGTCAAGGTGTGAGGGTGATCTGAACCCAGAACCCGCTCCCGGCCGGCCAGGGTTTGCTCGAACAACGGGATCGCCTCGGCTGGCCGACCATTCAAATCGTAGACGCTGGCGAGGTTGTGGCGAGAAGTCAGGGTGTCGAGAGCATCTGAACCCAGAAGTCGCTCGTTGTCTGTCAGGATTCGCTCGAGCAGAGGGATCGCTTTGTCGTGGCGGCCCGCTTCCTGGTATGTGCTGGCGAGGTTGTGGCGGACGATGAGGGTGTTGGGGTGGTCGGGGCCGAGGACTTGTACGGTCTGGGTGAGAGTCTGCTCGAACAGCGGGATCGCTTCGGCCAGTCGACCCGTCATCTGATACGCATCTGCGAGGTTGTGGCGAACGGATAGGGTGTCGGGGTGGCGAGGTCCGTAAACTCGCTCGAATCCGTCGAGGCTCCGCTCGAATAATGCGACTGTTTCCGCGATCTGACCTGTCGACCGGTAGGCGCCGACGAGTTTGCTGCGAGAGGTGACGGTATCCGGGTGATCAGGTCCCAGGTGCTGTTCACGGTAGGTGAGTGTCCACTCGAGCAGGGGGATCGCTTTGTCGTGGCGGCCCGCCTGCTGGTATGTGCTGGCGAGGTTGTGGCGGACGATGAGGGTGTCGGGGTGGTCGGGGCCGAGGACTTCTACGGTCTGGGTGAGAGTCTGCTCGAACAACGGGATCGCTTCGGCCAATCGGCCCGTCATCTGATACGCATCAGCGAGGTTGTGCCGGGACGCCAGGGTGTCGTGATGGTCGGGCCCGAGGATCTGCTCGCGGTTGTCGAGGACTCGCTCTAGCAGGGGGATCGCCTGTACGTACTTGCCCGAAATCTGATAGCAAGCGGCGAGCGCACTGCGAGTGGTCAACGTATCATGGTGTTCTGAGCCCAGAATCCGTTCTCGATCGGCAAGGTTCCTCTCGTACAGGTCGATGGCTTCGGTGATCCGGCCCGTCTCCTGGTACACACCCGCGAGGTAGTAGCGGGAGGTGAGCGTGTCAGAGTGATCTGGTCCAAGCACCCGCTCGCGGTCGGCGGCGGTTTGCTCCAACAGTGTGATTGCCTGCGCTGCTCGGTCCCCCGCGAGGTAGTACGCGCTGGCAACGTTGCTGCGAGCGGTCAGGGTCTCGGGGTGATCCGGTCCGAGAAGTCGTTGGGAGTCGATGTGGATCTGCTCAAGTAACGGGATCGCTTCGGTTGGTCGACCCGCCGTGTTGTATACGTCCGCGAGTCTGCTTCGGGAGGCGCGTGTGTCGGGGTGTTCAATGCCCAAGAACTGTTGGCGGTCGGTGTGAATCTGTTCGAGGAGGGGGATGGCCTCCGCCGGGCGCCCTGCCGTCTCGTACGCATCAGCGAGGCTGCCGCGGAAAAGCGCAACATGGTGGTGAGAAGGGTTGAGAAGGCGTCCGCTGTCGGCAAGGGTTCTTTCGAGCAGCGGGATAGCTTCCCCGAGTCGGTCGGTCATCCGATACATCTGTGCGAGGTTGTGTTGAGATACCAGAATATCGGGGTCATCGACGCGAATGTTCTGCTTGCGAAGTCGAAGAGTCTGCTCGAGCAGCGAGATCGCCTCGGTTGTCCGCCCCGCATCGTTGTACGTGCCGGCGAGGTTGTGTTGGGTGGTGAGGGTGTCGGGATGCTCGGACCCGAGGATACGTTGTCGCTCGGTGAGGGTGTGCTCGAACAGTGAGATCGCCTCGGCGATTTGACCCGCGGCATGGTGCGCACTGGCGAGGTTGTGCTGCGCCCTAAGGGTTTCGGGGGAATCAGGATCGAGCAGCCTGCCGACGGTCGTAGTGGCGCGCCGGAGGTACTCGATGGCGCGGACGGGTAGACCCTGAGTGAGTAGGAAGAGCCCGGCGGCGCTGAGAATGCTGACAGTCTGGAGGGTGTCGGCGGTGGTGTGGTGGAGATAGGCGTCGATGTGCGGGAGCAGCTTGCGCCAAATGTGCCAAGTGCTTGTGTCATTGCGGTCCGGCAGTGCGCTGGACAGAAGCTTGCCGGCCTGGGTTCGGGCCTCTTCGACGGCTGCGACGCTTCGGTGGGGATCATCCGGGCCGGGCGTGCGCGCGACGGCTTGCACGAGTCGGTGGATCGAAACGGTCGTCGTCGTCGGATCCATCGTGATCATGCCGTAGGCGGCGAGGACGCCGAGAGCAGTGTTGAGAGTCGGTGGATCGGCGAGGTCTCGGCAGAGCGTGAACGGGATGGCGTCGGGGCCATACCAGGCAAGGACGCGTAGCAGATCACCCGCGGTGGATTGGATAGCAGAGATGCTATCGAAGGTTACCTTCCAGATCCGCGCTATCGTGCGTTCATCGTCGCCGTCAACCACTCTTTGCCCGAATGTCTCGGCGGGATAGTCGGTAAGCATCTGCAGATAAGCGCGGGGGGTCATCAACGCGTTCTGTACCAGGTACGCCCCGGCTTGCTCGATGGCCAATGGCAGATGTCCGAGTTCAGCACACAGCTCGACAGCGCCGTCTCCATCGCGGGGACCAGTCGCGTCAAGGATGCCGGTAAGCAGTTGCACGGATTGTTCGGGTTCGAGCACGTCCAACCGCACAACGGTGGTGTCGGTTGGCCAGCCGGTGGAGCGTCGACTGGTGATCACGATGCGGCCGATCGAGGCGCGGGCGCGGATCTCGGCGATGTCGCTGAGGTTATCGACGTTGTCGAGGACGAGCAGCCATCCGGTGTGGGTGGCCAGCCATTGCAGACCGCGTTCGGCCAGCTGCTCGACAGTGAGCACCCTAGCGAGGGCCGGTTGGAGAACGGTCGCGAGTTCGGCCAGCCCTCGCCGGATGTCGTCGGCGGTATCGGCGACGATCCACCGGATCGGGGTGCGGCCGTGGGGGCGGGTCGCGGCCCAGTGGGCGACCAGCGCGGATTTGCCGATGCCGCCCAACCCGTGCACGGCCTGCACCACGACCTGATCACCCGGGGCGGCCAGTACCGCGTCGAGTTCGTCGAGTTCGGTTTCGCGGCCGACGAACTCACCCGGTCGGGCGGGCAGGTTGTCGATCCCGGGCGGCGCGTCGACCTCGCTGATCGGTTGGAACGCCTCCGACGGCAACTGCACCGCCAGGGAGTTGTCGCCTGTCTGGATCAGGTACGCGTCTCTGCCGACCGCGGCCGCACGCTCACCCGAAGCCTGCACACCCCCGCCTGGAGCACCATGGTCTCCGGGCTCGGGAGTGTCGGGCTCTTCATACTCGCGCCGTGCCCGCTTGGTCATCTCGTCCTCTGTTAGGCCTGGTCGCCGGTGGCGATCTCGCCGTGGGCGTCTCCACCGATCGCGACCGAGCGGTCACCACGGGCCGCTACCGAACCCGGCGGGGGGGACGTGGGATTTGCATTCCGCGGGGGTGGAGTGGACGATGACGGCGACGTCGGCGGAACCACTCCACGGTCGCCGGTGCTGATCGGCCCACGTGCCTCACCGCCGACCGCGACGCTCCGCCCACCCCCGGCATCAACCGCGTGGGAAGTCGGCGGACCAGGAGGGTTGGCCGATTGACGGCGATACTGCCACACCGAGGTCGCGAAACCGACCACGGTCAACAAACCAACGATCAACCACAACCACCACGGCCCGCCACCGGTCGCCAAGTTCACCACCACCGACAACGCTGTACCCACCGCAGCGGCTACCGCCAACGGCGCGACCACCCACAACCACGACACCACACTCACCCGACACCCTCCCGAACCTCGCGATGCCCCGCCGCGGCATCCCACCCGGCCCGCACTCGATCCCACGAATGTTGCCAGCGGTAGTGACCATCCTGAGCAGGACAGGCGGCAGTGAACACAAACAATCTAGTCGAAAAGGCCATGCCGCACGATCATTCGGACCAACGACAACGCATCGCCGACACGGAGCGGGGTTGGCGGATGGCCTACCCGTACCTGGTCCCCGACGGTACGGCCGAGGACTCCGAGTGGATGGAGCGCTTGGAAGCGGAAGCCGATATCGATCGCGACGACGCCCCCGAACGCGAACCGGTGCCGGTGAATTAGGCCGTGGGGGTGATGGGGTCATCGATGAGTGCGAGTCGCAGGGCCAACAACGTTGGGCCGTGGCAGCCGACCCATCCGGCGCACATACGCCGTCGGTCATCGCCCGCGTCTTGTTGGTGGCTTTGGAACAGCGCGGCGGGTTGGTCGGGGAGCTCGTTGTCGTAGGCGCGCAGTTTCCGGTATTCGGTGTGGTCCCAGATTCCGCTGGGGACGTCGCGTCGGTAGGGGCAGTGGTGCACGGACGTGGCGCGGGCGGACCCATGTGCTCGGTGTGTCCGTCGTGGGTGGTCATCGTCTGGCCTGTCGGTGGGCTGAAGGAGCTGTGGGAGTTGGGTGTCGGGAGCCTATCGCGCGGGTCGGGTCATTCGGGAGAGCCGCAGGACGGTGGTGGCGAGTGTCGCCTGGGCAATCGAGGGGCGTGTCTGGTCGCGACGCGGTGCGGGGCTCGCGTCGCTTGCTCTGCTGTGCGGCGTCGGTAGGCGGGGTCGGCGCTGTGTTTCACGGACTCCAGTGGGATGGGTGACGCGCGCAGGGCGCGTCCTTCGGAACCGCGCCGGGGCTGTTGCAGGGTTTGCTGGTGTGGTGTGGTGTGGTCAGTAGAGTCCGGTCGGTATTTGCCAGTCCTGGGTCAGTTCGATCTCGGGGGCGTTCTCGCCGCTGCGTTGTTCTTGTCCGCGTCTGATGGTCACGGTGTGGCCGGGTGTTCGGGTGAGGTGTGGGCAGTGGGTGGTGGAGGTGGTGGCACAGCCAGTCGCGTTGGGCGGCGGCCAGGCGGCCTCGGTGGATCATCCGCCACCACACCATGGGTTGGTTGTCCGGGCCGAGGACCACGGGCGTGATCCAGGGAACGGGCACGCGGCGGTGCACCGGGCGGTGTGGTCCGGGCGGGTTGTGATCGATGTCGGCGGTGTCGAGCAGTCGACACAGCGGGGGCGGCGATCCGGGCGGCCGTACACCGGGTGGTGGGCAGTGCACGAGGCCGGTGTCGAGTCCCAGAGTCCGCGCCCGCCCGTATTCCCGGCACGCCAGCTCGGATACCACGGTCTGATCCGTGCTCGGTGTGAACCGTCACGGGTTGGGGGGGACCGCCCAGATCCAGGTTCGGTGCCTCCTTGCCCATTTTGATCGCCAGACGGGCACTGCGTAAGCCATGATGTTGCGGTGGATCTGAACGGCGTCGACGTGGCATGGGTGCGTGCCGAACTACAGCAGTTCGTAGACACTACTGTCCGTGTTCCTGAGGTGCTTGAGGAACAGAGTGGTTCGGTCAGAAGGAGCATCAGAACCGGCAAGATGGTGCCCGGTTGCGGCGTCAGCGCTGCACTCCAATACGCGGAGACCATCCGGGCGATCTTGAATCGTCTCTATCCGGAATGGCGATCCGAAAACTCCGGCGACGGCGACGACATCGTGGCGAACGAACGTAACGCAGCGAGCCGGCTTTTGGGCCGCCTCGGCAATCGTGATGAACTGCTTGCCCGGCTCGGCGAGCCGGATCCCTCGCCACGGATAACGGCGAGCTCCCTTCACCACCTGATCTGGGATTCAGCGAAGGTGCAATGGTCGACTGGACATCGTCACGAAGCGGTCCTCGCTGCGGCGAAAGCGGTGAACTCTGCATTGCAGACCAAGATTGGGCGCCGCGATGTATCAGAGTCGGACCTGGTGAAGCAGGCGTTCTCGGACAAGGCTCCGGAGGCGGGGAAACCGCGACTGCGGTTCACCGCGATCGCCGACGAACAGACGGCGAAGTCGATGCAGGCTGGAGTACTGGAGTTCGGCTCGGGGTGTTTCCGTGCGATCCGCAATCCCGTTGGACACCTGCCGAACGACGAAGTCGAGCTCGACGAGCAAACGGCGCTGGAGCGCCTGGCTGCGCTGAGCCTTTTTGCGCGCTGGGTGGATGAAGCGACCGTGCAGTTCTTGCAATAGGCAGCAGCGGCGGCGGAGCGTGTTCACGCCAACCTCTAGATGTACTTCTCGTACTCCTTAAGAACCGCGAATAGATCGGATTGGTTCTTGCGGGCCGTTCTGAGGCGGAGACCGTGAGCAGTTGAACCGAATGGGTTCGCGCGTGCCGCGATGGCGATATTACCCGTCGGTGATTACGCCACCGCTGACCTTGAGTGGTGGAAGTTGCAGGCGGGGGCCACGGTGGCTTGACCGGTCCTCGATGATGAGGCCACCCGGAAATTGGGTCCGGGTGGTGTCGTTGCGTGTTCAGTTCGTCCTGCAGGCCACCGGGTGTTGGGTGCAGGTGCAAGCCGCAGCGTACTCGGCCGGTGTCCGGTAGCCCAGCGCCGAATGCCGGTGCCGCAGGTTGTGATCGGCCTTGAAATCACCGATCACAACGCGGGCCTCGAGCAGCGTGTTCCAGTGGTTGCGGTTCAAGCACTCGGTCCGCAACCTGCGGTTGAACGATTCGATGTGCCCGTTGTTCCAGGGTGTGCCCGGCGGAATGTAGGAGATCCCGACCCGGTCGACGCAGAACTGTCGTAAAGCGTGGGAAATCATCTCCGGCCCGTTGTCCATCCGCTGCACCCGTGGTGGGCCGCCGGTGATGGTGAACGCCTTGCGCAACTCGGCCACCAGACGGTCGGCGGTGATCGACCGTTCCACGATGTGCAGCAACGACTCCCGCGTGTGTTCGTCGATCATCGACTCGATCTTCACTGCCCGACCATCGACGGTGGAGTCGAACTGGAAGTCCAACGCCCACAGAACCTTCGGCGCGTCGGCCTCGATCGCCGCCGCCGACGACACCCCGGCCCGCTTGCGCGGGTGGTGCTCGCGGACCTGCAGTCCTTCTTCCCGCCACAGCCGGTGAACCCTTCTTGATGTTCATCTTGGCGCCTTCGTCGAACCTCAGCCGCGCCCAGGCGCGCCGGAACCCGCGGTTCTGGTGCTTGACCGCGTATGAGCGTAGCCACGCCCGCAGGGCAGCGTCGGGATCCGCTGGGGTCTGCGCGGCGGGAGGCCGACGATAGGTCGACCGGTTGAGCCCAACGACCCTGCACGCGAACCTTTCCGACATACCCATCACTTCTTTGAGCATGTCCACGACGCGGCGGCCGGCCGCTGGGCTCACCATTCT
>NZ_BAGG01000224.1 GCF_000308695.1 Nocardia takedensis NBRC 100417 | reverse complement strand
GTTCTTCCGCCAGTGGGAGTGGAGCAGAGGGCTAACTTGTTCGTGGAATTATTGCAGGCCCCTTCGGCAGGCTCGGAAGGGGGACGGCAACAAGGCTGTTGCAGGGCGGGGGTTTTCGAGTTCTTGTGCTGTGGCGCTCAGCGGCTACGCGACATTGCGGCGCACGATCGACACTCGGCCCGACAGAGTGCCCGACCGCCCCTGGTGTGCGGCCACGGGCACCCAGTCGGATCGACCGTGCCCCGATGCGGTCGCCGGGATGGTCAGCGGCAACAGTTCGGGTCCAGGACCACGCACAACGCGGCCAGGGCGTCGCGGCGGCCACGGTGGAAGGTGTTCATCCCACGCCGCTCGGAAGTGACGAGCCCGGCCTCGCGCAACACTTTGAGGTGATGGGAGACAGTCGATTCCGACACCGCGACCGCCGCGGCGAGGTCGCCGCCGTTCTCCTCCCCGCCGGGACTGCTCAGCAGCAGGGACACGATTTTTACCCGGACCGGGTCGGCGAGGGCTTTGAGCCGCAGCGCCACCTCCAGCGCGGCGGCGTCGTCGACGGGGCCCGCGGCCACCGGGGCGCAGCAGACGGGGGCGGACATGTCGATCACGGGTAACGCCTTGGGCATGAGTCCCACCCTACCCACCTTGTTGACATATGTCGAAGTAGTGGGGCAGACTCGAACCCGCAAGGTTCTTCGATATATGTCTCACAACTCGGAGGTATGGTCATGTCCCGAATCCAGCTCGCCCTCAACGTCGACGACATCGACACCGCGGTCGCGTTCTACTCGACGCTGTTCGGCACCGAACCGGCCAAACGCAAGCCCGGCTACGCGAACTTCGTCGTCACACAGCCGCCGCTGAAGCTGGTGCTGCTCGAGAACACCGGCGCGGGCGGCACCCTCAACCATCTCGGAGTCGAGGTCGAAACCTCGCAGGAGGTCCACGCCGAGATCGACCGCCTGTCGAAGGCGGGACTGTTCACCGAGGAGCAGATCGCGACCACGTGTTGCTTCGCCACCCAGGACAAGGTGTGGGTCACCGCACCGGATACCGAACGCTGGGAGGTCTACACCGTGCTCGCCGACACCGAGGACTTCGGCACCGCCCCGGTGCTCGCCTCCGGTGAGACCGCGTCCGACGCCGAAGCCGTCGCGGTGTGCTGCGGCACCGCCGAGCAGGCCGCGGCCGAGGGCGCGTGCTGTGGCGCCGATGCGAAGGAGAAGGCCGTGGCCTCGGGTGCGAGCTGCTGCTGAGCCCTTCGCGCCCCGTTGAGTGCGGGTGTTCACCGGGTGTTCGCTTGCCCTGCGGATTAGACATCGATCAATATCGACCTATGTCTAAGTCGTTGCCGTTGACGGATGTGACCTCACCGGGGTGTGAGGTCACCCCGTTGGTCGGGCGGCCGTTGACCGTCCCGGCCGCCGCCGAGCTCGCCGCGATGTTCAAGGCGCTCGCCGATCCGGTGCGGTTGCGGCTGTTGTCGCTGGTGGCCAGCCACGCCGGGGGCGAAGCCTGCGTGTGCGACATCTCCGCCGGGTTCGAGGTCTCCCAGCCGACCATCTCCCACCACCTGAAGGTGCTGCGCGAAGCCGGACTGCTCAGTAGTGAGCGGCGGGGGTCGTGGGTGTACTACCGGATCGAACCGGCCGCGTTCGCGCAGTTGTCGCGGCTGCTCGATGCCACCGTCCCGGCCGCGACGGTGACCCGGTGAGCGATCCGATACGCCGACTGGTCGCCGAGTTCGTCGGCACCGCGCTGCTGGTGGCGGTCGTGGTCGGGTCCGGGATCGCCGCCCAGCAGCTCTCACCCGGCGATGTCGGGGTGCAACTGTTGGAGAACTCGACCGCGACCGTGTTCGGGCTCGCGGTACTGATCCTGGTGTTCGGCCCGGTCTCGGGCGCGCACTTCAATCCCGTCGTGTCCGTGGCAGACTGGGTGGCCGGACGCCGCCACGGCACCGGCCTTCCCGGCGCCGTGCTCGGCGGGTATATCGCCGCCCAGACCCTCGGCGCGATCACCGGCGCGATCCTGGCCAACGCCATGTTCGACCGGCCAGCCGTCGAGATCTCGACTCACCACCGGGTCACCGGCGGGCATCTGCTCGGTGAGGTCGTCGCGACAGCCGGGCTTATCCTGGTCATCTTCGCCCTGGCCCGCACCGGCCGCGCCGCGCTCTCGGCGGTCGCGGTCGCCGCGTGGATCGGGGCCGCGTACTGGTTCACCTCCTCGACCAGCTTCGCCAACCCCGCCGTTACCGTCGGGCGCGTGTTCTCCGACACCTTCGCCGGAATCGCCCCCGCCTCCGCTCCCGGGTTCGTCGCCGCCCAGATCCTCGGCGCCGGGATCGGGTTGGGGCTGGTCGCGCTGCTGTATCCGGCGACCGCCGCCGCGGTCGCCGACGACATCGTCATCCCTCACCCCACCACCACCGATTCGAATTCGACACGGAGTCACCGATGACTGAGCACCACCCCCTGGCCCACGCCGACCTCGACCGCGACGTACTCACCATCGACCACCAACTTGCCCTCAAGACCGCCGCGACCCGGTTGCAGCGCGAGTTCGCCGACACCTTCGGCGTCGAGACGATCGAGAAGTTCCTCAACTCCTCGTTCAACCAATTCGCCTCCCACGCCACGGTATTGAACTTCCTGCCGCTGCTGGCCGAACGCTTCGCCCGCCAACGCCTGCTCGCCCTGGCCAAGGTCGAGGGCAAAGCCCTCGTCGGCACACCGACGGTGCTGTTCCTGTGCACCCACAACGCCGGACGCTCCCAGATGGCCCTCGGATACTTCACCCACCTCGCCGGTGAGCACGCCATCGCCTGGTCCGGCGGTTCCGAACCCGGCGCCGAGATCAACCCCGTCGCCGTCGCGGCGATGGCCGAGATCGGCATCGACATCACCCGCGAATTCCCCAAACCGTGGACCGAGGAGATCCTGCGAGCCGCCGAGGTCATCGTCACCATGGGCTGCGGCGATGCCTGCCCGATCTACCCCGGCCGCCGCTACGAGAACTGGGAACTGCCCGACCCGGACAACCAGCCCATCGAGGTCGTACGCGCCATCCGCGACGACATCGAGACCCGCGTGCGGGTCCTGCTGTCCGAACTCGACATCACCGTCGCCTGAAAGGCCCACCACCCCAGTGCAATCCACCCCCAGTGTGCTGTTCGTCTGCGTCCACAACGCCGGACGCTCCCAAATGGCCCACGGCTTCCTCACCCACCTCGCGGGCGAGCGGGTCGAGGTCCGCTCCGCGGGCACCGCACCCGCACAGTCGATCAATCCCGTCGCGGTGGCGGCGATGGCCGAACTCGGCATCGACATCACCGCCCAGACCCCGAAGATCCTCGCCCCGGACACCGTCGCGAGCTCCGACGTCGTGATCACCATGGGCTGCGGGGACGCCTGCCCGTATTTCCCCGGTGTCGACTACCGCGACTGGAAACTCGACGACCCCGCCGGGCAGGACATCACCGCGGTACGAACCATCCGCGACCAGATCCGTGCCCACGTCGAGGATCTCCTCACCGAACTTCTCCCGACACCCCGGCCGTAGTCCTGGCCGTAGGGCCGGGAGTGGGTGGAGACGAACATTTCTGTCCCAAGCCCGGCCCCGCGGCTGGGTGTTCAGGAAATCCGCAGCGTTGCCTGAGCCGGACAATGCGCCGCGAGTCGACGAGCGGCGTCGAGTCCGGATTCGGTGGTTTGTTTCCGCGCGAAGTGGACTGGCGCGAAACCATCGAAGTCACTGAAGCGTCAGAGATTTGACCGACGTCCTCGTGGCAGCGTTCTGAGTTTGGCGGCGTCGCGGTCGGCTAGGGCGGCGTTCTCCGAAGCGAGTTGGTTGAGGGCGACCGCGTATACCTCCAAACGCCGTTCCAGGTCACGGCAGTGGCGGTTCAGTTCGGCGTGTTTGCGTTTGAGGTCTTCGTAGTCCTCGGCGGATCGGATGATTGCTGCCTGTTTGGATTCCGCGTGCGCGATCTCGGTCTGGAACCGGTCTTTGAGGTCGGTGTGCTGATGGGTGAGGCGCCATCGTTTGACGTCGGCCTCGACGGCGAGTTGGGAGATGTTGAGTCGCCCTCGGGACCTTCGCGGAGTACCGGCCAGCAGGCGATTGATGGCCGCGATGATGTCACGGCGAACCGGATCGGTCTCCCCGGCGAAGGACAGGACGCTCACTGCGGGACTCCGGATCGGTGGTCGTCGATGATGGTGAGGAGCCGGTCGAGTTCGTGGCGTTCGCGGGCGTGACGGATGGGTGGGGTCAGCCGATCGTCGATGATCTCGGCCAGTTCCTCGGCCGCTTCCTGGACGCGGGCGATGTCGCGGTCGGTGCGGGCGATGTTGCGGCAGCGGGGTCGACAGTCGTCGGTGTCCGGGGTGACCATGGGGTCATCCGCGGTGCCTCTGAGCTGGCAGGCCGCTGTGGCGGGGTCGAAGACGCAGGTGATCGCCTCGCCGTGATGGATCTGGAGGACAGGGTTGCCGAGCAGGTCGCGGACGTTTCGTTCGCGGTGCAGGACGCGGCCCGCGAACTCGCGAGCCGCGGCGTGGACACGGTAGCGGTAGGCGTCGGCGGCTGGTCCGCTGACGTGTTCACCGGCGAGCAGGCGCTGTTCGTCCTCGGCGATGCCTTCCATACGGAACAGCCAGTCCTCGAAGGCGTAGTCGTCGAGGAATCCGGCCTCGTAGGACCCCGCGTAGCCTTGCAGCATTCGGGTATGGGTGTGGCCGTATTGGATCGAGGCGGCGATCAGTCCTCGCGGCCTGCGTCGGATGAACCACGCCAATGTGCGCCGGAAACGGCTGGCGGCGATCGGCCCGCCCGGGTCGGCCGGGATGAGATCGGTGCGGTCCCTGCCGCGGCAGTACTCGTTGACCCACGCGGTGAACTCGGCGAGATCGACTGCTATGAGTCGGTCGGAGCGTGCCTCGCCACGCCGTTTGATTTCTGGGCCCATGTTTCTCGGCTTGAGCCGGTTCGGGAACAGCAGATGGCTCTCGTGCAACCGTTCGAGGACTTCCACGGCGTGGGCGACGAGTTCGATGACCACCCAGGGTTCTTCGCGTATCGCGCCGTGCGGGATCTTGTTCCCGTCCTCGTCCTCGGCGCCCTTGAAGTAGAGCCCCTCTATCAGCCACAGCCCTGCGGCGGCGTCGAAGCTGACGCAGCCACGCCGCAGGTTGAGGACCTCTCCGACCCGGGCACCGGAGAGATAGGCCACGATCACGAAACAGGCGGTTTGCAGGAGCCGGGCCAGCAGGGGGATCTGATCGATGGTGATCCGGGGATGCCACGGCTGCCCGTCCAGGTCAGCGGTGATGGCGGTGTCGAGGTAGATGTGTTCACCGATGGGCAACCCGGAGTCGGTGATCATGCGGCCCGAGGGAGTGGACTGGAACGCGGGCGCGCAGCGCAGTTGGGCGGCGATGTGGCGCCAGGCCGGTTCCAGGGTTCCGTCGTCGCGGCGTTTGCCGGGTAGGGGCTCGCCGCGTTCCCGCAGCCGGTCGAGGTAGTTCGCGACCGCGTCTTGGAGCCCGCCGCGCGGGCGTCGGGAGTGCTTGCCGCGAAGGTGTTCCGGGCGCAGGTTCAACAATCTGCGGTGCTCGTCCCACGCGAGCACGATGTCGTTGCTGAAGTCCTCGACGAAACGCACCGCCCAGCCCAGCAAAGCCTGCATCGTGTGCTCGCTGATGCGTTTGGTGCGGTTCTCGCGGTCCCCACGGCGTTGTTCGAGCAGGTCCTGGGTGTCCTCACCATCCCAGGGCGGCGCCTGCGGCAGCCGCAGCGCGGACGGCAGGATCTCCCGGTGTGTCCAGAGCCGCCGGATCTCGGTGATGCGTCGGTAGCGTTGAGCGACCGCGACGCGGTCTTGGTCGAGTGCGTCGAGGTAGTCCCACAGCATCTCGTCTGTGACCTGGCAGAACTGGGTGATCCCCTGCTCGGCGAACCAGTTCAGGACATGCTGCAACGCCCCGTAGAACAGGATCTCGATCGTATGGATCGCGATGCGGCTGCCCGACTGGCGCATGGTGCGGGCTCGGGAATGGTTGATCAGCTGCCAGAGGTAGTGCTTGGCCGCCTGGCGCAGTGGTTCGGCGACGACCTCGAAATTGAGGGACTGTGAGCGTGCGTGGTCCTCGAAGATCGCGGGATTGAGGTCCCAGCGATCATCAGCGAAGCGAGACAGCCGGGCCGGGTCGACGTCCGGTCTGATCTGCCGATTCGCCAGCACCAGTGTGTGCGCGTCAGGCCATGTCGTGCCGTCGGGCAGTCCGTGGGCAATCCCGGTCGGTTCATCGAAGGTGATGAGTTCCGCAGAGGTCATCGGATGTCGAGCTCCCTGTTCAGCAGGCGGTCCGCGAGTGCGTGTTCGGCGGCGCCCGCGCTGGTGCGGGCGTCCTCGACGGCGACGCGGTCGTGTTGTTCGAGCAGATCGGCCAGTTGGGCGTGCGGCCCGGCGAAACGCTGCGCCCAGTGCAGCGCGTTCATCTGCTCGCGTCGTTGCGCGAGCCGGTCATGGACGATCACCTGCAACGGCAGATGGCGAGGCAGCGCCCTGGCGCATTCGCAGTCCAAGCAGAGCAGAAACGACGCTCGGCACGGGCCCAGCGGGGTGTAGGGGCCGTTGTCGTTGTCGGTGCACGCGGCCAGCACGGTATCCAGTTCGCCGGCGAGCATCCGCTCGAGTACGACAGGCTCCAAACCCATCTCTTCGGCGGCCCGGTCCAGGTTTTCGCTGGCGTGGGTGACTTGCTCGGTGGTCATCGTGGCGATCGTCGAGCGGGCTCGTGCCTTGGCCACTTCGCTGGTCAGCGTGTCGGCGACGACCTTGCGGTAGTCGTTGATGTTGCCGCGGTTGCGGACCAGATAGCGAGTCGCCGCGGTCCGTTCGGTATGGGCGACCGGCTTCTGGTGCAGCTCGATATGGGTCATCCGCAGCGTTTCCAACCTCAGCGGACGCATCGGCACCGGGCGACCGTCCGCATCTACCTCATCCGACGGCAGATTCCAGGTTCTGCCCAGAGCACTGACCAGCGTCCCGTTGAGCGGCATCTCGCGCCAGCCACGGCCTTTGAGGCTGCGTCCACCACCGGACGACATGTACGCGACCAGCAGGCGGTCGCCGCCGGCGAACTGCCGGGCCCGCGCGGTCAGTTCGTGGACCAGGACGTAGAGGCCGAACGGCGTGTGCAGGGTGTCGCGGGTCGACAGATCGGTCGGCTGGTCAGGGATGCTGATCCAGTCCGGGACCTCCGACAACGCCACATCCATGTAGGCGCGGTGCCCGCGGCGCGGTTTGCGCAGACCCACGATCGCCGTGCCCGCCCCGGTGCCGCCGTCGGCGCGGTGATGCGCCGCGCTCATCGTGCGGATCACATCCGGGTTCTGCCCCGTCATGACACCGAACAGCACCGCAGCCGCCGCGATCTCCTCCGGCATCAGATAGAGCCAGCCGACGACGTCCTTGATCCTGCCGCGCAGCATCACCCATATCTCGGGCGCGTCGTAGACGCGGTTGCCGCAATAGCGTGTGCGGCGCGGGATGTCGCCGACCCGGTCCAGATGGTCGAGGATCTCGAGGCGGCGTCGCAGATCGAGATCGGTGCTGACGTCGAGGTCCCCGGCCCGGAACCGGTCCAGCAACTCGCTGTTGGCGCGGATGCGTCGCTCCGCCGAACGCAAGGTAGCTCTCGCCGCTTCGGCGATCCGTTTCAGCTCGGTCCTGGTGTAGCTGTGCGTGGGCTTGCTCGGGGGCAGGGGCGGGAGGGGTTGTGCCAGCCGAGCCGCCAGGGCGGCGCTGATGCCGTTCGCGCGCAACAGAAGCCGACGTAGCTCGGCCAGTTGCCACCGAATCGACTTGACCCCCGCGGATTCGCGGTCGTCATGGAATCCGTCGAATTGCTCGGAGCCGACCTCGGCCAAACTCTGCGGGACCGCGGCAAGTCCGGCGAGGTAACGATCGAAGGACACCAGAACTCGATAGCTGCTCTCGAACGAAGGCGTGGTCGTGAGTCCAGCGCCGGGCGCCGTGCGCGCGACGAGCGCCGCGATCAACGCCTCCCGCAGAGCTTCCGGCGTCGTCAGTATCGACACGTCGAGGTCTTTGTGCTCCCGGCCGTCCTGGCTGTAGCAGCGCACGATCCGACGCCCGTCCTCGTCGGTCACGAGTCCATGACGAGTCCGAGCAACGGGCGACGGGAGGGCTGCGCGACGTCCGCGGCTCACCGCGTGACCGCGAGCGGGTCGGTGCGAACCCACGGGTTGTCGGCGAAGACATCGGCCATAAACGCCTTGACCAGAGAGTCGTCGGCATGGGCCAGCAACGCCTCGACCTCCAGGCTTCGAAACGGTTCCAGGTAGACGTCGCGGGTTGTCTCCACGGTGCGGTGACCCAACATCGTCTGGACCAGATGCCAGACATCGCCGACCTCCTCACCGAAGTCGCGCTGTTCGTCCGCGGTGAGATGGCCCAGCCAGGAATACTTGATCAGCTTGCCCACCGCGAACCACCTCAGCGCGAACGAGTGCCGCAGCATATGGGCGGTGCAGCTGAAGTTCTCCAAGCCCAGCGACTCGATCCGCTGATTGGCGGCGGTGAAAGTGTGCTCCCACCCTCCCGGGTCACGCGGCAGGCCGTTCTCGTTCAACCACAGCGCCACCGGTTCCAAGCCCAGTGCAGTCCGGCGAAACAGACGAAGCCGAGTATCGGGGGTCACGTCGTTCCACTGCTCACGCCGATATCGGCCGTCGGACAGTGTCGTCACCGACCGGGTGCCGTGGACCTCCACCACGACATTCAGGCCCTCGACCCGTTCATAGCGGCCCGCGGCTCGGGCACGACGCACCGCCGCCGCTCGGGCTCCCTCGACATAGGTCAACACGGTCCGCAAAGCGGTGCGAGGGATCCAATACTTGTGTCCGTAACCACCTTTCGCGCATCCATCCGCGAGTTCACAGGTAAAGAACCCTCGCCGCCGCTCGTAGGCAGGCAACTCCGGCAGCGCCACACTCGCCCACTCCGACACTCGCAGACCACTCCCGTACAGGCCATCGACGAACGCTCGATCCCGCTGCTCGTTGCGCCCCCTCCACCACGGATCCGGGCGCCCCGTCAGATCGAACCCCCTGATCCCGACATCACGCCACCGCTCGTAGCCACCCGGGTCGAGCCACTTCACATCCGCGTGCCTCACGATCCGCGGCGGCTCCACATCGGCGAACGGGTCGACGACACCGAAGCGGCGCCCGGCCAGCATGTAGAACTTCTTCAACCCGGCCAGATCACGCGCGAAACTGCCCGTCCGCACCGGTCGCTCGTTCGCCGGATCCGTGACCCGCCAGAACAAGAACTCCGTCGCCACCTCGTCATCGACATCCCACCAATTCGAGTCGATCGCGGCCAGATAGTTCAACCACACCAGCAGCGAGTACGCGTAATCCCGCTGCGTGGTGCGCGCCATCCTCCGCCACTTCGCCGATCCCAAATACCAATTGACGCGAAGATCCGGCAAGCCATCGGGACCGATCACGAACCGCTGCCCATCCCGCATACCTGCATCCGGCATGTGGCCGAAATGCTCCCGCTGCAACACATTCCCGAGCAACTCGGCCACACCATCGGCCGTGCGACTCCGGGCGTACCTGTACATCTGCCAACGCTCTTCGAGCACCCAGTTCACCTCAATCACGAAGGGTAACAACACCCCTCAGCAACAACACTCACTGGCTACAGAAC
>NZ_BAGG01000225.1 GCF_000308695.1 Nocardia takedensis NBRC 100417 | reverse complement strand
GCACTGCGCCCTTGAGTCGGAGGGATTCGGTCCGCGGCCCGCTTCGAGTGGTGCGATTCCACGCGACGTGCGTCCGGTTGGTGTCGTCGACAGTAGGGAACATACGGACACGATGTCCACTTCTGCTCGGACATCGGTTAGAGTCTCGGTATGGATCCGGGAACCGACCTGCTCACGGGCCTACCCGCCGGGGAGGCCCCCCGTGAGCGCGCGGACGCCGCACGCAACCGCGCCAAAGTGCTGACCGCCGCGGCACGCCTGTTCGCCGAACGCGACCCGCGGTCGGTCACCATGGACGACATCGCCAAGGCGGCGGGCGTCGGTCGCGGCACGCTCTATCGCCGCTACCCGGACACGGTGTCGATCGCGGTCGCGCTGCTCGACGAACACGAGCGCGCGCTCCAGGAGCGACTGCTGCGCGGCGAACCGCCACTGGGCCCCGGCGCGCCGCCATCGGAGCGGCTCGCGGCGTTCTACGCGGCGATGGTCGAACTGCTGGAAGCCCACACTCCCCTGGTCCTCGGCGCGGAGACCGGCGCGCGCCGCTTCGAGTCCGGCGCGTACGGCTTCTGGTGGGCACACGTCCGGGCCCTGCTCACCGAGGCGGGCAACACGGATGCGGCGATGGTGGACGCGCTACTGGCGCCGCTGGCCTCGGAGGTCTACGTCTACCAGCGCACCGAACGCGGCCTGAGCCCGGACGAGATCGCGGCGGCGCTCGCGCGCGTGGCCAGAGCCGTTCTCACGGGCGGAACGTGACCGAAATTCCCGTGGAAGTGCTGCTTAAGGCGTATCCGCCACGATGGATATCGTCCGAGCGAAAAGATCCGCTGATGTCCCGGTCACCCGCGCGGGCCGTCATGCGGATTCCCCTCCCACCCGAATTCGTGACACGAGGAGGTCGACCATGAGGTATCCCTCCGGTTCTCCGCAACAGCGGGCGGCCGAACCCGACGGCCGCCAAGACCTCGCCTACGGCGTCTCCCTGGTCGCCGCGGCGTTGTTGTTCGTCGTCGGCGTGGTCGCCGTCCTGCAAGGCATCGTGGCCATCGCGGGCGACGACCTCTACGTCGCCGACATCGACTACGTCTACGCCTTCGACACCCCCACGTGGGGTTGGATTCACCTGGTCCTTGGCGTGATCGGCATCCTCTGCGCACTGGGCCTGATGTCGGGCCGAACCTGGGCCCGCTACGCCGCCATCGCGGTCGCCGCCGTCGTGATCATCGCCAATTTCCTGTCCCTGCCCTACTACTCGCTCTGGGCGATTCTCCTGATCGCCATGAGCGCGGTGGTGATCTGGGCCGCCGCCATCTGGCAACCGGAGCCGTGAGGCGCGCTCTCGGGAGGTAGCCCCACGGCATCCGTCGCCAGGCCCGGAGAACAGGGCGACGGAGGCGCCGGTCGGATTCAGTCCGGGTAGGCGACCCGGACGTCGTCGGGTGACGGTGCGCCCCTACCGGTTTCGAGCATGCCTTTCAGGCTCATCAGGTAGGTGGCCCATTTGGTGCTGCAATGGTGCATGAACTCGACCGGTTCGGCCCAGCCTTCGTGGGTGAACAGGACGACGGTCCAGTCGTCGTCGCGGCGCAGTGTCCAGTCGATGGTGGTGCCGATCCATTCCGGCGGTCCGTCGATCACCTCCCAGCCGACGTGTTCGCCGGGTGTGGTCGCGCGGACCCGCATGTCGAAACCGCCGGGCGGGAAACGGAACTCGATGACGCCGTCCAGGGCGGCGTCACCGGTGGTGTCCCGGGTCCACCAACCGGCGAGGCCGTCGATCGTGGTGAGGGCGTCGTACACCTGCTGGGGCGAGGTGTTCTCGACGGCTATCCGGTGCAGAATGTCAACCATTTCTTCTCCTGTTCGTACCTGAGGTGGCGGGCGGGACAGTCATTGCCGCCGCTCGTGCTGGATCGATTCGGCGAGTCGCTTGATCCGCGACAGGCGGGCGTCCCAGGCGTTGCCGACGGTGGTGAGTTGGGCGACCGCGTGGGCGAATCGAGGTTCGTCGATCCGGTATCGGCGTTCGCGCCCCTCGGCCGCGCTGTGCACCAGGCCGGCGCGGTCCAGGACGGCGAGATGTTTGGCCACGGCCTGCCGGGTGACCGGCACCTGTTCGCTCAGCGTCGTGGACGTCGCGCTCCCGTGGCCGAGCAGCAGGTCGAGCAGGCGTCGCCGGATCGGATCGCCCACGGCGGACCACAGTTCGTCGTCGACCGCTTCCGACAGCGTGGTCACGAGCCGCTACCGCCCGCGTAGGCGACCAGTCGCGGCAGGAAGTAGTCCCAGCCGCTGACGTGATCGCGGTAGGTCTCCTCGTGTCGTGCCGGGGACCAGCCCATCTGCCGGAAGCCGGTTTCCACGAATTTCACCAGGGTGCCCGTACCGGACGGCACGAGTTCGAAGGTGACCAGCAGCGACCTGCCGATCGGCGCCGTCTCGTCGGGCGTGTAGGCCCAGCGGAACGAGAACGTGCGCGGCGGCAGCGCTTCGACGACGGTCAGCGCGACCACTTTCTCGACACCGGCGCTGTCGCGGAATCTGATCTCGCCGGACGCGCCGACCTCCACCGGGTAGTCGGCCTCCTCCGGCCACCACTCCCGGACGTGCTTCGGATCGCTGACGACTTCGTAGACGATCTCGGGCGTGGCATCGATGAAGATCTCGCGTTCGATGCTGCCGAGGTCGAGTCGGGCCGGTTCTGTCACCACTACCTCCTGCAACCATTGGTTGCGCATTACGGTAGCCCTTGCTCGACATATACGCAACCATCGGTTGCGCATCAGCGAGGTGGTTCGCGGGAGTGGTATCCGGGACAGCACCGACCCCGTGGCCGACGCGTCCGATTCAGTCGATGCGGGCGCGCAGCGACACCACGGTGCCGTCGGGTTCGGCGCGCACCTCGACTTCGGTCATGAGCGCGCGCATCAGCGCGAGACCGCGGCCTCGATAGGGATCGGGCTGCGCGGACGGGTTCTTCCATCGGCCGTTGTCGGCGACGACTACGTGGATCTGATTGTCGGAGCGGCTCGCTCGAAGGCGCACCGTCCCGTCCTTGTTGTCGCGCAGGCCGTGTTCGACGGCGTTGGCGCACGCTTCGCTGACCGCGAGGACGATATCGGTCACGACGGCGGGATCGGTCACCCGGTCGACCAGCCATTCCTGCAAGGCGCGGCGGGTCCACGCGAGTTGGTCCGGGTCCGGCGGAAAACTCAACTCCAGCGGTTGCTCGAGTTCCGCGGGCGCGGGCCGGTCAGCGTGCATCGCGAGAGCGACGGCATCCGCTCGTGCCGGTAGAAGTACGTGGCCGACGCCCCGGATTCAGCATGTAGTTCCTTCCTCGCAGGATCCGCCGACCCTATTCCCCCAGCCGGAGATACCCGCCTCGCCGGAGGGAAACCCTCGCCCGGCCCCACCGGGGAGGGGTCCGGCGCGCGTGGACTCGCGTTCTCCGTGTTCGACGATTCTGCCAAACTACTCGATCGGCGACCGAAAGCTCCGGTCGCGCGACCGCCGGCGGGATCGGTCCGCTCCTCGACGGGTGGTCCGGGCGGGTTCCGCACGGTATAGGATTTCGGAGTTCTCCGGTCCAGCAGAGCGCGGGAGAGTCCGACGACCCAGCGGAGAGGCCGCCCATGCCAACGAATGTGCCGCGCGGCAGAGCGACGGTCGAGCGAGCGCACCGCAGCGGAAACGACAGGGTGCGCGTGGAGGCTCGGCGGTGAGCGAGGCACAGTCTCCGATCCTGACCGTCGAGATCGAGCCGCGCGGGTCCGCGGTGATCGTGGCGGTGGGCGGCGAGGTCGACATGTCCTCGGCCCCGGTACTCGGAGCGCGCATCGCGCAGGCGATCCGATCCGATCCCGCGCTGCTCGTGGTGGATCTGTCACAGGTCCGGTTCTTCGGGTCGGCCGGACTGAGCCTGTTGGCCGAGACCTCCGACCTGGTGGCGGAGGGTTCGCTGCGTGTGGTCGCGGTGGGCGGCCCGCTGCGCACCATCCGGCTCGCGGCCCTGGATCAGATCCTCGACCTGTTCGACACCGTCGAAGGCGCGCTGGCCGATCCGTCGGCGTGACCGTCCGGCCGACGATAGGTGAGCAGGGCGATGTCGTCGTCGTGCTCCTCGATGACCAACCGGCGGCACAGGTGGTCGACGGCGTCGCGGGCCGACAGTGTCACCGCATCGGCGAGCGCCTCGGCGGTGCGGTCGAGGGCGGGCTCGAGATCCTCGCCGCGGCGCTCGATCAGCCCGTCGGTGTAGAGCAGCAAGGTGGCTCCGTCGGGGAGGGCGATCGTCGCCTCGGGACGGTCACGGCCCACCCGCACCGCCAACGGCAATCCGAGCGCGCGGTCGAGGCGACGGATTTCCCCTCGCGAAGTGGCCATCAGCGCCGGTAGATGTCCCGCGCTGCTGTAGCGGACGGTGCCCGCGGCGGGATCGATCGTCGCGCAGAACACGCTCGCGCAATACGCGCCGGGCAGGTGTTCGGCGAAGCGGTCCAACGCGGTCAGCACCAGCGCGGGGTCGTTGTTCTCCAACAGCAGGGCTCGGGTCGCGCTGCGCAGTTGCCCCATCGCCGTCGCGGCGGGCAATCCGTGACCCACGACGTCACCGACGACGACGCCGAAGCGCCCGCCGGGGAGTTCGATGACGTCGTACCAGTCGCCGCCGATCTCCATGGTGGAGACCGCGGGCTCGTAGCGGGCCGCGAAACCGTCGGGCAGGTCGTCGGGTCCCAACAGCGCGCGCTGCAGGGCCAGGGCGATCGTGCGTTGTTCGTCGTTGGCCCTGGCCCGGGTCAGCGCCCGTTGCAGATGGCCGACCAGACGCGTGATCAGGGTGCGATCGGAGTCGGTGAAAGGCCGCGGATCAGCGAACTCGAGCCACAGCAGCCCCGGGTCGCCGCCGTCGTAGAGGGGCGCACCCACTCCAGTCACCAAGGCGGTGGTATCGACCAGACCCGAGATCTCCCCGTTCTCGGACCGGACGCACAGGTGCCCCGCGCGCACGAAGGCGAGGACCTCGGGCATTCCGACCGGCGCGGTGCTCGGACCCCGGTCCGGGCCCGCGGTGACCGTCACCGTGCGCGATGGACCGAAACTCAGCAGCGTCACCCGCTCGGCCTGCCAGAAGTCGCGCACTTCGGCCGAACCGATCCGCAGTACGTGCGCGCTGGCGTCGATTCCGGCCAGCAGGCCGGACAGACGCGCGACGGCCGCGTCGCGGGCGGCCGCGAGATGCTGGTCGGTGACATCGCGCAGCGTGCCCACCAGCAACGCCGCACCGCTGCGCTCGTCACGCAGCGAATCCAACGACACCTCGACCCACAGTCGATGCCCCAGACGGTGATACAGGGGAAGCACGAACCGCCCCCGACCGTCCCGCTCGACCGCGGCCAGCGCGGCGGCCACCGCGCGGTGACCGTCGGGGTCCTGGTCGGCGGTGGGCCACCACGGGTGCGGAACCGGCCACGGACCCTGCGGCGCCGCATAGCCGAGCAACCGGGTGAATCCGTCGTTGACCTCGATGACCGACCGATCGGCGTCGGCGATGAAGAAGCCGTCCTGCATCGCGTTCACCAACGCCGTGCGCCACGCGGATTCGTGATTGCGCAGACGCGCCTGGTCGAGATTGGACCGCACCCGAGCCAACAGATCGGTCGAGGAGAATGGCTTGCTCAGATAGTCGTCGGCGCCCGCCGCAAGACCTTCGCCCGCGGCGTCTTCTCCCGCGCGGGCCGACAGCAGGATCACCGGAGTCCCGGCCGTGCGCGGGTCCGCGCGCAGCGCCCGCACCAACTCCACACCGTCCAGGCCGGGCATCATCACGTCGGCGAGGACGAGATCAGGGCGCGCCGAGCGCGCCTGACGCAGTGCCGCGTGACCGTCCGCGGCGAGCACCACGCGGTAATCGGGGCGCAGCAGCATCGACAGGTAGCCGCGCAGGTCGGCGTTGTCCTCGGCGATCAGCACCACATCCGCGCCCGCACCGGAATCCGCGGTCGCCGCGTCGTCGGGGCTCCATTGCATCGCCTCGGCGACGTAGTCGTCCACCACGCTGTGCGACGGGGTCCGCACCGCCGAAGCCCGCGCGTGCCGCGCGGGCAGACGCACCGTGAACGTCGAGCCGTGACCCACGCGACTGACCACCTCGGCCCGCCCGCCGTGCGACTCGGCCAGTTCCCGCACCAGCGCCAATCCGATGCCCGACCCCTCGTGGGATCGGCCACCGGCCCCGCGGACCTGCCGGAACCGTTCGAAGACGTGGGGCAGGTCCGCGGCGTCGATGCCGACGCCGGTGTCGCGCACCCACAGTTCGACCTCGCCATCCCCGACGCGGACCCCGACGGCGATCTCACCGGACAAGGTGAACTTGACGGCGTTGGACAACAGGTTCAGCACGATCCGTTCCCAATGCCCCGGATCGAGCAGCACCGCGGGCATGTCCGCCGCGGCGTCGATCGAGAAGTCCAGTCCGGCGCGGCGCACGGCGGGAGCGAAGGATTCCGCGAGTCCGCGCGTCAACGCGCCCACATCCACGGGCACCGGCTCGAACGTGACCGCCCCCTGCTCGATCCGGCTGAAATCGAGCAGCGTGTCGACCATCCGACGCAGTCGCCCCGCGTTGCGGCGGATGATCTCGACGCGCTCGCGCTGCACCGGCGCCAGCGGCGCGCCCCGGTCGAGGAGCGCGTCGTGGGCGGGACCCGCGATCAGGGTCAGCGGCGTGCGCAGTTCATGGCTGACGCTGGTGAAGAACGCGGTCTTCGCGCGGTCGAGTTCGGCCAACTCCTCGGTACGACGGACCTGCGCGCCCTGGGTGTGCGCGTCGGCGATGGCGGAGCCGAGATGATCGGCCACCAGGTCGAGGAAGCCGCGATAAGCCTCGTCGAGCCTCAGGTTCGGACTGACGCCGAGCAGCAGGACTCCGCCGGGCTGGTCGTCCGCGGAGACCGTGAGCGGCAGCACGACGACGTCGTCCGCACCGGGAACCACCCGAACCGCGCCGTCGACGGCGACCTGCCGAATCCACTCCACCGACGGTGCGAACGTCTCCGAGTCCGTCCCGAACGCCGCGACGGCACGGGCCCCGCCCACGGCCTCGTCCACCAGATACACGGCCGCGAGCGTCACATCCTCGCGATACCGTCGCAGGACCTCGATCGCCGCCAGACAGGCGTGCTCCACATCGACCGTCCGTGCCGCGCGGGCCTCGCCCAGTTCCTGCAACGCCCGCAACCGCCGCGTGCCCAATACCTGCGCGGTGGTTTCGGTGACCACCGTGAACACCCCGCCGACACTGCGATCGGCGCGTGGAATCGCGCTGTAGGCGAAAGTGAAGTAGACCGTCTCGTCGAAGCCGTGCCGATGGATCACCAACGGCAGATCCTCGTGGTAGCTCGATTCCCCGCGATCCATGACCGTCTCGATCATCGACCCCACGACCGGCCACGCGTCCGCCCACACCCGCGCGCACGGCTGCCCCAGGGCCGGATGTTTGGCGCCCAGGATCGGGACGAAGGCGTCGTTGTAGATCATCGCCAGATCCGGACCCCACATGAGCAACATCGGGAACGGCGAATTCAGACAGATGCCCACCGCCACGCGCAACTCCGCGCACCACGTGTCGACGCCGCCCATACTCGTCGCGGCCCAGTCCGTGGACGCCATCAACGCGGTGAGACCGCTGTCCGGGGCGGCGGCGAGCAGTTCCGCCGGAAAGGCCGGACCGGAATCCGCGGGTTCCCCCGACACATCGGCCACGATCGCAACCCCTCTCTGGGTATCCGACCACACCACACGCCACCCGGCCGGTCACCGTCGGTCGCACAGCCTATCAACGCCGCGCCGTCGGCCACCCGTCGAACCCGAGCGGAGGACGGCCCGACGGTGAATCGCATTCCCGGCTCGCCGAATACGCCCGAAACGGGCGCGACGGGGCCGCGTTGACAGTTCAACCGCACAGCCCGTACCCTGCCGCAGGCGGAATATCGCTCCTCGAAGTCCCGAGACCGGATTCGACATGTCCGCCTGATCTCCCCGTCCTGATACACCTGTTGAGAGCGTCGAGACGCCAGCGGGGGTATCCCGTCGCGCCGACCGGTCAACCGGACCGGAGAAATGAATTCCCGAGGAAACGACCGGGCATCGGTCGATGTCAGGAAACGGCTGTCATGGTCTTCGAGAACTCCGAAGCACGCGATCCGAAGCGATACCTGTGGCTGCTCGGTCTGATCGCGCCCGGATGCGCGATCCTGCCCGCACCACTGGTGCAGTACACCGGACTACAGGTCTTCTGGTGGATCGGGCCGATCATCGTCTTCGTCGTGATCCCGGTGCTCGACCTCGCCGTGGGCGAGGACGGCAGCAATCCACGCCCCGACGATTATCGGGCGCTCGCCCGCGACCGCTATTACCGATGGTGCACGTTCGCCTTTCTTCCGCTGCAATTCCTGGGGCTGTTCGTCGCCGCTCATCTGTGGACCGACGACGCCCTCGATCTGCTCGACGAACTCGGCCTGACCCTGACGCTGGGCGTCGTCTCGGGCATCGGCATCAACGCCGCCCACGAACTGGGCCACCGCACCGAACATCTCGAACGGTGGCTGGCCAGAATCGCGCTGGCGCAATCGTGCTACGGACATTTCTACGTCGAACACAATCGCGGCCATCACGCCCGGGTCGCCACACCCGCCGACCCGGCCAGCGCGCGATTCGGCGAATCACTGTGGGGATTCCTGCCGCGCAGCATCCTGGGCGGTCTGCGTTCGGCGCTCGCACTGGAACGCGATCGCCTGTCCCGCAAGGGCAAGCGCGCGCTCTCCCCCGCCAACCACATCCTGCAGGGATGGGCCATGAGCGCGGCGTTGTTCGGGGCGCTGACCGCGATCTTCGGCGGCGGTGTGGTGCCGTTCCTGCTGCTCCAAGCCGTGATCGGCATCGCCTTGCTCGAAACGGTCAACTACATAGAACACTACGGTCTGCTGCGGGCGCGCCGCCCGAGCGGCCGGTTCCAGCGATGCTCCCCGCGCGACAGTTGGAACAGCGACCGACTGGTCACCAACGTCTTCCTGTTCCATCTGCAACGCCACAGCGACCACCACGCCCACCCCGGACGTCGCTATCAGACACTGCGCAGTTGCGAACAGGCGCCGCAACTACCCGCGGGCTACGCCACCATGGTCCTGCTCGCCGCGGTGCCGCCGCTGTGGCGAGCGGTCATGGACCACCGGGTCCTGGCGCACTACGACGGTGACCTGTCCCTGGTCAACACCAGACCTCGCGCGCGCCGACACCTCTCGACCACCGCACCGCACCCCTCGTAGCCGGTCGGCGTGCCACTCGGCTCCCCTCGAGCGGTCGGTTGTCGCGTTCAACCGCCGAGGGAGAACGCGACCACGAAGCCCAGCGCGGTCGACAGCCCGACCCACCAACCACCCTCCCGGTACGCCTCGGGCATCAACGAATCCGCCATCACCGCGATGGTCGCCCCACCCGCGAACGCCTGGATCAACGCGATCCCCCGGTCGTCGATCACGTCCTCGAGCAGGTAGGCCGTCACGACGACGACGGTCAGGACCAGCGCGGCGAGCAGCCACACCCCCATCGCCCTGCCGACCGCCATCCGGTGCTGGGTTCGCATCGAGGCCGCGCCCGCCACCGCTTCCGGAACGTTGCCCACGGCGATGGCGACGAGCAGGACCAGCCCGCCCGCGCCGGACAGCGACACGCCCAGTGCGGTGTTCTCCGGAATTCCGTCGAGCAGTGCCCCCAGCATGAGCGCCCATCCCAGCGCCGCGGGGCCGAGCCTGTTCTCGATCAGGTGGTCGGCCACGACATACACCGCCGCACCGAGCATCAGCGCCGTCGCCGCGATCAACGCGCCTTCGGCGTCGAACGCGGGCGCGAACAGTTCGGTGGACACCGCCGCCGCCATCGCCCCCGCGCCGAAGGCCATCAACGCCGCGAGCAC
>NZ_BAGG01000226.1 GCF_000308695.1 Nocardia takedensis NBRC 100417 | reverse complement strand
CCGGCTGGCCGCTACGCCGCGCAGCGCAACGGTTCCAGGTCTCACCCACCACCGCCAAGCGATGGGCCGACCGCTACCGCACCGCCGGGGCCGCCGCGATGAGCGACCGCTCCAGCCGCCCCCATCACAGTCCGACCCGCACACCCACCCGCACCGAACGCCGTATCATCAAAGTCCGACTCCGACGCCGTTGGGGACCCGCGCGCATCGCCTACCTGCTCGGACTGCATCCCTCGACGGTCCATCGCGTCCTGGCCCGCTACCGGATGGCCCGACTGCGGTGGCTCGACCGGGCCACCGCGGCCCCGGTCCGCCGCTACGAACACCACGCACCCGGCGACCTGATCCACGTCGACATCAAGAAACTGGGAAACATCCCCGACGGCGGCGGCCACCGCGCACTGGGCCGCCGCGCCGGTGGACGCAATCGAGCACGCTCGGCAGCGAAAACGCTGCGCCGCAACGGATCCAACCACGTCGGATGCAGCTACATCCACAACGCCGTCGACGACCACTCCCGCCTGGCCTACAGCGAAATCCTCGGTGACGAACGCAAGGAAACCGCTGTCGGCTTCTGGAGAAGAGCCCGACAATACTTCGCCGCCAACGGAATCAACGTCGCACGAGTTCTCACCGACAACGGCTCCTGCTACATCTCTCGACAACGGCGCACCGAGCTGACCACGACCGGCATCACCCACAAACGAACCCGCCCCTACCGGCCACAGACCAACGGCAAAGTCGAACGGTTCAACCGGACCCTGCTCGAGGAATGGGCCTACGCCCGCCCCTACCGATCAGAAACCGAACGCCGCGCCGCGTTCACCGACTGGCTCCACACCTACAATCACTGTGAGTCTTCGGGTGGCTGGTCTGGGACTGGCCGACCAGGGTAGGCGGCGGTCGCCCGACTCGACGAGGTGACTCATACAATTACTGGCCCCACACAGGTGCCCTTCGGTTGGACCTGTCCGTCGAGGAGTCGGAGCGGTCGACGCCACCCTGGCCCACTTCGGTGTCCTGATCAGGAGATTGCCCGACCTGCCGGTCGTGGCCCGTCACAGTGCTGAACCCGGAGTGACCACTTCCCGGATCGGCGTCGGTCGCACGCGGCCGGACCGTTGTCGCTGGAAGGAAGGTAGCCGAACGCCGTGACCATCGTGGCGCACAATCACCCTTACGTCATCGGCGTGGACACCCACGCACGCAAACACGTCCTCGCGATCTTGGCCGCTACCGGGCAGTTCATCGCCTCCGCCGAGTTCTCCGCGACCAAGGCGGGTACCGCCCGCGCGATCACATGGGTCGCGCGGCGAACCGGCGAAGACCTTGCCGCCTTGTGGGTCATCGAGGGCGTGGCCACCTACGGCGCCCAACTCACCGCCACCGTGGCCGAGTCCGGCTACCAGGTCATCGAGGCGCCTCGGATGAACGCCCGGGCCCATCGCGGAGCCGGGAAGTCGGATTCACTCGATGCTCGTCGCATCGCCGAAGCCGCACTGCCGCTGGAGGAACACCAGCTACGACACCCCCGCTCCGGCGAGGGGGAACGAGCCGCGCTGCGTGTGCTTGTGACTGCTCGAGATCACATGACCGGTGAACGCACCGCGACCATCAACGCGCTGAACGCGCTGATGCGTGCGATCGACCTCGGCATCGACGCTCGCCGTCCACTGCGGAGCAAGCAGATACTCGAGATCTCGCGCTGGCGAGCCAGAGAAGAGCCACTGGCCCGGGCAACCGCACGGGCCGAAGCCACGCGACTGGCTGGCCGCGTCGTGGCACTCGACGGCGAACTCGCCGTCAACCAGAAGTCGATCGCCACCCTCGTGGGCGCCACCCCAGCTCACGGCCTGCCCGAAAAGACCGGAATCGGACCCGTCACCGCGGCCGCCTGCCTGATCGCCTGGTCGCACCACGGCAGAGTTCGTTCCGAAGCCGCGTTCGCCTGTCTTGCCGGGGTCAACCCGATCCCCGCCTCGTCGGGAAACACCGTTCGTCATCGCCTCAACCGCGGTGGCGACCGACGGCTGAACCGAGCCCTGCACATGGCCACGATCACCCGAATGATCCACGACCCCACCACCCGCGCCTACGTCGAACGCAGACGCGCCGAAGGCCGAACCACCAAAGAGATCCGCCGCTGCCTCAAGCGCTACCTCGCCCGCCAGATCTACCGCCACCTCAACGCCACCAACGCAACACCGAACTTGGCTTGACAAACATAGGAGAGTCCACCGCGGCCACACCGCACTCGGCGGACAACCACCAGCCAGCCGCGTTCCTAACCTCTCAGGTCAGTACACCTAGGAGGTGAGCTGCCGGTCAGGCGGCCAGTGCGTGCATGTTCGCGCGGACTCGGGGAAGGCGGTGCGCGATGACCTGGGCGGCGGATTCGCTGGCGCGGCGGTCGTGGCGGCCGTAGACGCGGTCGGTCACCGCGACCGATTCGTGCCCGGCGTCGCGGGAGACCACGAAGATCGGTACGCCGTCCTGCAACTTCCAGGAGATGCCGGTGTGTCGCAGCGTGTACGGGGTGAGGTGCTTGATCCGCAGCGTCCTGATCGCCGTGCCGTACTGAGCGATCAGCGCCTCGGGGTCGGCCCCACGCCACTGAGCCTTCTTCGTGAACGGCGTCAGGTGCCCTTTGGCGACGATGGTCTCACCGCGTTCGAATGCCGCGGCGGCCTGCGCGAGCGCGTCCAGGCGTCGCAGCGCCGGCTGCCACGTCTTCTCGTGGAAGTAGGACGCCTTGATCGGTGTGTCGTGGCGGGTGTGGAACAGCAACTCGTCCGCCGGCCGGGACAGGTCCAGCCGCTCCAGGGTCTGCACCGGAATGTTCACGGTGCGCGTGCCCCGCGCGGTCTTCGGCGTACCCAGCTTCATACGTGATCCGGCGTCCTTCCACGCCCGGGTGATCCGCACCGCTCCGGTGACCGGGTGCACATCGCGGACCCTCAGTGCACCGACCTCCGAGGGCCGGGCCATCGAGACCAGATCGAACTCGGCCTGCGGACGCCACCGCGCGATGATCAACTCCTCGAACAACTCCCATTCGTCGTTGTCGAAGATGTCGTGCTCGACACCGTGCTCGGCCGGCAGCCGGACGCCCGAGCACGGGTTGAACGGCAGCAGCGGCACCGGCCGCTGCTCGACTGCCGCGCGCATGCCGCTGGACAAAAAGCCATGCTTGTTCTTGATCGTCTTGGCCTTGTTGCCCTTGTCCTGGCTCAGGAACACGATCCAGGCGGCATCGGTGTCCTGGGTCACCGACTCCAGGCGTGCGGTTTCCCCGAAGAAGGGAACGATGTCGTTGCGCACGTAGCCGAGGTAGCGCCGATGGGTCGGAGCGTCGATGCTGCCGACCTTCAGCGAGCGGTCGGCATGATCGATCAGCCATGTCGACAGCAGGGTTCCGTCGCCGGATCCGCCGCGTTTGGCATCGAGGATCAGCCGAGCCTGATCCAGGCCGTGGCGGGCGACGTAGTCGCGCCACCACACCGCTTCCTCGTAATCGTCGTGGAAGCTCTCGGCCGTGCCGCGGCGGGTGCCGTCGGCATCGTAGTAGTGGTAGTGGACCTGCCAGTTGACGGTGCCGTCCTGGCGACGGCGCGGACTGGGAGTCAGATTCGGCATCAGAGATCTCCGGGTGTCGGTGGGCGACACGGGAGAGTCCCGAGAAGCGGAGTGGCAACCAGTGGCAACCACGAGTGGCTGTGAACCTACCGGAAATGCGCCCTGACCTGCAATGGAGTAAGTGGGCCTAGGAGGACTTGAAAGCTCGACCCCACCGAAGGCGGTGCTCGGCCGAACACACTGCGCGACAGGCGACAAGCCCGAAGCGTCGGTGCGGATGGTGTCCCCCGGACGCACCGAAACCCGATCATGCGGGGCGGCACCGGCGAGGCAATCTCTCGGGAGACAGCCCTCGACGCACGCGCGGCGTCCTCGTGCCCGAGCGGGGCCGCCCACGCCGTGCCACGAGTTGAGCCCGGGCGCGGACGCGGCAGGGTCCCTCCGGAGACGTCCCGACCGCTGCGCCCCCCGTTTCGGCTGTGGTCATCACTTCGCTCACACCATCGGCTCACTGGATGGAATCACCCCAGACAGACCCACGGCGCTGCCTGCGCTCGCCCGACAGGAGAACGCATCGTTCATGAGAGGTTTCCGCACACTTCCGTCGAACTGCACGGCACCTGTCGCACCGGCTGACAGTGCCCAGCCCCGCATCACCACTTTCACTCCCGGATGCTGTGGCCAGCGGTGTCACGAGGCGCGGCCGCGCTCGATGCCGGGATGCTCGCGTCCGGTTACGACAGCCGATTTCAGATCTGTTGCTCGGTATCCCGTCCGTGACCGAGAACTCCGCCGTCGTCGCTCACACTTTGCTGCAGCGTCTACTTCACCTAATCCAGCTCATCAGCCGAATTATCGGAAGCACAAGCCGCACCAGCGAGTCGGAGCTGTCGCGTAACCGTACCCTCGCCGACGATCAACTGAGACGCGGCTTTGCTGGCAGCGACCTCAATCACAGATACCACCACCCGCACGAGATGAAGTACCAGTGAACCGGGAGAGATGCCCAGCCGACGACACGGTTGATCATGTGCGACGGGGGTAGGTCGGATCTGTTCCGACACCAGCATTCAGGAGGTAGACATGGGTGAGGGCACCGATGATCACAGGGAAGCGCAGGAGGTCATCGAGGAGGATAAGGCCAGGGTCAAGCGCGCGGCGACCACCCTAAGTGGGGTCGCCACAGACCTCGACCAGCAGACCCTCCGACGACAAGGCAAGGACAACCCCCAACGCAGGGCAGCGCGAAATGAACACGAATCCGAACAAGCTGCCCACGAGGCGGACCACAGCTGAAGCCGAGCTGCCGACGGCACGGATCCACGCCTCCGGTGCGCGATGCCTGCGGCAACGAGTTCGGCTCCGCGCAGGATGGGGCCCACTCGGCTACGACACGCCGGAACTCGGCACATAACGCGCGCCGAAGACTCTCTCCGACAGCCACCTCCACCAAGACCACCCCCAGCATCCTGCCGTCCACCTACCACCGGAAATGAACCACAGCCGCCGGAGGGTGTGCCTCGATGTCGGCGACAGTACCGTCGGGCCGGTCGGCGGCGGTGCAAGTCGAGACGTTCGCGGGCATGTCGGCCGCATTGCTGATCTCACCGGAGATGTTCCAGAAGTCGTTCTGTGAAGTGTCTGCGAGTATCGGGCGGTTCGGCCCGGATAGCGATGTTGCCGAAGGCGGCGGCCGCGGGCGGGATGAGCAGCTTGCCCGCTGCGGATTCGCGACAGGCGGCGAGTGCGCCTGTCGCCGCGACTCGGCGCGGACTGCCTGTCGGCGGTGCAGGACGGCGGCAGTCACGCGGCATCGGCGACGACGAGCACGAAAGTACGGACTTAGGTCGCGAGCAGGGGCCGCATGGCGGGATTTTTATGGATTCGTGACGTTGTCGTCAGCGGCCGGTCAGCGGAGATCCAAGGGCTCGCCGCCCGGTGCGAGTCTGCTCTGCGTGGACACCGATCCTGATGGTGGGCTGAAGCGTCGACAGATACGCCAGAGCGGCACGGCGCAGGGGTTCGCCGAACAGCCAGTAGCTCTCCGTGGATGGTGGCACGATCGGCAACATTGTCTTCGCGCCCCGCGACGAACGGCTCCCAGCTGATGCCGAGCCGCGGCGTCAGACCCGCTTTCGGCACGTTGGTGTCCGCGACGATCGAGGCGATCGCCAAGTTCGGCTACGCCCAGGCCAAGGTCGGGCGAATCGTGGGCCGCGCCGGGGTCAGGTGTTTGTCGAACCAAGCGATCAGGGCTTCGGGATGCAGGCCGGAGAAGTTGTAGCCGTCGAAGCGCCGGTCGGCGCCGCGTATCCCAGTACAGCTTTTCCCTGGACTGGGATGGCCTTGCAGATGGATTGGGCATCTTCGGGCCGAGTCATGTTGTCGTCGTGGACCTAGTACCAGAGTCGGGACCGTGACCGCGCCGACGTGGTGGAGCGAGGATTGCCCGGCGAGGTGGAACCCGGTGCGTTGGTGGACGACCTTGTCGAGCCGATGGACTCGACGACCCCAGTGCCGGGTGAACGGCCCGCCCGGGGAGCAGTTCCCGGGCGGGCCGCGATCACCTTGGAGGAGCCACCCGCGCGGCCGATTTGCCGGTAGATCGCGCACGCGACCGAGTCGACTGTTGCTGGCGTGTCAGGCGGCGCGTGTGTGGGGGTGGGGTGAGTCGGTGGTGAGGGCTTGCTCGCGCACGGTGGTGAGGATGCGGGACAGGGTCCGCGAGATGTGCATCTGGGAGCAGCCGAGTCGTTTCGCGATCTGTGCTTGGGACATGTTCTCGGCGTATCGCCAGATCAGGACCTGGCGGTCGCTGTCGGGTAGCGCTTGCAGTAGTGGGCGCACGGCCATCGCGTCGTCGAGCAGTTCGTAGCCGGGCTCGTCGCTGCCCAGCAACGCTGCGGGGCCGACAGGGTCGGCCTCGTCGTCGTTGGTGCTCAGCGGGGCGTCGAGGGAGTCGGTGCGGTAGGCGTTGGCGGCGACGAGGGCCTGGGTGACCTCACCGCGGTCGATGCCCAGTTCGGCGGCGATCTCGCTGGGCCGTGGGGTACGGGCGAGGCGCTGGCTCAGGGCCTCGATCACCGGCCCGATCCTGAGGTGGGTCTCCTTGACCCCGCGCGGCACGCGCATGGCCCAGCCCTGGTCGCGGAAGTGTCGGCGGACCTCGCCCATGATGGTCGGCACCGCGAAGGCCAGAAAGTTCGGGCCTCGGTCGGGGTCGAAGCGGTCGACCGCGCCCAACAACCCGACACATGCCACCTGGTAGAGGTCCTCGAACTCGATGCCGCGTCCCTCGTAGCGGGCGGCGATGTGCTCGGCCAGGGGCAGACACCGCTCGATGATCCGTTCCCGCAGCGCGGCCCGGTCGGGGTCGGTGGGCCCGAGGGCGCGCAGTTTCTCGAACCACGGCTCCAGGTTGTTGTAGGAGTCGCCGCCGCGTCGTCGCGGCGATCGAGGTGTCGAGTTCGCGTGTCCGGTCATGAGATCTGCTCCCTGCTCGGAACGAGATGCGCTCTTGGCACGGTAACCCCGTACCGGCGGGGTTCAAACCCTCGAAACCAGACGGACCCGCCCCGCAGCAAGGCAGGTCGCGACGCCTGGATCACACCGTGATCTCGACCAGAGAAAGGTTCGAGCACTGCCGAAGAGGGATCAGGCTGATGACCGTCAAGGCGACTACTCGCCGCGCAGGAAACCCGAACCCGGCACCGCATGGTTGGCCGGGGTGATCGTGACCGTCCTCACCGACGGCGTAGCGGTCCTGACCACCTCGACAGCGGGCACCGTGCTCGTCGCGGTGAGCGTGCTCGCCGGTATGGTCCGGGCGCTCGATCTACTGCGCTGAACTCGCCCCGCACGGCGCGCACGCGCCGGACCTGCGGCGATGTCCTGCGGTGAGGGACGAGGGCGGTTACGGTGAGCTATGGCGACCAAGGACGTCACCCTCACCGTGACGATGGACGAGGACCAGTGGCGGCTGATCGAGGACGCCGCCGACTGCGCGGGCATGACGGTCCTCGACTACCTGACGTGGAACGTGCGCCTGCTGGCCGAACAGGCTCGCCCCGGCGCACCCCGACGCAGCATCACCCCGCCGCACCGACGCGTTCCCGTCGCCGAGGAATCCGGCCACGAGATGTGGGTGGAGTCGTTCGCCGAACGTCTCGGGCACCGGGCCGACCCCTACCGCGAGGACTGAGCCGCCCTGCCCCAGGGAACGAGTTGTTGCCGGATGTCGTAGCCGTGTTGATCGTCGGCCGGCGCACGGCCTGGACGCGAGCGGTTGCCGTGTGTTCTCGAGTTGCGCAGATGAACCTGGATCAGGTTCAGTGCCGATCGTCATCGGGTGGGTAGAGGCTGTTGGCCACTTGAGGACGGTCCGACCGACTGATCACGCTGCTGGACTTCGATCCGCGCTAGCCGACAGATCGGCGTCGAAGGGGCGATGAGCGCGCAACGGGGTCGCGGGTGAGTCCTCGCAGAGTCGGAGACCATTCCGAGGTATCAGGACGTGGGATCGCGCAGGTACCCGTCGGACGTCCCTCGGACGGTGCGGGGTCATACCGGCAATCGCAGCGGGGGCCGACACCGGACCGTGTCTTCGAACACTCGGTCACCCCGGTGTCCGTCCGGGGTCGGTCAGGATGCAGGGTTGTGCAGCTACCGTGTGCGGACTTGTCAGGGGTGTCGCGACGGTCCGAGGGTTATGAGGATTGCGTGTCCGTGGTGTGGGTCGGGACCCGCGCGGGCGGTGCCGGATCGGTGTACGGTGCTGTGGCGCGTAGTCCGGGGAGGTTTCGTGGTGTTGCGGCCTGGTGAGGTTTTCGCGGGGTTCGTGATCGAGCGCGAGCTCGGTCGCGGAGGGATGGGGCAGGTGTATCTGGCTCGCCATCCCCGGTTGCCGCGGCGGGTGGCGTTGAAGTTGCTGGGGCACGCCGATCAAGTCGACGACGAGGCGCGCGGCCGATTCGAGCGTGAGGGCGCGGTCGTGGCCCGGCTCGAACACCCGAACATAGTGACTGTCTTCGATCGTGGGGTCGAGGACGGGCGATTGTGGATCGCGGTGCAGTACGTGCAGGGGACGGACGCCTCGCATCTGCCGGGTGGTCGTCTGCCGGTGTCGCGGGCGCTGTCGATCGTCGCCGAGACCGCGCGGGCGCTGGATTACGCGCACGCGGTCGGGGTGCTGCATCGCGATGTGAAACCGGCCAACATCCTGGTCGCCGCCCCGTCGGCGGGGCACGGGGAGCGGGTGTTGTTGACCGACTTCGGGATCGCGCGTCTGCGTGATGACACCAAACACCTGACCCGCACGGGCACGTTCCTGGCGACCCTGTCCTACGCCTCACCCGAACAGCTTTCGGCGTTGCGTGTGGATCATCGCGCCGATCAGTACTCGCTGGCCTGCACGCTGTACTGGCTGTTGACCGGGTCGACGCCGTTCGAGGCCGACAGCGCCACCGCGGTGGTCGCGGGCCATCTGCACCTGCCGCCCGAACCGCCCAGCGCCCGCCGCCCGGATCTACCCGCCGCGCTGGACGAGGTGATCGTGCGCGCGCTGGCCAAGGACCCGGCCGAGCGTTTCGATTCCTGCACGGAGTTCATCGACGCCGCGCGCACGGCACTCGGTCCGTTGGAGACCGAGCCGACACGATCGGCCGCCGACGGCGGTCAGGGTGCGGCGAGCACCGTGGTGTCCGAGGGGCCCGGGTTCGCGGGGCCGGGTTCGCGGACCGCGCCGACGATCCTGAACATCGATTCCACGACCGGTCACGGAAACCGGGGGCAGGGGCCGACCTCTGGCCGGGTGGATCGACCGAATCGAACCGAGTTACACCGTTAACTGGACAGACCCGTGCGTCGAGCTCGCAAGTAGATGACGCTATCAGTCTCGATGGACAGCCTCCTGCGTGCCCGCAGAATGAGCATTCTGCGGGCACGCAGGAGTTTCCGCGTGTGTTAGTGCGCTTTCTGGTACGCAGCAACAATTTGTGCGGAAACACGTCCACGTGTTGATACTTCGAGACCTTCTTTGCGGGCCCAGTCGCGAATCTTGTGTACATCTGCCTGGTCGGCAGCGACTGGTCGAGGCGGGCGCTTTACACCCGGTGTCCGCCCGACCTTGCGAGCGCTCGCTACCCACTGTTCCAGTGAGTTGCGCAACTGCTGGGCGTTAAACTCGGACAGATCGATCTCATAGGACACACCGTCGAGAGCGAAGTTGACCGTCTCTTCAGCTACAGATGAGCTGTCGTAGTCGTCAGTGAATTCAACGATGATTCTGCGCGCCATACGGATTCCTTCGTGGGGAGAACTGGGCGACGAAGAAGTCATCGTAACTGTTCGTGGGCCATCGTTCAGTCCGAGGCAGGGGCAGAGTAGGCGCCGCATCTTCGATGTGGTGGGGGTGAGGGCATCAAAGGTCCAGATGTGCCGACGATTCTCTGCCACCTCACTACTAGGCGAACGCTTCGAAACTTCCGCCCTACCTCAAGATTGGTGACGATGGCCCGTCCCCGATAATGCGACCACCCGGGATTAGAGCCCGGGTTGTTTCGTCGGTTTCAGTTGATCCCGCAGTCCACCGGGTGGTGGGTGTGGGTGCAGGCCGCAGCGTACTCGGCCGGTGTTCTGTAGCCCAGCGCTGAGTGCCGGTGCCGCAGGG
>NZ_BAGG01000227.1 GCF_000308695.1 Nocardia takedensis NBRC 100417 | reverse complement strand
AAGACGACAACGCGCAACTGCGCGCCGCGAACGCCGACCTGCGTGACGGGCGCGAACCGCCTACCTGAGCGGTCTGCGCATTCGTGCCGCTGTGCGGGTCGTGCGGCGCGGCGCTTCAGGAGTCGTGTTCGATGTGGGGGCCGGATGCCGATGGTGGCGGGGCGATGCCGTTCTTGATCAGTGGCACGATCGCCGACCGGATGAAGGTCTTGGCGGCGTGGTCGTCGACGAAATCGGTGGGGCCCTGCGGGGTGAGCATGATCGAATGGGTCAGGCGCGCGACGAGTTCGGCGACCGGGCGCGGGTCGTAGTCGCCGATCAGGCCGAGTTGTTGGGCGTAGGCGATCACCGCGGCGATGTAGTCGATTCCCAGTCCGACCCTGGATCGGGCGAATTCGGTGATGTAGGGCAGCGCCTGTTCGCGGCTCAGATGGCGCAGGTCGGCGACCAGGCCGTGTTCGCGGGTCTGGGTCAAGACGTGGAAAACGGCGTCGGTGATCTGATCGTCGATGTCGTCGTGCACCACTTTGCGGAACGCTCGCATGACCGGGCGGGCCTTCCTGGCTGCACAGGATCTACGGGACAGCGTTCAGTGACCGACCGGCTCGATCCGGGAGCGAGGGGTGGTGTCCGGCGCGGGGGCGAAGAGGGGACGCAGTGATCGATACCGGCGTCGCGTCTCCCGGCCGAGAGTGGAGGTCAACTCGGTGAAGCCCGCCGCGCGAGACCCTGGCGCGCGCAGCATCGTGAGGATGGCGGCCCCGACATCGCCGGGGTGCATCAGCTGGGTCGGGGTGCGGCGGTGACTGTAGAGCCGCAGGTACTCCTCGAGCCGTCCCTTGCGGGCCAGCACCTCCAGCAGGGCCGGGTAGACGGCGGGGATCGCGCCGGCGCACCCGATATCGGCGGCCATCCAGTAGAAGTCGGCGTACCGGCGATCGCGGGCGCGACCCCAGGCGGCGAGTGCCCGATCCAGCCGTTGGGCACCGTGGTCCGGGAGCAGGTCGCCGACGATCTCGGCGACCTGCTCCGCCTGCGCGAAGGCGTCGGCGATCCCGCGGCCCACCGACGGGTCCTTGAAGTGGCCCGCATCGCCGATCAGCACCCAGCCCGGGCCGGTCGGCTCCCGGAAGTAGCCCTCGAAACCGGTGATCCCGTAGACCTTGTCGACCTGTCGCGCATCGGCCAGCGCATGCGCGATCGGCGCGCACCCCGCGGCGTGCGCCAGCACGGAGGCGCGCAGGTCGGTGCGAAAGTGCGCCCGCTCGTGCCGCTGCGGGGACACTCCGACGAGGTAGCGGCCGCTGTCGGCGGGGCCACCGAAAACGTGCCGGTCACCCCAGCGGTGGAAGACGAACGTCGGCTCCTCCCACCGCGCGTTCTCGAAATAGGTGTAGTAGTACCAGCGTTCGTTCTCGGTGACGTTGTAGCGGCGCGCACCGCACAACCGGGCGACGGCGGACCCGCGCCCGTCCGCGCCGACGACCAGGCTCGCGTGCACCGCCTGTTCGGTGCCCCCGTGGCGCACCCGGACCCCGCCGACCCGGCCGCTCGCGTCGCGCACGATGCCGGTCACTTCGGCGGCCAGTCGGAACCGAGCCCCCGCGGCGACGGCGGCGTCGGCCAGTATCGGGTCCAGGACGTCGCGGCGGACCGCCACCGCCCCACCGACATCGCCGGGTTCGAGGGGGTAGTCGATGATCGCGTGGAACTCGTCCACCCTGCTGTCCACCCGGTTCATGAACGGCGCACCGGTCGATCCGATTTTTCCGGTGAGCCCGATCCGATCGAGGAAGGTGACGGCATCGGTCTGCAGAACGTGGGAGGACAGGGTGTTCCGCAGCGCCTTGGCCTGCTCGAGTACGAGCACCCGCAGTCCGCGTCCGGCCAGCAACGTCGCCAGTGCGGAGCCCGCGCAGCGTCCGCCGACGATCACGACGTCGTAGCATTCCGACATGCCGGTGATCCTGCCGGTCGGACACCGAGTGCGCGCGCCGACCGGTCGGTTTGTGAGCGCCGCGCTCCGGCGTCGGGGGTTCGTCGCCGAACCGGCGCACACCGGCGCGCCGTGGCCGCGAACCCGCCCTCCGCAGACAGACGCGACCACCGAAAAGCGCTGTCGCCGAATATCACCGATCGCAACCGATCCGCGGACCGTCCTCCCGTCGATCGAGCCACCCCGCACTCTCTCCGGCACCCTGCGGAATTATGTGCCGACCCCGGCGGATGTAGTCGAAATGACAGCTCGAATCCGCCCGACGCCCGCCGTGTCCGCCTATGAACAGCCTTGGCCCAGACCGTTCACGCCGGAGGGGCGGACCTCTCGGCGGCGCGGCGGTATCGTGCCTGGTCCGGTGACATCTCGACCCTCCACTGGTAATGTTCTCCGGTTCGGCACTGCATAGGGAATGGGAACGAAATGACCGTTGATGCAACAGATTCCGCGTCTGCCGCGGAGACTCCACTGTGGCTGCGGGGCCGCGACGCCGTGGTCGCGGCGGCCGCGCCCGAGCACTGGCGCGACGGAGCGCCGGACTACCACCTGACCGAACTCACCGTTCCGCGCGAACGGACCACCCGACACGCGCCGGGCTCGCTCGAGGCGATCGTCGAAGACCTGGTTCGGGTCTTCGAGATGGAGATCTCACACAAGAAGGACCCGGCGACGTGGGTCTCGCTGGTGGCCGAACACTATCGTGGCCGCGTCAACGGCGGCCCGTGGCAGGATGCCGAGGAATTGGCGGCGACGGCGTAGGCGAGAGCGTGTGCGTATCGGTTCATCGACGCCTCGAAATCGACCGTGTCGGTCGGGGCCTGGACAGGCATGTATGCGCGGAGATGCAGCAATGTGTCGTGGATTTCGATGCTCATCCGGTGGATGCGCGGCGTCGGGGGTTGTTCGGCGAGTTCCACGGCGGTGTGCAGGACGAGGTGGGGCGCGATGGCTGTGAGGTCTCGCCACAGCGGGAGCAGTCGGCGTGCGTCGCGGCCGGAGCGATCCCATTCGAGGTGGCCGAGCAGGTGCTTGATCATCGGGATCGCGGTGACCAGGGCGGCGGTGCAGGCGGCGGCGAAGAAGACCACTCCCGTGCAGTTGCGCGGCTTGTAGGTGAACAGCCCGGTGAAGTTCGACAGTGCCGCGACTACGGGCACGTAGACCGCGTCGACCGCGATCGCGCCGGCCGCGAAGAAAACGGAGGCGTAGACGAGTTTCTCATGGGTGCAGAGGTTCACCCTGCGCGCTTCCCGGACGCAGGTCGAGAGTATCCGCACCGCGCACACGACCAGTGCCGCACCGAACAGCGTCCAGAACACGAACACCGTCGAGCCGGGGGTGCGATCGATCGGGACGCCCTCGGCCCGCGCGGGCGTGCCGACCACCAAGAGCAGTGCGAAGACGGTCGCGAAGCCGAGGTCGTAACGACGCTGGCGTCGCTGTGCGTTGCTCGGGTCCGCTCCGTTCCACAGGCCGGTCACCCCGAAGATCCCGGATAGGACCGCGAGGACGGCACCGAGCGAGAGCTGTTGCAGCAGTCCCGCATTGACCGCGACGGCGGTCTGCACGTGCAGGAACATGCCGAGGGCGAGCCAGGCCAGCGACCGGTTGATGAGGCGGTCGGTGGGGGTGTGGTGAACCAGTCGCCACCGGGCCGCGGCGACGGCGACGACACGGTGATCACAGGCAGGCTCCACTCGGCGGGCAACAGCGGATTCATGGTCGACGGCCGCCGAGCAGACTGTGGCGCATCGAGGCCCTCGAGGGCGCGGGGCTGCCTGCGGCCAGGGCTGTCGCGTCGGCGAAGGCTTCAGCGTGCCTTTCGATCTCGTCGTCGTAGGCGTTGCGGGAAAGCACGTCCTCGATGCTCTGCGCTGATATCGACGGGAGCAGTGCCGCGAGGGTCGCGCCGGTGTGCGGGTCGGCGGGGCGCGGGCGGCGGTCGTGTCCCAACAGCATGTGTCCGATCTCGTGCAGCACGATGTGCTGGGCGTGCAGTGCTACAGCGTCCTGGTCGTAGACGATGATGTCGTCGTCGCGGCGGCGGATCCACAACCCGGTGCCCGCTCCGCATCCGCCGGTGAGCGCCGCCGTGGACAGCGCGGTGAGGGTGATCGGGCGACCGCGGTGCGCCGCGACGGCCGCGACGTAGGTCTCCAGGTGCCAGGGCCGCGGGATCGGCACCGACTCGTGCAGTTCGCGCAGCAGCTCTCGCAGCCTCACCATCGATCGCCGATCGTCACGTCTGGTCCCACCCTCGAAGATCGCGGCGGTGGTTCGTGCGCCGCTCGACGAGAGCAGACATTACCCGTCGTGTCGGCGACACCCCGGACCGTCGGCGGGGTGACCGCCGATCGTGCGGCGTACGTCAGCGCGCTACCTGAAACGAATCCGAGAAACCGCTAGTAACTCTGGATACTCATTGGTATCTTGAGGAGGGCTCCGAGGCCGCCCCGTAGCGGATGTCGCTGGAAAAGGCGAACTTTCGTATCTACACGGCCGGGTCGAACGCATCGCCGTTGCCGTCGCGATCCGACCCGGGAGCGCTGTTGCACGCAATCCAGAAGGGACAGTCGCATGAGTGAACTGTCGAACAAGAAGCCTTCCGAGGTCGTCGAATCCGCCGGGAACGTCGCCACGCTCGGCAACGCGAAACCGCAGACGAGCAAAGCCGTGCTCATCTGGGCCGCCCTCGGGGCGTTGATCCTGGCGGTGCAGGTGTATGTCTGGACCAGATGGGTCACCGGGCCCTATTTCGAGCGGGTGCCGACCGGTCCCAGTGATCCGCCGATGCTGATGAAGACGATCCTGAGCATCTGGACCGGCGCGATCATGATCGGCTTCCCCCTCGGGATCTACTGGTGGATCATCAGACCCTGGCGACGGGAACGCCGGGTCACCCTCGACGGCATCCTTCTGGTGTCCATGGGTCTGATGTGCTTCCAGGATCCGTTCCTGAACTATCTGAACACCTGGTGCACCTACAACACCTGGCTGTTCAACATGGGTTCCTGGACTCCGTATGTGCCGGGCTGGGTCTCGCCGGAGGAGCCGGGCGCGCAGGTCGCCGAACCGCTGTTGATGAACGTCCCCGGCTACGCGTGGGGTGTGCTGTTCATCACGATCGGCGTATGTTTCTTCATGCGCAGGGTCAAGTCCCGGTGGCCCGGGATCAGCAACCCGCGATTGATCGGCGTCACCTTCGCGTTCGCGATCGTCCTGGACTTCGTCATGGAAGCCTGCCTGCTGCTCCCGCTCGGGCTCTACACCTACCCGGGGGCCATCCAGGCGGTGTCGATCAACGCCGGACACTACTACCAGTGGCCGATCTACGAAGGCGCGATGTGGGGCGCGGTCCAGACGGGCCTGGCGAGTCTGCGCTACTTCACCGACGACCGCGGGCGCACCGTGGTCGAGCGCGGTTTGGAGCAGGTGCGCGGTGGAGTCGTCCGCCAACAGCTCATCAGGTTCCTGGCGATCTTCGCGGCGGTGAGCGCGATCTTCTTCGTCTTCTACAACATTCCCGCGCAACTGGTCGGCCAGCACGCGGACCCGTGGCCCACCGACATCCAGAAACGGTCCTACTTCATCGGCGGCATCTGCGGCGATGGGACCGACAAGCCCTGCCCCCATCCCGATCTGCCGATGCCGCGCAACGAGTCCGGCTACATCGACACCGACGGTCGACTCGTCCTTCCCGACGGGGTCCCGATCCCCGAGATCGTGCCTTTCGAGCGATAGTTCCCGAAGCCGACCGCGCCCATCGCCGGGTGCGTTCGTGCTCGTGGTCCTCGGTGATCTGCGGGTCGACGGCGCGTACACCGATACCGACGATCCGGAGACCTTCCTGCTGGTGACCGGCGACATGCGCGCACGCGACGTCGTCACTTCCGGATGGCTCGAAGTGCACGGCGACCTGAGCACCGACCGACTGATCGGCGATTACAACGACTGCGCGGCCCATATCGGCGGCGACGTGCTCGTGACCCTGTTCTACGGGGAGGAGCACTACTTCACCATCGAAGGCGAACTCGCCGCCGACGTCGTCATCGGCGTTCCCAGGTTGATGATCGATGCGGAACCCGAGTGTGTCGACCTCACCGACCCGGCGCTGCTCGATCATTTCGATCGGGAACTGCTGCGGGTGCTCGAGGACACCGACGCCGACGGGGCGCCCTTCCTCGACCTGGACGGCATCGCCGACTTCCGTGCGGTCAAACGCCGGGTGATCGCCGGCGAACCATTGCGATGCGGCGGCGAGTGACCACTCGATTCGCGGACCACAACCGAACGCCAAGGTTTCGATAGGTCGGGGCCACTACTTGCGCGGCATGAAGGCGGATATCGGATCCGTCGTGAGCATGGGTGGGGATCTGTGAAACGCATTCTGTCCGCTACGGCGGTGGCGGCGCTGGCCGCGGTCGTCGCGACCGGTTTCGCCTCGGGTAACGCCGGGGCGGCGAGCGAAGTGGATGGTCTATCGCAGCGGGTCCTTCGACATCGCTGTTCCCTATGTCGAGGGCGCGGGACTGTTCGCCCGCGACAACAGGGATCGCGACAACGACTGGGTGAAACTCTGCAGCTACTGAAATCCGAACCGCGCGCGGCACCGCAGCTACGAATGTCCGGGTTTCGCCCGCGTCGTGTCCTGTCGAGCGGACGATCAGGTGGCGACATCGTCGTGGCGATTCCGGCGCAGCGTGGAAGTCGGTGGGGTGCGGATCGCGGAGTCGGCGACCTCGGGCATGGTTTGCGGGACTTTCGTCGGTGTCGTGGGTCCGAATAGGAGCGGAAAGTCCACGCTGCTGTGCTGCCCGTGTCCGAGGACCGCCCGGTGTGGCTGGGACCGGCAGTACTGCACCATCATCGTGTGTCGCGGAGGGCGGTGATGATGTGGGCGTCGGTCTTGGACCGTGCCGGGTAGAGGTCGGCGATGCGGCCTGTCCCCATCAGCGGTTCGTCGACGCCACCGGTACCCGGCGACACCACCCCCGGATCACGGGTTCGGCAGGGGTGTAGTCATACCGGGCCCGGTGACCGTGGGCCTGGTCTCAGGCCCACGAATGAGTTACCAGGGGAATGTAGTAGGCGGTGACTCGATCGCTCCGAGGGGTGGGTTCATCGCCGTTGCCTAGCTGTGGGACTCGAGATTCCCGGCCGCTGGGGAAAGCTTGCGGGATACGGCGGCGAGGAGTCGCCGTTCGGGGGTCATGATCGTGCGCAGGACGGGGTCGGTGACGAGCACGGTCGGCATGATCCGCAGCGGTGAGCCCGGGCGCCATTCCGGCAGGGCGCGGCGCAGGACATTCCAGGCGTCGTCGGGAAAACCGAGTTCCACGAGGTCTCTCGCGACAGCGAAGACCCGATCGAACGGTGCGGGATCGGGCAGCGGCTCGGTGATGAGAGTCGCGGCGAATTGCTCCCAGGCGGTGTCGTATCGCTCGGTGTGACCGGCGGGTTGCTCGGGCATGTCGGCGTATTCGGCGATCATCTGAGCGAAGGAGACGGTGGGACGGATCGCACCGGGTAGTGCCACGGCCAGGTACATGGGGATGAGATCACCGCGCAGGTGGGCGTCGTCGATGGCCGACATGACGTGTTTGTTGGCGAGCACGTCGTTGCGCAGCAGGGACTCGTGCGAGGAGGTCCCGGACACGGTGAACAGCCGCAGTTGCGCGAGCAGGTAGCCGGCCTCCGCGGAGCCTGCGTTGTGTGCTCGGGACAGCGTCTCGTCCGCCGCGACCACGTCGCCGACCGCGGCGTGGTGGCGCGCCTCGGTGAGCAGGGCCTCGACGTCGGCGTCGGTGTCGGCGGGACGCCCCTCCTGGGCGCGGAATTCCGTGAGCATTCGGCGTTGTTCGGCCAGCAGGGCAGCGAAGCTGTCGTAGCGTTGGGGCGGGTCGCCGTCGGAGGGATGCCAGGTGTAGGCGGCCCATTCCCCGTCGACCACGTCGCCGGGATCGAGAAACCAGTGGTCGCCGTCCTCGCTGCCGCCGATCCGCAACGCGCGCACCAGCAGGGCGGCCAATTCGTCGTGGTCGCCGAATATCTCGACGAGTTCGGGTTCGGCCTCCCGCAGCCAGAGCAGTTCGGCCGAAGACAGGACGCGTTCCCCGAACGCTCCGGCCTCTATCAGGCCATCGGTGGCCTGATAGAAGCAACGCAACGTCGGAGGCAGTTCCGTGGCGAGGCGGGTTTCGAGTTGTTCGAGGGTGGCGGTGTCGGCCGGGGGCCGGGTGAGACCGGTCGGTGTGAGTGCCACGTCTTCGAGATCGTCCTCGTCCGCGGTCCGCAGCCACTGGTCGCTGTAACTGTCGACCCACCGTCGCCACTGGTCCGCGGTCGCCGGAAGTGCGGTGGATGTTGGAACCGCGGTGGACGCCGTGTGGTCCGTCGCCGGTGCCGGAGGCGCTGTGGTGACCCGCTCCTGTACGAGGAATCCGCGCAGGGCGACGGGCGTGGTGTCAGGGCGGTGGTACCAGCCGAGCAGCGACGGCGGCGGTTCGGGGCCCTCGGCGGTGCGCAGACGGAGGCCACCCAATTGCAGGTGCGGTGATCCGGCATTGGCGAGGATCCGCAGCCGGAGCTGTCGGCAGGTGCGCGGGTGCTCGATCGCGAATGCTCGCGAGCTCAGACGGCCGGCGAACCCTTCGCCCTGGCGTCTGTCGAGTACCACCCACTCGTGGCCGCAGAAGCCGAGCATTTCCCAGTCCCGGGGATCGCGGTCCGGCGCGTCGTCGGCGCTGTCGAGTTCGTAGCCGACGATCGTGCGCTCGGCGTTCACGGTCAGCACCAGCTCGGCGCGGGGCGCTGGAGCGAACCATTTCGTGGCGGCCGAGCCGTCGAGCAGAGTGCTCGCGATCTCGATCCCGTCCGGATGTTCGGCGTCGGCCTGGATGTCGACCACCGTCGCGAGATGACCGTCCTGGAGGGTGGGCTCGAAGACGATGTGCCCACTGTGTCCGTCGTGGGTGCGCCACGACAGCCCCACGGGTAAGCGGCCCGCTGCCTGCTGCCAATACAGATTCAGCGGATTATCGGGGTGCTGCGGCAGCCATTGTGCGGCGTCGCCCTCGAACAGCAGATAGACCGCGGGGTCCGGGCCGGGTCCTTCGGCGACCGGTTCACCGCGCAACTCCCACCTCTGACCGTCGGACCACCGGTGTACGCCTACCAGGTCGGGCAGTGTCAGCGATGCCTCGTCGCCGTCGTCGGTGCGCCAACCGATCTCCGACAGATCGGCGTCGACACCGCCACGCTCGATCCGTACCGCCAGATCTCCCGCGGGGGACCAGCCCGCACTGGAATCGGGCGGACGCCGGAACAACCGATACCGTGGGACACCGGAACTCATTCGCACTTCCAATCATCGACCCTCGCGCGCACCTGGTCGCGCGGGCAGGATGCGCGCAGGCCGTGCAGAGCATGGTCGCTTTTCGTCCGGCTCGCAACCGGGCAACGACGAATCGAACTGCCGCACAGGCAGTTATGGCGTCGAAGCCGACGGCCGTGGTGCGGCGAGTTCGTTGCTGAGGCGGTGACGAATCGGCAGACCGGCGTGCTGACATCCCAAGGTACTGGAACGCCAGGCGCGGCGCTTCGCGCAGCAGCTGTCCGTCCTACAGTCGGGCCTTCGCCGCACCGGAGTTCGGTCAGGAGTAGACGTCTGATTGCCCTTGCGCCAACGCATTCGGAGTAGACAAGCCACGCGGTCGACGGCCGTGATGTCGGATCTGGCCGCGGCGCTCTACGGCGCGCCGCTACCGTACCTGGCGCTGATCGTGGTTCTTCAATACATCGGGCCATGAGCGAGGAGTCCGACGCCGTGGCGGCCGCTACGAACGCGGACGGTTCCGGCCGACGCGCTCGAGTAGGTGGTCATCGACCATCTCGGGATGAACGTCGAGATCATCGACCGCAACGGCTACGGCGACCCGGACCGGGTGCATCGGTCGGCCTACCATCTACTCCTCGACCAGGGACGGTTCTTCACCCCCGCAGCCCGACCCGGCGGGATGAAGTCGATCTACGGCGCGGAGAGGACACAGAGGACCACCGCCGCCGATCCTGATCCGATCGCCCGCACTGCGGCCCCGGTGTGCGGCTTCGCGCACCGGTATCGCAGGATCGTGAGCATGGCTACCGACCTCCCCACCGTGGCGCAGCTCCGCGAGATCCCGGCCACGCTCACCGCAGAGGTGACCGAGCGCGAGATCGACGCCAACGGCCACATGAACGTCGTCTACTACCTGCGGCACGGCATCGTGGCCGCGGACGCGCTGCTGCGCACCACCGGACTGGACGACCGCTACCGCGCCGAACGCGGCTTC
>NZ_BAGG01000228.1 GCF_000308695.1 Nocardia takedensis NBRC 100417 | reverse complement strand
GTTAACTGGACAGACCCGATCACGTAGCGCGTCAGCTTGGTCGCCCGAGCGATGGGCGTGATCAAGGTTCGTCTGCGAGGCCCGGATGCCGAGAAGATCGACGTCGTGGCCGAACACAAGCACGGCGACGGGATGGTGTGGGGCGCGTCAATTCAAGCTGGATGGCGCGTTGATAGATGACGACATGCGCGGCAGGAGACCGTGCTCGATGCAGTCGCCCGGAGTCGGGTTTCCGCTACGCGTCCTGCGGCCCGCCCAGAGTGTCGGAATCGACACTAGGAGCCGTCGTCAACTGCTCGTACGCCCGCGCCTTCGATCGACGCGCCTGTTGGAGCGTGCGATCATAGGCGCCGGGAAGTTCCTCGACCAACTGCTCGAGCATCTCCACCGCCTCGACCGCGGCGGCCACACCGAGCCGCAGATCAGCGAGGTTTCCGGTCTCCACCGCAACCGCCGATAGCAGCCAAAGGGATTGCGCCAGAAAGAAACGAGAGGTAGACGAGGCGCTTTCGACTAGTTCCCGGTGCAGATCGACCGATTCCCGCGCCGGGGCCACCGCCTCCCGCAGATACCCCGCCTGTCCCGACCGGATCGCGAGAGTGCGCAAGGCGTGGGCGAGTTGGGGGTGGTGTGCTGTGGGGTCGGTGCGGGCGAGTTCGCGGTAGAGTTCGACCGCTTCTCGAGCCGGAGCCAGCGCGTCTTGCAGGTGTCCCGCAAACGCCAACCGGGTCGCGAGGGTGTCGAGTGCGTGAGTGAGTTTGGGGTGGTAGGTAGTAGTGGGCTCGGTGCGGGCCAGTTCGCGGTAGACGTCGACGGCGAGCCCGGTTGCGTGACATGCCGGTTTCCCAGACATGCGCCCATCTGGACACGGTTTCCAGAGCATACGTGCGGTGGTTTTGTGTCCGGAGGGGTATACATCCGCTAACCACACGGATCGACCTGTGGAAATGATCTGGCAAGCTGGCAATTGCACGGGCAGGCTGCACGGTGCGAACGGCATCGAACTGGGCGGCGCCAGCGGCGCGGTCGAACAGCGACGCGCTGCGCCGGCGGCAACACGATGTTACCGACCATGTCATACAGCGCCGGGCCGGGCATCATCGCACGGATCGGCAGGGTGAAGAGTTGTTTCGGCCGGTCCACGACCCGGTCGGGCAGCCACGGGCGCGCCGCGGCGGCTACCGCCGCGTTCCTGCGCGCGGTCCCCCTGACTCCGTACCCGAACGTCGCGCCCGAGCAGCTCTCGATCGGCCGGAGTCGTCAAGCGGCCGAGCCGTGCGGGACGCGTCTCGAAAGCTATTGTTCTGCAACGCAGTTGCGGCCACCGAGCAGGTGATCGGTGTGTTACCGGTCGATGATCTGCTGGCTGTCGAGTTGTTGGAGGCGTCGCAGCCAAGCGAAGTGGGCCTCGGAAACCGCTGGCAGGCTGGTGTGCACGGTCCGCTCGAGCATCGCGAGGTCGGATGTCGGATGTCGGATGAGCTTCGCGCGAATCGCAAGAATTCGTCTGGAGCGCCGGGCTGAGCCGCGAGGCGACCCTCGGTCAACCTCGCTGCTCCCTCGATGATGTCGACTGGGTGAAAATAGCAGGCAACGTGATTGTCACCACCGGATCAGTGCACCCACCGAGGTGGTTGTGGACTGCTCGGTAGAGGGCATGTCATTCGTCGTTGCCCTGACCGCCGAATTTCCCGTCGAGAGCGAACTGTACGGTGTGGGCGGTGCGCACGCCGGTGAGGCAGCCTGCGGGCTGACCGTGATGAACTGGTCCTGAAATCCACTGGCCTGGAAGCCATCCGGGGTGGCTCCGTTCCACCATTGGTAGCCGTAACCGCCCACAACGGAATCTCCGGCGTCGGCGGCGGGCGACATGCGGGTGGTCGCGGCGGTGACCCAGTTCGGGGACACCACCTGATGACCTTCGGGAGTGCGGCCGTTGTTGCGCATCAGCTCACCCAATCGCGCCAGGTCGCGAGTCCGGGCGAAAAGCGCCTGTGAGGCGATTGCGGCGCCTGTCCGGTCGGTCATGATGTCGGCCGGCGCCTCCATGCCGACGGGGCGCCACAACTGTTCTGAGAGCACTTCGTGGAAAGGCTGCTGATAGACGCTTTCGAGCAACCAGGCAAGCACCTGAGTGTTGGCGCTGTTGTAGTTGAACCGCACTCCCTGGGGTTCGATACGCGGCAGTGACTTCAGGAATTCGTTTCGGCTCCTGCCCAGTTGTCCGTTGCTGTAGTAATCCAGCGCGAGGTCGATCCATTGCAGGAATTGGTCGTTTTGTCCGATGTCCTCGGCGTGCTCGTCCCATCGCACCCCCGACCGCATTCGCAGCAGGTTCTCGATGGTCACGCCCTGCCACGCGGTGCCGTTCAGTTCTGGAACGTAGGTTTCGATGGGATCACCGAGCGAGCCGATCAGCCCCTGGTCGACAGCGATACCGACCAGTGTCGAGACGAAGGACTTGGTTGTGGACCATGCCTGATGTGCCAGATCAGCCGACCAGCCGTTCGCGAAATATTCGGCGACGAGCGAGCCGTTGTGCACGAATCCGATCGTGTCGGTCTCGGTATCGATGAGGAAATCGGCGACGGTTTTCGTCCGGCCGGACCGCTCGTAGGTCACCGCACGTAGGTCGACAGGGGTGATGGGCAGTGCCGAGACATACTCGCCCGCAGCGACCGGCGCGTGTGGGAGGACGATATCGGGTTTGACGACATCGATGGGCAAGGGGAGCAGGATCTTGTTGTTGGTCAGCACTTCTTGCACATAGTTCGACCAGTACTGCGGCGACGACAACTTGGCCGCCGAGCCTCCGGCAACGGCCGGAAGCGGTGGGACTCCGAGCAACTTGCCGCCCTGGACGGCGGCCAGGAATTCGGCGGCGTCGGTGAATGCGGGCGTATCCGGCGCGGATTCGGGTTGGTCGGCTACAGCGACCGCCCCGGGGACAGCAGTTCCGGCCAGCGCGAGGACAATCGCGACGAGGCCGTACCTGAGCGTACGTGTGCTGCCGGTGAACCAACCGATCGAACTGGACATGCGACCAGATTAACTGGTGCCTACTGTCCTGGTGTGAAGATCGGGTGAAGTCGGGCGGTGCCCGGCACATCGTCCGCTTCGGCCCCGACTTCGTTCGTTCCGGCTCGGGAGCCGGAACGAATCATGCGGAAATGGGCATGCGGCCATGGGGGACGGCCGGGAAGCGGGACGGAGCGGCGCCGGTTATTCCTGGTTCGCGAATCGGATGGCCCCGGCGTGGATGGTCGCGACGACGCCGCCGTCCATCAACAGATCCGACCCGGTGATGAAGCCCGCTCGCGGGCCGAGGAGGAATTCGGCGGCGGCGACCTCATCGGGGGTGCCGACCCGGCCTGTCGGGGCATTGGCGAGCATGTCGCGGTATCCCTCGCTGCCGGGACCGGTCATCTCGTCGCGTGCCAGCGGAGTCAGGATGATTCCCGGGCTCAGGCAGTTGATCCGCGCTCCCCGCGCGCCCCAGGTCATGGCGGCGGCTCGGACACGCAGGGTGTTGGCCCGCTTGGACATGCCGTAAGCCGCGCCGGAGTCGCCGACCGCATCGGGTGCCGGGAACGGCAGGGCCGGCAGTTCGGCGGCGGGGGTGTAGGCGAGGGCGTGCTCGATCTCGGGTGAGTACGTTCCGACCATATGTCCGGCCATACTCGCGACCACGATGCCCGCGCCGCCCGGTGCGATCACCTCCGCGAAGGCGTCGAGGACCAGCGCGGTGCCGAGCAGGTCGACATGGAGCACCCGTTCCACCGGGGCCTGCACCGGCGATACCCCCGCGGTGTGGATCACGTGGGTGACCGGACCGCCGAGGGTGGCGGCGGCTTCGGCCGTGGCGTGTACCGCGTCGGTGTCGGATACGTCGGTGATCCGCGCGACCGCTGCCCACACGCCTGGCTATCGCCGCGCCGATACTGCCGGCACCGATAATCACCACGACATCTTTGTTGTTATCGCTCATGCGACCACTCTATTAGCTAATTTGCGGCTATCGTCGGGGTTGGTCGTCGGCCGCCGATGTCGCCGACAATCGAGGCATGTTCCGAGGGCGCGGCCGAACGGCCCGAGTCAGGAGGTTCGGCGGTCGCCGGATCGGCTAGGTGCGCAGGTTCTGATATTCGGGTTCGATGCGCCGTACGACCCGGTAGAACAGTCGAGGTGCCAGCCGGTGCAGGGCGACGGCGAAATGCTCTGAGAGGCCGCCGATCACGATAAGACTGCGGCCGCGCTCGAGCGCGCGCACGGCTTTGCCCGCGAAGACATCGGCATCCATACCCTTCAGGCTGGCTTCGGAGTACTCACCGAAGGTCTTGCCGCTGGCCGTTGAGCGAATTGAGGGTTATCGGGGTCTTGATGTATCCGGGGGCGATCACCGATACTCGCAGGTCGGATCGTTCGGCTCGCAGTGCATCGTAGAACCCGAGCAGTGCGTGTTTGGCGGCGGCGTAGGCAGAGCTGCACTTGTCGCTGAGCAGTCCGTTGACGCTGCTGACGGCGACCACCTGCGCACCTGGCCGCAAGGAGGGCAGCAGTTCCAGGGTCAGGGCGATATTTCCGTAGTAGTCGACGTCGATGAGTTTCTGGTAGATGGACAGCGGCGTGTTGGCCACCCAGTCCTTGTAGTCGATTCCCGCGTTGTTGATCAGGACATCGACGTGGCTGGTCTGCTCCAGCACGGTCGCCGCGACACGCCCCGCGCCGTCGAAGTCGGTGATGTCGTAGACGACGGTGAGGCAACGTTCGGGTGCGGCCAATTCGCTGCGGACACGCTCCAGTTCCGCCGCGCGGCGCGCGCTGAGCACGACGTAGGCGCCGCGACGCGAATATTCTTTGGCAAGCGCTTCGCCTATCCCCGACGATCCACACCACCTGCTGCGACATACGGATATCCCTTTTTCTCATTCGCCCGGTGCGGATTCGGCGATCAGCAGATCGGACAGGTTCCGCATGGAGCGGCGCATTCCGGAGCGCAGGCCGGGCTTCTGGATACGGTCGATCAGGCGGCCGACCGCGCCGAGTCCGGGGCGATAGCTGACCTGGTAGGTCATCTCGGTGAGCAGGTTGCCGTCCACGTCGGTCAGCGGCCGGAACTCGAAGACATTCATCATGTCGCGCATCGGTTCGAAGCCGGTGCCCGTATCCACCCGCAAACGCTGAGGAACGATTTCCTGGACGGTCCAGATGGATCGGGTGGTGAGCGGTCCCAACGTCACATTGCGTTCGGAGTAGGTCTTGCCCACGGTGGCGGTGCCGTGGTGTTCGGTCACCTCGAGGACGGCGTCGGCCCATTCGGCGTAGCGGTTGGTCGCCGACACCACCTCCCAGACCCGCTCGACGCTCGCGGGAATCAGCGCCTGTTCCCGAACTGTCACCACTGTCGCCATGTTGTCCTTTCTGTCGGTGTCGATTTCGATGCGGGAGATCCCAAGACGCGGGTTGTCGCGCGGCACGTCATCGGTGTGTGGTCGGCGCGCGATCGGCCAGTACGTCGAGCGCGGCGCGCTCGCCGGAGCGTACGGCACCTTCCATGAAACCGTTCCAGTACGGGGACACCTCGGCGCCGGCCCAGTGAATGCGATCGAAGCGGCGGCCGAGCCAGAGGCCGAGTTCGGTGAGCACTCCGGGGGCCGCTACCGAGGTGGGGCCGCCGAGCGACCACGGTTCCCCGGTCCAGTCCTGTTCGAAGTACGCGGAAGGTCGCAGGGCGCGCGGTCCGAGCGCGGCTGCGAACGATCGCAGGACCGCCCCGCGCCGTTCGACCGGCCTGCGGGTCGACCAGGTCCGCCACGCCGCGCCGCCGAGGAATCCCATCAGCACACCCGGCGATCCGGACGGTGGAGTGTTGTCGAACATCGAGGCGATCGGCGATCCGGCCCGGAACACCGCGCTGCCGTTGAGTCCGTCCGCGCGCCAGAAGGGTTCGGGGTAGACGGCCTCGCATTTCATCAGGGTGCCGAAGGGCAGGCGTTGCAACAGCGCCTGGTGATGCGGGGGCAGCGGTGGATCCCAGTGCAGTCTGCTCGCGAGCATCGGGGGAATCGCCACGATCACCGTGGCGGCGCTCCATGTCCGGCTTCCGCTGAGCACCTTGGCCCGCTGGGCATCCTGGCGGATCGTGGTGACCCGGGTGGAGAGGACGACCCGATCGCCGAGTGCGGCGGCCAGCCGGATCGAGAGCTGTTGCGCGCCACCGATGAATCGGGATTCCTGCGCACCGCCCGCCACGCCGATGCCGCGGGCCAGCGTGCCGGGATGCGTCTCGTTGCCGAAGGTCGAGATGTACCAGAGCGCGAACAGCGCCGACGCTTCGCGCGCGGTGGTGCCGAACGCCGAGGCGAGGAATGCCTCGACCAAATCGATCGCACCGGTGCCCAGCGAAGTTCCGCGCAGCCAGCTCTCGAAGGTCGTGCCGTCGAGCTGATGGGCGCGGGGAGCCAGCCACGGTGTTTCCACCGGAATGCGCGCGGCGGCGCGGTCGATCCGGTTCATCGTGAGGCCGAGGCCGGGGAGGGCGGGCAGGTCGGGCGGAATGTCGCCGGAATAGCGCCTGCTCACCCCGGATTTGACGTAGATGCTGTCGCCGACCGTGTGCGCGGGGAAGATATCGACGCCGAGTTCGCCGGCCAGGCGCAGTACCCGGTCCTGGGTGGGGCCGATGAACTGCCCGCCCGCCTCCACCACCTGGCCGTCACCGAGATCGTGGTCGAGGGTGCGACCCCCCACCCGGTCGCGTGCCTCGAGTACCACCACATCCAGCCCCGCCGCGCGCAACCGGGTCGCGGCGACCAGCCCGGCCAGTCCGGCGCCCACCACTACGACGTCGTGCGTGCTCATCGGTTCTCCCTGTGACGGGCGGCCGTGGCCGCGTGGTCCCGTGCTCGCGCCCCGGATCGGGACGGTCGCGCTCGTGGTCGTTTCGCGGGCGCCGCGCTCGGTGATCAGGCGATCTCCGACGCCACGGCGCGTCCGGCCTGCCTGCCCGAGAACAGACAGCCGCCGAGGAAGGTGCCCTCGAGCGCCCGATAGCCGTGCACCCCGCCGCCGCCGAACCCGGCGACCTCACCTGCCGCGTACAGGCCGGTGATCGGGCGGCCCGAGGTATCGAGGACACGGCCGCCCAGATCGGTCTGCAGGCCGCCGAGGGTCTTGCGGGTCAGGATGTTCATGCGGATGGCGATGAGCGGACCCGCCGCCGGATCGAGGATGCGGTGCATCGGTACGGTGCGCGCGAGGCTGTCACCGAGGTAGGCCAGTGAATTCCGGATGCCGATGATCTGAGGGTCGGCGGTGCCGGGGTTGTCGATCTCGGCGTCACGTGCGCTGATCTGCGCGTGCAGATCAGCGGCATCGACGAGGTCGGTGCCCGTCAGGCGGTTCATGCCGGTGACGAGATCGGCGACGGTATCGGCGATGACGAAGTCCGCGCCCTTGTCCAGGAACGCGCGGACCGGTGGCGGGGTGTCGTTGACCACCCGGCTCGCCAGATAGCCGAGGAGATCCTTGCGGGTGAGCTCGGGGTTCTGTTCCGAGCCGGACAGCACGAATTCCTTGTCCACGATGCGCTGATTCAGCACGAACCACGAGTAGTCGTAGCCCGAGGCCATGATCAGTTCCAGTGTGCCGAGGGTGTCGTAGCTCGGGATACCGGGATTCGGGAACCGGTGGCCGCGGGCGTCGAACCACATCGACGTCGGGGCGGCGAGTACCCGGATGCCGTGGCCGGGCCAGATGGGAGAGTGGTTGGTCAAGCCCTCGGTGTAGTGCCACATCCGGTCCCTGTTGACCAGGCGGGCGCCCGCAGCTTCGCTGATGGCCAGCATCCGGCCGTCCACGTGGGCCGGTACCCCGGTGATCATATGCGCCGGTGCGGTGCCGAGGCGGGCGGGCCAGTTGGCGCGCACCAGGTCGTGATTGCCGCCGATGCCACCCGAGGTAACGATCACGGTGGGTGCGTTGAGCTCGAATTCCCCGACCGTGGTGCGTGAGCTCGGTGTGCCGCGCACCGCGTCGCTCGGTTCGAGCAGGCTGCCGTGTACGCCAGTCACCGCGCCGCCGGTGGTGATCAGTCCGTCCACCCGGTGGCGGAAGCGCAGCGCGATCTTCCCCTCGGCGGCGGCTCGGCGCACCAGTGCCTCGAACGGTTCGACGACGCCTGGACCGGTGCCGAGCGTCATATGGAAACGGGCTACCGAGTTGCCGGGGCCCGGCGCGATCTGCCAGCCCCTTTCGGCCCAGCCCACGATCGGTACCCAGCGCATCCCGAGGCCGGACAGCCACGCCTGCTTCTCGCCCGCCGCGAACTGCACATAGGCATCGGCCCAGCGGGCACCCCAGTAGTCCTCACCGAGCGGATCGTCGATGCCGCGGTCGAAGCCCGCGGTCGCGAACCAGTCCGACCGCGCGAGGTCGTAGGAGTCCCTGACACCGGCCAGCCGCTGTTCCGGTGAGTCGACGAAGAACAGCCCGCCCAGTGACCAGTGCGCCTGCCCGCCGAGGCTGCTGTCCGGTTCCTGGTCGAGTAGCAGCACCCGCCGTCCGGCCGCGACCAGCTCCGAGGTCGCGACCAGGCCGGCCAGCCCGCCACCCACCACGATCACATCCGCGTCCGGTGTGGCTCCGGCGCGACCCAGGCCGAAGTGGGGCAGGACGGTCGCGGCCGCGATACCGCCTGCGGCCGCGAGGACTGTGCGCCGCCGCACACCGGTATCGCGCTGTTGTGGAGGGGTCACACGTATTCCTTTGCCGAGTGGGTCGGACTGCCGGTGGTCGACGTTGCCGCGCGTGGTGTCGATCCTGGAGGTTTGCCGCGTGACCCTGCCGTCGGCTGTCACGCATCAGCAGGTAACCATGAAACTGGTCAGGTGTCCAGTTGAAGCGGTGGCGCTGTCCGGGAACGGTCGACAGGTGTCCGATCCGCGCCGACGGGCAACCATGCCGGAGGGGAGCTGACGGCATGCGCGATACACCGCCGGGTTCCGGCGATCGCGTCCACCGAACCGGTCGGACGCACCCGGCGCGCACCCGACTCGGACCGGGAGTGATATGTGTGGCAGGGCGTGGGACATCGTCAGCGCGGGTGTCGCCGCCGCGAACGCGTCGGCGGCGGCGAGGTCGAACTCGCCGTGGTCGGTGCCGAGCCCGCCGGCCACCAGCGCTGCTGTCGCGCCACCGAGTACGGCCGCCTGCCGGACCTCGCGACCGGTCGTCACGCCGACCAGGAAGCCCGCGGAGAAGGCGTCGCCGCATCCGGTGGTGTCGACCACCTCGGTGGCGAAGCCGGGGACGTGGGTGAGGGTGTCGCCCGCGGCGAGCAGCACGCCGTCGGCGCCCATGGTTGCGGCCACCAGGCCCGCCGAGATCGAGCAGGGTGCGGCAGGCGGCGGCGGACTCGTGTCTGCTACACGGCCCACGTCATCGCCGACGCGGCCCTGCAGGAGGCATTCCGGCTCGACCCCGCCGGTGTGATCCCGACCTGCTGCGCGAGACCACGACCGCGCTGCGCGGCTACATCGCCGCCTATACGAAGGAGAGCAACTCGTGAGCACATGATGTCGTCGTGGCCGGGGCCGGATCGTCGGCCCGACGATCGCGCCGACCGTCTGCGGCGACAGATGGCGATCAGCGCGGGTGATTTCCGCCGGTGGCGGCGACGGTGTCGAGCGTCGCGCGGGCTACTTCGGCCGTGGCGGCGCACTGCTGGGCGAGGGTGGCCCCGTCCGGGTCGTGCTGTGACGCGGTCCGGGTGAGGTTGACCAGCAGCGGCTGTGCCGAGCCGGTGTCGACCACCACCATGCACGCCGTCTTGGTGGTGGTACCCGCCAGACCGGCCGTCCACCGGCTTGCGACGCGAACCGCGTAGTACCTGCCATCAAGGATGAACCGCTCGAACAGCCGGGCCGAATCCTTGTCGACGGTGAGGGCACTGATACCGCCGGGGTCGATCACAGGATAGTCGCGCTGCCAGAACCGGGAGAAAGGCGTCCCCGCGGTGAGTATGCCGACGGTTTCGCCGGTGCCGGCGCGCACCCAGCAGCCGTGGCCCGGCACTACCGGGGTGGCCTCGTCGGTGGGCGATAGCGCCGCCGCGCGGCGGACGGGCGGGGTGAAGGCCAGACATTCGGTGCCGGGGGCGAGCACCGGCTCCCGGTCGTCCTGGAATCGCAGGCCGGGGTCGTCGACCGCGCCCAGTGCCGGTGCCGGGCTGGTGCTGGGATTCGCCGCGCTGTCGCAGGCTCCGAGTGCCGCGACGACGACAGCGGTCGCGAATGCGACGCCGACGCGGCGCGCGCGAGACGAGTTCATCCCCCGACCGTAGTCGTGTTCCCGGCCGTCGCGGCGCGAGCGTCATCCGGCCGTGCGATGCCGCGTTCGGTCAACTGCCACGACGAATCCGATGAGTTCGGCGTCGACCGGTCGGTACGGGGCAGAACCGGTCGGACAGTGGTGCCGAATCGGACAGTTCCGCCGATTCCTCGACGCGGCCGGTATCCCGGTATCGGTGGTCAACGCGGGGATCGGCAGCAACCGCCTGCTCACAGGCGGTGAGCCGCTGATGCTCGGCGCGAGCGGTGTGGCGCGGTTCGACCGTGACGCGCTCGCGATATCCGGTGTCGGTGCGGTGTTGGTTCAGGAGGGCATCAATGATCTGGGGATGCCACCGAATGCGGATGCCGCGTCGATGATCGCGGGATACGAGCAGCTGATCGCCGCCGCCCACGACCAGGGTGTCGCAGTGTGGCTGGGCACCTTGCTCCCCGCCTCCGACGCCCTGGTCGACGGTGTCGCCATCGCGCCGCGCAGCGAAGTGACCCGCCAGGAGATCAATGCCTGGAT
>NZ_BAGG01000229.1 GCF_000308695.1 Nocardia takedensis NBRC 100417 | reverse complement strand
GCACGATGGCGGTATTCGGGCTCGGACCCGACACCGCTGCGGCACTGCTGATTTCGATCGGTGACAATCCCGACAGGCTCACCACCGAAGCCGCGTTCGCTCGCCTGTGTGGTGTCGCGCCGATCCCGGCGTCCTCGGGCAAGACCACCCGCCACCGACTTCACCGCGGCGGCGACCGCCAGGCCAACCAAGCACTACACACCGCTGTCGTCGTTCGACTGCGCTATCACGAGAACACCAAAACCTACGCCGCACGCCGCAAACACGACGGCAAGACCACCCCCGAAATCCTGCGCTGCCTCAAACGCTACCTCGCGCGAGAAGTGTTCCGCGCCCTCCGCGCCGACTACCAGGCGATGACCACTTGACATCTATAGGAGCGTCCTTCGCGATCTCCCGCATCGCGTCTTTCTCCAACTCCGCATCCGCCAACAACCGCTTCAACCGGGCGTTCTGCTCCCGCAGCTCTCTGAGCTCTTTCGCCGCGTCGGTGTCGACACCGCCGTACTGACGGCGCCAGTTATACAACGTCGCCGCCGATATCCCCAGGTCAGCAGCGATCTCCTCACCCGAAGCACCCGCGGCGGCGAGTTCATCGGCACGGCGCAGCTTCCGCACGATCTCCTCCGCGGAATGCCGCTTCCTTCCTGCCATATCCCTCAGTGTCCCTTCTCAGCCCTCACCAGGCCAAACAGGACTCTAAAACCAAGTGGACTCATTCACCGGGAACAGGCCAACGGTCACATGTCTCGTCGGTGCTGGCGTCGATGGGGAAGCCAGGTGAAGATCCGCGGAGTTCGCGGCGCCCGGACGCCGTGTCCGGTCGGGCGCGAGCAAGTCGGGGGCCGTTGCGTGCTCAGAGCCACCCGGTATGTGCCAGGTGCGGCGGTGATGATCATCCATCCGTCGGTCTCGGCGAACTCGCGGATCTGTTGGACCAGAGTTTGTCCTTGCGCGTCACGGTCGGTGAGGGCGATGTACTCGGCGAAGTCGAACTCGCCGAGCGCCGTCGAGCCGTGATCGCCGGTACCGGGACCGTAGCCGCAGGCGTAGACGACCACGGGGACGTCGATTCCGGCGACCTGACGAGGCAGCCCATTGCTGAACAGATAGGTGCCTTCGTCTTTGGCCCAGATCAACGAGGGCTCCGGCGGAGCAGCCGAAGACTCGAACAGTGACCGAGAATGATGTCCGGCCGCCATGGCATGTTCGGCGACGACCAGCACATCCGACAACGGAAACCATAGATCGATCGATCGCACGGCAGCGGTCCTTTCTCGGTTGTCAGACAACCGACACGGTGCGACACCGGGCGCTTGCCGGACTCGCGCAAGCGACGCGGGATCGAACTTACAGACAGCGGAGGAGAATTCCGGCGATACTCGCCGTGAGCGTGTGGTCGAACTGACGCTAGGACCAGGGTGGAGTTCCGTCCCGAGCGATCACCCCAAACGCGTCGCCGTGAAGGACACGAAAGGGCGTGCGTGGAAGCGATGTCGCCGCCCTTCCTGCCGAACACATCGACCACGGTCTCCCCTCCGACCAGAGACCGCAGTGCCCCAGAATCATCCCGGCCGATCAGGTCGGAGCGTGAGCGCGGTTGCGCCTCAACGCGTCCGGTTGGTGAACGGGATTTCGATGCTGATCGTCGTTCGCAGTTCCTCGAGATAGAGCAGCGCGGCGCGCCTCAGGAACTCATCGAACAGCCAGTAGGTCTCCTTGGCCAGCGGGACGACAGGCAGCAATCCCTCGCGCACGGCCACGAAAGGGCCCCAGCTGAACTCGAGCAGAGGGCTCCACACCGGCTCGCGCGCGATGCGCAGCGAGTCACCGACGGCATCGCCCAACAAGAATCGGGTGAATGCTCCCAAAATGGGTTTACTGAGCACGGTCAGGTCGAGTTGAGCGCCCAGACTCAGCAATTTGTCGGCCAGATCAATGCCTTCCGGAGTGGGCGCGATGACCGGGTCGAGCACCTCCACGGCCTGGGTATTGGCCTGCGCCCACGAGTTGGGAATGTACTCGTCGCGGATGCCGAGCATGTGCGCGGCCAGCTGCCAGGAATGCAGAAAGGCCGCGGACTCGTTGTCCGGGATCGGCACCTTCCAGGCGGTGAGATGTTTCATCACAGTGGTCGGGAGGCTGTGCCAGGTGACCATCATGTCGTTCTGGCTGATCGGGATACCCTCCTGGGCGACCTGTGACCAGTGCGGGGACTGCGGCAGCAGATGGCGCACGGCGGCGTGCACCAGCCGGGTCTTGACACAGGTGACGATCATCTCGCCGTCGGGCGCATAGGCGTTGGCCGTACCGATGTCGTAACCGAGTTTCGCGGTGCGCGAAATGCGGCGCTTGAGATCCGCACCTCCCCGCGAGTAATAGACCGCGCGAGCCTCCTTCGGAATGACCGTGCTCATCATGCCGCTGGCGAACCCGTAGAGCACCCCCAGATACAAACCTCGCTTGGCGTTGAACTCGATCGCTGTTGTCAGTTGAGCGGGATCGGCCCACGGCGGCAATCGGCGTGCGTGCTCCATGAAGTCGCGCAACTCGGTCGGCAACCCCTCGGGCAGCGGTTGACCGTTGCGCGTCCAGCTCCGCAGCAGCGCGTTGACACGAGCCACATCGCGTGTTTCGAGAACCTCGGCCACGATCGGATCCGCCTCCTCATCCCACACCGTCATGGGATCCACACCGTCACCGTCACCGGCCACCGATCCTTGTGGAGACCATGTCCACGGCTGAGCCCGCGCAGGCACCGCCAGCCCGACCGCTCCGACCACTCCCAACGAACCACCGACCTTGAGAGCGGACCGCCTGCTGATCTGGTCCATGCTTCAACAACTCCTTTAAGCGGGCAACCCACGAGAACACGATTGATGAGCCGCCAAACTGACTCCGCGACAGCGCTGCGCACGGCGAGAACGGGGATGAACTTAGCAAGACTTGCGCACACTTGCCGAACTCGCGCGTGGCACTCGGCATCGTCTCGGCCATTCTAGCTGGTCAGTCGACCAGAAGTCTTTCGTCCTGCCTGCCCGGCACGGCATCGCGTGCTCGCCGTACCCGAGCTCTCGCGCTGCCCCCGGGGTGCGGCTCCGGATCGCTCCAGATGTCTGCTCGGCCGGCCTGCCACTCATCCGGCCTGCGCGACGGCCGCGTTCGCTGCGAGGGATCCCCCACCGTCGCGCCGGCTGGCGATGTCGAGCAGCCATCCACTGAACCGGTCGATATTCAGCGAGATCGACACCGGAGAACGGCGGTCGCCGATGCCTGCAATCAGCCGGCCGTAGTCACCGACAACAAACGCCGTGCGACGGAACTCGACGAAGTCGCATCCCAGGGCGGTCGTGGCGGCAATGGTGTCAGTCAGGTGGTTAGCGGTCGGCGCACTGATGTGCCACCACTGTTCGAGATGGGCCAGCATGAGCCGTCCCCACGGGTGCGGCGACTCCACGAATGCACGGTGCATCGGGCCACCCGAATCGAGACCCGGTAGAGCAGAGCAGGTCTCAGCCAATACAAGCCGCATGTTCGCGACGGTCAGAAGTACTGATCGGGCGGCGGCGCCGTCGGTGCGGAACCTGGCTTCGGGGTGGTCGGTAAAACTGCCTCCGCCCTGCTGGATCTCAAGCGATGATCTCAGTCGCAATGGTCTGACGGCGACCTGGTCGAGAGCGAGCAGATGCGCCAAGACGGTCAACGGCGCGGCGTTGAAGAACCGTACCGTTTCACCAGGGTGGTCCCGGTACACCTGGGCGACCGCGTCGTAAGCACCGCAGTGATCCCGCCCACCGACTTCGATGTCGCCCGGTGTCAGACCTCTCGCCGCCCAGTGGCGACTCGTCGGCGGCCGATAGCGCCCCGAGTCTCGACATCTTCCTGGAACGACGCGAACATCGCTGCGGCCCAATAGATCCAACAGATGAGCAGCGAAACGTGCGCGGCGATGGTCGAAACTTTCCTCGGCGGTGATCACCAGCGTCAGAGCGGGCTCGGTCAGCGCGATCACCGCCAACGCCAGCGCGGCGTCGGGATCACCGCCGACGATGGTCGTGACGATCAACGGCCGGGATCGGGTAGGCGATGGCATGGTCCTCGATTCGTTGCGGCAGAAGGTAGAACGGGCAGTTCACGCTGGGCGATGACCGACTCACACACAGAAGTGCAGGGCAGGTAGCCACGGTTACCCGAGAAGAACGCACGGTCCTTGGACGCCTGCAATTGCCCCGGGGCGAAGTGGTTTGTTGAGTTCGACTGTACGACTCGGGGCTAGGAATAACCGGCAACTCGAATCGATGCTGCGTGGCAGTGGACCATGGGAGAATCCAGGTAACTTCTCTATCACGAACGGTGCGATGGGGAACTACTGCGCGGGATGTCCGCGCAAATTCGACATGGATCGGCAATACACTGTCAAGAACTGGACAACGTCGTCGACCAACGTGTCGGCGTCGCAGGAGATGGAGCGGTTGATCCAGGAATCCAATATCCGCCCGAGCCCTCCAACCATCAACTCGGCGACGAAAGGCACCGAGCTGTGCACATCGTCCGGCGTTACCTCGCAAATGTATTTTGCCAGAAGGTCGACGAATAGCTGAATCGATTGATGGCGCTTATTGAGCAGAACAGGATTGGATCGATTGGCGGCACTGAACAGCAGTCGCCCCAAGCGAACATCGGCCTCGATCGCACGTACAATGCGGCTTATGCCTGCGCGCAGCTTCTCATCTCGGGGTGCGGCCTCGACCGCTCTACGAGCAGAGGAAACCATCCCCTCGACTGCCCAATCGTAGACTTCGGCAGCGAATTCATCTTTTTCCGCGAAACTTTCGTAGAAGTATCGCTGTGAGAGCCCGGCCTGATGGCACACGTTGCGTAAGGTGAGCCCACCGACACCGTCCTGGCCTCCGAGGATATCCAGGCCCACCTGAAGCAGGCGCTGACGTCTGTGGGCAACTCGCTCTGCTGCGGAAAGACCGTCGTATGAACGGCTTGTTATCGGCGTCACCACCCCAGCTTGACAGACTTCGGCGCGTAGTACACGGGCGTGCAGCCTCGTGGATGACGTTTTGATAGCCGTGCGCTGTTTCTCCCTGATCTTTCTTACACGCGACGGGTCGATCCGGTCGGGGACTTGCCGAGGATGTGCCAGTCCTCTCGAATTCGGAATAGCCCGTTTGCCCTGGTGGGAGCTGGACGAGGCACTGGATATCGTAGTTGTGGACATGCGATGTACCGCAGGGCGAATCTGGTCCGTAAAATCGTCGCGCCCGAGCACCACACCCGTCACACTGACGACTGTGCGCGAATTCATACTCCCAATCCTGAACTATTTTGTGGGCGTCGCCACGGAGTGTTCGCCGACACGCTGACCGGTTCGAGTGATTCGTCTGGATAGGCGACCTGAGCTGTGGGTCCCTCACGCCAATCGCGCCAGCTCAAGTCTATAGTTCCTCGGCTGATTCCTATCCCGCACTTTGTAGCTTTGCATGTTTCCTATCATCTTAATTTTTACGTAACATCGGGTGTGCGGGTGTTGGTTGCGACGTCCACCATGAGCTCCTCACCTGGCTCACCAAATTCGAACCCTAACGCATTAGGCTGGAGTGACATTCGGCCGAGAACATCATCATGTGGCTGTGGTCGACAGTGAGAGCCGCCGAGTGTTCTTGCGGCGTGTCGCAAACGGTGTGACGAGACCCCGGTGGTCGGTCCAGGTGATCTGGTTGCCGCTCGCCGGTCCGCTGTTACGAGACCGGGCATCGGATACCCAACACGGCACACGCGTCTATCTCGAAGCATCCCCGGCAACCGTAGCTCGGGTTAGTGCTGCCCTCGCGATGTCGCCGTGAGAATTCCCAAGGCGACCAGGCCTCGACGGGCGATTCCGGTCTTTTCGAGCAGGCCGTGAGCTGGGGTGGCGCCCACGAGGGTGGCGATCGACTTCTGGTTGACGGCGAGTTCGCCGTCGAGTGCCACGACGCGGCCGGCCAGTCGCGTGACTTCGGCCCGAGCGGTCGCCTGGGCCAGTGGCTCTTCTCTGGCTCGCCGGCGGGAGATCTCGAGTGTCTGCTTGCTCGGCAGTGGACAGCGAGCGTCGATGCCGAGGTCGATCGCGCGCATCAGCGCGTTGACGGTCGCGGTGCGTTCACCGGTCATGTGATCTCGAGCAGTCACAAGCACACGCAGCGCGGCTCGTTCCCCCTCGCCGGAGCGGGGGTGTCGTAGCTGGTGTTCCTCCAGCGGCAGTGCGGCTTCGGCGATGCGACGAGCATCGAGTGAATCCGACTTCCCGACTCCGCGATGGGCCCGGGCGTTCATCTGAGGCGCCTCGATGACCTGGTAGCCGGACTCGGCCACGGTGGCGGCGAGTTGAGCGCCGTAGGTGGCCACGCCCTCGACGACTGCGGCATGCTGGTCACCACCAGCAGCAGGGTGGAACTCACCGGGAAGACCCCGACACACCCGCGGTCGGCTTCGAAGACGGCGGCCTGGAGCCGACCCCGGGTGACCAGTCCGACGAAATGGTCACCGATCCCGGCCGCGGCCATCGCGGACCCGCGCATCGCGACCGTGTCCTCACCGGAGGAACCGCCCGCCTCGTCGTTCGCGGCGACAACCAGGCCGTCACGACTGGTCAGCACCGCGTGCTCGACATCCTCGATCTCGCGGCAGGCCCGTTGCAGCACGCGGCCGACGGCCTGCGGGTCGCCGAGCAAAACCTCACGCCGATTCGCCGTATTCACAGGCTGATCGCCTGTTCGACCCGCCGTAACTGGTGTCGGGCCAGCGCCAGGTTGCCGCGCTCCTTGTCCAGGGCCAAGTACAGGAACAGTTTCTCGTCGACGCCGCGCACCAGCGGCATGATGATGTGGTACTGCGCGCCCAGGGTGACCAGGATGTCCTGCACCTCGTCGTCGAGTTGCAGTGCCTCGATGGCGCGCAGTTTCGCGCGCAGCACCTCGCTGTTGAGCGCGCCCGCCATCTCCAGGTCGAACAGGGAATGTCCGCCCTGTTTGGCCAGCAGCATCCCGCTGCGCATATCGACCAGCGCGATGCCGATCGCACCGTCCACGCTCATTCCGTCGCGCAGCGCGTCGTCAAGCTTCATCTGTTCCGAACTCCTGAACCCCTTCGGCGGCAACGGTACGTGCATCGGGGTGTGATGGCGATTCGGCATGAGAGTTGTTCGAGGCTGGCTCGACGTGCTCGCCTCGGGGGGGCACGTGCCGGTGTCGGTCCGTGGGATCGGTGGGAGAAGGCGGCCCTGCATGGACAGGCTCAAGGCGATCGCGCTGGTCGTGGCCGGATTGTTCGCCATCGGGGCGGGCGTGTTCGGGGTGAACTACGAGGTCACCGACGTCGACGAGGTGATGTGCGGCGAACAGGTCATGCGACCGGGACACCGCTGCGCCGACAACAGCAGCGACGCGCATTTCGGTGCCGGCCGCGGCTACGAGGCGATGCGCCGCGACCAGATCGCCAACAAGAACAGCTTCTACAACGTCGTCGGCATCGCCGCGGTGGTGGCCGGACTGGTGATGATCGGTATCGGCGGTTACCGCCTCCGACCCCGCGCGAGCACGGCGGGCGGCGCGAATCATCCTCCCGCGCAACCACCGTGGAACCCGCCACCTGCGCCGGGGCCCGGTTCCCCGCCGAACGCCGCCGGGTCGGGGCAGGGCGAACGCGGCCGCGACGCCTTGGTCCGAGTCGTCCTCGATTTCGTGTGCGAGGGGATTGCCGGTGTCGTCGTTCGGTCACAAGGCGAGAATGTTGTTCGGCCATCGGGTGCAGGGCTATCCCACGGTGATGCTCGCCCACCTGGACTACGCGCGGTCGACTCACGGTGAGGACGTCTACGTCTTGTCACCGATCGCGGTGCCTCGACCGGCGTCGGGAACGGCGCGGGCGGGCGCCTACTGCACGCTGTGCGCCCAGCAGGTGCCCGTCACGGTCGGCGACATCGCCTCCACCCGCCGCACGGTCCTGGCGTGGCGTGCACTCGCATGGGTCAGCATCGTCGTCTTCGTCGTATTCGCCGCGTGGATGCTGAACACCATGTTGTTCGTCGACGGCGCCGACACCGGTTTCGGATGGTTCCTCGTGTACCTGCCGCTGTGTCTGATCATGCTGTTCAGCCTGGACAAGCTCGCCAAATCCGACGGTGTCCGCCTGCTGGACACCGACAATCACGAATTACGCGCTGATCCCGCACCACGACAATGACTTACGGAAATCACGCGGTGACGGACGGCCTCGAGCAGGTTCGGGGCTGCCGCTCGGCGCCGGAACCACGGACACGCCGGGGCCGACGGGCTGTCCGAGCCCGGCGGCCGACGGTGCGAGGCGGGAAGTGGGCGACTGGCAGGTGGCCGTTCAGCTGGGGCGATCGCGATCGACGCCACAGTGAGATCGAATCCGCCGAAAACAGACCCCGCGGGTAGGTTACCGTGGCGAGGGGTCGCCCGGACTGTCGTGACAACCGGACGAAGGCGGTACGTCGTCGCCGCGGTAGTGTGTGTCGGGTGACGAGGTCCGCGCTCTTTCGGCGAACCCGCCTGTGGACGTGTTCGCCGGAAGCCCGACCGTCGACGGCGGCCGATGCACACCCATCAGTGGACGTGCCCGAGCCCGGCGTCGCAGGAGCACGGGAGGCCGAAGGAGTCAGCAGCGCTCCGGTCGGTCTCCGCCGCGCCGCACACCCCCGGACGGGACGAAGGCGGTGTCGGCGCTGGTGGTCGAGGACGATCGGGCCATTGCCGAGATGAACGAGATCGTTCTGTGCGGTCAAGGGCTGGCGGTGCACTGGTTTGGGTTGGTCGAGGAAGCAGTGCCGACGGCGAGTCGGTGCTGGCGTGGTGGATCTACGACTGCCTGATCGCGCAGGCGTGGAGGTGTGCGGTGACCTGCGCATTCACGGTGCGAGCGTGATCGTCACGATGTGGGCGGCGCGCGATCCCGAGCGGATCGCCGACACGGAGACTGTGGGGGCGTACGAGCATCTGGTCGAACCGTTCACGATGCAACAGTTGGTGAACGCGTGAGCGCGCACCTGCCCGCAGGTCCGTTGCCCGGGGTCGTGCGAGCTCCCGCTCGCCCGCCGCTTCCAATGCTGCCGGCATCGGAGGCCGCGCAGCGACGCTGAACCCGCCACGGAGCGGGCGCGACGTGTGCCACGCCTCGCCGCCGTGCAGGTCTCGGTGTGCCCAGCGGTTCTGCTGGTGAGCCTGGCGTGCCTCATCGACACTGGCTTCCGCGTGCGCCACTCAAGCGTCGCCGCTACGACACCGGTACCTGCGCAGCTATTCCGTCCATCGAAACGGCCGTTCCGGATAGTTACCCTCGCCGAGGTTTTCCGTATCTGTCAGTTAGATGCCGACTCCTTCGATGATCCGGGTTCGGTCGGGTGGATCGGACGAGTTCAGCGTGGACGCGAGTCCCCGGTCATCGACAGGATGAACCGATATCGCCGAACCGGGTGAAGGCAAATGACGACAGGCACCCACTCCCACTCCGGAACCTACTCGGCATGGGGTTTGCCCATACCGTGCGTGGACCGGTGGGAACTGAAGTCGCCTCGGGGTCAACGGCGCGAAACGCATCGCCCCCGGCGCGGCCACTGCGGCCCCCTCGTGACCCAGGAACGATACTAAGGGCGCGCGCGGTTTGGGCCGCGACCGGTAATGACCCATGCACTGGTCGCGGGAACCCTGGACACCTGCGGACCCGTGCGGCCGGGTCCGCCCTCGCGCAAACTCAGCGGAAGACATGTGGAAGATTCGCGAAAGTGGCTGAGGTGCAGGTCCGAAGGACTTGAAGAGGGAGAAGAAGAACAGGGTCAAGTCCAAATGCGTGGGTGCTCCTATTGATGTCAAGCATCGCGACGTTGCTCGATTTGAACGAGCAGGACGGTGGCGCGGTGCTCAAGTTCGGGGTCAGCGCGGGTGCCCGATCTCCAGTCGTCGAAGCCGCTGGTAAGGAACTGAGAGAGTGGCGGCAAGGGCGCTGATCGGAATGCCGATGCGCTGGCGTCGATCTCGCAGTTGTCGACCTGCCGGATTGTCAGTTGCCGGGTTGAGGAGCGCGGAGTAGATCTCGTTGGCGATGTGACGCTTCAGGCAGCGGACGATGTCGCGGTCGGTGAGTCCTTCAGCCCGGCGGCGCGTTATGTATGCGACGGTACGAGCCTCTCGATGTCGCTTGCGCAGCAACACGATCCAGCGGAGGGCTGCGTTGGCGTGTCGGTTGCCGCCGCGCGAGAGTCGGTGTCGGGTGCGTTGGCCTGATGAGGCCGGGACCGGGGCGGCGCCGTCAACGCCGCGAATGATGATTTCGACTTGAGCCGGTCGGGGTTGTCGCCGGCGGTGATCAACAGCGTGGCTGCGGCGACCGGCCCGACCCCGTTGAGTGAACACAGCGTGGGATTGATGCGTCGGGCGAGCTGGTCGAGTTGTTGCTCGATTATGTCGATCTCGTCCTGAAGCGCCAGACAGCGCAGTGCGAGCCATTTGAGGTTTTGCCGGGCTACCAGTTCTGGATCGAGCGTGCCGACCGTTCCTGGTCGACTGCGCGCGAGCGTGGCCAAGAGCTGAGCGCCCCCGAGCGCCCGATAGCCGTTCCGGACCTGGTCGGGGGCTGTTGTCAGCAGAGAGTGGATCTGGTTGATCGCTTGGGCTTTTGCTTTCACCGCCGATCGTCGTTCACCGATCAGTATGCGCAGCGACTCGACTGGACCGTCGCCCGATTTCGGGACAATAGTGTCGGTGTCGGCCAGCGTGGCTATCGCTGCTCGATGAGCGTCGATCGGGTCGGATTTGCCGTGGAGTCTTCTGGCTTGTCGGTTGGGTCTGATGATTTCGACCACGGTGAAACCGGTTTGCGCCAGCTTTCTGGCGATGCCGGCTCCGTAGGATCCTGTCCCCTCGACGCCGACACGATCGAGGTTGCCGTGCGATCGGAGGAAGTCGATAGCCTGCTCGTAGCCAACGGTGGTGGTCGTGAACTCTCGGTCTTCGACCGCGCGCCCCAGGTGATCGACTATCGCGATGTGGTGGGCGTGTTTGTGGGTGTCGATTCCGGCGACCAATGCTCCAGGCGGCACCAGGTTCGGCATTCCGGCGACTGCGCTACCGCGCATACGATTCCCTCCGTCGATGAACGTTGTCACCGCGGCCGGGCGAGGCAGAGGTGGTTTCCAGCGGTCATCGCAACGATGAGAACGGGCCGGAGGCTAGCAGGGCGTCGAAGACATCGGCCGGTGCGCGGTCGCCGAGTACCACTCTGGGGCGGTGGTTGAGCTCGTGTTCGACGCGTGCCAATTGGGATCGGCTGTAGCGCGCGAGGTCGGTTCCCTTCGGGAAGTACTGACGTAACAG
>NZ_BAGG01000230.1 GCF_000308695.1 Nocardia takedensis NBRC 100417 | reverse complement strand
GCACCGGTTCGTGCGGGTGCGCAGGCACACCGAGACGCTGATCCCGGTGCCCGATCCGCAGGCCGTGCTCGGGTCGAACTTCTGCGACGTGACCGTCCTGAAGGACGAGGACGGCGGGCGGCTGGTCGTGCTGGCCGCGCTGGACAACTTGGTGAAAGGCGCCGCCGGACAGGCGGTGCAGGCGATGAACCTCCGATTCGGGCTCCCCGAGGAGAGCGGGTTGACCATGCAACCGGTGATGCCGGCATGACCGCGCCGACGACGACCGCGCCGCCGATCGTGGTGAAACTCGGCGGCAGTTGCTTCGACGATCTGGACGGCGCCTGGTGGGACGATCTGGCCGGGCACGGGCAGCACACCCCGCTGGTGTTGGTGCACGGCTGGTCCAAGGCGCTGCGCGAACTCGGTGAACGCACCGCCCGGCCGCCGACGATCCTGCGCGACCGCTACGGCAACCAGAGTCGCTGGACCACACCGGAAGTCCTCGACGACATCAAGGCGGTCAGCGGCGAACTGGCCGCCGACGTGTTCGCCCGGTTGCAGACCCGCGGCATCGCCGTGCGGCGGTTGCTCGGCAGCGAGGGGCTGTGCCGGGCGGGCGCGGGCGAGCGCTGGTGGTGGCAGAACAAGCAACTGGTCGAACTGGACAACCTGGTCGGCCCGATCACCGGGGTCGATCCCGCGCCGCTGCGGGATCTGGCCCCGCGCCAGGCCGCGTTGGTCACCCCCTTGGCCCGCAACGCGGCGGGGCAGGAGGTCAACACCGACGCCGACCGGGCCGCCGCCGCGGTCTCGGCCGCGCTCGGCGCGACCGATCTGGTGCTGGTCACCGACGTCGAGCACCTGCTCATCGACGGCGAACCGGTGCGCTGGGTCACCGCGGGCGAGGCCGCGCAGTTCCGCGACCGGGGCGCGACCGGCGGGATGCGCAAGAAACTGCGGGCCGCCTGCGAGGCGATCGAGCAGGGCGTGGGCCGCGTGATCATCGGCAGCGCACCCGTTTCCGAACTGATCGCGGGCCGCACCGGCACCGTGATCACCCGAACGTGAAGGTCAGGAGCATCCGCCATGGCTCGCTCGCGAGTACTCGTCGTGAACAACGGAACCCTGTCGCTGCCGCAGTTGCGCGGCCGGTTCGAGGAACTCGGCTCCGACACCGACGCCGTCCCCGCGGCGTCGGTCCCCGCCCGCGTCGACGGCCGCTACCAGGCGATCGTATTGAGCGGCACCAAGGTTCGCGCCTACGACAGCGACTACTACGCCCCGCTGATCGACCTGGTTACCACCACCTCGGTCCCGGTGTTCGGCATCTGCGGGGGCATGCAGATCATCGCGGTGGCGGCGGGCGCGCGACTGATCGACGGCCCGTCGCGGGTCGGCGGCCACGACGCGACGGTGGACACCGCCGAACCGCTGTTCGAGCACGTCGGTTCGACGGTGACCGTCTTCCATCGCCACACCCTCTACGTGCGGGAAGCGCCGCCCGGCTTCCGGGCCATCGGACACTCCGCGCACGCGTCGGTGGAATTCCTGCGCTCCGAGGACGGCCGGATCCACGGCGCGCAGGCGCACCTGGAATTCCGGCGCGACGGTCTGGAGATCCTGCGCGGATTCGCCGACCTCTACCAGTGATCCCTCCCCAGAGAACGAGGAAACGGTCATGACCGACATCGACAATCGGAAACCCGCGTTCACGGTCCATCTCCACGGCAGCGGCGGCCCGCTGACCGGCTGGGTGGTCGTCGACTCGCTCTACGACGGCCTGGCCATGGGCGGGGTCAGGATGACGCCCACCGTCAGCGAGGAGGAGGTCGCGGGCCTGGCCCGCGACATGACCCACAAGTTCATCCTCGCGGGCCTGCCCATCGGCGGGGCCAAGGGCGGCATCGTCGCCGAGGGCGGCGACCGGGAGCAGACCTTCCGCACCTTCGGCCGCACCGTGAAACCGTTGCTGCACGGCGGAATCCACCTCGGTATCGACATGGGCGTCACCCCGGCCGACCGCGCGGTGTTCTTCGCCGAGGCCGGCTACGATCCGCGCTACCGGCCCGGCGTGGCCGATATGCCGATCGACTGGCGCACCTACTACGAACCGCTGATCGACTGCACCGGGCACGGTGTGGGCGTCGCCGCGGTCACCGCGCTCGAGGCCACGGGCCGGACCACGGCGGCGCGCGTGGTCGTCCAGGGGTTCGGCGCGGTGGGCAAGGCGGTGGCCCAGTTCCTCGAGGACCGCGGCCACCTCGTCGTCGGCGTGGCCGATGTCGAGGGCACCATCAGCGCGGATCGGCTCCCGGTGCGCGAATTGCTGTCGATCACCGACAATTTCGGCTCGATCGACCGCACCCGCCTGCCGCAGGGCGTGACCGTCTCCGCCGAACCGGACGCCTGGCTCGACGTCGACGCCGACATCCTGGTCCTCGCGGCGCAGAAGCACGCGCTGCACACCGGCAACGTGCACCGGTTGCGCGCCGCGCTGGTGGTCGAGGGCGGCAACATCAGCTCCACCGACGACGCCCGCGACAAGGCCCGCGCGGCGGGAACCACGTTGGTGCCCGGCGTGATCGCGAATATCGGCGGGGCCGGGTCGGCCGCGCTGGCGGTCACCCGGGTGGTGCCGTTCGACCTCGCGGCCGAGGCGCGCAAGGCGTGGGTGTTCGACTGGATCGCCGACCGGGTGCGGGCCAACACCCGCGACCTGCTCGCCATCGCCGCCGCCGAACCGGGCGACCCGCTGACGGTCCTGCTCGACCTCCGTCGCGGAGAACGGCGATGACCACCGTCCTGCCGGTCGCGGATCTGCCCGCCGCGACCGGCCCCGACGGCCCCGAGCAGTATCGGGCGCGTGGCTGGTGGCGCGAGACCGGCTTCCTCGACGACCTGCGGCGGTGCGCGCGGGAGCGTCCGCACAAGACCGCCGTGGTGGCCCGACGTCTGCGCGAGGCGCGCGCCGACACCCTCACCTACGCCGAGATCGCCCGGCTGACCGACCGATTCGCCGGCGCGCTGGTCGATCTCGGGGTGGGGCGCGGCGAAGTGGTGGCCGTTCAGGCGCCCAACCGCTGGGAGATCGTGCCGCTGCTGTTCGCCTGCCTGAAGGCGGGCGCGGTGCTGTGCCCGATCGCCCCCGGTTGTCCGCCCGAGGAACTGCGGCACCGGTTGGCGCTCACCGAGGCGGTCGCCCTGGTGACCGTGCCGTCCGCCGATCTCGGCGCGGTCGCCGACCTGCGCGCGGACCTGCCCGCGCTACGTCACGTGCTGACCCTGGGGGAGGGGACGACCCCGCCGGGCGCGCTCGACTTCCACGCGCGTTTCGTCGCGACCGCCCGGGAGGAGCGCGAGAGCGCGGCCGGGCGCGAACTCGGTGCCGACGAACCGTTCGTGGTGCTGTTCACCTCGGGGACCACCGGGGAGTCCAAAGGCGTTCTGCACAGCCAGAACACCGTCTACGCGGCGATCCGCGGGTACGTCGACGTCCTCGGCCTCGGCGCGGATCTGGTGGCCGCGCTGACCACGCCGCTGATCCACTACTCCGGATTCGGACAGGGCATCCTGGTCGGCGTTCTGCTCGGGGCGACCGTGCTGTTCCAGGACCACACCGACAACCCGCGCCTGCTCGACCTGATCGAGAGCCACCGGGCCACGTTGCTCTACGGGCCGCCGCCGACCATCGGCGAGGTGCTGGCCGCCCAGCGCGCGACGCCGCGCGCGATCGACTCGCTGCGGCAGGTCGTGGTCGGCGCGGCGCCGGTACTGGCCGATCTGGTCACGGAGGTGCGCGAAACGCTCGGCGCGGCGACGCATTCGATCTGGGGCATGTCGGAGTTCGGGCCGATCACCGTCACCCGACTCGACTACGACCCGGACTGGGCAGCGCACAGCCACGGCGCGCCGATCGGCGCGACGCGACTGCGGCTCGAGACCGAGGCCGCCGACGGCGACACCGGCCGTCTGCTGGTGCGCGGCGCTTCGCGGGCGCTGGGCTACTACCGACGCGAGGCGGTCTTCGACGCGCAGATCACGCCCGAGGGCTGGTTCGAGACCGGCGACGTGGCGCGCGCGGACGGGCGCGGCGGCGTGCGGATCCTGGGCCGTGCCAAGGATGCCGTCGTCCGCGACGGGATCGTCGCGCCGATGGCCGAGATCGAGGCGGTGCTCGGGCGGCACCCGTCGATCCGCGACGCCGCGCTGGTCGGGCTCGACGATCCCGACGGGCCGCGAATCCTCGTGGTGCTCGTGCCCGCCGACGGGGAGTCCCCGACGCTCGCGCAGGTGCGCGCGCACCTGCTGGCGGCGGGACAGGACGAGCGCTTCCTGCCCGACCGCGTGGAACAACTGCCCGCACTGCCCAAGACCTTGACCGGGAAGGTGCGCAAAGTCGTGCTGCGCCGACACTTCCAGGCCGGTTCGTGAGAGAGGAGACCTCATGTCCGAACTCGCGCCGGTGACCATGTCGGCCACCCTCGCCGCCGACGAGGCGCTGCGGCAGCGGCGGTTGGCGGGGGAGCGGGTCGTCTCGCTCGCGAGCGGGGAGATCGGCCTGCCGGTGCTGCCGTCGCTGGCACGGCGGCTGGCCGAGGCCGCCGGGCACAACGCCTACGGCCAGGTGCCCGGCAGTCCCGAATTGCGTGACGCCGTCGCGGGTTACTGGCGGCGACGCGGCCTGGACACCGATCCCGACCTGGTGGTAGCCGGACCGGGCAGCAAACCGCTGCTGTTCGCGCTGCTGCTGGCGCTGGGCGGCGACGTGGCGGTGCCGGTGCCGAGCTGGGTCAGCTACGCCGCCCAAGCCCGGCTGGCCGGCGCGCGGCCGCTGCCCGTGCCGATCCGGCCGGGGGAGGGCGGCGTCCCCGATCCGGCGGCCTTGCGCGCGGCGGTGCGGGAGGCGCGGGCGCGGGGACGCGATCCGCGCGTCGTGGTGGTCACGGTGCCCGACAACCCCACCGGCACCCTCGCGAGCGCCGCCACGCTGGCCGAATTGGCGCACGTGGCAAGGGAACTGGACCTGGTGATCGTCTCCGACGAGATCTACGGCGATCTGGTCTTCGACGCCGCGACGCCCGCCGTGTCCCCGGCCCTGTTCGCCCCGGAGCGGACCGTCGTCACCACCGGGATCACCAAGAACCTGGCGCTGGGCGGGTGGCGGCTCGGCGTCGCGCGACTGCCCGAAGTCCCGCCGGGCCGTGACCTTTTTCCCCGGTTGACCGCGATCGCGAGCCAGATCTGGTCGACCGCGGCCGCGCCGGTGCAGGCCGCGGCGGCCTACGCCTTCACCGAACCGCCCGAGGTGCGTGCCCGGGTGGCGGCCTCGCTGCGCCTGCACGAGCGGGTGGTGCGCGCCGTCGCCGACCGGGTCGTCGCCGCGGGCGCCGACCTGGCTCCCGTGCGCGCGACCTGTTACCTCTACCCCGATTTCGCGCCGCTGCGCGCGCGCCTGCACCGGGTGCACGGGATCGACGACGCCGCCGATCTGACCGCCCAGTTGGCCGAGCGGCACGGGATCGGGGTGCTCCCTGGTGCGGCCTTCGGCGAGGACGCGCGGTCGCTGCGGGTGCGTCTGGCGACCGGACGGCTCTACGGCGAGTCCGACGCCGAACGCGCCGCCGTCCTGGCCGCGCCCGACCCGCTGACGACGCCCTCGGTGCGCGCGGCGCTCGACCGCGTCGAGGCCGCCTTGGCCGATCTCGCCGGCTGAGCGCCCGCCCAGCCGCTCCCGCGGACCGGATCGCCCGGACGCGTTCTCCCCGAAAGGAATCGCCATGTCCGTCCTCTTCGAAGTCGAGTACGAGCGGCAGCGCCACGTCGGACTCGGTCTGCCCGTGCCCGGTCGGCCGCACACCCTGTACCGGGTGGACGACGGCGCGGCGGCCGCCGCGGTGATCGCGGGCGGGTCCGCGCTGTCGGACCTGCTCGCCGCCGCCGAGCGTCGCGAGGTCGACCTCGACGGCCCCGACGTGCGCTACCTGCCGCCGCTGCTGCCGAGGGCGACCAACAACGCGCTGGTCAACGGTTTCATGGGCACGCACCGGACCAAATTCGACCACGCGCCCGCCCCGGATCAGGAATTCGTCGCGCCGAACTACTACCAGAAGGGTTTCGGGTCCTGGCTGAAACTGCCCGGGGAGGCGCTGGTCACCCCGGCCGAGCCGATCTGGCTGCTCGAGGAACCGGAGGTCGCGCTGGTGTTCGTCAACGACGCGGCGGGCGTTCCGCACTACGCGGGCTACACCTTCGGCAACGATCTCAACGACATCGGCCTGCACCTGGAGAAGCCGTGGGCCTGGACGCCCTACGCGAAACTGTGCGAGACCTCGATCACCCCGTGGCTGTTCCTGGGGCCGCCGCCCACCACGGTCACCGGCCGGGTCACCATCGAGCGAGCCGGCGCGCCCGTGTGGAGCGGTGCGTTCTCCTGCGGGGCGGATTCGCTGTACCACCGGGTGGCCGACACGGCCCGCCACGTGCTGTCCTACCCGCTGCTGCGTCGTCCCGGACTGGTCAACTACCTGCTGTTGGGCGCCGACAAGGCCAGCTACCACGCGGGTTTCCGGATCGAGGACGGCGATCGCCTGGTCCTGGACGTCACCTCGCACGGGGTCGTGCTGGACAATCCGGTCCGCTTCGGCCCCGTCGCGCCCGAGATCCCCTTGACCCCGCCCGCGGTCGCCGACCCGGGCGCGCTCGTCTCGACGAACGGAGGGACTACGACGCCGCTTCCGTGATCTGTCCGCTGTTGTCCACCGCGCGCAGGTATCCGGAGATCGCCTCGCGGCTGCGCAGCAGACATTCGATGCGGTCGGTCATGCGGTCGCGTTCGGCCTCGAGCAGGGCGATGGTCTCCGGTGTCGCGTCGGAGACGTGGATGGCCCGCGGATCGTTGATGCAGGGCAGGATCTGCTTGATGATCCGCGTCGGCAGACCGGAATCCAGCAGCCCCCGCACCTGGAGCACCCGGTTCACGCAGCCCTCCGGATAGTTGCGGTACCCGTTCTGGCATCGCTCGGCCACCAGCAGACCCTGCTCCTCGTAGTAGCGGAGCAGACGTCGCGGTGTGCCGGTTCGCGCGGACAGCTCGCCGATCAGCATATGACCCACCTCATATCCACTGACTTGACACTCACACCAATGTGAAGGTTGGAAGATTCTGCCATGTCCACATCCGAGGTACCTCTCGGCACAGTTTCCGAGAACGACCTGTCCACCAGTTCGGTTCCACCCCAAGATAATCGGAAGTTGCCCCTGTCGCCGCTGCTGGCGCTGGCCACGGCCGCCTTCATCGGAATTCTAACCGAGGCGCTGCCCGCGGGAGTGCTTCCGGAGATGGCGGGCGACCTCAGGGTCAGCGAATCGGCGATGGGCCAGGCGCTGACCGTCTACGCCATCGCCACCGGCATCGCGGCCATTCCGCTGTCCATCGCCACGGCCGCCTGGCGGCGCAAGCACCTGCTGCTGGCGGCGGTGACGATGATCGGCATCGCCAACGTGGTCACCGCGGTGTCCTCGAGTTACCTGCTGACCATGGGCTTCCGTGTCCTGGCCGGCGTCGCCGCCGCCGCGGTGTGGGCCGAACTCGTCGGCTACGCCCGCCGTCTGGCGCCGCCGCACCTGCAAGGCCGCGCCATCGCGTTGACGATGGCGGGCGTGCCGTTGGCGCTGTCGCTCGGCATCCCGTTGGGCACCTTCCTCGGCGGTCTGTTCGGGTGGCGGCTGACCTTCGGTCTGGTGGCCGCGCTCTCGGTCGCGCTGCTGGTGTGGCTGATCGCCACGGTCCCCGACGCGCCGGGGCAGCGCCCCGACGAACATCGCGAACCCATCGTCAAGGCGCTGTTCCTGCCCGGCGTGGCGGCGGTGCTGTTCGTCGTGGCGGCCTACGTGCTGGCGCACAACATCCTCTACACCTACATCGCCACCTTCCTCGACGCCTACGAATTCGACAGTTGGCGCGACATCGTGCTGCTGGTCTTCGGCATCGCCTCGGTGGTCAGCATCTGGATCACCGGCAGCCTCGTCGACCGGAAACTGCGGCAGCTCACCATCGTCAGCGCGGCGCTGTTCCTGGCCGCCGCGGGGCTGCTGGCGGTCCTGGCGGGTAGTTTGCCGGTGATCTTCTTCGCGATGGTGCTCTGGGGTCTGGGCTGGGGCGGCGTCACCACCCTGTTGCAGACCGCGGTCACCGACGCGGGCGGCGATCGGGGGCAGGCGCTGCTGGTCACCACGTGGAACTCGTTCATGGCGGGCGGCGGCGCGGTCGGCGGCCTGCTGCTCGACGGCTTCGGACCCAAGTCCTTCCCGTGGAGTGTGCTGGCGCTGATGATCCCGGTGTTGCTGGTCGTCGTGGTGGCCCAAGCGCACGCGTTCCCGGCGCGCAGGCCGCACCTGGCGGAGTGAAACCTGTTTTATATCATCACATTTCGACATGATGGCGAATGATATGATTCACCGGTGGCTTCCCCTGGACTCGGCGGGCTCAGCGCGTTGCCGCGCGCTGTCCGCCTGGTCGAGGGCGCACTCGAGCAGGCTCGCGGAGACGGGAGCCTCGACGCGCGCGAGCGCGACGAGATCCGCGGCAGACTCGCCGAAGTCATCTCACTGGACGAGCTGGACGAGCTCATCAGGTCGGTGCCTTGCCTAGACGTCGCGTTCTGTCGGTACCCGCACTGCCTGCGACCACGCAGAGCGGGTACCGGCAGTGGAAAGCCGCCGGCCTACTGCCTGGACGGGGTCGACGAGCAGGGACGTCCGCACACCGCCGCCACCGCCCACCGGCGCCGCCACCGTGCACAGGCTGCGCCGGTGGGCCACGCGCGTGAGGGCGGACCCGGCGGAGATCGTCCGTATTCCGTCGCCAAAGCGGCGGTATCCCTCCAGATGGAGGAATTGCTGCGGGCCTTCGACGGTCTCGCGGCCAAGATCTCGGTGCTGGAGTCGACCTATCGCAGTCTCGGTGACACCGAGATCCACGAGGCCGAGATGGAATCGGTGCGCGTGCAGGCCTACCACCATCTCATGCAAGCCGAATCGGCGAAATTGGCCGCCGAGCGCGAGGCCCGGGAATTGCGCGAGGCCGCGCGACAACTCGCGCTGCGCCTCGAGGAGGCCGACGCCGCGGCCGAGCAGAACGCCCTCGCCGCCGACACCGCCGCCGCGGAGCGCGACAGCGCCCGCGAGCGCGCGCGGCGCGCGGAGGCCGAGTCCGCCGCGACCCTCGAACACGCCAGGGCGGTGGCCGAATGGTTGGTCGCCGAAGCCCGCTACGCCGGATCGCCCGTCGAGACCCGCCATGCCGAGGCGCCGCCCGGCGACCGACGGCCCGGCCGTGATCCCGCGGACACCCCGATCACCGCGCGCCGTGGTGTGCGCGGGGGGCGCGCGCGGCCCCGCAGGCAACCGCGCGCCTGAGCGAATCCCGGTGTGCCGCGCCGGATGACCGCGGTCCGCCCGTGTGCTCTCACGAAAATCCGCTTCCGCGCGGGGAATAAACGCGCCGATGGGCCGTCGCGGTATTCGCGCCGCGAAATCGGAGAAATTCAAACCGTTGACAATCGCGAAATTCTCGCTATCCGGAACAGGATCGATCGTTTCGGTACGTCAATCGGAAATTAATGACAGGCGAAGAATCCGCAGATCGGCCGTCGGCGCGCGCGTTCGGGCGTAGGTCGTGCGGATGACGGTTCCGCGCACCCTCGACTTTTCCGGTCACTGTCGCAGTGAAGCCGCTGGCCTGATGAGGACGTCTCAGCGTGGCCGGAACCGGGGTGTGCGGGTACCCGGCACGGCGGTGAGTAATCACGGCAACCGTCTCGAGCAGGCACAACAGTCTTCCGAGGTCCGCCGAGTGGTGGAAAAAATAAGCTGGAGTCCACGTCAGGTATCAAGCGATTACAACAAACCGACCGGATCGCTATGCCCGGCGAATTCCGAGCGTTGGCGGTGTGGCCGCTGACGCGCGGGGTCGGATCGGCGGGAATGGCTTCGAATCCGAATTGCCGGTATGTGATTTCGCTCGCGATACGGATAGGCTCCCTGACGGGGTGGGAGTTCCCGGTCGAAACAATGGCGTTGCGTCCTGTTCGAGACGGTGGTGATCAGATGACGGTCCATGTACTGGTGGTCGCGGGCGACACGGCGGCGGCCGAATCCCGGGTACGCGAACTGCGGCGTCGCGGATACCGGGCGGGGTGTGCGGGCACGGGGACGGAGGCGATGGCCGTGCACCGGCAGGCGGATCTGGTGCTGCTCGACCTCGAACTCCCCGACGTCGACGGCCTCGAGATCTGCCGGGCGATCCGGGCGGCGGGGCCGACGCCGATCATCGCCGTCACCGCGCAGGACGCCGAACTGGATCGCGTACTCGCCTTGCAGGCGGGCGCCGACGACTGCGTCCCGGTCTCCTGCGGCGAGCGCGAGATGCTGGCCAGGATCGCGGCGCTGCTGCGACGCGCCTATCCGCCCACGCGGCAGGCGAACTCCTTCGCCATCGGCCCCCTGGTGATCGACGGCCGACGGCACGAGGTGCATCTGGACGGGAAACCGGTCGGCCTGACCACCAAGGAGTTCGAGTTGCTGCTGGCCCTGGCGACCACACCGGACACCGTCCTGACCCGCAAGGAGTTGATGTCGCGGGTGTGGGACACCGAATGGGCGACCTCGAGTCGGACCCTCGACACCCACGTGCGCGCGCTGCGCGCGAAACTCGGGGCCAATTCGTGGGTCATCACGGTGCGCGGGGTCGGGTACCGGCTGGGCCGCGGCCCGGCCGTGCGGGCCGGTCGGGCGGCGGCGATGGCGCCGACGATGGAAATCGCCTGAGAGTCGTTCCGGCACAGCGAGGCTGGTATATCCGACAAATCGGACTACGTCCGATTCGGGGCCATCGGGGTAGCAAATCGTGAACTTAGGTTTGACTCACCTAACTCTCGCGGCTATCGTGACACTCGCCCGAGGCAGGTTCACCTGCGACGACGCCCCGGGCGGCGGCCGGAACGCGTGACCCACTGGGGCACAGCGCTTCCGCCGCGCAACCCCTGGGCCAATGAAGAAGGGTGCCATGCTCAAGGTCATCAAGATCGCCACCGCCGCGCTGTTCGCCGCCGTACTCGGATTCGGTGTGGCGGGCCCCGCCGCCGCCGACGTCTCGATCCGCGACGGCCGCGCGGCCGACCTCTACGTCAGCGCCGCGGTGCCCAGCCTCGACCAGCTCGAACGGCAGTTCGCCGCCTTCTGGAACCCCAACATCTCCCTCGATCCCAAGGTCGAGGTCAGCTACAACGGCCCCGGCGCGCGCCCCGCGCTGGAGAAGGTCATGCAGAGCAGTCGGACCATGGACTTCTTCTCCATCCAGGGCCGCGCCATCGGACCGGTCAACGTCAACGGCGACCGGCTCTCGGTGACGGTCAACGGTGTGATCGCCGGCTTCCCGGCCCAGACCACCAACTACTACTTCATCCGCGACGCCGGCCTGTGGAAGTACGACTGGAAGGCCACCTGCGCCGACCTCGGCTGCCAGGGCAACCCGGACTTCGGTTATTGAGCGATCCTCGCCGGACCGGAGTGGTCCCCGCCCGCGCGGGGGTCACTCCGGTCGCGCGTCGTCCCCGAGAGGTTTCCGCGTCCGCCATGTCTGTACAGGACTTCCCATGATCACCGTGCACGGCCTCACCAAGCGATTCGGTGAGAACCTCGCCGTCTCCGACGTCGAGTTCCGGGCTCCCGACGGGGCCATCACCTACTTGCTCGGGCCCAACGGCGCGGGCAAGACGACGGTCATGCGAATGATCGCGGG
>NZ_BAGG01000231.1 GCF_000308695.1 Nocardia takedensis NBRC 100417 | reverse complement strand
AGGCTGACGTGGTCTCTGACGGTTGAGAACAACGAGCGCGACTGATCGGCGCACTGGTCGGCCCAGGGTTTCGGTTCGGTGAGGTGTGGAGCGGTGACGAGTGAGTCGGCTGAGCGGAGGTGGGAGATCGAGATCGGGGGAGCCGTGACCCCGCGCGGCGGAACGAACCCGCAAGCCCCAGGAGGGGGTCTGGCGAAAGCGACACGCGTGGCGCGTGATCTTCGGCGAACCGTGCGTACTCGAGCCGGACGGCACCCTTTCCATCGAGAGCATCATCGAGCCGACACTGCGGACCGAGATCTCGAAATGGGACGCTAAAGCACAGAGGCAACCGAGGATAGCGTCATCGGGCGATCCCCGCGGAGTCGCCACGGCCGGTCCTGAACCGGCGCGGGTTGATCCGATAGACCTCGACGCGAGAAGTAGCGGGTGCGATCTTGCGCCGCAGAAGCGGTGGGGCACATCGGATATCAGACAGCGCGGCGTATGGTGTGGAAGTGATAGCAAGGGCCGTGGATTCGCTTGCCGATGGGCTTTCGAGGCGTCGCTGAGTGCTGCGACGGTACTCAAGTGAGCGGACGCGAAAATAGACCAGAGTGTACGACACCAAAGGTAGGAGTATGCCGACCAACGATATCGATCGTGCGCGGTCTCGGTTCCTCACTGCAATCAGGCGAATCAGAGCTGGGCTCGACCTCCAGCGGTCCCGAATCTTGGGCCATGCTGCGATCGCGCACCGACTACTCGAGGGCACGCCCGAAGAGGTCGTCGATCTGACCGGCGCGCCGGACAACGACCTCGACTACTACGCGTATGAGCTGGTTCGCCTCCGTGAGGCAGCCCGTGAAATGAGCAAGGTCTTTGCCAAACCTCGAGTGGTCGAGGATGCATTGGCTATGTTCGATGAATCACTGCCCAAACTGCGTTCTGTGCGCAATCCGCTCACGCATCCGAGCGACGATGCGCGGCTCGACGGTGTCGCGTGGTTCTCGGCTCTCGTCGAACTCCGTTCCGACGGCTCCGTGGAGTACCTCGTGGACCCGCGTTATCAGCACCACGACGCCGGTTTGGCATTGGCCGACACCCTCATCTCCTACCTTCGCGAAGGCATCAGGTCCACACCCCCCAACTCTGTTGCTGACGGCCGATCGACGAGTGAGAGAGAGATCAGACATAGTGCGCTGGCCGAGCAGAGGTGCGACCTTCGCTGAATCATGCGGCTGAGCGCGGCAACTTGGTGCATTCGACAAGCTCGGCCAGCTCAGCTTCGGCACCAGCGAACATTTCGATGTACTGCTTCCACAGCACTGGCGTGCGGTGCGGATGTGAGACCTGCGGGAGCGGAGGAACCAATGCGCTGAGTAGGTGCTCGGTACTCGGGTCGTAGCCGGACCACGCGCTGGCGTCGTGCCATCCGCGGGCGGTCAGGGTGTGTGGGGTGTCGGTGAGTACCCAGGCCAGTGGCGGGAAGTAGACCTCGGCGAGGTTCGAGATCTCGACGGTGCTTCCCAGGCCCCAGCCCGTGGCCCCGGGGATTCTGGTGAGGGAGGAGCCCGAGACCGATCCTGCGATTCGGGCGAACGTACCGCGGGCCACGGCGATCAGCAGGTGCAGGTCGGACGGGAGTCCGATGACCGGTGTGCGCGACAGCAGGTTCGAGGCGATCTGCGGGTAGCGGGTGCGCAGCGCTGGCGCCAAAGCGTGAGCGCCGATGAGCATCGATCGCGCGACGGCCCCCGGATGGAACAGCGCGGCGGGCATGGGAGTGCGGTGGGCAGGGTCGTATCCGTTGCTCGTGCGGCTGTGGGGGCGCAGGGTAGCGGCCAGGCGGCCGTAGGCTGAGTCGTAGTGGCCTTGTAAGCCGTTGCAGCGCTCGCACAGTCCGAAGACGTAGAGCCCGCCCGAGCTCGACCGGGCGGGCACTCGGCGGTTGCCGCGCGAGACGATCCGAGAGCGTTGAATCGTCGTGTCGTTGCCTGCGCATTGGGGCGGCACATGCGCTTTCGTGAGGTTACGAACCTCACCGCACAGTCCGCAAGGATACGGCTGACCGCGGTGGCGCTGCCATCCCGAGACCTGTTTTCTGGTGTCGGTCATGCGGCCATCATCGGCTACTGGGTTTGTCGGGGGCATGTCCATTTTCGGTGCCCACTGACTCGACGTGTTGCGGCGCGTCCTCGAGGTCCGGTCCAGTGTCGGGCGCAACGGCGCTTCCTGCGGCGAGCAGGTGTTCCCAGGCGGCTTGGGTGTGGTCCATCCGGGTGGTCAGGTGCTGGAGGATCGAGTTGAGCTGCTGTTCGGACAGCGGCTCGTGGGGAGTGGTTGTCGGAGCGGGATGGTCGTCGAGCCAGCGACGCTCGACTCCGTAAATTGGGGGCATAGTGTCGTAGCTGAGTAGGTATCGCGACTCTCCACGGGTTCGCTGCCTGTCGCGGCGGTCGGGTGCGGAGGTGCGGGGGTGATGGTCCGGATGTGAGAAAACGTGCCGTACGGCGACATCGAGCACGGCGTCGTTCAAGGCGATGGCTTGGCCGCCGTGGACTTTGAATATGTGGTCACGGCCCAGGCGCGGGTTGTCGATGTGGGCGGCGCCGGGAAGGAATAAGAGCCGGTGCGAGTCCAACGGCAGGTATATATCCCAGAAGCTGGCGGCCAGCAGCTGCGCGTCGGCGTCGTGACCGTTGAGGATCACCGCAGGGGTGTCACCGGTCAACAGGCACGCATCCGACCAGCCGAATCCCCACGGTCGCTGGTACAGGACCGTGGCCAGTGGCTGGATCATCTCGGCGATGTAGGTCAGGTGCTCGTTGACTCCGGGCGCGGCGATCGGCGGGTTGGCCGCCTCCAGCTGACGCCACAATCGCCGTCGCTGATGATCGGTGCGCAGGATCTGAGCGGCCAGCCACCACGCGATCGCCTCGCGGTGGTCCTGGCGCGCAGGCCATCGATTCGGGAAAGCGTTGTCCGTAGGCAGTGTCGCCCAGTCGAGCAGCGCGCGGAACGCCGGCGTCGCCCGGGTCTCGAGCTTGGTGAAGAAGGACTCCATGTCGTGGTTGCCCACGCCATCCGGTGTCGTGCCGCGGTAGAAGTCGCCCTCGGCGGCGATATTGTCGACCGCTGTGATGAACGCTCGCTCCAGATTCTGAACCGGCGCAGCGCGCAGCTGATACCGCTGGCGACGGCGCACACCCCAGCGCTTGAGATACATCCTGGGCACGGTGTGATCGCAGGTCATGGCCACAAGCCGACCTTATAGCGTGGCACCGACAACGACGTTCTGGTCGCGCTTCATTCGGATATGCCGGAGGCATTGGGATCGACGGATTCCAGTGTTCTCCAGACCGCAGTCGCGAACCGTTCGACCACCAGCTGTGGTGCCACGATGAGGCCGGCGAGTTCGCGTAGCCGCGGGTGGAACTCGTTCGGCTGGGCGCCAACGGGGATGGCCTCGGACACACACTCGCGCAACTGCGGATTTGCGGCGGGTAGGTAGGTCTGGAGGAGCTCGGTACGAAACCAGGTGTCGACTTCGTGCTCGCGCTGCTCCCACGCCTCGAATTTCGGGGCGAATTCCTTCGTGCGTGCGATGACTTCGTCGCTGATCGAGGGGTCTCGTATTTGCGCGAGGTGCAGAGCCAGCTCGGTACGAAAGTACTGATCCGTCGTCAGACCCGTGGTGTCAGGGATGAGCTGGCGGGCGGTTTCTAGTTCGGCGAGAGCCTGCCGCACGGCGCGCTCGCCCGCCTCGGTGGCGGGCAATAGGGACGCGGGTGGGAACAGCGAGATCGTGCGCACCCGCACAATCACCCCGGCGTCGATGGCCAGCGAGATCGATCCGAGTGCCTCGTGGACGTTGACGTAGCGAGCCGCCCGCCCGCCGAGATCCCGCAGTTTGCTCAGCGGTACGCCGCCGAACCACTCGCTGAGTTCGTCGCCGACGCCCGGCACCAGATCCGTGCCGGTCAGACGGATCTGTACCTGGTGTAGCCAGTACTGCTGCGGCGCGGTGTCCTCGTCGGCCATGCGCCGCAGCATGTTCTCGATCGCCGCGGCGTAGGTTCCCAGATGCAGGGCCATCGAGGTGTTCACCTCAAGCACCTTCTCTAGGTCGACAGCCGGCAGCAGTGATCGCTGCAACTGAGTGGTGAGGACATCGCGATACGTCGGGGACGGCCAATCCTGGTAGGTGCTGGAGTGGTACCAGAGATGCTGTCCGACCTGCTCGTCGTGGCAGTCCACGTCATTGAGATCCCGCAGTGCAAGACGCATATCGGTGATGTCGGCTGCTTCGCAGTCACATACGTAGCGGGGCTCATCGCCTCGCTGCTGACGCAGGTAGGCGGCAGCCGGGATCTCGACTCGACGACTGCAATAGTCGCATTCGAGCCAGTAGCTGTACTCGAAGTCGAATCCGGCGGGATGATCCGCCGATATCTCGGGAGTCACCCCGCGAAGTCTATGACCGCCCCAGCGGTCCCAGGATGCCACTGGCGGTAGGAGGGTTGCCCGCAGTTCGCGCAACGGCGGAGCTTCCGTCCAAGCCGTGCGAGGCAACGACATGCAGGTCCAGGCGAGCGATTTCGACTACGCCGCGGCCAAGGGGATGTGCGTCGAGATCGTGGAACCGAACGTGGGCTTCTACGACGTCAAGCCGTACTCCTGCGACTGGAACTGACCTCACGACCCGCGCGGTCGCGTGACGGCGCTCGGCGGCGCGATCCGCCGAGCGCCTTCCCTTCTCCGACTGTGGGTGACTTGCCCGCGCTACGCCAGACTCAAGCGGCGTCCGACTTGAGCGCCATCTGATCCAAGCGAGTGTCCGAGCGTCTACATCCTCGGCGCTGTACTCAGCCAGCGCCTGCGTAGCGCTTGGGCGCGTTGTTTTGAGGGTCGCACCGGTTCGGCATGGCTTGTGTGTCGAACTGCGCGGGCCTCGTCGGGCAGATGGGTGCTCGCGGTCAGTCTGAATCCGTCGACCGGAGAATGCGCGATGAGCTAGATACTCTGAAGCTGTTGTGTTCGGGCGCTCTTCGGTAGCGGAGGCGATAGGCTGACCGTTCAGGCTCGGTAGTTTGTTCAGCTGCCCTCGTGGGGCAGGCCATCGGATCAGGGGGGTGAGGGTGTCGGCCCAGGTAACTCTTGTGTTGGTGCACGGCATTCTGTCCAGCGGCGAGAAGTGGGCTCCGCTCGTGGACTTGCTGCTTCGCGACGATGACCTCGCGGGGCGTGTGAAGCCGATGGAGGTCGAGTATCCGAGTAAACTCATTGAGTTCGGCCCCACGAAGCGAATTCCCGATCTGGACACGGTGGCCGATTTCCTTCGCACTCGGGTTGCTGAGGATGTCGCGCCTGACCATCCGATCGTGTTCGCTGGCCACAGCCAGGGCGGGTTGATCATTCAGCGTTATCTGGCCCAAGAGTTACATGCGGGGCGTGGTACCGATCTCGGTCGCGTTCGGAGAGTCATGATGTTCGCCACCCCGAATGGTGGCTCGGAGTTTCTTCTTCCGCTGCGCCGGTGGTGGGGGCGCCACCCGCAAGAGAAGGAACTGCGTCCCCTGCACGAGAAGATCATCGACACACAAAGCACCATCCTTCGGCAGGTCGTGAATGCCCGGGATCTCACGGCCACCACAGCGCCGATACCTGTTGAAGCGTTCGCTGGTATGTCGGATCGTGTGGTTACGCCGCAATCGGCTAGAGCCGTGTTTCCCTACGGTGGGGCCTTGGAAGGCGACCATTCGACAGTCGTTGTTCCGAAGTCAAACGACGCTCTGGTGTACAAGATCATCAAAGCCCGCCTGCTACGAGCGATCGAGGAGAACCAGCCCGGAACCGCGGAGGGGCGCGCTGATGCCGCAGACATCGCCGTCCGCAGCCTCGTGGACGCGCAGCGTGCGACACCCCTGGGCGGATTTCGTCCTGATGATGACGCGATTCGGGTGATCGCGGAAGCGCTCGCGGAGGTCGAGGACTTTATAGAAACCGCGAATCGACGACAGTTCATCAGGTTGATGCCCCGATTCATCCGTGAACGGCAGGAAACCGGAAGTGGACCGGCCAGGGTGCAACTGCTCGAGCTGGTGCACGTCTGCGCGACTTTCGAGGACGCTGGCCGTCAGGCGTTGGTCGTCAACTTGAGATGGGGCTGGGAGAACGTCCCAGCAGCGCAGCGCGCGCTCGATGTCATCGATAGCCAGTGGCCTGACCCGGGGGAGGACGCCTCACACACCGGGTAGGCGCGACGGTGTCATCGACGATGCCGCCGCGCTACCTCGACGCGAGTCGACGCGTTTGGATGAGGACGCGTGGTCTGAACTGGCAAGGCTGTTGCCTGACGGTGATCGGTTGCCGTGGACGTACGAGGCTTACCAGTGGGCCTTCGAGACCGCGGCCGACATGCCGGGCCTACGCCCTCCGTCCACTGCCAAGACGATGCTCGACGTCGTACACGATCTCGATCGTCGTGGGGTGAACGCGGCGATGCCATTGGCCCTGCCATTCATCCGATTCCTCGCCGCTCAGATGACGGACATCGAACTCGCCGCCGAACTGAACACCTGGGTGTCCAGTGTGGCCAGGCGCCTCGGTGTGGGGCCCGTCCCACCAGCGTCACCGCAGGCGCGCCGAACGACAACTGTGCACATCGAACTCACCACTGCCCGGCAGGAGGGTCAATACAGGCTGCGAATGTGGCTGCACTACGAGGTCTTCGAGTGCATTCAAGAGTCCGATCAGCCGGTCGACCTCGTCGCAGCGCAAGTGCAGGTGGGCGAGCAACTGGTCGCTATCTACGACTCCGGAATCGATACCACCGAGATGCGGCGGCTGGAATTCCACGTCCCATTCGAGTTGCTCGACGAGCCATTCGAGGCATGGGCCGCACCTCTGGGTGTCCGAGGTAGGAACACCGCGCTCGGTGAGCATTTCGAGGTGGTGGTGCGTTGCCCGGACGAACGGTCCCGGTTGACCCGAGACCACTGGCATCGAAAATGGAGCTGGTTCACCGCCAACGACGGCACAGCCCCCGAAGCAGTGAGGATTCTCCGGGACGAGGACGTCCTGCGCGGAGCTTCCAGAGAACTCCTCGATGACGCACCGCCGATCTGCATATTCGCAGCGGTCAGTGGAGAGCACCTCGAGACGGTGATAGACCACATGCTGGAGGGCGGCATACCGATCGCCGTGTGGCCGAGAGGCGGGCACACGGCACCGACTCCGACCGAGCAATGTTTCGACGTTCGCCTGCGCGAGGACTCGAAGAGTGGAGCTCCCTTCCATATTCGCGATCTACCAGCGCGGCTGAGAACATGGCGTGCTCAATCCCATCCGCCTCATCTCCCGCCAGCACTGGTGCTGTTGTGGGACGATCCGACCCGCCGACCATCCTCGCGAATAAGCTGACGTGAGAGGACACTGATGACGACTGACGTCGAGGGGCCGACATCCACCAAGCAGTGGTGGGTCTACCGCGGCGAGGACCCGCTCGAACGGCGCCTGAAGCTCCTAGCGGACAATGAGCCGCCGTGGCGTAGCTTCAGCGGCACAGTCGACCCCACCTACGAAGCACCCACAATGGACAGCCCATCTGGTGAGGAGACCACGCGACGCGGAGCGAGCTACGTCCCCGGTGACTCCGAAATCAACGCCGTCAACACCGCCCTGTACCTACGGCGGCCCCTGCTGGTCACCGGCAAACCAGGCGTCGGCAAGACGACGCTTGCCTACAGCATCGCAAGCGACCTCGGACTCGGTCCGGTGCTGCACTGGCCCATCACGAGCCGCACCAGCCTCCGTGACGGGCTCTATCGGTACGACGCCATCAGCCGCCTCCACGATGCCAATCTCAATCATCTGAACCGGCAGACGGCACGGCCCGGTGGAACCAACCGTCGACTGATACGGGGCTCACGCAACCTCAGAGGCGGTGAAACCCACGGCTCACGTGCAGCATCCATCGCCAACTACCTTCGCCTGGGTCCGCTCGGCACGGCGCTGATTCCCCAGACGCTTCCACGCCTTCTACTGATCGACGAAATCGACAAATGCGACATCGACCTTCCTGGTGATTTGTTGACAGTGCTGGAGGACGGTGCTTTCGAGATCCCCGAATTGGCACGCGTGGCCGGTCAGCACCCGCGAGTGCACGTCGGATCGCATGACAGCCCCGACCCTCGGGTAGGTATCGACCGCGGCAACCTCAGTTGTCTAGCCTTCCCTGTCATCGTGATGACCAGCAACGGGGAGCGAGAATTTCCCCCGGCATTCCTGCGGCGGTGTATTCGCTTGACCATCGAGCCTCCGACCGAGGAGAAGCTGCGCCGAATACTCAAGCAACGCCTTCGCATCGACGAGGACGATCACAGTTTCGACGACCTCATCCGAGTTTTCGAGGCCCGCCAAGCTGAAGGGAGCGTAGCCACCGACCAACTCCTGAACGCGATCCAATTGAGGTTGAGCGGAGCATGGTCGGACGCAAGCGACTACGAAGAATTTATCAAGAGAACCATGCAGCCACTGGCAGGACCAGGGTCATGAGACGGCAATGATCGAGCGTCTGCTCAGGGACATCGTTGCTTCGGGTGCCGATATCGGTACGTCGGAACTGGCAGAAATTATCTGGCTGGCCAATCGAATCGCTGCACCGCCCGATTCTGGATTTATCGTTGATTCGCCCCGGACTGTCCACGATCCCGAGGTGTCGGAGGCGGAAGGAGCGCAGCAGCGTGAGGATTCGACAAACGTAAAGAGTCCTGTCTACTCTGTCGGCCAGGAGCGCGGGCGGACAAGTACAGCCTTTCGTTCGGGAGTCCGGGTACGAATGCGCCGCGCGGACTCGCTGGATGACCCTCTTGCGGTCATGCGCGCGTTCAGGCCATTAGGTCGGCGACCAACTATCAGTGGTCGAGTTGTCGAACTCGACGAGGAAGCTACCGTCGACGCCAGCATCGACCAACGGATGCTCGTGCCCGTTGTCAAGCCGGCTAGTGATCGCTGGCTGAGCCTCGCGCTGGTGATCGACACGCACCACTCTATGCTGCTTTGGCACGATCTGATCCAGGAATTGCAACGTGCCATTACCGGCACAGGTGTATTTCGGACGGTCCAGACCTGGCACCTCCACCTCCCCGACGACACAACACCGGTCCAGGTCAGTCGCAGTCGCGACGGAATGCTGCGCAACCCCAGCGAGATCATCAACCCAGCAGGCAGCCAACTTATCCTTGTGCTGAGCGATACCTTGGCTGACGTATGGATGCATCCCAGACTTCACAGCGTCCTTCTCAAGTGGGGCACCCACAACGCTGTCGCGATCATCAATGTTCTCCCGGAACGCATGTGGACCCGAGGCGCGTTGAGTCCAGCCATACGGCTCGCCCGCGCATCGAAACCTGCCACTGCGAACATTGCATGGAGCCTGACGAATCCGCCCGGTCACCGTCGATACCGCGGGCATCCCATGATGGGTATCCCTATTGTCGACACCACGCCCGCCGTGCTGTCAGACCTGGCCTACCTCATCGCGGGAGACGGCACGACACACCGCATGACATGCATTCTGATCAGTACCGAAGCCGCGAAGGCCCAGACGAATACCGAGGCGGAAACGGCAAACGATCTGCCGAGCCCGCGCAGAACGGCCATCGATGCCCTTCGAGATTTTAATGGAAAATCATCTCCTACCGTTCAACAGCTGGCTGCTTACCTCTCGGTAGTGCCGCTAACGCTACCTGTAATGAATCTCGTACGCTCCGTGATGGTTCCGGGCGCAGACCACGGACACCTCGCGGAAATCGCATTGAGCGCCCTGGTCGAGCCATGGGATGGAAAGCGGACGGTACATCCGGAGCAACTCGAACTCGTATTCCGCGCAGGCGTCCGCGACGCTCTGCTTGGATCGCTAGACGAGGATGACATCGTCCAAATAAAGAACCTCGTCCAAACGAAGCTGTCCGCCTACCTCGCAGGAAGACCCGGCAGGGCCGGAGAATTTGCCGCAGTCCAACTAGTCGATGACGGCCACGGTGATCACCTGATCGCCGATGAATCACTGAGTTTCGCCGAGCTCAAGCAGGCCCCTTGGGCCGCGATGGGGCGCGGTACCGGCGGCCCGGAGGAGAACAGGATCCCGGCATCGGCGAGACCGCTACGGGAGATGGTTCGAATCTATGGAAGCGAGGATCTTCCTGCGATCTCCGAGGTCGACCCATACCTGTTGGGAACAACGAGGTCGATATTCGGACGCGCCGGCCAGTACGGAAACCACGACGAATACGTGCCCCGGACGGCCAACGACGTCGACCTGCGTCTGGCGGAAGCGTTGTCCCGGAACCAACTCGTGGTAGTTGTGGGACCGGCATTAGTGGGCAAAACCCGGACCCTGTTCGAGGCTGTGCGTGCACAAGGTCGGTCCATGCGCGTCCTGTGGCCTGTCCCAGAAGCGCTCAGCGAAGTCGTCACCCACCCGCGGATCGCCAGCAGCACCGATCCGCTGATTGTCTGGTTGGATGACATTCACCTTTACCTCACCGACACGGCCGGATTGACCCCAGCGATGCTGGCTGCGTTGACTGCCAGGCAAGGGCCGACGGTGGTGGTTGCAACGCTGCGCTCGACGATGCGAGCTCAACTGCGCGGCGAGGGGGAACTGCGCCGGGACGCTCGGACTCTGCTTGAGCAGGCGGTTACCATCGGCCTAGCCTCCACCGCCGACGATCCCGCCGAACGTGCGGCCGCCAACCGCGTTTACCCCGGATACGCCGCAGACCCGTATGGGCTGGGGGAGAATCTGGTCCGAGCGCCTGAACTGGTGACACGCTACGACGCCGCCCGCGCCAGCGATCCGTTGTTGTGGACGGTGATCGCCGTCGCGATCGATTGGACACGGATCGGACGCCTAGATCCCATTGCCGAACCCGACCTCATCGACTTCACCGTGGTGGCGCTCCGGGAAACCCATCCTTCCCTGGAAGTCTCCAGCGGCGACGTACGCGCCGCCATCCATACCGCCCGCACACCACCGCCAGGAAGCGGCGGCGCTGCTGCGCTCCTGCGCACCACTCTCCTCGACGACAGGGATACTCGGGGCTACCGGGCTTTCGACTACCTCGTCGCCGCCGACGAGGGAAACAACCACCACAGGCCCCGAGCAATTCCTGAGTCCTTCTGGCACACAGTCGCCCGGGGTAGTGACCCTGACAAACTCCTTGCTCTCGGACTTGCAGCAGAACAACGTGGCAACGGTGCCACCGCCCTGGATCTATTCCTAGAAGCCGCCCGCGCCGGCAATAGTAGAGCGATGGATCATGTCGGACGGCTCCTGCTCGCGGCTGGTGAAGCAGATAAGGCCGAGACTTGGTTTCGGAGGGCTGCTTATGCTGGGGACCTGTCCGGGTTGAAGCACCTCGGGCAGCTGCTGGTCGAGCGCGGAGCTGTGACTAGTCTGGAAGATCTGTATCGAGAGTTTCATTTGCGGACTTTCGGACGAGATAGCCCTCTTACTATTGTCGCGGGTAGTTTGCTCGCGGAGGCTTATCAGTCGACGGGGCGCCTCGAAGAAGCGATCTCGCTACTTGAACAGACCCTCAACCATGCCGAGCAAGTATCGGGTCAGGCTCATCCTGACACCTTGTCCGCCTCGCACAACCTCGCCCTGGCCTACCAGCAGGCGGGGCGGCTCGGTGAGGCGATCGATTTGCTCGAGCGGGTAGCGGGCGAGCGGACCCGGGTATCGGGTCACGACCACCCGGCAACCTTGTCCGCCCTGCACAGTCTCGCCTTGGCCTACCAGTCGGCGGGGCGGGTCGGTGAGGCGATCGATTTGTTCGAGCGGGTGGCGGGCGAGCGGACCCGGGTATCGGGTCACGACGACCTAGGAACCTTGTCCGTCCTGCATAGCCTCGCCGTGGCCTACCGGTCGGCGGGGCGGGTCGGTGAGGCGATCGATTTGTTCGAGCGGTTGGCGGGGGAGTTAAGCCGGGTGTCGGGTCACGACGACCTAGGAACCT
>NZ_BAGG01000232.1 GCF_000308695.1 Nocardia takedensis NBRC 100417 | reverse complement strand
TACGCGATCGCAGCCATCGGTCGAGATCGCGGTAACCGGCTGCGGTGGTGTCGAATTCGCGGTCGTCGAGTTTCTTGCCGTGTTCGTTGATCACCGCGACGTGGTGGGTATCGGCGTGGGTGTCGACCCCGACGAGGATCGGCTGGTTCAGTGTGGTGATGGTCAAGTCGGAGATCGTCCTTCGCTCGTAGCGTGCTGTCCGGTGTGGCGGGGGTTGGACAGGCCAGTCACGAGACGACGCGTTCGGCGCGGCATGCTCCTATCAGGTCACAACCCCCACGCTTACCGGGGTGGGCTCAGTGGGGAGTGGGTTGCGCCACCGGCATGAACGGATCGACGGGTCCTTCGAAAGACACGCGGCGCGGTCAGGAAACTTCCGGGTCAGATCCGTCCAATCGGTTGCCACCACGGAATCCTCCCGTCCGACCGGCGGTCAGGAAAATGGTGAGTCAGATCCGGCGTGGCCGGTGGCGCAGCCCGCATCGATCATGACTGGAAGATGGTGAGCCCGACGGCGGGCCGCCGCGTCGTGGACATGCTCAAAGAAGTGATGGGTATGTCGGAACGGTTCGCGTGCAGGGCCGTCGGGCTCAACAGGTCGACCTATCGGCGGCTGCCGCTGGCCTCGACTCCGGCCGATCCGGACGCCGTCACACGGGCCTGGCTGCGTTCCTACGCCACCAGGCACCAGGGCCATGGGTTCCGGCGGGCGTGGGCGGCGTTGCGGTTCGACGAGGGCGCATGCGTCAACATCAAGAAGGTGCACCGGCTCTGGCGTGATGAGGGCCTGCAAGTGCGTGCCTACCACCCACGCAAACGGGCCGGGGTGTCCTCGACACCGCTGGTCGATGCTGACGCGGCGAAGGTTGTGTGGGCGTTGGACTTCCAGTTCGACTCGACCGTCGACGGTCGGGCGGTGAAGATCGCGTCGATGATCGACGAGCACACCCGCGAATCTCTGCTGCACATCGTGGAACGATCGATCACCGCCGACCGGCTCGTCACCGAACTGGCGAAGGTGTTCACAACGGCAGGCGGTCCACCGAGGGTGCTGCGAATGGGCAACGGGCCGTAGATGATTTCGGCTGCCCTGCAACGATTCTGCGCAGACAGGGTCGGGATCAGTTATATCCCGCCGGGCACGCCATGGAACAACGGCTTCATCGAATCCTCCAACCGCCGTTTGCGGACCGAGTGCCTCAACCGCAACCACTGGATCAGCCTGCTCGAGGCACGCGTGGTGATCGGCGACTTCAAGACCGATCACAACCGGCGCCATCGGCATTCGGCACTGGGCTACCTGACACCGGCCGAGTACGCTGCGGCCTGCACCCACACCCACCACCCGGTGGCCTGCGGGACCAACTGAATCCGAACGAAAAACCTGGACTCCAATCCCGGGTGGACTCGTCATCGGGGACCGGCCACCGTGAAATGGCGGTCCGGACCGATTGCATGATCCTGTCACCGACGCAGCGGTCCGTGAACTCGGAAGTCGGCCCGATGTCTGTGCCTCGAAAATCCGAGATCTTCACCGGAGCCTTGGACGGCAAACCAACCCGCGTTCCATAAGTTACCGAGTATTCTGCGACCTGAAACAGGCTATCCATCGTCCGGGAAGGAATCATGAAGTCACGACGAGCTTTCACCCTCCGGGTCCGCGCGGCTTTGTCCGCCGCTGCCTTGGTGCTCACCGGGATCGCCGCCGCCGCTCCGGCCCGAGCCGAGCCCGCCGCGACCGTCGTGCTGGTGCACGGCGCGTTCGCCGACGCCAGCGGCTGGTCGGCCGTGGCCGCGCGGCTCTCTGCCGACGGCTACAGCGTGCGAACCTTCGACAACCCGCTGCGCGGCCCCGCCTACGACGCGAGCAAACTGACCGAGTTCCTCGCCGACATCGACGGCCCCATCGTGCTTGTCGGCCATTCCTACGGCGGCGTGGTTGTGACCAACACCCACGACCCTGACGTCAAGGCCAACGTCTACATCGCCGCGTTCGCCCCTGAGCAAGGCCAGCGCATGCTGGAGCTGCTCAATCCGATTCCCTACCCGGGCAGCCTGTTGCTGCCCCCGGCGCTGCTGGCCGGCCCGGTCCCCGACCCGGCCAGTCCGGTCCGGGTGAACCTCGACGCCTTCGTCACCGAGCCTTTCTTCCGCGAGGTCTTCTGCCAGGATGTCGCACCCGCCGAGGCCGCGAACCTTTTCCGCCACCAGAAGTCAGCGGCGATCGTGACCAACCTCGAACCAACCGGAATCCCCTCGTGGACGACGACTCCGAGCTGGTACCTGGTGTCGGGCCAGGATCGAGTCATCCCACCGGCTCTGCAGCGCGCCACCGCCGCACGGGTCGCCCCGGGCCGCACCAGCGAGGTCGACGCCTCCCACGCCTCTTATGTGTCCCGCCCCGACGCCGTCGCCGATATCGTGCGCGTGGCCGCGGGAGGCTGAGAGGCCAGCTGTGCGGCTGCGCGACCGATGCGCCGGCTGATCGCAGCCAGGCGACATGGCCTGGTCATCGCGAGCGAACGACCGCGCGCATGAGGGCGCGCGGTCCGCTCTCGTCGAAATGTCCTTGCCGGAGAGGGGCTGCGCTCCGGGGGATTACCCGAAACCGGTCCGCGCGACCGGTCCGGCAAGCGCCGCGTGTTCATCAATCCCACAGTCTCGCGCAGGGCATTTCCGGCAGAGCGGAGTGCAGGTTGTCGTCGACGATCACCGAGAGCTGCTGGTTGGCTCGATATGTCGTCAAGAACTGTGCGACATCTCGGGCCTGGTCGGCGGAAGCGACGTAGTCCAACGTCAGTTCTCCCAAGCAGATGCGGACGTGCAGATGTGCGGGTTCCTTCCGAACCGGGCGGACCCGCTCGGCCGACCCAACGCCTCCGGCTCCGGGGTCCGCCACGGGCGCGCCGTGCCCGTCTCCGAGTGCAGGCTGTGACGTCGAAGCCAGCTCGACAATCGAGCATGTCTCATCCGCCGGGGGCAGGGCCGGATCGATCGAGCGCGGCAACGAGCTCGCGGAGTTGATGAGCATCACCCACCTCCTCGGCTCATCTTGACGCGGCCTCGCGGTCTGCCGACTGCTGGCGTCCGCGGCGATAACTGGTGGCCGGCGAGCTATCACACAGTGTGTGGCACTGCCGGTGGCTGTAAGAACCATCCCTAACATAGCAACGCGAAACGGGAATAGAGTCGTCTTCTGACTTTTTTCTAGACTTTCATAATGTAAGTAATCAAAGGTAATTGAAGATCTAATTTGTGCGACCGGGTGCCTTCGTGGCGCGCGAGTCTGGCAGGGTAGACCGGATAAAGGCCAGTTCAGATCGGATATCGAGGTAGTCGGCACCATTGGGGTTTCGACACCGGGCGGGATAGTCCCTCAACGTGGCGGCAGCTTCTGTGTGGTCGGATCGGTGTAGATTTTTCCGCGTTGTTCGGATTGCGACCGCTCCGAGTTCGATGGTCATCCGTGAGCGAACGGTAACATGCTGGTATCTGACGGCGAGCTACTCCGACTCAGTGGCAACTGGCCGGCAATTCTTCGCGGTGCGGCGAACGGCGCTGCGGGCTGTTCCGTCGGCTATGTGGAACCCTGAGTACGGCCGCGGCGGTCCGCTGTTCGCAGGGCGAACGAATTCGGCTGCCACGGCCACTGATTGAGAAGCTCGGGTCGCTTCTTGGTCGCTTCCGGAGTGTTGGCGGCCACACCTGATCGAACCTCGCTCGCCCGGCGGCTGTCGTCATGCCGCCATAGTCGGTGGACGAAGTGACAAGTTGTGACGGTCCCGATCGTCCAACCTTGTCGTTCTCGTGGCGGCAACTGACGGTCAAGCGCTCGGTGATGCCGCGATCGGTGCTCGTGCAAACGGAGGTCGTGGCCGTGGTGCGCGGACGTGCCGGCTGCGACGTCCGGCCGTGAGGGTCTCACGGCCGGACGTCGCAACGCGGGACGCCGGCGAACGGCGGTCGAGGCTCGGTGGGGTGTCCGTGGACGGGGTGTCGGGTGAAACTCGCGCTTTCTGCCTGGCCCGTCACGGCCGGACGGCTGTAAGAAAATGTCGTTCTCCCCATTGGATTACTCATATGTTAATTGTGGTTCGTGATCTCCGTGATCGGATGTAGCGTAGCCGAGGCACCGCAGGCGGGTTAGTAACATGGTTTCTACTGCACATATGGTCGAGGTGAGCGGGATTATTCACGAACTGACGTGGCGTCGATGTGCAGGAAGTTAGTATGTGTTCTCCGTATGTAGAGTTCGGAGTGGACTATGCCGCATCGTCGCGACCCGTTCGTTTCCTTCCGGCACGACAGTGGTGCGCTCGTGCGTACCCTGCCGGAGGCATTTCAGGCGACACGGGCCGCCTGGCCCGATGCGGCGGCTCTGGTCGACTTCGACACCGGTGACAGCTATACCTGGGAGCAGTACGGACTCGCAGTGGAACGCATCGCGCAGGGGATGGCCGCGCTGGCGGTCTCGGCGGGTGATTGCGTCGGTCTGCTGCTGGCCAATCGTCCCGAGTTTCACTTGGTGGACACCGCCGCGCTGCACCTCGGTGCTGCGCCGTTCTCGATCTACACGACGTTGCCGCCGGAGGAGATGCGATTCATCTGCGACAACGCCGAAGTCGTCGTGCTCGTCACCGAACGACGGTTCATGCCCCTGGTGCGCAGGATCGGGCTCGGGGCGGTGCGAGTGATCTGCGTGGACGGGGCCGAACCCGGCGCCATGTCGTTGGAGCAGCTGATGAGACTGCGCAAGCGCGGTTTCGATTTCGAGCGCAGTTGGCAGGGCGTGCATCCCGGCGACCTGGCGACCATCACCTACACCTCCGGTACCACGGGCCCACCGAAAGGGGTCGAGCTGACCCACTCCAACGTCCTGGCCCAATTGGCCGGACTCGAAGAGCAACTGCCGGTGGACTTCCAGGACAGCATCGTCTCCTATCTGCCCGCAGCTCACATCGCCGACCGGGTCACCGCGCATTACGGTGGGCTTGTGCACGGCCTGCGGGTGACCTCGGTTTCGGACCCCCATCGTGTCGGTGAGGCCCTCGCACGAGTCCGGCCCACGGTGGTGTTCGGCGTGCCCCGCGTGTGGCAGAAGGCGCGCGCCGCCATCCTCGACGAACTGGAAGCCGCCACCCCCTCGGTGAAAGCGAGGATCGCCCGGTGGGCGCTGGATGTCGCCGCCGCACGCGCCCACCGTGAACTCCGTTCCCGCAAGGTGGGCTACGCGCTGCGGGTGCGTCATCGCCTCGCCGAGGCTCTGGTCTTGCGGCGACTCCGGCTCCGGATGGGACTGGACCGGGTCCGTTTCGCCGCTACCGGAGCCGCTCCGATCTCCTTGGAGATTTTGCAGTTCTTCTACGGCCTCGGTGTCCCGATCACCGAGGTCTGGGGTCTGACCGAGGCAACGGGCGTGAGCACTACGACGACACTGCCCCATCCGGCCATGGGAACCGTCGGCAAACCGCTGCGCGGGGTCGAGTTACGCCTCGCGCCCGACGGTGAGATCCAAGTGCGCGGCTCCATGGTCATGCGCGGCTACCATCGCGACGCACACCGCACCCAACTCGCCGCGGACGTGAACGGCTGGCTTCAGACCGGCGACATCGGTCACTTCGATCGAGCGGGCAATCTACACGTGGTCGGGCGCAAATCGGAGATGATCATCAACGACACCGGCAAGAACATCGCGCCGGCTAAAGTGGAGAACGCCGTCATCGCCGCGTCGTTCCTCATCGGGCAGGTGATGGTGGTCGGAGAAGGGCGACCGTACCTGGCCGCGCTGATCACGCTGGACACCGAGGCCATCGCCGCCGACGCCACGGCCAACGGCGTGACCGCCGCGGAAGTGGACCTGCTGGTCACGCGGCCAGGGATACGCGCCAAGATCACCGAGGCGGTCATACGAGGCAATGCGACGGTCTCGCGCCCCGAGCAGATACGACGATTCGTCCTGCTCGACCACACCTGGGAGCCGGGCGGCCCGGAAGTGACGCCCAAGATGTCGTTGCGACGCAACGTCATCGCTCGTCGTTACGCACCGATGATCGACTCGCTCTACAGCGACTCGCCCGGCCCGGAGGTGATCGAACTCCGTGACCCGGGAAACCGGTCCTCGGCATCGGTGTAGTCCGTGCGCATCGACAACCGACGGTTGTGGGGTTGTGACGTGTGCAACTCCTCCGGAGCTTGCAGCTCGCCGAGCGCAACTCCGGTTTGCCGCGTCGCGGTCTTCCATGAGGAGTATGTTAATCACCATTCTTGCATGCTCGTTCTGAACTATAGGTACACGGTCACGTCGCCTTCCTCGGCCGGAACCTCCAAACGGAAGAAGAGATGATCCGATCAGCAGCGCCAACCATGGGGGGAGGGAGGCGGACGAGATCCTCTCGCGGCTGCGTCTGAGGCGGAAGAATACAAAGGATTGCAAAGTTGTGACACCTAACAACATAGGTTCGACCGGAACTAACGTATACGAGATCGTCAACTACTTCGGTAAGTGTCCGGTCTGCGGGTACCCCGCTACCGCAGCAATGTACGTAACAACGTGCGGCAACGTGACGGTCTCCTCCGCGGTGGTGGCCACCTGCGGTTCTCCCTGCGGGTGGTCGGGGCCAGCGGTCCCGACCACCATGACCGGCGAGGTGCCAGTGATGCACGGCGCTTGACCGGTGCCCGGCTCGTTCGGTCCGGGCCGCGCGCCGGGGTCCCGTCGTCGAACTCACAGCAGTAGCCGATCGCTGGCACCGACGACACAATCTTGGTGACGCTATCGAACGCACAAGCTAGTGTCGCGTCACGCAACGTTGAGTACGTAATCCGGGGCGTTGGATCTTCGAGCCGGGGGCGAAGTCCCGGATCGGTCGGGCATACTGATTGCGCCAGCGGGTGTCGTCACCGATCGCCACGTCCTGCTCTGCGTGGGTGCGGTGGGCGGTGCCGTTGAGCGCGAAGTACCGCAACGCTGCGAACTCGCACTCGATCCTGTTCAACCACGATGAATGCGTCGGCGGGAACACCAGCTCCGCGGCGTTGGCGGCGCACCATTCGCGCGCTTCCCGGCGTTCGTGGACCGAATTGTCGTCCAGGATCAGATACAGACGCTCGCCCGGCTAGTACTCCAGCATCACTTCGTGATGTTATTGGGTAGCATGTGTTCTCGTGGTTGTGGATGAGGATTTCGTGGCGTGTTCGGAGGGGTTGGAGGAGTTGTTCGGGCGGGTGGCGGGTCGGTTTTTTTGGGCGGAGCCGCGGCGGCGGGCGTGTGGTTATATGCGGGGTGTGTTGGCGCCGTTGATGGGCAAGAACGGGTGGACGTTGGCCGAAGCCGCTGGTGAGCCGACTCCGGTCGGGATGCAGCGGTTGCTGAACGCGGCAGCGTGGGATGTCGACGGGGTGCGTGATGACGGGCGCGCGTATGCGGTGGAGCATCTCGGTGATGTGGACGGTGTTCTGGTTGTCGACAAGACGGGGTTCTTGAAGAAGGGGATGAAATCGGCTGGGGTGCAACGTCAGTACTCGGGGACGGCGGGCAGGATCGAGAACTGTCAGCTCGGTGTGTTCTGTGCGTACTCGACGGTCAAAGGTCGCACGTTGATCGACAGGGGAACTGTATCTGCCCAAGCCGTGGATCGGCGATCGGGAACGTTGCCTCGAGGCCGGGGTGCCCGAGGATGTCGAGTTCGCGACGGAGCAGGTGCTGGCCCAGCGGATGCTGGAGCGTGCTCTGGATGCCGGGGTGCCGGCGCGCTGAGTGGCCGCGGATGAGGCCTATGGTGGGGATTCGATGTTCCGCCGCTGGTGCGAGCGCCGCCGGATCGGGTATGTGGTCGCCGTCCCGAGCAGTGCGCCGATCGTGCTCGCCAGGGGTGACTCGCGTGTGGATCGTCTCGTCGCCGACGCATCGGCGCAGGCGTGGAAGCGTGTGAGCTGCGGTGAAGGCGCGAAAGGTCCTCGGTTGTTCGTTCGGGCCGTGGCGACGGTCCCCGGGGTGAGCGAGGCCGGTCCGGGATGGCGGCGCTGGCTGCTGGCGCCGCGCTCGCTGACCCCGAACACGAAAGGTGAACTTGAGATCGCCTACTGCTTGTGTGGTGGACCGATCGGCACCCTCGACATCGACCTGATCAGGGTCGCCGGCACCTGGTGAACCGGGAGTTGTTGCGCCGCCGAGGTATCCGCACGGTGATACCCGAACGTGCTGATCAGATCGCCCACCGCAAGAAACGAGGCCGTCGGGGTGGTCGGCCACCAGGATTCGACCGGGACGCCTAACAAGCGGCGCAACGTCATCGAACACGCCTTCAACAAGGCCAAACACTGGCGCGGGGTCGCTACCCGATACGACTGTGAGGATGAAGGGGTGCCGCCTCGGGCTGAACCGCCCCGGTTTTCGTGCGCACCCGGTTATCTGTCTCCAGCCGGTTGCTCGGAGCAGGTCGAATAGTAGTGGTTCTCGTACTCGACCGGTGGACGGCGACCGAGTCGGTGCATCAGCCGGGATTCGTTGAACCAGCCGACCCACTCGTGAGTGAGCAGCTCGACGTCGGCGAGACGGTTCAACGGGCCGCGCCGGAACGGTGAACCGTCACGCACCGCCTCGGTTTTGTAGAGTCCGATCGTGGTCTCGGCCAGAGCGTTGTCGAACGCGTCACCGACCGACCCCACCGACGGAAGCAGACCCGAAAGTGTCAGTGTCTCACCGAATCTCACCGATGTGTATTGCGATCCCGCGTCCGAATGATGGATCGTGGACCCGGTCCACGGCCGCCCCTGACGTGCCCGCAGCGCTGCGGCCTGACGGATCGCCGATTCCACGAAAGCGGCCTGTTTGCTGGTTGAGCATTCCCAGCCCACGATCCGGCCCGCGTAGGCATCGACGACGAACGCGGTGTACGCGAACACGCCGGTCGTCAATCTGACGTAGGTGAAATCCGCGACGAGCAGCATGTTCGGCGCAGGAACCCGGAACCGGCGATCGACCAGGTCCGGCGCCCGCGCCGCGGCCGGATCGGGTTCGGTGGTTCGGACCTTCTTGCCACGCACCACGCCTTTCCAGCCGTTGGCGCGCATCAACCGTTCCACCGTGCAGCGAGCCACCGGTGTGCCCCGGCGTCGCAGGTGCGCCCACATCTTCTCGGCCCCGTACAACGACTCCGGAGCCCGTCGCCCGCTGGTGTCGGGTTCGTAGACCTCGGCCAGGAGGCCGGTGACCGCGATGTCCCACAGCGCCCGTTTCGACGGCGCCCGCGTGTTCCAGGCGTGAAAGGTGCGTGGCGCGATACCGACACCGTGCGCGGTCAGCACCCGACACATCGCCGCGATCGGGAACCGGGCCTTGTGCTCGGCGATGAACTCACACACTAACGGTGTCGCGGGTGCCTGTCCCGCGCGAAAAAAGACGTTGCGGCGGAAAGGATCTCGATCGTCTGCTCCAGCTCGGCGATCTTGCGTTCCTGCTCGCGGATGATCCTGGCCGACTCCGTGGACACCCCGTCGACCTCACCACGATCGACCTCTGCTCGGCGGATCCAGTTCCGCAGGGTCTCCGCGGTCATCCCCAGCCGGGCCGAGACGGCCTTGATCGCGGCCCACTCACTGGGGTAGTCGTCACGGTGATCAACGACCAACCGGACCGCCTTGGCCTTGGTCGCTTCGTCGTACTTCGATGGCATGATCTCGCCCATCCTCCCAAGAAGGAGAGTGAGCACAAAACCCGGGGCGGTTCACCTGGCCCAAGGGCAAGAAAGAAGTCACCGTGCAAGATCTGAACGGGGTGAGGACCAGGCGCGCCGAGTTGCCGCGGCGCTACCTATCTACCGTCGTTCGGGGATAAGTAGAGGCAAGAAGTCATACCGAGCCTGGCGACCGTGCCCCGGTGGGGCCATGAAAAAGGGTCACCGGAGGTGTTCGCGGACTTGTGGTCGGTTTCGGCGCGTGAGACGGTTCGGGGTCCCTGGTACCCCCGAGTTTCGGCGCACGGAGCGTAGCGAGGACGGTGAACCCGGGCAGCACTTCTCTTCTTGTAGGGTTCCGGCTGTCTTCTTTCCTTCTCCTTTCCCGCTTCCGGGGTTCCTGCCTGTTCTTCTGCCTCTACATTTCCTTCAGGCTGTGCCTCAACCACTTTCGCACATCTTCCATGCGCTTCGGCTGAGCTTGCGCGAGGGCAGAAACCCGGCCGCACGGGTACACAGGTGTTCAAGGTTCCCGCGACCGGCGCACGGGTCCGTCACCGGGCGCGGCCGAGCCTCGGTCGCGCCCATGGTCGCGTTCCTGGCTCATGAGGCGGTGTGGCTCTGGTCGAGCAGCAGTCATGCTTCGCGGGGTAGGCCTCGTTCGACCCCTGAGTGCCGTTGCGGTTCCAGTTGGAGGTCCGATACCTCTGAGGAGTTGGAGCGGTGGGAATCGCTTCGTGGGCCGAAATGGTTGTTCAGCAGACGTTAAGAGTGATTTTTCCGCCGACGTGCCCGGTAGCGCTGAGCTCCTGAGCCACTGCGGCCTCCGACAGTGGGAAGCTGCGGGCATGTCTGACTCGTAATGTACCCTCGACCGCCATGCTGGCTAGTTCGGACAGCACGTCGGCGGTATGCTCCTGCGGTGCGCCAGGATCGAAGGGGATTCCGAGTTCGACCGCGCCCGGATCGGCGAGACTCAGGACGCGGTCCGTGCCGGCACACAGCACGATGAGATTCTCCAGCCCTCCGTACCCCGCGGCGTCGAGTGCGGCGTCGATCCGGGGTGTGAGCTGCCGAACACGGTCCACCAGCCCTTCGCCGTACCGAACTGCGGTCGCGCCGAGCGAGGAAACGTACTCGGCGTTGTCCGCGCTGGCGGTGGCGATCACCGTCGCGCCGCGAGCGACAGCGAGCTGCACAGCCACCGAACCGACCACACCGCTGCCGCCCTGGACGAGAACCACGTCACCGGTTCGGATGCCGAGTCTGCGTACTCCTCGTAACGCTGTCTCGCCCGCCACTGGCAAGATGGCGGCTTCGGTCCAGCTCAGCGCGGGCGGTTTCCGGGCGACCACGTCGGCGAGGGAGTAGTCGGCGTATGCTCCGCCCGGGAAACCGCCTTCCCATCCCCGGACGCGCGTTGTCGACGGTGCCGACCAGCCGAACACCTCATCACCGATCGCGACCGTCGCGCCAGGGCCGACCGCGTCGACCACTCCCGACAACTCCAGGCCGGGGCGTTGGGGCATCGATTGGTCTCCCATGTCGCCTCGCCGGATCTTCCAGTCGACTCCGTTGACCGCGGCGACCTTCACCGCTACCCGGACCTGACCCTCGCCTGGTTCTGGGACTGGCCTGTCGTTGAGACGCAATACCTCTGGTCCGCCGAATGTGTCGTACTCGATTGCGCGCATGAGCAAATCCTCCTAATTATTGATGTCACTGTATGACATCAGATTAGCATAGTGACGTCATATGATGACGTCAGTTGCTGGTTGCGTCACCGGGGCTTGCCGACTGACTCGCGGTGCCGCTCAACCCGTCACGGTCAGTGCGGCCAACTCCGCAGTGACCCTATCGATATGGTGGTCGAGATCGCGTGTATCGGCCTCGTCGACCCAGCGTCGAACCGCGATCTTGAGGATCAAGACTCCGGCCTCGGCGACCAGCTCGGCGGTTGGGCGGGGTATTCCGTGCCGGACGAATGCCTCGGCCAGAGACGCCGCCAGGCGAGACAACTTCACGAGTTCGCGTTCCAGCAGCTCCTCGTTGGCGGCGATCACCGCATGACGCCGAAGTACCTGCTCGATCGGCCGATTTGCGTAGAACATCGCGGTCGCAGGTTTCAGCGCGGCGGTGAAACCGTCCAATGGCGAAACCGGATTGATAGCTCCTGCGACGGCCAGCACGAGCAGCTCGTGCAACGTGGCCTCTCCCTCGAAAAGCACTTCACGCTTATCGGAAAAGTGCCGGAAGAAGGTCCGCGGCGTCACTCCCGCTCGTCGGGCGATATCGGCTACCGTCGTCTGCTCGTAACCGTGCTCGCCGAACAGGTCCAGTGCGGCGCGCTGGAGTCGACCTCGCGGATCGGCATCCCAACGGCTCACGTCATTCTCCAAGGCGATGTCATGTCATGACATCATAGTCGAGAGTCTCCGGCCACATCCGACGCGACCACGCCTGTGGAGACATCGAGAGGATCGACTCGACCATACCGTGGTCCTCAGGTCACCGACTCCGCTACCAGTGGCCGTGTGAGTACGGGATGAGTGCCGATGTCCCAATGAGTGAAATGTGACCGGATTCATGCCCACGAATCTTGTCAGAACGTGTTCGCCGTCGCAGCCCGGCGGCCGAACAGCCCGCCGCCGCCCATGTATATCCTCCTCCGAGGGAGCAAATTACATCGCTGTAACCGGATCACGAAATCCGTGAGATCGAAGCGGACGCCACGCCGACCGCTTCGCTAGTTGTTCTGACCACAGACGTTGGTGACGGCGTGGCGAGCTGACAAAACGAAGACCTCCGAGTGGAGTGCGAGCTGCCAAGCGAACACAGTCCACTGATCGGAGGTCTTCGTGTCCCACCGTAATGCGCCGTTGTCGGAGCTGGGTCGATTGCGGCTGGCTCGCTGTGTCGTCGATGAGCATTGGCCGCTGCTGCGGGCAGCCGAACGGTTCCAAGTCTCACCGACAACCGCCAAACGATGGGCCGATCGCTACCGTCACCTGGGCGAAGCCGGGATGTCGGATCGATCCAGCCGCCCGCACCACAGCCCTGCCCGAACACCCACCCGCACGAAACGGCGCATG
>NZ_BAGG01000233.1 GCF_000308695.1 Nocardia takedensis NBRC 100417 | reverse complement strand
TACGCACTGTCTATTGCCCGGCCGCGATCTGTCGGAAGGGCATTCGGTCGGGCGAACCGGAGACCAAGGCCACCGACGAGCACGAACCGGAAGCGGCGCAAACGCGCGTCGGCTCGACTGATGAGTGAGGGACAGGTGGCCTCCGATCTCGGGACCAGAGTCCCTGCTCGGATCGTCGTGGCGGATGCCAGTGTCGTGGTACCGCCCCGACAGAGGAGCAGCCACGTGGAAAACAGACCCGATGACATCTCTCTTCCAGTGCGGCTGGAAGGCGAACTCGACGCGCCGCTGTCGCGATGGCTGTGGCTGGTGAAATGGGTCCTCGTCCTGCCGCACATCGTCGTGTTGATATTCCTGTGGCTCGCGTTCGCGGTGCTGACCTTGGTCGCCGGATTCGCGATCCTGTTCAGCGGTAGGTACCCGCGCGCGCTGTTCGACTTCAATGTCGGCGTGATCCGCTGGAGTTGGCGCGTGCAGTTCTATTCGTACGCGGTGCTGGGCACCGATCGCTATCCACCGTTCACCTTGCGACGAGTCGACTATCCCGCCGACTTCGACGTGGATTACCCCGAACGGCTCTCCCGAGGGCTCGTCTTGGTGAAGTGGTGGCTGCTCGCCATACCGCACTACCTCGTGCTGGCGGCCGTTTTCGGTAGCGGAGTCAGTGTCGCCGCCTCGGCCGAGGACAACGACACCCTCGTACCGCTGGTCGGAGTTCTGGTGTTGATCGCGGCCGTGGCGTTGCTGTTCACCGGACGCTATCCGCGCGGTCTGTTCGATTTCCTGCTCGGTGTCAACCGCTGGTTCTACCGCGTGGTGGCCTATGCGGCGCTGATGCGCGACGAGTACCCGCCATTCCGACTCGACCAAGGTGCTCGGGAACCGGGGAGGCGGTCACTGCCACCGTGGGCGGCCGGCGCGCACTCGCCGACAATGTAGCCGCCATTTCGATCACCACTGTTGCCGGTCCGCAGACACGATCGGTGCGCAAATGGACACGATGAACGCTGTATAACCGGTCACACGCTCGGACCAGCACCGCGAAACGGATTCGGCGTCCGACCCGCGCTGAGGGGTCGGTTGAAGCTCGCCCGGGATGGCCACTCGCTGACCGAGGCCGTGGACTGTGCGCGGACGTCATCGGCGAGGTTGCCGTTCTGTCCGAGGACCGCGTCCACGGCTCTGCGGGCCTATGTATCGTCCTGCCGGAGTCGGCGCACCCCCTACGCCACCCATGTGCTCGCGGCTTTCGGGGCCGCATGTCGCGAGCTACGTCGACGGCGAATCGAGCGCCGCCGATTGCGGGGTTTCTCCGAGGTCGGTGCTGGAGTTCAGTCTTGCGGATCGGCAGTGGTCTGCTCACGGGTGAGTTCGGTATTGCGAGCCAGAGTGTCGGCGAGTTGGTTTTGGAGTGCGATGATCCGGCAGGCTGCGTCGAGGGCGGTGCAGTGGTCCGTGAGTTCGCGGGCGCGGGCAGCCAGGCGGAGTTGGTGGGGGTCAGCCCGACAAAGGGCAGCGGTCCACGTCGGCGCTGGACACGCGATGGGAATCAGTGGGTGCGGCCGGTCGGACCGGCAGGCAGGTCAGTCCATGGATCAGGAGGCTTTTTCGCCACGTCAGCTCCCTGAATTCCCCGTCGAGCGATATCTGCGGGAATTTGGCCAGCAGTCGCGAGATCGCGATGGTGGCCTCCACGCGGGCCAGGGTGGCGCCGAGACAGTGGTGGATGCCGTGTCCGAAGGCGATGTGCCGGCTTTCGGGTCTTTCGAGGTCGATCCGGTCCGGGTCGGTGAAGCGCGCCGGGTCGCGATTGGCGGCGGCGAGCGAGATCAGGATGAATTCGCCCGCGTCGATATCCGTACCGCCCAGTGTGATCGGGGTGGTTGTGTAGCGAGCCGTCGCCACGTGCAGCGACCCGTGACAGCGCAGGATCTCCTCGAGATAGGCGGGTATTGCTTCGGGGTGGGCGCGCAACCGCTCGGCCGTTGCCGGATCGCGAAGTAGCTCCAGCACCGAGTTGCCGATGAGATTGACGGTGGTCTCGTGCCCGGCTATCAACAGCAGGAGCAGCATGGCGATGAGTTCGTGCTCGTCCAGGCGGTCTTCGTGGTCTTTCGCGATGATCAGTTGGGAGAGTAGGTCGTCGCGGGGGTCCTCGGTGCGTTCGGCGATCAACTTCGTCAGGTATGTCAAGTAGCTGACCCCGGCGGCAGTGCGTTCCTCGATCGTGGCCGAGTCGCTGACGACGACGGCGGTCCACGAGCGGAACTCTTCCTTGTCGGCGTCGGGGACTCCGAGCAGTTCACAGATCACCGCGGTCGGCAGCCGGAATGCGTAACTGTCGATGAGGTCGACGGTCGTTCGCGCGCTGATGTCATCGAGCAGGGTATCGGCGATCGAGGTGATTCTCGGTTGGAGATCGCGAATGGCGGGACCGGCGAATGCCTTGGCCACGAGACGGCGCAGCCGGGTGTGCTGTGGCGGATCGGCGAACAACATGTTGTCGCTGATGGCGGTGTTGAACAACTCGGCTGCACCGTTTTTGGCCAGCACAGCCTGTCCCTCGGGCGACCCGATGCGTTTACTGATGGTCGGCTCCGCGAAGGCCTGTTTGGCTACCTCGTGATCGACGATCAACCAGCCGAGTACACCGTCCAATCGAATTTGGTGCAGGGGACCGCGCTTACGCAGCGCCTGGTAGGTCGCATGCGGATCCTGGTAGAAGTCGTCGGTCAGTTCGAGGATTCCCCCCATTGCGCCGATCACCACCTACCGCCAGGTGAAAGGGCGGCCGAGCTCGAATTCATATGGTGCACAGTCCCTCAGTCCTTTCGGCGAACGATCTGACTTGCGCGCGATGCCGTCCGGAGCGAGTGATCGATCAGGAGTGCATCGGCGAGAGGTCGAGCGGTTTCGATCGGTGAACCAGGAAGCCCCGTACAGGCTAGCCGTCGCCGCTGTCCAGTAAACCTCGAACCCACATGACCTGCCCCCTTCGGTCACATGGCGCCGCACCTCGCCGAGCAGATGCGCGCCGAGCTGCGCTGGCGCGCCGACCCTACCCAGCCACCGATGGACCCAGGACGATTCTGGACCTACCTCCACCACGCCTTCACCCGGTTCGACATCGAGTTCGGGCAACCACGCCCCGACGCGGTCAACTACACCCGCTACGCCGTCACCAGCAGCGGCCGAATCGTCGCCCGACACCACCAAACCGTCCACGCCCTCGCACGCGCCATGGCCGAAGCATGGCACACCACACCCGACCCGATCGCATTGACTACGGTGAAGCAACGCGCCTGGGAACGCATCACCGGCTGGACCGGCAGCGCACGCCGAGAGAGCCCCGAAGAACACTTCCGCGCGCACAAACAAACCATCCACGACTACCTACTCGCCATGAAAGTGCAGGTCAGATGAAAATCCTGGTCACCGGGGGTGCAGGATTCGTCGGAGCCACCGTCACACGACTGCTCCTCGACGCCGGACACAACGTCACCGTCATCGACGACCTCTCCCGCAACGACGACCGCCAAATCCCCCACGACGCCGAATTCATCCAACTCCGCGTCCACGACATCGCCCAAATCCTCACCCCCACCGCCGGCTACGACGCTGTCCTGCACTTCGCCGGACTCATCGCCGCAGGCGAATCCATGCACCACCCCGAATGGCACTGGGACAACAACACCCGCGCCTCCCTCGCCCTGCTCGACGCCATGCACACCGCCCACGTCGGCAAACTCGTCTTCTCCTCCACCGCCGCCGTCTACGGCGAACCCACCCATCTGCCCCTGCTCGAAACCTCACCCACCAACCCGGTCAACACCTACGGCGACACCAAACTCGCCATCGACAAGGCCATCACCACCTACACCCGCGCCTACCAGATCGGCGCGATCTCCCTGCGCTACTTCAACGTCGCAGGCGCCCACGACTGCGGCGACGGCACCATGATCGGCGAACGCCACAACCCCGAAACCCACCTCATCCCCCTCGCCCTCGACGCCGCTCTCGGCCACCGCGACAAGTTCACCCTCTACGGCGAGGACTACCCCACCCCCGACGGCACCTGCATCCGCGACTACATCCACATCACCGACCTCGCCCACGCCCATCTCCTCGCCCTCAACACCATCCACCCCGGCGAACACAAGATCTACAACCTCGGCAACGGCATCGGCTACTCCAACCGCCAAGTCATCCAAGCAATCCGCGACATCACCGGAATACCCTTCGACATCGAAACAGCACCACGACGACCCGGAGACCCCGCAACCCTCTACGCATCCTCCGAACTCGCACAGAAAGAACTCGGCTGGACACCACAGAAACCAGACATCACCGACATGGCGCATGATGCGTGGAAGTTCCACAATCAGCGTTCCGCTGCTGAATAGGGGTGGTCAGCTCCCCATTTCAGCTAGCGAGAATGGCCACTTTCAATTAGAGCCATCGACGTGCGCCGTTGCGCAATCGCGCAGTCGACCCGGATAGTCTGGGCGGCCGTGAGGAGGTGCGTTCGATCCAGGTCACGATCGCGATCCGGAGTTGCTCGCGGGTCGCCCACTGCTGGCGGTCCAGGACGTTGCGTTGCAGAAGGCTGAAGAAGCTCTCCATCGCGGCATTGTCTCCGGCCGCACCGACCCGGCCCATCGACCCGACCATCTGAAATCTGTTGAGCGCGTGCACGAATCGTCGGGAACGGAATTGACTGCCCCTGTCGGTGTGCACCACGCAGCCGGCCACCTCACTACGACGAGCGACCGCATTCCGTAGGGCGGTCACCGCCAACCTCGACTTCATGCGTGAATCGATCGAATACCCGACGATCCGACCCGAGAACACATCCTTGACCGCGCAGATGTAAAGCTTCCCTTCACCTGTTCGATGTTCGGAAATATCGCTGAGCCACAACATATTCGGGCGGTCAGCCGTGAAGACGCGGCGGACGAGATCATCGTGGACAGGCGGTCCCGGCCGCTTGCTCCTGCCGCGTCGGGGTTTGCCGAACGCCGACCACCAGCCGTTCAGCGAGCAGATCCGCCACGCGGTCCGCGAGGCCATCGGCTCACCGGCCGCAGCGGCCTCGTCGGCAAGGAACCGGTACCCGAACTCGGGATCATCACGATGGGCATCGTGCAGAGCGTCGGCTCGATAGGCCTGCACCAATGTGGCCGGGGTGACAGGGCGGGCCAGCCACCGGTAATAGGGTTGGCGGGCGAGCTTCAACACCCGGCACGTCACCACCACAGGGATCCCGTCGGCGGCGAGCTCCTTCACGAGCGGGTAGAGCCTTTTCCCGGCAGGTTCGCCTGGGAAAGGTAAGCCGCAGCCCGGCGCAGGACCTCGTTCTCCTGCTCGAGCAGCCGGTTCCGGCGGCGCAATTCCCGCAGTTCAGCGGACTCACCACTGGTCGTTCCGGGCTTGTTGCCCTCGTCGATGTCGGCTTGACGCATCCATTTCGACAGCGTCATCGGATGGACCCCGAAATCGGCCGCGATCTGATCCAGAGTCACGCCGTCCTCACGGTTGCGGGCGACCCGGACCACGTCGTCGCGGAACTCCTGGGGGTAGGGCTTGGGCACGATGAACATCCTTCCAGGCCCGCCACTCGGCAAGCCAGAGCGATGTCACCTACTCGTGCACCAGCCCCAAACGGGTGGTCGTGGCAGAAACTGCTCCACAACCACCCGTGTGCGTAGTGTCTGTGTCCGGAGGGGGATAAGGACACGGGTTTTTCCGCATGTATGCACAGAATTCGTGTGCATGCGGTCACAGTACCCTTGTGTTTCCTTTCGCTGCTTGCTGGCCCCGGTGTTCGGGTCGTCGGTGGGTGGGTGTGGCGAGGGGGTGGTCGTGTCCGGTGAGGGCGACGAGTGCGTGTGCGCATTCGTTGAGTGTTGCTCTGGTGTAGAGGGGTGTGGCGGTGTTGCCGGGGTTGCGGTGGGCGGCGTAGCGGCGGGCGACGGCTTCGCTGAATTCGCGTTCGACGTAGGTGAGGGTGGTGTGGCGGAGCCAGTGGACGGTGACGCCTTTGGCGTCGGCCCAGGGGAGGTGGTGGTGGAAGCGGGTGTGGAGGTTGTCGTAGCGTCGGTCGGTGATGGGTAGTCCTGTTCGGGTGCGGAATATGTTGGCGCCGGCGGGGGTGGTGTCGGCGCCGCGGTCGTCGTGGTGCTCGATCAGGCGTCGCATGAGTAGTGGTGTGATGGGGTGCCAGGCATGGACGTCGCCTTTGTGGTGGAGCAGGACAGTGCTGTCGGGGAGGCTGAGGTCCGCGCGGGTGAGTCGCAGGGCGGCCTCACGACGGCAGGCCGTCTCGATGTGTAGTCGCACGAGCAGGGCGTCGAGTTCGGGGTCGTTGCCGGTTTCGGTGGCGACCCGTCCGAGTTCGTGTACTTGTTCGGGCAGGAGTGCGTGGCGGGTGCTTTCGAGCCTGTAGGGCATCGCGACGCGGAGGGCGGGGTTGGCGCCGGTGGGCATCAGATCGTCGAGTTCGGCGTGTCGGTAGAGGCAGCGCAGCGCGTGGAGCAGGTTACGGGTGGCGCTGACACCGCCGCGCCAGTTGGATCGTCTCACCGCGCGGGCCCGGTGCTGATTCATCAGGGCGATGATGTCGAGTGGTGTGGGTTCGTCGAGTCGACGGTGTCCCCATTCGGCGTTCACGATGTTCCAGTAGTGGCTGTAGGCCTGGTTCATCACCGGGGAGGCCGCGGCGGTGAGGCGGGGAATGAATTCGCCGAAGGTCGGCATCGGTTTCGGGGGTGGGGCGCTGCGGTGTTCGACGACGGTGAGTCCGAGGCGTGCCATGGTCCGGAGCAGGTCGGCGAGTTCGGAGTCGTTCATGACGCGCGGTCCCAGAGTTCGGGGCGGTACCGGTGCAGGGCGGCGGTCAGCGTGTGTGATGGGTAGACGATGAGCAGGTCGAGTTCTCTCGAGGCGGCGAGCAGGACGCGTTCGCCGGTGCGGATGCGGCATCGGTGCCGCACGGACATGGGGAGGCGGAGAAATCCTCTGGGGCGCAACGCTGTTCCGTCGAAGGCACGCATGATCGTCACGACCGATCCTCGGTCACCGGTGATCGTGAGGCGCTGTCCGACCTCCCACCCCAGGTACTCGACGGCGACCGCGGCGGCCAGGCGGCCGTTGATGTCGACCACGGTCATGGTGCAGTGCAACCGACGGGTCGTGGAGCGGTCGGGTTCGGCGGGGAACGGGAACGTCGGCGCCAGGGCCTGCCGGGTGGCGGGGGGGTGTGGTCGGCGGCAGGTAGAGGCCGCGGAACAGGTCCGCGAGGTCGGACCGGGCCGGTGTCGAATCGGGGTGTGCGGGCAAGGATTCACTGCCGAGTAGGTGGTCGGTGTCGGAGGTGGTTCTGGTCGGTTCCGGGTGGGATTCGGGGTCGGGGGCGATGCCGGTGCTCCCGATTGGTGGCGCCGGTGGTCGGTGGTGCTCGGGGGTCGGGCCTGTGGAAGACACAGGCGCACCGTCGATTCTGGGGGTGGGCGATGTGGGACTTCGGTGGCGGTTCTCGGGGTGCGGGAGCGGGCGGGACGAGCGGTCGACGCGTGTTGTGGGTTCTCGATGTGCAGTGATGGCATCAACGCAACCACAGGATTTCGTGGAGGAGCAATATCGGTGACCCGCACAAAGTGTGCGGGTCAGTGCCGGCTTCCCGCAGGGATTTCCGCCTTCGACTCTTGCAGGGGTGAGATCCTGCGGCGAGTCGGCGAACACCGGTCGTGTCGTACGGCCGTGGGTGGTTGTGTTCGACCGGCATGACACGATCAACACCGATGAAAAGGTGGTATGTTCGCTGCGGGGACGCGCAGAGTTATCAGGACGAACTGCGCCACCCAAACGGGGCGCAGGTGGTCGCGGCGGCTCGATCGACTGGGCTCTGCTGATGAACATGTCGATGACGTCAGGGGATGTCGCTTGTGTGGTCGGCGGTGCCCTGCAAGAGATCGATTCTCGCATCGTCGAATTGACCAACCCTACTGCTTCGGTCCGTGGGCCGATCGCTGGGGATCCTTCCACCAAACCGCAGATATTCCGCCTTCGGCTACCAGGGCCCCGGTCGGATACGCTGCGACCCGCACACACCGATAGCGAGCCCTCGCAGAACGTGGACCGATCCTTGGTGGCCGTCAGTCGGAACCTGGATCGGGACGCTCATTCTTGGGCAAATGAACGTGATCGAGCGACCGCCAACGCTGGTTCACGCTCCTTCCGTCCTCAGCCCGTAGGTTGGAGAGAAGTCCTCGACCACGAACAACTGCCGAAGCTGTGGCTGTACATATACCATCGCACACAACAGTAATGTGTTGCGACCACCACTTAAATCTGCCTACGCTTGCTTCGTGCGAGGCGCGGAGGTTCGGGAGGACCGATGAGCAATGTCTTCGTCAGCCATCGCGGGGCCGATTCGGCAGCGGCGGAGCGTCTGGCTGACGACCTCCGCCACCGAGGGCACACGGTGTGGCTCGATGTCTGGGCAATTGGAATTGGTGATTCGATCGTCGGGCAGGTCAACAAGGGACTGGAGGGGGCAACTTTCTTGGTGCTGTGCTATTCGGCTGCTGGTTCGTTGAGCCCGTGGATGAGTCAGGAATGGATGTCAGCGCTGGCTCGCCAGCTCGGCGGCGCCGACATCAGAGTTCTTCCAGTGCGGCTGACCGGAGGCGAGCCACCCGCGATACTGGCCGACATCAAATATGCTGATCTAATCGGCGATTGGGCTGCGGGAATCGATGCCTTGTGCGCCGCGATGAGGTGAACCCGGTGAGCCAGCAGAGAATTTACGTTCTGTGTGCCGAAGGGGAGGAGGAACTCGCCGAGCAAATTGCAGGTCCGTTGCGTGAGGCCGGCTACGACGTGACCCATGCAGGCACTGTCGCCGTCGGTGATTCCCAGATCTGGTCGGTAACAAATCTATTGATGACCGGCGCACCGTTGGTGGTGTGCGGCACAATGAAAGCAGTCGGCAGCAATTGGGCGAATAGAATCGCCTTTGCTGCACACTCGAACGGCGACAATCGGGTGTTTGTTGTGCAGATGGACGGACGGGCACATATCAAGCAGCTGGCTGTGGAGACCAAGGTGGCGAGGTTCGACCTGGATCCCGCTCAGGGGATTCGCGACCTCGTGAGCGCACTACGCCAGAGATTTCCGCCCAAAGTTAGTGTGCCCAAGTCGGCAATGATTTCCGAAAGCCAGTATACTGATCGGCTCCGGACATCTTCTGGTTTCGACTTCGATGCGCTACAACGTTTTCGCGGCAACCTCAGACCGGAGGTTGAGGCCGTCTATCCGGCGATCCTGAGTCCGCGGGAGTTCCTCGAACGCGCCGCGTTGATCGATGGGGGACAGCTCACAGGCACCGGTGTCTTGCTTTTCGGCGAGCGGCCTGCCCTAATGTTTCCGGCGGCGCAGGTGCAGTGCATGCGTTATTACGGCCTCACCCAAGCAGCGCCGCGTGAGCGCGAGCGCTTCGGTGGGACGGTTCCTGACCAAATAGTTGCCGCAAGGGAATTCGTGGCCCGGAGCGTCCGTCGCGGTGAACTTCCCAGCAGTGAACAGGCGGCTGCCCAGCCGGTCTACGAGTATCCGATGCTTGCAGTCCGCGAGCTCATCGCGAACGCGGTAGTACACCGAGACTATTCGGCCATAGATTCCTGGGTGCACGTCCGGATCTTTCAGGACCGGATTGAAGTGTCTAGCCCGGGCTTATGGATAGATCGCGATCTCGCCGATGGTGCGAAGCGTGAATTAGCATCTCTCGTTGGACAATCGAAAAAACGCAATCATCTGCTGGCGAGTATCGTATCCTGGATCAGCCTGGTGGAAGCGGACGGCAGCGGGCTTCCGACAATCCTGCACGACTGCGAGTCGATCGGTGCACAGCCTCCGCTGGTCGTCCAGGAACAGGGCTTTATCACCGTCACGCTGTGGCCGCGGCCGAATCGGGCGTATGTTGCTCACGAAGGGAGCGAGCAGAGCATTGTCGTCGGAAAGTTTCCGGCTGCACCGCCCGCCTTCATCGTACGATCTGCGGAGTCCCGTCTGGCCGAGACCCTGTCGGCTTCTCCGAATCCTTCAATTTGCGCGGTGACAGGGATGCGAGGAGTCGGGAAGACGCACGTAGCAGCGGCTTACGCACGAACATGGATTCAGGACCAGCGCGGTTTGGTCGGCTGGGTGAACGCGGAAAACGTGGGAACTGCCGTCGCAGATCTCGCGAGAATCGCAGCAGCTATCGGAATTCAGGACCCAAAGGGCGATTCAGCCGTGTCTGCGGCCAGACTGCGCGAACGGTTGGCGTCGTGGCAAGGTGATTCGCTGATCGTATTCGACAATGCGGCCGATCCTGACCAACTTGTTCCGCTGTTGCCCACATTGGGCCGTACCCGGGTAGTGATCACGAGTACCGATGCTGCGTTCACTGAGCTCGGAGAAGTTGTAGAGATCACGCAATTTACGCGCGCCGAATCGGTGGAATACCTTCGAGCGCGAACGGGGCTGGACGATAGGGGCGGCGCTGCGAGCGTAGCGGCCGAGCTGGGTGATCTGCCGTTGGCACTGGCCGCAGCTGCGGCCAACATCCGTCAACATCGCACCCGGGACTACTCGCACTACCTGGACGAGTTGCGACGGTATCCGGTGCGAGAAATATTGCTAAGAGTCCCTGGCCACGAATATCAGGATTCTACGGCTGCTGCATTATTGATGTCGGTGGACGCCGTAATTTCGGATTCCAACCGTCTGGTCGCCAGGTTGATCGCGGTGCTGGCGGTGCTGTCACCCGATGGCGTCCGACTGGACGTTCTCAGCACGCTCGATGATCGACGCGGCAATGCGACAACGCCATCACCGGCGCTGTACGGAGCGATCGAACGCTGTCAGCGCAGTTCCTTGGTGTCTTGGTCGGTCTCCGGAGATGTGTTGACCATGCACCGGCTATTGGCTCGCGTCGTCCGGGAACGCGCCATCGCCAACAGCACGCTCTGCGAGTGGCATGCCGATGCGCTGCAGGCACTGGAACCGCACATGTTCGATGAGTCATATGCCTGGAACCGCAAGGAGTTCGGCTTGCACCTCGTATTCCAGATCGAAGCTCTGTGGGCTTCGGGGATCGGAGACGCGCCGAGGGAAACGGTCGAACGCGGTGCGGTCGCACGGTCGTGGGCGGTACGTCAGCTGAGCGCTTCCTCGGACTTTACCCGCGCTGCCGATGTCGCTCGGCAAGCAGTCGCCGACTTCACGCGCACTCTGGGTCCCGATCATCCTCAGACGTTCACGGCGCGCAGAAACCTGGCCGGAGCCCTTCGGCAGTGCGGTCGCCTGATCGACGCGATCGCACTATACGAGCAAACTCTCGCGGACTGCGAACGCGTGCTGGGTCCCGCCCATCCAGATACGCTGACTTCGCAGAACAGTCTCGCCGGAGCGTATCGGGCTGTCGGGCGACTGGGAGAGGCCATCCAGTTGTTCGAGTACACACTATCGGAACGGGAGCGAGTGCTCGGTCGAGACCATCCACATACTTTTGTTTCCCGCGACGAGTTGGCGGGCGCATACCGAACGGCCTTGCGGAACGGTGACGCAATTCCATTGTACGAGAGGACGCTTGCTGACCGGGAACGCGTTTTCGGCGTAGATCACCCGGATGCTCTTGCGTCGCGAAACAATCTCGCCGGTGCTTACTGGGCGACGGGGCGCCTCAGCGACGCGATTCCGCTGTTCGAACGGACACTGGCCGATTGCGTGCGGGTGCTGGGGCCGGACCACCCCGATACGCTTTCCGCTCAGAACAATCTCGCCGGGGCTTATCGATCCGCGGGGCGGCTACAGGGTGCGATCACCTTGTACGAACGGACACTGGCCGATTGCGTGCGGGTGCTGGGGCCGGACCACCCCGATACGCTTTCCGCTCAGAACAATCTCGCCGGGGCTTATCGATCCGCAGGGCGGCTACAGGGTGCGATCACCTTGTACGAACGGACACTGGCCGATTGCGTGCGGGTGCTGGGGCCGGACCACCCCGATACGCTTTCCGCTCAGAACAATCTCGCCGGGGCTTATCGATCCGCAGATCGGCTGGGGGACGCGATCAGTTTGCACCGACGCACGCTTGACGCACGCATTCGAATACTTGGATCTGACCACCCAGATACACTTACATCACGCAATAATCTGGCCGGTGTGTACAAGTGGGCTTTGAAGTTCGAGGATGCGATCAAGCTGTACAAGCGAACGTTGGCAGACCGGAAACGCGTGCTTGGGCGCGATCATCGTGAAACTCTGCGTACGCTATTTGAACTCGCTTCAACCTATCGCGCTGCTCGACGTTTCGATAAATCGATCGCGACCTTCGAACTGGCTCTCCCGGGCCTCGGCAGGGTGTATGGTCCGGATCATCCGCTGTCGATCGAAGCGCGGAAAAAGCTCGATGACGTTCGACGGTTGTCAGCGCGACCAGATAGATCGGGAGGGGTGGGTCTCGATATCTACATAGGAGAACCGTCCCAGAGCGAAGACACCCAGATCGTGCCGATGGTCGATTTCGACGAGTTTGACGGCGCTTACTAATTTCTTTCTGCTGGTGCTGTCGAATCAGCGGCTGACTGTAGATCCGTCGTCGCAGGCTGCGGTCGGATTTCCAGTTCCGGCGGAGCGTGAACGAACGGTTGAGCGTAGAAGTCGAGCACCCACCCGGCGACAAATCGTTACAAACGGGGGCGATCTGCATGATCCACCGAAAGCATGGGAGGTCGGGACGCGAACGTGCACCTGCTTTGCGAATCAGTCGCGTCTTCCGGGCGTTCGGCGCGTGACGTGACCCCGTTGGTTCGGTCCGGGTGATATGTGAGAGTCTTCGTAGCCCATGAGCTGGGCAGGAAGGCTCGATGAAGCGATGGCGACTCGTAAGCGGCATACCCCGGAGCAGGTGGTCCGGAAGTTGACCGAGGCCGATCGGTTGTTGGCCGAGGGCAAGGATGTGGCCGAGGTGTGCCGGGGCCTTCAGGTCACC
>NZ_BAGG01000234.1 GCF_000308695.1 Nocardia takedensis NBRC 100417 | reverse complement strand
TCGGCGGCGAGCCGGTCGCGCAACGACTTACCCGGCCCGAACAGGCCGCTGCGGGCGTTGAGCGCGAGCGCGCAGTATTCGTCGATCAGGTGTCGGTAGGCTTCTTCGGGGTGGGCGCGGTAGCGGGCGAGTTGGTCGGGCCAGCTGGGCACGCTGACGAAACAACACTGCCGGCAGCAACTTTTCGGCCACCACACCCCGAACAGTCCGAACAGGTAGCCCTGGCTCATCGCCCGTGTCATCCCCGCCTCGTGTAGCGGGTAGATGGGGTGACGTCGCCCGCTCATCGTGACCGAGGTGTCGCGCGCGATGCGCCCGGTTTCCTCGGCGGCGAATCCCACCGCGTGGATGTAGGGCCGCGGACCCAGATTCGTGGCCCGCCATGCATCGAGGGGCTGGCCCTTTGCCTTTGCTGAGCAGGCACGACCGTTCAGGGTGGGCATGACGCCGTTGGCGCGGTGCTCGGCCGAGAGCGCGTAGAAACCGTGCTCGTCGGGATCGGGATGCAACCGCGTCGGAGCTCGGGTGTCTTGCAGGACGACGATCCCGTCGGCGACCCGCGGTCCGGCGCGAGCGACCTCGACCAAGCGTACCGAACGGGCGGCGAGCAACGGCAGGATATGCTCGGCGACCAGATTGCAGGTCGATAGCCACTCGTCGCTTCTCTATCGAGAACCGTGTTGTTGCTACCTTCTGTTGCTCAGGCTGCGAAAAGAATTTGGAGTACACGTGGACCTGGACAGCGTCCTTGCCGGCGTTCGGTCCGCAGTCGCGCCCGTGGGCGACAAGGCGACCCGGGAATCGCACATTGAGTTAGGAAGGCTTCTGGCTCAATGCTGGCCGAGGTTATATGTCGAGTGCAGGGGTTACTCGTCTTCGTCGTCGATCGGTTCAGTGATCCACTCGGGAGGTACGAGGGCCTGGTTGTTGCTGTAGCGCCAGCGTTCGACGACGTGATCATGGAATAGAGGGTCGGTCAGGTCGGCGTGTTCTACGACGATGACCTGAAGGGTACCGTCGAGGGCTTGGGTGCTGTTGACGATGGTCTGGTAGACCTTCAGCAGTTGGCTGAGGTCGCGGGTGGGCTCGCCGTAGTCGGGTGGGAAGTACACCTGGGATGGCTGGTCGAGGATCAGGATCCGCGGGACGGGGCTGCGGTGCTCGCTGAACCACTCGTGCAGGCTCAGTAGCGTGGCGACGTGGTAGCCGAGGTGGTTCTCGGCGCTGCCCATGTCGGCGAGCCGGACTGGGCCGTCGTTGGTGTCGGCGATGACGGTCAGTCGGTTGATGTCGAGACGGATGGGCGTGTCTGCGTGGCTGAGTTCGAGCGCGGCCGCCTTGGTGCGGATGTTCTGATTGATCAGTGACAGGTAGCTGGTGAGCCGGTCGTCCTGGGTGTCGTCGCTGAGGAGGTCCTCCAGTTCAGCGATCTGCTGCTGGAGGTCTTCGCGGCGGTCCTCGATCTGTGGGGCGCTGACGTGTTGAGCGGTGGTGTCGAGGTACAAGCTGATGCGGCCGCGCACGTGGGCGGCGCGCTGTGCGTCGTCCGACTCTCGCTGTAGTGCGCGCAGCCCGGCGCTGATCTCGTTGATTTCGTCCTGGTTGCGGGAGAGGGCTGCGCGCAGCCTCTGCAGTTGTTCCTCTTCCTGGGCCAGTTGCTGTTGCAGGGCCGGTGTGTCGCTGCCGATGACCTGGAGGTCGCCGTCGAGACGTTCGAGGTCGTGCATGATCGCAGCCACCGTGCTGTTGGCCGAGGCGATCGGACTCTCGCACACCGGGCATTGAGCCGCCTGGGAGGTGTCCCGGTCCACCCGCATCAGCCCAAGGGACGAGAGTCGGGCGCGCTGCTCGTGTGCTTGCCCGGTGAAGTCGTCGTTTTCCTCGAGCGCGCGTTTGAGGTCAGCGATGCGAGCGCGGGACTGTCCGACGGCACGGCGCAATTGAGTACGCCTGCCTGTAGCGTCGGCCATCGGATCACCGTCGTTGTCGGGGCCTTCTCCGGACGCGAACTGGCTCCTGCCCTCGAGGACGAAGCGGAGCAGGCTGGAAACTTCCTCGGCGGTCGGTTCGCGGTCGCGACGTGGAATCAGCCCTGCCTCAAGCGCCTCGGTCAGCAGGGCTTGAGCCTGGCCTGAAGCCGGGCCGAAGTCGCGGCCTTGGGCGAGTTTGGTCTCGAGGTCGGAGAGGTCCCGGCGCAGCAGTCGCAATCGGTTGCGCAGCGCAGCCTGTTCCGGATCGACGGCACCGAGGAAGTACGGGATGACACCGCGAATGGTGTGCGGGCGCCATTCCTCGCCTTGAGAATGGAACAGCAGATCGGGGTTGGCGACCTCGTTCTGCGCCTGGAAGCAGAAGTACAACGCGTGGCGGATCGAGGGGGCGATGGTCTGGGCGCGGCCGACCGCGGGGACCTTGACGGTGCGGTCGATCCCGGAGAAGTCGCTGAGCAGGTCCTTGGCAACATCCAGCGGAGTCGTAAAGGACAGCTGCTCCAACGGGGGCGGTGGGGTGCCGGGGGATTGGGACAGGATGCACAGCACCGTGCTAACTGCTGCTCCGCGGTTGGGGGCAGGCCGAGCCACAAAGAGCTGCTGGCCCGGTTTGACGAGGGTGACGGCAAAAATGCCCACATACTCGCGGACTATGCCAGCCTTGACGGGGTAGTCGGAGCTGGCCAGACAGTAATCGATGATCGTCAGCAGCGCGCTCTTCCCACGCCGGGAGTCGCCCGTGACGATGTTGAGGGTGCCTGCAAGGAAGGGGACCGAGCGGACCTGTCCGGGCTGCTTGCCGTAGACGGTTACTGCCTGGATCTGAAAGCTCACGCTCGAACCCCCAAGAGTGTCAGAACAGTGCTGATGCTGCCGGTGCTGGGCAGCCAGCGCCCGAGCTGTTGCGCAGCCTTCTGAATCGCGGTGTGCTGCTCGGGGCCGTCCTCGACGACCTTTACGGTCCGCCGTGCCACGGTAAGCCTGGAGCCTTGCAGCCTGAGCACCCCACTCTGAAGAGCAAACAGCAGCCCCGGCCGTATGACGGAGGCGAGGGTGGCGGCATTGAAGCTCATCGCTACGCGGACGGCCGGGTTCTCGTCGAGCCAGCCCATCAGACCTGTCCGAGTGGTGGCTGGCAGCACCGCTCGGATCGACGGCTGGAAAGCCATGACCGCAGCGGTCACGGCGACCGGAAGGGGGCAGGCGGCGCGGTACTTCGTCTCATAGCCCTGCACGGCCCGGACGCACACGAGTGCGGTGAAGGCCGGGTTAAACAGGGCGCGCTCCTCTCGACTCAGGTCAAGATCGGCCATCAACGGCTCCGGTCGGCTCCAGCAGGGCTGCTAGGCGGGCACTGAAGTCCGGGTGCCAGCCGACTCGCAGCTCATCCGCGAGCATCTGGTACGACCCTTTGGTGACGAACACCTCTTCACAGCCGGGCCGTATTCGCATCCTGGCTTCGTGATCGACCCACCGGTAGATCAGCTTTGCTTGATGCTTCATCTCTTCCTCGGTGGCCTCGTCGCCGAGGTCCTCGCGCATCTCGGCGAACCGCGACTGCCACTCCTCCACGAGCCTGCGCTCGTAGGTACCTATCTCCCCGGCGCGCACCAGGTTCTCGTCGGCCCACCGTGAGCGCTGGGCGAAGGCCCGCACCCAGTCTCGCACCGCATAACCGATCCGTTCCGCGCCCACGTCGATCAGCCGCAGTTGATGGACGAAGACCTTGTCGGAGGCATCGACGGCAGCAGGATCAGCATCTGTTAGCGCGAAGATATCGGGGTCGATGGGCAGGTTGTGTTCACCGATCTGGTTTCGCAGATCGGTGAACATCTCATCGAATTCGGCGCCGGTCACGGGATCCGATCCCGGGGAACTCATCTGGGCGGACGCCCGCTCGAAAAACCAACCCTCCAGGCGCTGAAGAAAGGGCTCGGCGAAGCGTCGTTCGACGGCCAGACTCGCGTAGCCCAGCAGATCATCTCTGATTTCGTCCATGCCCGGCGCGTCACCGATGACCTCTATACGGCTGATGAGTTCGGCCCGGCGTCGCTCATCGAGAGCGTCGAATGCGTCGAACGCCTTGGCGAGAGTCTCACTCTTGGAGGATTTTCGGGCCTGGACGAGGAGGACGTCGGCCGCTTTTTCGTCGCGATATCCGCTGGTCTCGGGCTGTAGGGAGAACCCTGCGCTGCCGTCAGGCAGCTCTGCGGTAGTAATCAGGTAGAGGTTTGTCTCGGCAAGGTCGATGCGGTTTTCGGTAACGGCCTGCGACCATACTCTGATCGTCTTCCACAGGTCCGGCGACAGGTCCGTCAGCCTCACGTTGTCGGCGCGCTTCTTCAGCTGGGTCAGCTCGGTGCGCGACCCGATAAGGGCCTGGACATCGTCGGTCGCCTCGATCGCCACACTCCACTCGATCCCGCCCCGGGAGAGCTCCACACACCGCTGGAGTGCCACGCGGAGCTGGTAGAGGTAGCCGAGCGCTGACGCTGAGGCCTCAAAAGGATTGCCAGAACTGCTCATGCCGCCACCGCCTCCCTCTGGTTACCGAATACAGGAATCATTCCATGGGCGAACCGCCGACAGAACACGGATTGCCAAACTCGTCTCCTCTAAGGAGTGCCAGCTGGCCGCCGACAATAGCGCCGCTGACTGCGCCGACGGCTCGCGAAACAGTCTGGAGCAGTGACGAATCAGCGTCTGGCGGTTCTCGACGCGATGTTAGCGCACTGCTCATCGACACGACTTTCCCCGCCGGAGGCCGTCACGGCCGCTGCGCTGGCCGGGGCAGCTGCGTGACCGGTGAGGCAGCCTGGAATGCGTCGCGCTCGGCCGCGGTGTCGGCCAGTTCGTCGGCGAGTTGGCCGATGATGATTGCGTAGGTGCGGGCGAGTTGCTCGAAGTGGCGTCGCTGTTCGCGTTCGGTTCGCAGTTGGGTCCGCAGGTGCTCGAGGTCGTGTTCGGCGGCTTGAAGTGGTCGGGATTTGTGGTCGGCGGCTTTGAATTCGGCTTGATATTTGCCTTTGAGGTGGTGTGGGTATTTGTGGGTCAGCAGCCAACGTTTGATCCCGGCTTCCTGTGCGAGGGACAGGATGGTCAGCTTGCCGTCGGAGTGTAGAGGTGTTCCGGCCAGCAGACGATCAGCTGCGGCGCGGAGCCGGTCGCACAGTTCGGCCGGGGGTGCCGGTTCCGCGATGAAGTCGTTCATGGCCGGTCGGTGCCTGTCTCGCGTTCGGTGTCGTGCTGGTCGAGGATCTTGTCGAGATGGTCCAGTCGTAGTCGTTGGCGTGCCAGCCTGATAGGGGGGGGCTGGCGGGATCGTCGAGAGCGGCACGGAGGTTGTCGGCTTCGGCGCGGAGTTCGGTAATGTCGGTGTCGGTGCGGGCGATGTTGCGGCACGTGGGTCGACAGTCGGTGGTATCGGGGGTGTGGCGGGCGTCGTCGACGCTGGGTGCCAGCTCGCATAGAGCCGTGGCGGCGTTGAATACGCAGGTCATGCCTTTGCCGGGGTAGATCTGTAGTGACGGGTTGGCCAGGATGTGGCGGGCTTGTCGGCCGCCGCGGATGACGCGGCCGGCGAATCGGGAGCTGCCGCCGGCGACTCGAGTGCGGTAGGCGTCGGCGGCGGGACCGCTGACGTGTTCGCCGTCGGCGAGTCGGCGGTCCGCTTCGTCGAGTTCGTCGAGGCGGGCCAGCCACCGTTCGAACGCCAGGTCGTCGGGGAATCCGGAGGCGTAGTTGCCGCCGTAGCCCTGGGTGATCTGGACGTGCAGGTGCCCGTACTGGATGGCCGCGGCGACGAGCCCGCGGGGACGGCGGCAGATGAACCATGCAAGGGTGCGCCTGAACTGGGACGGCGCTATCGCGCGCGCCGGTGTCGGGATGGTGTCGGTGCGGTGGTGGTCGCGGCAGTAGGTGTTGACCCAGTTAGTGAAACGCGCCAGGTCCTTGGTGATTTCGGGTGTGGTCCGGGCGCCGTCGCGGTCGTGGGGTTTGCGGGTCCACACCAGACGCGCCGGAAACAGGACCGTGGTGTCGGTGAGCCCTTCGAGCACCGCGACCGCGCGGGCGACCGGTTCGATGACGACCCACGGGTCCTCGCGGTACACACCTTCGGGGATCTTGGTCCCGTCGGCGTCGGTGGCGTTCTTCCATTTCAGGCCCCGCAGCAGCCACAATCGGCTGATCGGATCGTATGTGACACAACCGCGTTCGAGACTGAGTATCTCTCCGGGCCGCATACCCGACAGGTAGGCGATCACGGTGAAGCAGGCGGCGTAGAGCGCGTGCACCAAGTTCTTGACGTCGTCGTAGTCGATGCGGGACTGCCACACTCGCCCCTCGAGCAGCCCGGTCGGTCGGTGGTGCAGGTAGGTGCTCTCGGCGATGGGTATTCTCGCGTCGAGGATGGACTTGCGATGTGGTCCTTCGCGTTCGAGGAGTTGGTAGTCCAGGCCGGTCAAACGCCCCAGATGCGCCCAGTGCGGTTCGAGGGCCCCGTCGGCGGTTCGTCTGCCGGGCAACGACTCACCGTTGGAGCAGAACTCGCCGATGAGGGTATCGATTCGAGCGACAGCGTCCGCGAAGCTGGCACGCCGGTTGGATGTCGGCGAGGGGAAGGTCGGTCTAGTGCGGCCGACGAGAGTGCGATATTCGGCGCGGGCGGCGGTGATGTCGTCGCTGAAGTCCTCGACGAATCTCAGTGCCCAGCACAGCATCATACTCATCGTGGTTTCGGGGATGCGTGGGGTCAGGTTCACCGCAGGGCGCCGCAGCGGGCCGAGCAGGTACCGGGCCTCTTTCCCGTTCCAGGGTGGTTCTTCGGGCAGTCGTGCCTCGGGTGGGAGGGCCTCGCGCATCGCCCACAGCCGCCGCACGGCCTGGATCACATCGACGCGGTCGGCTTCGCGCATCGGCGCATCCCGGACGGCGTCGAGGAATCGGTCGAGATCGGTGCTGGTGACCGCGTCCAGGGTGGTGATCGCGTGCTGGTCCAGCCAATCCAGCAGAACGCGCAGCATGCGCAGGTGATTGTGCATCGAGAACACCGACAGCCGTCCTTTGAGGCTGGCGCGACGCAGCACGGTCATGTCGTGGTCGCCGTTGAGTTCCAGCCACACATACGCTTTCGCGATCAGACGGAACGATTCGGGTACGAGGGCGAAGTTCAAACTCTTCGACCCGTAGTGTTTCTCGTGGATGGCGGGGCTGAGCTTCCAGCGGTCCTCAGCGAAGAGGGACAGATCGGCGGGACGCGCGTCGGGGCGCAGTGGGCGGTTGAACAGTACCGGCGTGTCGGGGTCGAGGACAAAGCCCCCGGCGCGCAGTACGGCGGATCGAGCGGGTCGGGTCATCGATGATCCAGTTCCTTGTCGAACAATCGCGCCACCAGCGCGTGATGGTCGGGGCCGATTTCGGCGCGGGCGCATTCGACCGCGGTGTCGCCGGCTCGGGTCAGCAGTTCGTCGAGTTGGCCGAAGGGATAGGCGAAACGCTGCGCCCACCGCAGCGCGGTCATCTGTGTTCGACGTCGATCCAGCAGCTCGTGTGCCGCGATCTGGACGGGCAGGTGGTGGGGCAGGGCACGTGCGCAGGGGCAGTCCAGGCATTTGAGGAACGACGCCGTGCACGCGCGACCGGGCTCGGTATGGGGGCTGTTGAGGTTGTCGGTGCACGCGGCCAGCACCGTGTCCGCGTCACGGGCCACCAACAGCCGCAACACCGCCTCGCTGACGCCGAAGCGGGCCGCGACCGTGCCCGGTTCACGGCCGGCCTGTTCCAGATCGGAGGCGCTGAGCTGCGGTATGGCGCCCATAGAGCGCGCCTTGCCCGCCTCGGCGGTCAAGACCTCGGCGACCAATCGCTGGTACTCCACCACGCTGGAGCGGTCTCGACGCAGGTAGGTGTCGGCCAGTGTGCTGGTGGTGTGCGCGACAGGGCGCTGCTCGCGCGCGGCGTGCGTGGCCCGCAGCCGCGCCAACGACACTCCGAGTGCCGCGGTCTGTCCGTCCTGGTCCGGATCGGTGTCGAGCATCAGCTCCTGTCCCCAGTTCCCGGCCAACCCTTGCTGATCCGGGGTCTTGAATCCTTTACCGGACGTCGGATTCCAGTACACGAACAGTCTGTCGCTACCGAGAATGCGACGCGCGGAACTGGTCAACTCGTGTGCGAGCGTGTACACGCCGAACGGAGTGTGCAACTCGTCGAACGCGGAGACGGTCCCGTCGGCGCGGGCGCCGGTATCTGCCCACACCGGCAGATCGGTGAACGCCGAGGTCATGTGGGCCCGGCGGCCCCGGCGGGGTTTGACCAGGTCGACCTGCGCCGAGGCGATCGGCCCCGTGTAGCCGTCGGGGCGATGGTGCGCCGCGGGGGCGTTGTAGATCGTCGAGCCGTTCTGGCCGGTCAACCGAACCAACAACACCGTGAACGCGGCGACCTCACGCCAGTCCAGATGCACTGCGGTGTTGACCGCCAGCGCGCCGCCGTGGCGCGCCACGCGCCGTAGCCCCTGCTCCCCGGGCAGCGCGTAGACATCCCCGGCCCGCTCGACGTGATCGAGCAATTCGCAGTACTCCGCACGGACCGGATCGCCTACCAGTTCTGTGTCGTTGTCCCGCCACCGCGCCAATAGGTCGAGGTTGGTTCGGATCCGGACCGCGGCACCACGAGCGGTGTCGCGGGCAGCGCGCAGGATCCGTGCTTCCTCGGTCTTGCTGTAGCTGGCGTGCGCGGTGAAGCTGTTACGGCGCACCGGGACTCGCTGCGCGCAGCGGGCCGTGAACGTCGGTGTCAATCCCTCGACCTCGACCAGCAACGACCGCAGAACCCCGACATCCATCCCCGACGACGCCAAACCCGAGCGTCGCATCAGGAACTCGTCCAGATGCGACGGACTCAGATCCGCCGCCGAGCGTGGCGGTCGAGCACGCCCGGCCAACACCTCACAGAACCGCAGCAGAAGTGCGAAGGTGTTGCGCGCCGAGCCGGCCGCTTTCACCCGCCCTTCCGGACCGGTGTGCGCTTCGAACGCGCGGGCGAACGAGACTCGCAGCTCGTCGCTGACCGGCAATCTCGTGAAGTCGAAATCGATCGGTCGGCCACCGCGCTCGGCCACGAAACGCACCACGCACCGGTGACCGTCATCGAACAGTCGTTGCGGGGCAACATATCCTGCCTCCGGCATCGCCGCCCGTCGTCCCCTGCTCACCGGAGGGTCCCGACCGGATCGGTGAGCACCCGACCGTCACGGTGGAACACCGCGCGCATCAGTTTCGAGATCGACTCCTCGGCGGCGTGCAGCAACAGCAACTCGACTCCCAGACCGCGGAAAGGCTCGAGATAGGTGTGTCGGGTCGAGCGGGGGTCGACATGACCGAGCATCAGCTGCACCAGATCCCACGCATCCCCGAACTGCTCACGAAAATCCCTGGTCTCCTGCTTATTCAGATGCGCGACCCGCTCTTGATAGGCCAACCGACCTACCGAGAACCAGCGCAGAGCGAAGCTGTGGCGCAACATGTGCGGCGCACCCGCGAACCCGACGAGCCCCAACCGTGCCAGCCGCGCGTTGGCCTGAGAAAAGGTGTGCTCCCATCCGTGCGGATCACGAGCCAGACCGTCCTCGTTCAGCCACACCGCCGCGGGCTCGAGACCGTCGGCGCCCTCCACCAGCAACCGGCGACGTTCCGAGAGGCCCAGCGCGTCCAACGACACCTCCGAAACCCTGCCGTCGAACCCCTGCAACCGAACCCGCCGCGACGCCGAGACCGAAACGATGACCCGTGCGTCCGCGAGGCGTCGGTAACGGTCGGCGCGCTGAGCGCGGCGCACGGCACGGGCCCGCTCACCTTCGATATAGCCCAGAACCTCCACCAGCGTGCGGCGCGGCATCCAATAGTCGCGTCCTCGACCGCCCTTGGCGCACTCGTCCGCCAGACGACAGGTCGTGTATACGCGGTGCGGATCATCGGCCGGCAATTCGAGCGTCAACAGCGATCCCATCTCCGACAACCGCAGACCAGTCCCATACAGTGCATCGGCGAACGCGCCGTCGCGCTGGGAGTTGCGGCCCCGGAACCCCGGATCCTCGCTGCCGTCGAGCGCGAACCCCATCAAACCGACATCCCGATAACGCCGGTAACCGTCCGGATCGAACCACTTCACGTTGCGATCCCGGCTCGCCGCCGGCGCCGTCACCGGTTCACTGCCGTACCTGTCATCCGATCCGCGTCGCGGCCGAACCCGGATGGGATCGGGGATGCCGAACTCGCCGGATGCCCACCTGTAGAACAGGCGAAGCGCGATCAGGTTGTGCTCGTAGGTCCCGGGGGCCACCCGGCTGGGATTGCGTGCATCGCTCAATCGCCACACCTTGAACGCCGACTGAGCATCTCTGCCGGGACGATCCCACGAAACACCGTAAGCAACAAGAAAATTGAGCCACACTAACAAGCTGTAGGCATACTTGCGCCACGTCGTACGACCAGCGTTGCCCAGTTCATCGCTGACGAACCAGCGATTGACCCGGACATCGGGAACACCACCAGGCCCCAAGAACACCGGCTGCCCCACCCTCACCCGCCCAGCCGCCCGCTCCAGCACACCGCGATAACGCACCACCACCGGATCCGCCACGACATTCGGCGGAATACCGTCGGTGCCAACGAAGTAGAGCTGCCATCCCTCCGCCACTCCGTGCTCGGGCCTTGTCTCGTCCACCGGACCTCCAATGCTCAATTCCGACTTGACTCCGCCGGGACGAGGAAGAGATGAGTCGGCGGAAAGCTCTCATCGAGAACGGATTACAACACGAGTGGACTGGGTAGAGAACGTCGCCCGTTTGGGCCACCATCACCACCAGATTCGACAGATCACCACGCAGTTCCGGCGGCCGGAACCCTGGGTCGAGCAGCGTGCGGGTCACCCCCGCCGCGCTGTCGACACCGAGCCCGAACGACCAGCACACCGGCACCGCATCGTCGTCGAAAAGCGTCGCGAGAGGAAACAACCCTGCGGTGTCATCGACCATGTGAATTCCTCCTTCCGGTGACGGAGCGCGGGTTCGGCTGCCGCGGCGACGGTTCGGTGACGCGTGCGGCGGGTGGGTCAGACTTCGGCGGGTCGGCGGGCGTGCAGGAGCACAGTGGCGGCACCGGTGCCGGAGGTGGTGAATGACCCGGCGGGCAGGACCTCGTGACCGCCGTGGGCGGTGACGATTTCACGCACCGCGCGGTGGGCGTGGTCTGTGCGGTAGGTGTAGCCGTTGGGTGCCAGGCTCAGCAGCTGTGCCCCAGGGGCCAGGAGGTTCCAGGCGGTGTGGAAGTGGTCGATCCACACCGTCGGCCTGTGGGGCAGGGCGAAGGGCGGGTTCATCACCACTCCCGCGTACCGATCGGTGGCCCCTGCTGCGAATTCCTCGAACTCGGCGATCACTACCGTGACGCGCGGGTCGTAGTCGATGGCCGCGGCACGCTCGCGATCGGGCTCCACGGCGGTGATCCGCATCCCGGGGTTGGCCGCCAGGATCGCGCGCACCAGCGCGCCGCCGCCGGCGGAGGGCTCGAGGACGTGAGCGCCCGGGGCGAGTGCACTGATATCGGAGTGCGGACCCTCCACGAGGAGCCGAGCCAGAGCCTCGGGTGTGGCGAAGTACGCCGCGAGCACCTTGCTGTCGGTGTTGGGGGTCGTGCCGCGCGCCACGGCCGCGGCGATGGTCTCGGTCGGGTCGTCGGGGAAGACATGGGCGCGGGCCCGGCGGTCCCACTGTCCGCCCATCGCCTCGAGGACCTTGTTGAGTTTGCGGTAATCGGACACGCTGAGCCGGTCGGTCAGGAACAGTTTGTTGCCCTCGACGCGTGACCGAGCCAGGATCTCGCGGGCGAACTCGGGCACCGAGACCGACGTTCTCACAGCCATCGATGGTCACCTTTCATACGGAACGGACACGGACAGCACCGACAGCGCCCCGGAAGCGGATAGCCCTGGACCAACAGCGACGGGCGGGACAGCCAGCCGAGCGCGGGGCAATCCCGAAGCGGTTTCAGGCCGGTGAGTGGAGCAGCGTCTCGCTCCATTCGTCGGCCGCGGTGAAGCGAACCTGACCGGCGAAGGCCGCGCCGAGGGTGATGGTGATGCGGAGGCGGTAGGTGTCGGTCCAGGTCCGCAGTTCATCACCGGTGCGGACGAGTCGGCGCTGGTCCTCGGGGTCGAGGGTGTCGAAGAAGACGGCGTAGTCGGCGAGGCTTCCGACGTGCAGGGCACCCGCGTACCGCCACAGGTAGCGGCGCGGTTCACCGTGCAGACAGCGCTCGCCGTGGCGCACGTGCACCCCGCCCACGACCGAGACCACGGTGTCGAGACAGCTCGAACGGTCCGGACGCGGCCGATTCGCCCGCGCTCGCACGCGCACCTCGACGTGACGCGGCTGCCGTGCCCCGTGTCGTACCACGCGGCGTTGGCCGTAGGCTCGTCGAGCGATCACAGCGCCGGTCTCGAGGAGCGCGCGACTGGACGCTGAACATGTGGTGTTCGAAGTCTTTCAGGCGGTGCAGCGACCGCGCTGGTCGGCTGTCGCGGCCTCGGCGATCGCCTCGGCGATGGACACCTCGGGCCGGAAACGGTGCCCGATACGGGCCTCGACCGCAGCGTATTTGGCAGCCAGTTCAGGATGCAGGCGCGCGGCCCGCACCAGCGCCGAGCGAGGTGAGTAGATGCAGAAAATGCACGACGCGCGGGCGAAACCCATACTGTAGGCAATATGGGGTCGGGTGCCCGCCGCGGCGATCCGCGCCCACACCGTCTCGAGGTCCCACCCGTGGATGGGCAGCCAGGTATCGATGATTCGCCGCGAATTCGACACCGTGGCCTTGGGCGGATCGCCCGCCGTGCGCGCGTCACTACACTCACGGCACAGACAGGTTCGGCCGCGCTCATGGACGAACGGCGCTCTGTTCGCGCGTTCACGCGATTCTCCGCTGCGGTGGCCCATGATGTTCAACACCCGCACCGGGCGATCGGTGATCCCGGACGCCCGGGACTCCGCGACCAGCGTCGTGATCACCCGCCGACAGGTAGAACGCTTGAAATCACTTGTGCACCAGCGTATTCGAGGCGAAGGCCATTTGCCTCGTTCGGCGACCCGGTCGAGGAGGTCCCCACCGTTGCGTGCCACGGTCTCATGGCGCAGCCCATAATGCGCGGCATGGCTTCTCGCGAGCGCCGAGGTGCCCGGCCAGTCGGCTCGGCCCATGTCGGCGTGGACGGTGGTGACCCGGTCCAGCACGCCGAGGCCGTGGAACACCTCGACCAGGACATCCAGCATCGCTTGGCTGTCCTTGCCGCCC
>NZ_BAGG01000235.1 GCF_000308695.1 Nocardia takedensis NBRC 100417 | reverse complement strand
TTAGTGAGGTCGACCGATTGCACGTCGGAGGCAAGCTGACCAAGCACACGGTGGGGCAGCTAACTGGAATTCAGTAGCGAAAGTCGATATGCAGGGGCCAGGTCGATGGCCTCGGCCATCGACCGATAGGCCGCCACACGCGGATGTCTCCGGTCCGCACCCCCGCGTTCCGGATGCGAACGAGGTGTGTTACGCACGGCAGTTCCGCAGATTCCTGGCTTGTCAACGCAGCCCGTCGATGGGGCGCGTGTGCCCGCGTTATGGTCCCGGCGTTGGTGCCGTCGGCCGCGAATCGCGGAATTCGCGCATTTCCAGTGCCCTGCCACGCTTCGACACTGCTATCCCACCGACGCCGCCCAACGCCGACCGGCGGCGCAATTTTGCCGGACGCGGCGTAGTCTGCGGCCGCGTGGCACGTCGGGCTGAACCACGATCGATCCGCAACGACCGAGAACCGACTATGGTCGAGAAATGAACTGGTCTCGTGCGCGGCGCATCCCGGTAGCACTCGCGACCACGGTCGTTGTCGCAGCACTCGGATCCTGCGACAGTTCGGCTGAGCTCGGCGCGAGCCCGGCACCGGTACTGGGCGCGGTCGATGACCCCGGCCTGCGATTCCGCGACGACCGGGACCCGGTGCCGGTGCCCGGCACCGAATGCCTGGCCTTCACCCCGGCCGTCCGCCGTGCGGCAACGATATCGCAGGCCGACGAGGCGGTCCCGATAGTGCCTGGTCACGGCTGCTGGGTGCGCACCGGTGCCGGTAATATCGTCGGCATACTAACCGCGGGTACACATTTCGCCCAGTTCTGGCAGCGCGACTACCCCGTAATCGACCCCGGTGGCATCAGCGTCCTCACCGTCGAGAAGGACTCTGCCCAATTGTTCGAGCGGTTCGTTCTCGACGACAGGTACTACGCGGTTCGAGTCGCGAGCCGCTGGGCCGCTGGCCTGGCAAGCGCCACCACCAAGTCGGCCTGTATGGTAGTCGTCGACACCGGCTCGGCGCAGCCGCTGTTGGTCAACCTCACCAGGACAGCGTCACAGCACGACCGGAACGGTGTCACCCTCGCCCAGCTTTGCGCCACCACGGCCGAAGTAGCCCGCGCGACGCTCGACACCGTCGACTCCACGGACGGCGGTCCCCGCGCTGAAATCGCCACCCGCCGATGATCATCAGCAGCGGGCCGCGAAACAGGCCGACACGGTGCTGGTTCGATGTCGCGCGATCCCGGAGCGAGTTCATGGAGGGGCGATCCGGAAAACATCGGAGGCCAGCGCACCCCGCCGTCTCGTGCGTGCCCGGCGCGTCGGGCCACCGCGCCGCCCCCGACACGGCGCGCTCGCACTTGAGTATCGCCGCGAAACGCTCACCCCGCCTCACTTCGGCATCACCACGCCACACCCGCCGCCTACTCGCCACCAGTACAACCTGCAACAGCCACCGCGACCGCACAGACGGTCGTCTCCCACCAGACCGAGGCCGAGATCGATGCGAACCCGATCGACAGACTCAAACCCGTTGTCGCGCCGCCATCCCACCGCGCCGACGCGATAGCCTCCGACCGGCGGCGACGTTCCGCGGTGAGGACCCCCAGTTCACCACCCCCGACCTGGCCCGCTCGGCGTGACCTTGCGCCCGCCCGCGGCCGAACTGAACCGCCGTCTCATCTGCTGGGCAGCGGTTCGTGGTCGGGGTCCGCTGCCTCGTAGCGTGCCGCAGGAGTGCGGGCGGGGTTGACTCGTGAACCGCGAGCGATGCCGTCTGACGGGAATCGATGGCCCAGCCCACGATGCGTGGGAGTAGGCGTCGATCACCGCGTAGCAATACACCCTGTCTTCCCGGCTCTATTTGTCGAGTGGTAGAGCGTGACTCGGTGTCGTGCTCGCGGTGCCGCCTGGTGTCATCGGCGGTCATGGTTCGCCAGATTGTGTTCGATAGGTGTCGTTTCAGACAGCGCATGGCAGCGCGGTGTGAGGATCCGGCGGCGATCTTGCGGTCGTATTAGGCGCGGCCGGCGGTGTCGCGCATCCGGACCTGGACCATGGCGGCGTTGTGGATCGCGGCGTTGAGTTGCCGGGCGCCGTAGCGGCTGAGCTGGTGGAGGCGTCGATCTGAGCTGGTGGAGGCGTCGATCTGAGCTGGTGGAGGCGTCGATCTGAGCTGGTGGAGGCGTCGATCTGAGCTGGTGGAGGCGTCGATCTGAGCTGGTGGAGGCGTCGATCGGAGCTGGCGATCTCGACAGGCGCGGTCCCCATTGTAGGTGGCATACTCGGCCGTAGTCGCGAACCGGGGCGCCGGGCCGGTTCGGCCGATCAATCGGGCAGCCAGCACAGGACCGATCCCGTCGATCCTGCGCATCCGAGTGCCGTGCTCGTCGAGCAGTTTCTGGTTAGCGGCGAGTTGGCGGTCGAGTCGGCGGACGTCGGCGATCAGATCCTTGCACAGTCGACACGGAACCGATTCGACATCGTCCGTGCTCGGAATCCGCACAGTAGCGGCGGTGTTCGCTGTCAGGCGGGTGGGCGCGCCACCGGCCAGTAGTTCCCGCAGCAGTGCGTTCAGCTGATTGACCGAACGAGTTCGGCTCGCCGACAGATTGTTTCGTTGCTCGTCCAGTATCCGTAACGCGTCACAGTGTTCGTCTGCAACGGCTGGTCGGCCCCTCTCCCTGCAAAGCCGCGACACACGCTGCGGCGGCGTCGATCCGATCGTTCTTACGTCGACCACCGCGAGAAGTTCCCGCACCCGTGCGGTCGCGGTGGTCGGGATGTCGAGCACGACCTCGCTGCGGGCGATCAACCAGCGGGCGAGGTGACGTCCCAGTCCATCGGCGTTCTCCACCGCCCACTGCCGTTGCGGCCACCGCCTGGCCCAAGCGATCAGGCACCGGTAATCGGATAAGGTCGCCTCGATCCGGACCGAACCGAGATCAACATTGCTGCTCGGATCCACCGCGGTGGCGATGTGAGTGTTTTTGTGCGGATCGACACCGATGACGGCCATCAGCAGCAGGTCCCTTCTCTAATATCCGGATGGGATCCGCGGCGGACAATCCGACTTCCAGTACCGTGCCTGTGCTGGTGGTCATGCCTCTCTTCGGTCACGCCGCGAACGCGGGCCGGATGGCACGACATACCCCGCAGAATCAGCCGAAGACCATCGGCGACAGGAACCTCAGGGGTCAAACCACCCGACCTACTGCGGCACGCTACGAGGAGCTCCCCCGACCACGACACCGCTGCCGAAGACCTAAGTCGGGACCTCACGCCTTCCTCGATCGGCCCAAGCGACCGGCATAGCTGACAGTCCAGCACACGGCACCGGCTGGAGTTCGGTCGCCGGCGCACCAGTACTCCAACCGCAGTTCGTGATGTTGTTGGGATGGTATGTGGTTTCGTGCCGGTAGAAGGGGGATGCAGTTGGCCGGAGAGTTTTTACACCCCGCCCGTTGGCCTGGTGTCGGTGTAAGGGCTCAGGACATGCTTGACGAGTTGTTCTCAAGAGACACTTGACGTTTGAGCGCTGGGCGTGGTCGAGTTCCCCAGTTGGTGTCGGTGGTGAGTGGATGGTGTCGTGGAGCCGGAGGCGTTGGTCGAGTATCGGTATCGGGCGGTGTGCGAGGTGTTGGGCGGTGCTCCGATCGGTGAGGTCGCGGTCCGCTACGGCACTACTCGGCAGTCATTGGATACCTGGCGGCGGCGGTTCAGGTCCGAGGGTATGGCGGGGCTGTCGGATCGGTCGCGACGACCGCGTACCAGCCCGACCCGGATCACGGCCGAGGTGGAGTCGTTGATTTGTCGGCTGCGCCGGGAACACCCCCGCTGGGGTGCGCGCCGCATCGGTTACGAGTTGTCCCGCCAGGGCTTGGACCCGGTGCCTTCGCGGGCGACGGTGTACCGAGTATTGACCCGGAACGGGATGATCGATCCGCAGGCCCAGCTGCACAAACGTAGATACAAGCGGTGGCAACGGGAAGCGCCTATGCACCTGTGGCAGATCGACATCGTTGGCGGAGTGCCCCTGGCCGACGGTCGCGAGTGCAAAGTGCTGACCGGAATCGATGACCACTCCCGGTTCGTGGTGATCGCTACGGTGCTGGCGCGACCGTCGGCACGCGAGGTCGGTGAGGCGTTCACTGCGGCGATGCGCCGCTACGGCGTCCCGTCGGAAGTGTTGAGCGACAACGGAGGACAGTTCACCGGCCGACACATCAAACCGCTACCGGTCGAGGTGCTCTTCGAGAAGATCTGCCGCAACAACGGCATCAAACAGCGGCTGACCAAGCCGCGCTCACCGACGACGACAGGCAAGATCGAACGGTTCCACAAGACGCTGCGCACCGAGTTCCTCGACCACGTCGCCCCGTTCGAGTCCATCACCGCCGCCCAGGACGCGCTCGACGGATGGATCGACGCCTACAACCAGCAGCGCCCGCACCAGTCGCTGGATATGGCCGTCCCTGCCAGCCTGTTCCGCCCCAACGGACCCACCCGGCTCGATCACATCGAGCCGGGCCAACAGTCCAGCGCCGGTGAGTCCTCACCGCTAGTGATCGGAGTGATCGAACCGCCACCACGGCGAACCGGTGACGGAGCGGCGGTCGAGTTCGACCTTCGCGTTCCACCCAACGGTGACCTGCGAATCCGATCCAGTCGTCAAGTCGTGTCACTGCACCCGAGCATGGCCGGGCGCATAGTGACGGTCTGGGCCGACCTGCGCAGCGTTCACATCGTCTGCGACGGTCACGTGATCCGCACCAGCCCATCCCGGCTACAGCCCGAGGACCTGCGCTATCTCGCAATGCGCGGTGCCAGACCAGGCGGCCCCGAACCCGACAGACCGGCGATGCGCCGAACCGCGGGGGTCGCGGTGATCGAACCCGGCCAAGCGGTCGAGATCGACCGGGCTGTCAACAAGGACGGGTTGGTTTCGATCGGTGGAACCACTCACCTCGTCGGATTCGCCTGGGCCGGACGCCGGGTCGTTCTCCGGCTCGACGGGCATCTGCTCCACGCGATCGCCGACGACGCGCTCATCGGGACCTGGCCCTGCCCGATCAGGGCCGATCGGCTCGGCCGACTCCCAGGCATCCGGACCCCCACCCGCCCGCTGCCGCCCCCACCGCTGCCGGCCGGTTCCCTACGCGCGCAACGCAAAGTCCACGCCAGCGGCAGGATCATGGTCGCCGGTCAAGGCATCAAACTCGGCCCCCGTCACCGCGGCAAGATCGTCACCGTCGTCGTCGAGGACACACACCTACGCATCCTGCACGGTGACGAGGAAATCGCGGTCCGTCCCCGAAAGAGCCAGAAACCCATCACCAGGTTCCACGTCACGGGCGCAGGCGCGAGCCTGGACTGAACGTCAAGCATGACCAGACGACGAAACGTCAAACATCTCCTGAGACCTCACATTGACACCTGGAATGTCACGTACACGCTTCCCGCCGTGGCGACGGCTACTCCGCTGGACCCGTCCAGCCCGACGAAGGGCAGTTCGATCGCGGTGGTCGACTCGCGTTCATCCGCAGGACCCGGTCATGCTGTGGTCGGCGAGGATCACGTCACCGGTCGGGGTAACGGCGATACCCGCGGATGAATCCGGGCCCGGTGAAGGGGGTGACTTTCCGGTCGTGGCGCCCGGTGCGAACATGCGCACCGGCGTCGCACTGCGGGCGATGGAGAGATTGACTGCGGCGTCCGCGGCGATCCCGTAGGGGTTGGATAAGTCGGAGACGGGTAGGGTCGACGGTGCTCCGGTGGGGGGATCGGTTGTCGGGGTGGACCCGAGTGATGTGATGGTACTCCGGAGGAAAATTCGTCGCATCCGGTGCGGGTGTCGTGGTGGAGTCCGACATCGGGTCCGGCTTCGAGCCCCACATAGTCGGCCGGTCGGAAAAACGCCATGGTCACCCGATCGCCGATTTCAGGATCGGTGAACGCGCCCGTGCGGATTCTGGTAACTCGATCGCTCAGATTCGAATAGGAGTAGGCGCGCACGGTTTAATTAGCCGCCGTTCGCAGTGCGATCTGTTCCGTTTTATCTCGCGCGATCCCGGCGAAAGTATCCTGCGCCGGAAACTGGCGTGATCGTGGATGTCTGTCGCGCTCAACTGTCCTCCATGCGCGGTCACGGGCATGCCGGTCGAGCGCCGTCGTAATGGTGTCGGAGTCGGGTCGATGACCGATGGGCTGATCGGTGGGCAGCCTGTAAGTTACTGCTGAATCAGAGGATAACCGCAGGGATGTCACAATTATGACTTTTGCGGATTATGATATGTCGTGGCATCGGAGTTCTGTCATGCCGTTGAACGTAGATGTAGTTATTGCTGATCAGTGGGCATGACGAACGTAGCTCTTTCGAATAGGAGTTTCGGGCGTCGGTGATACGGTGTCACATTTCGGAGTGACAAAGATGTGATTGATCATTACCATGGTTCTCGGCTCGCTAAATGTGTGTTAGTGCTGCCGTGTCCCGCGTCCTGCCCGGTCGACGGAAATCGGACTCCTTACCTTCACGGCGTACGTCGTATTCCGGCGTGAGTTCGGTCGAACTGTGCCGAATTCTGCTTGTTCCCACCTGATCCGCTCGTCGGATCGGGTAATGTCGACGGACTCCGGAACCGGTCATCGAATCCGACGGACTTCGGTTGCGGGTGACAACCTACAGTCAGACAGGAACTCTCACATGTCGACCGATAGACCGTCGATCCCTACGACCGTTCCGCAGAGTTCTACGACGTGATGGCGGCTCCCCATCGGGAGGCCGAACGCGATTCCTTTTCGCGGCGTTGCGTGGGGCGGGACCGATGACCGAACCCGTCCTCGGCATCGGTGCCGGCGGCAGGCTGTCCACCGTCGCCTCCTCTTCGATTCCTTTGCGCCGGTACCGATCCAAAAAGAGAGGGGCAACGGTGTCTGCGGATCAGGCGAATCGCCGCGGTCGACACACCAGGGCGATGCTGCGCGACGCTCTGGCGGATCTGGTCGAGGAACGCGGACTCGACATCGTCACGGTGGGGGAGATCAGTGAACGTGCCCGCGTGACCCGTACCGCCTTCTACCGGCACTATCGCGACAAACAGCATCTCGTGGACCAGATCCTCACCGACGCCACCGCGCATCTGGCGCCGGGTACGCGCCGGGACATCATCGAGACGGCGCAGTGCCTGCGCCGCTTCTTCGACCACGTCGCCCAGGACGAGAAGCTGTTCCGCGCACTGCTCGGGCCACGAGGCAGCCCCTCGTTCGCCGCCGGTCTGCAAGCGGCATTCGTCTCGCTCGACACCTGCGTCACCGCCGCACCCCGCGCGGCCGACGGCTTGACCCTCGCCGTGCTCGGCGCGATGCTGACCCGGACGACGCTGTGGTGGCTCGACAACGATCGCCCCATCCCCTCCGCCGACCTCGCCGCCCGATACCTGCTCATGGTCAACGCTGTTCGCGCGAGAGCCGCAGGTGCCGAGCACGTCCCGGGCGTGAGTGCGTAGACGAGGCGTGTGTCGGTGAGGTCGTCGACAGCTGGCCCTGCCGGACGGTCATCGGAGCAGCGTTGTCGGTGCGCGCCGGATTTGCGTGTGGGGAACACGAACTCGGCTGATCCGGTGGTATGGACGGCAGACGTGGCAGCCGCAGGGCACCGTTTCACTCCGCATCCACGCAGGTGGGAGCAGCGACCCCGATCCGCCTGCACGGGCGAGAGGACTGCCGAAAGAGAAAACGGACAAAACCGGACCGCAAATCCGTTGTCCAGTCGGGGGGCTTGAGCGCTGAATAGGAGAACGGAGAGCGGAATCATCGAGATACAGACGATTTCGTCCGCAATTCCATCATCACTATCTCGAGGAGGGCGTCATGCCTACCATCACTTCGGTCCTGCCCGTGTCCGGCCCGACGACCGGCGGGACGAGCGTAGTCATCACAGGCACCGGGTTCGGGGGACCGACCACGGTGCGCTTCGGCGGTACCGCCACTACGTTCACTCTCGACTCGCCCACCCGGATCACCGCAGTCGCGCCTGGGGGCGCAGTCGGAACGGTGCAGGTGACCGTCACTGACGCCGCCGGCACGAGCAACGGGGTCGCCTACGAGTATCTGGCGGTCCCCTCGCTCACCGGTGTCGCTCCGGGCCAGGGCTCCACGGCAGGCGGAACGACGGTCGTACTCACCGGCACCGGCCTGTCCGGGGTCACCGCGGTCTCCTTTGGCGGAGTGGCGGCCATCTCGTTCACCGTCGACTCCGACACCCAGATCACGGCCGTCACACCGGCGGGAACCGGGATCGCCGTGGTCACCGTCACCGCTCCCGGCGGCACGAGCTCGGGGGTGTCGTTCGTCTACGTGGTGGTCCCCACAGTCACCGCCGTGACGCCGGCCTCGGGTCCGACGGCAGGGTTCAACACCGTCACGATCACCGGCACGAATTTCACCGGACCGCTCACTGTCCGCTTCGGCTCCACCGCTACCTCGTACACGATCGACTCGGCGACCCAGCTCACTGCCATCGTCCCGCCCGGAACAGGAACCGTGCAGGTCACCGTCGAGGGCAACGGAGGCACCGGAAGCGGCACCGCCTACACCTATGTCTGACCCACACGAGTGCGCCGGGCCGCCGCGACCATCGCTGCGTCCCGGCGCCAGCGGAGGATGACCAGTACTGTCCAGACACAGCCACCCCCGCAACGAGCCGGGCGCAGGCGGGCATGCACCGCTGCTGCCCCTTCGGCCGACGACGATCTTTACCACCGCTGGATCGCGTAGAGCGAGGCAGGGAGCGACCGACCGGGTGCCCAACCACGTTCTACGACATCGTGATCACGCCCGACTGTCACGCTGTCACCGTCCCGCGGAGTCTGTCGTATGGACCGCGACAGTGAGCCGGTGAAGGGTGTGAACACCGCTGCGGCGGTCCTGCGAGGATACGAGTACGGACGCGGCGATGGTCGCGGCGCGAGCGAGCGCCGTCGAACCAAATACCCGGATCTCGCCATCGACCGGGCCGTCGTGGCAAACGGTGATCCATCCGCAGTGATGCTGGGTGAAACGCGGCGTGCCCAAGTGGTCGCCCTGGGGCGGAACGGGCGTGGCGGTCTGTCGACTGGGCGCCTCGGGTCGGTGGGTGGCACAGGCGGTCCTGCATCCCGTCTCGATACCCGTCGTCGTCGCCGATGTTGGTGGTGGCCACCGTCCACGCGGACCCGGCGGCCACGGACCCGGCGGCCGGAGGTTCGGTGTCGGCTGTCGCGACGGTCCCGGAGGGTCGGGACGGTCGCGCAGCGCAGGTGTTGTGTGAGAGTCGAGCCGGTGAGCTCACAACGTTCGCGTCCACAATTGCAGTGCCGTTTTCACGGACTCGGTGAGTGAGACGGCGGTGTCGAGCGGTTCGGCCTGTGGCCAGGGCACGGTGTGGGCCGCCATTGGCCTCATCCGTATTGGTAGGCGCTGTGGCTCAGCACAGTGGATGCGATCGTGTGGCCACCAAGGGGTCCTGTGGGCATCGCCCGCGCGAAATGACATGAGTGCCCGCAGTCTTGGGTCTCCGCGATGTAGGGCGACACGGAATGCTGCTCCGGTATTGGACCGCTCGGCGAGATCGCACGCCGTCGCTCTTGAGCTGCTGCCCTCGATTCGTCGTCTGTGGGCGCTGACCCTGATGTCCGGTCGACCTTATGGCGATGATTGGCTACGCTGTTTGCTAAACTGCGCAATCAGCGAAACTTGCGCTTAACCGAAACCGCCCGACCGTGGAAGAGAGTGGGTCGATCATGCCTGGTGCGAGCAGGCCTCTTCACCAGATGAAGGCTGACTTCTTCAAGACCCTCGGCCATCCCGTGCGTGTCCGGGTCTTGGAGCTGCTCAGCCATCGTCAGCATGCCGTGTCGGAGATGGTGGCCGAGATCGGGGTGGAGGCGGCTCACTTGTCGCAGCAATTGTCGATCCTGCGCCGTGCGGGCCTGGTGACGGCCCGCCGTGAGGGCTTGTCGGTCACCTACGAACTCGCCAGCCCTCAGGTCGCCGATCTGCTCGCCACGGCCCGGGTCATCCTCAACGGCGTTGTCTCCGGGCAGGCCGAAGCCCTCGAGCGGACCGCTTAACCCGGGTCGCGCACCTCCCCTTTTCGATATGTGTGCAGGCATTGATTGCGATTTTTCTAAACTAACTATCTTACGTTTTCGTGAAGGAGATAATGTGGTGATCGATCCAACCGCCGCGCCGACTACGCGACTCGCGGCGTTGGACTTACGTCTGGTCGCTGTTCGGTGACTGTGCGAGTTCTCTTGCCGATGTGGTCGGATTGGAGTTCGGCTGTCCGCGCTCCCGGCACCGACCTGTTATCGGGGCTCATGGTCGCGTTGGTGGCGCTGCCGCTCGCGCTCGGGTTCGGCATCAGCTCCGGTCTGGGTGCTGCCGCCGGCCTGGCGACAGCGGTCATTGCCGGCGCGGTAGCGGCGGTATTCGGTGGGTCGCGGTTCCAGGTGTCGGGGCCGACCGGGGCGATGACCGTGGTCTTGGTGCCGATATTCGGCCAGCATGGCGGCGGCGGGGTTCTGACCGTGGGGCTCATGGCCGGTGTCGTGCTGGTGGTGCTCGCTTTCGCCGGGGTCGGCCGGGCCGTGCGGTATATGCCGTCCCCGGTGATCGAGGGCTTCACCGCAGGTATCGCCGTGGTCATTGCCCTGCAACAGCTCCCTCTTGCCCTCGGTATCGCAGACGTCGAGGGCGAGAGGGTGTGGCAGGTGGCATTCGACGCCGTTCGACAATACTGCGCGGACCCCGACCATGTATCGCTGGTGACGTCCCTGGTGGTCGCGGCAGTGGTACTGGCCGGAGGACGGTATCTGCCGAAAGTGCCGCTGGCGCTGATCGCGGTGGTCGCCGCCACCGCCGTGGCTCAAGTATTGAACTTGGGCCTCACTCCGATCGGGGATATTCCCGCTGGACTGACAGCTCCCACGCTCGACTTCGTCCATCTCGATCAACTCGGCTCGCTGATCGGCCCCGCACTCGCAGTGGCCGCGCTCGCCGCGCTGGAGTCGCTGCTGTCGGCGACTGCGGCGGATTCGATGGCTGTGGGTACCCGTCACAACCCCGACCGGGAACTTTTCGGGCAGGGATTGGCCAATCTCGCTGCCCCGCTGTTCGGCGGCGTCCCTGCCACCGGTGCGATCGCCCGCACTGCGGTCAATGTCCGCTCCGGAGCCCGCACCCGCCTCGCCGCGCTCACCCACGCCGTCGTGCTGGCCGCGATCATCTACCTGGCCGCGGGCCTGGTCGCCGACATCCCGCTGGCCGCGTTGGCGGGCGTGCTGTTGGCGACCACCGTGCGGATGGTCGAGACCGCATCACTGGTGGCGATCGCTCGCGCCTTCGGAGGCGATGCCGTGATCATGGCCATCACCTTCGGCGTCACCGTCGCAATGGATCTGGTCACCGCCGTCGCGGTCGGAGTCGCCATCGCCGGCGTGCTCGCACTACGAGCCGTTGCGAAAGAGGCCCGGCTGCAGCAGATCCCGCTCGACCACCCCACCGAGGACACCACCCACATCGTCGAAGAAGGCCAACTGCTCCACGACCACATCGTGGCCTACCGCATCGAAGGACCACTGTTCTTCGCCGCAGCCCACCGATTCCTCCTCGAACTGACCGAGGTATCCGATGTCCACATCGTCATCCTGCGCATGTCCCACATCACCGCTCTCGACACCACCGGCACGCTCGTACTCAAGGACGCCATCGGCAAACTCGAACACCGCCATATCACGGTGCTCATGTCCGGCCTGCGTGAAGACCACCACCGCCGTCTGGCCGTGCTCGGCGCCCTCCCCGCAGGTGGTGAGCCCCAATTGTTCGAACACACCCCAAACGCCATCGCCCATGCTCGCGACCTCCTGCTCGGCCCCGCGAAGCGACAGCGTTGACGACCGGTGCCGCGCCCCCGTCAGCACCACCTACCCGCTACCATCTGCGGCGCGGCGTCACTCTGTCGGACTCGCGGGCAACCCGGGTGGTCGATGACCGCACCGTGCACTCCGCCCTACCTACTGTTTTCCTCGTCCCGCCCATCTCGGACACTGTGCGTGTTCCTTCGGAGCCGCTGTATATGTTACTGATCGACTTTGCCGTGGCCCATACACGCGTCAACGGAGCGAGGTTGCTGTCGCGCATCGCGGTGGGGGCGGCTTGAGATAGCGGCACAGGTTCTCGACCTGCGGTGCAGCAACCCGCTCGTCTGCTCCAGCAGACCGGCTCCGGAATCACCGAGATGCCCCGCTCACCACGAACACCCCCGGCGTGCACGTCGCCAATGCTCAGGTGCGCGATCCTGGAACGGGTGGTGATAGCGAGTGTTGGTGGGTGGGTCAGCCGGTGTTGCGCTGTGGCGGTGTATGCCGCCAGCACTGCGCGGCCGAGCAGTGCCTACCCCTGAGAGGAGTGTAACCGGCTGACGGGCCTCCTCGACGGAGGGAAGCGGAAAGTTCGCGGGGATGTCGGTGGATTTTCTCGGCGGATGTCGATCGGTCCTGCGGTTGAAGTGTCGGTAAGTTATCGAATATTCTCATCGGTGCAGGTGGGCGACAGTTTCCGGATGTGGTCGCTGCCGACCGAGGTCGGCCGGATGTTGACTCCGTCCGGAGGCAGGCATACATTTGCTCACTGTTTGTATGATCGTTCGGTCCGGCTGTGTGGCGTCGGACACCATGACGTGGTTCTATCGGCTGCGGACACCGCGGTCCGGTAGGAATATGGACAGAGGTCCAGGTGTGGCGACGGTGCGGTCGCCGCGCGGTGGGGGAGTCAGATCGCCGCATGCGGCGATCCACCGCGGCGCTCATCGCGCCGCCCGACGAGGAACACACGATGATCAGCTTCACTCCGACGAAGCGGCGAGCGGGCCGGTCGTGAACGGTGCACTCGATTCCGTCTTCGTGAACGCGCGCTCGACCGCGCGGGACGAGCAGACTCCCGCCGACGCGGTGTCGGCCGGGCTGCTGACCCCTGATGTCCTGCTGGCCGCCGTCGCCGGGCACCTGCCCGACGGTCCGCCCTTGGCGGTGTGGGCGCGCGAGTTGTCGGATCTGCACGCCCTGCTGCTGACCCACCGCATCACTCCGGGACGCCGACCGGTCGATTTCGATCACGCGCGGATCGGCGCGCAGGTGCGGGACACGATCCGGGCGGTCGACGCGTGGGCCGCCGCACGGTTCCCCGGCGCTTGCGGTGCGCGTCGCAGCACGCATTCGCTGGGCGAGGTGATCAGCCACGTCGCGCGCACCTACGTCGAGGTCTGGTGGGCGGTGCGGCATCGGGCCGATCACCAACATCAGGCGTGGGCCCACCTGGCCGAGGTGCGCGACGGTTACGCCGACCTCGTCGCCGACCTCGCGGCGGGCCGGGTCAAATTGCCGGTCGGTTGGCGCGGTGTCGACGTCGACCATCGCACGGCGGCCGTGAGCGGCAGCGAGGTCTAGGCCGGGCCCCGGTCGCCTGTGGCCCCAGGCCCGAGATCCGAGAGCGCACCTTCTGTCAGGGACCGGGGTTGCACCTACCAGAGGGGTCCGGTCTCGGCGCGGCCGCGACGGATTCCACTTCGGGTGTTCCCGTGTAGCCCGCTGCGTGTATCGTCGCGGCGGTTCGAGAGGTGGCTCGGAGAATTCTGCGGCCATCACCTTTGTGGTGGTGAGCCCCCCGGGGAGTGGGGAGAGGACCTGGGCGTGACCGGGGGAGGTCGCGATCAGGTCGACCAGCCACACCGACTGGACTCGTGAACGCGAGGGCTGGAATGTGAAAGATGTTGTGCATCATAATGATCGAGGATCGCAACCCAGGTTCAACCTGTCGTCGCAACACCGTACTGTTCAAGTGACGATAGCTGGTCACTGAGAGCCTCGGCGGGTGTCCTCCATCCGAGGGTCTTCCGAGGGCGATCGTTGAGGGCCGTGGCAACGGCGGCGAGTTCTCTACGACCGTATCGAGACAGCTCGGTGCCCTTGGGGAAGTATT
>NZ_BAGG01000236.1 GCF_000308695.1 Nocardia takedensis NBRC 100417 | reverse complement strand
AACCCTGACCTCCGCGCATCCGACGCCGACCGTGAACAGGCGTTCCAGACCTTGCGCGCCGAGGTCGCCAGCGGCCGGATCACCCTCGACGAGTTCTCCGACCGCGTCGCCCACGCCTACCGGGCCCGAACGGTCGGCGACCTGCAAGCCCTCACCCGCGACCTGCCGACACCCGCACCGCAGCCCACGAGCCCCGCACCCGCCTCGGCCATCACCCTGCCCGTCGTGGTGATCGCCGCGATTGCGCTACTGGTCGTGCTCGGGGTCGCGGTACTGCTGTGGATGACGGTGATGATGCAGCACATGGGCCCGATGATGGGACGCTGACCAACCAAGCCGTGCCACTCCCATCCGTGGGTTATCGCCTTCGTCGGGCGGCCGGATCGGTCTGAGCCTGCCACCGGATCAGGGCCTCCACGGACGGGCGAGAGTATTTCCCGAGGGACCGGACCGAGGTGTGCCCGCTCATCCGCATCAGCATCGGCGTCGACGCCCCCTCTTCGGCGGCGTGGGTGAGCTTCGAATGCCTGAGCTGATGCAGCGTGAACGGGCCACGGTTGAACTCGCTGGTGTGGCGTTCGAATAGCTCGGCCGCCCGCCGATACGACAACCGCCCGCACAGCATCGACGGATCGATATCATCCACGGCCACACCGGGTTTGGCCTTGCGATCGGTCAGGAACACCGGGCCCTTCTTCCGGCCGGCCAGCAGTCGCGGCAATAGCCGCGCGGTACCGGTCTGCCACGCCACCACATCCCTCGCCCCGCCTTTGCGGGTCACGGTGCCGCACCGGTTCGCCATATCCAGATCCTGGATATCGAGCATCAACAGCTCGTCGGCACGGGCGGCGGTCTCATAGAGCATCGTCCACAGAACCCGTTCGCGCAGCGGCACATCCGCCGCGAGCAGCTGGGTCACCTCGTCACGGGTCATCGCCCGAGAGTGATCAGGTGGCACCTTCCGCGGCACCAACCGGACCAGCGGATCCCCGACCAGCCACTCCTGTTTGCGCCAGTACTCGCACGCACCCCGCAGAGCGGCCAGGCGCACGTTGAACGTCTGCGGCGACTTGCCGCCCCATTTGAACGTGAACCAGCCACCCACCCGCTCGGCCTCCAGCACGCCCACATCCGAGTCGGCACCGAAGTCGCGCACAAGCTGATTGAGGGCGATGGCGTAGCCGCGGCGGGTGGTTGGCGACCGGCATAGTCGCCAAGTACGTCCCGACAGCGTCGGCCAGCCGCACGCCCCGCACCGGCAACGCCCGCACCTGACCCACGTTCAGTCCTTTCGCCCGGGTCACCGGAGCCCAATCGGCGCTACCGCAGATAATTTACGGAGTCGCCTCGCCCGGGGAGAGGCATCACGCCAGCTCGAGACCGAGGTTACCGCAGATAACAGGCCATTGTCTGCGGTAACTCCTTAGCGCGACTTTTCACGGATCTGGCCATTGTGATTGCAATTTCATCGGATGCAAGACTCCGGTCGGTCTGCATACGAAGGGGCGCCCTGCCTCGAGTGCATGAGATGAATCGGCAAATACCTCAGGTCAATGGGACTGCCGAAGGTTCGGTGAGTCAGGGCACCGGTCCGGGATCGCCCGAGCCTACCAGTCATTCCTGGGAGCGCTGGGGTCGCCAGTGCTCGCCGTCGACCAGGCGATTTGCCTAGCTGATTAGGTTTGATGAAATATTCTTACGTTTGATGTAAGCGCTCGTGAAGGGTGGTGCATTGGGCGTAGACGGCAAGGTGCCGGGATCGGCGGCGCTGCATCTGGTGGACGGGCTGTCTCTGCTGCGGCCGGAGGAGCAGGTGCTCACCGCGATGCTCGACGGCTGGCGCAATCAGCAGCTGGCGCGGAATCTGGCGTTCTCCACGATTGGCGGTCGTGAGCGAGGGGTGCGGGCGTTCGCGGATTACGCGGACGCCTTTCCGTGGCATTGGAAGGCGCAGCATGTCGACGAATGGCTCGGTGACCTGCGGGCGGTGCGCAATGCGAAGCGGTCGACGCTGCGCAACTATCAGGAGGCGGTGCAGCTGTTCTGCGCCTATCTGATCGACCCGGCCTATCAGTGGGCGACGGTGTGTGAGCAGCGGTTCGGCACGCACCCGGTGCAGGTGGTGCACGAGTGGAACACCGCCGAGCACATCGACGAGGCCGAATCCGATTCCGGCAAGCGGGCTTTCACCCGCAAGGAGTTGATCGCGCTGTTCGACTACGCCGACGAACAGGTGGTGCGCATCCGCGAGGCCGGGCGCAAGGGCTGGCTCCCAGCGTTCCGCGACGCCGCGCTGCTGAAAACGGCCTACGCATTCGGCTTGCGGCGCAACGAAATTCGGATGCTCGACACCGCCGACTTCGGGCGTAATCCCGATGGTCCGGAGTTCGGGGAGTACGGGGCAGTCTATGTCCGCCACGGCAAGGCAAAGAAGGGCTCGACGCCCAAGCGGCGCAGCGTGCTGGCGATCTGGGACTGGTCGACCGAAGTGCTGGCCGAGTGGATCGAGGAATACCGGCCACTGTTCCCTACCGCCGGGTCACCGGCGTGCTGGCCGTCCGAACGCGGCCCACGGATCGGCCTGAGCACGCTCAACACACGGCTGGCCGCCTACCGTGACGAGCTCGGCTTGGACCCTGCGCTGGACTTCCACTCACTGCGGCGAAGCCACATCACCCACCAGGTCGAGGATGGTTTCGACGCTAGATTTGTCCAGGAGCAGGCCGGCCACGAACATGCTTCAACGACGTCGATTTACACCTGCGTGTCCTCGGACTACCGCACCCGCACGCTACGGCGGGTGCTGGATACGACCGTAGCAGCCGCGCTGAAACAGCCCGGGAGGAAACGATGAAACGTCGAGTCAGCTACCAGTGGCGGTTGCGGGAGACGATGGCCGCGGCGGGCATGTTCGCCGCCAACGACCTGGAACCGCACCTGCACGACCGCGGTATCAAACTGTCCTCGGTGCAGGTCTGGCGGCTGGTGACCCAAACCCCCGAACGGCTGTCGCTGCCGGTCCTGGCCGCGCTTTGCGACATATTCGATTGCACCCCAGCGGATCTGATCGCCACCAAGGCCGAGAACCAGGCCCGCAAGGCCGTCGCCGGCGACAAGGTCGTCGACATGAACACCACGATCCGGCCCAAACGCGCGCGCATCCGCGTCGAGGAATGAGACCCTCTTACAAGAACGCCGGACAGTACGAGCGCTGGCACGTCCGCGACTGCGTCCGATGCGGTCGGCGCGCCGGCAAGGCCGCGAACTGGGAAGGATCGATCTGCCGCACCTGCTACGCCAAGGCAGTGCGGTGTCACGGCCACTGTCCCGGATGCGGCAGCGACCGACTGCTCCCGGGCCGCCGATCCGGCGACGCGGCACCGATCTGCCGGGACTGCGCCGGAATCACCCGAGACTTCTTCTGCGACAGTTGCGGATTCGAAGGTGAACTGCACGGCGGACGACTCTGTACCCGCTGCACCCTCGCCCGGCAGCTACGCGAACTGCTCGACGACGGCACCGGCCAGATCCACCCTCAACTCGCCCTCTTGGTTGACGCCGTGCTCGGCATGCCCGAACCCCTGACCGGACTGAAATGGCTGCGCAGCACCGGCGTTCGCGGCCTGTTGGCTGACCTCGCGGCTGGACGGGTGCCGATCACCCACGACGCCCTGAAAGAGCTGCCCAACCAGCGGGCCGTCGCCTATCTGCGTGATCTGCTGATGAGCTGCGGCGTCCTGCCCACGGTCGACAAGCAGCTGTTGCACGCAGAGGCGCTGTTGCACCGCAAATTGACCGAACTGGCCGACAGCCCGCACTTCCGGATGCTGCGGCAATTCACGCTCTGGCATCAACTTCCCCGGCTTCGCCGCCGCGCACGACGCGGCCCGGTTGTCGACGCCGGCCGCTATTACCTCGGTGCGGTTGAGGAAGCGGCCCGGTTCTTGGCCTGGCTCGATGAGCGCGGCACCCAGCTCGGCGAGTGCGCCCAGGCCGATGTCGACCTCTGGCATGCCCAGGCCCTCGCGCACCGTCGCCAGTTGGCGCGTCCGTTCCTGATTTGGGCGAAAAGCACCGGACGTATGCCCAAACACGGCATCCCGACCACGACGGCCGGAGCCGGGAAACCCATCACCCAGACCCGTCGCCTCGCCCTGCTACGCCGGGCACTGACCGACCCGCGTCCGCCGCTGCGGTCCCGCGTTGCCGCCGCGCTCATGCTGCTCTACGGCCAGCCCGTCGCTCGTCTCGTCCGACTCACCATCGACGATGTCGTCAACGACGACGGCCAGGTGCTCATCCGGCTGGGCACACCACCGTTGCCGGTCCCCGAACCGCTGGCCGGAATGCTGCCGGAACTCGTCGACAACCGGCAGAACATGACCACCGTCAACCCGGAAAGCCAATGGCTGTTTCCCGACCGCCGGGCAGGGCAACCGGTGCATTTCAGCACCCTGCTCGGACATCTCCGCCAAGACCTCGGTCTGCCCGCTCAGGCCACGAAGTCGGCCACGCTCCGCCAGCTCGTCCTCCAAGCACCAGCACCCGTCCTCGCCGACGCACTCGGCTTCTCCGCCAAGCACATGACCCGGGTCTGGGGCGAGGCCGGTGGAAGCTGGACGACCTACTCCACCAGGGAAACCGGCCACCACTCAACGACGTGATCCGGGGGAATACAGACCAGTTGAATACGGATCCTTACCAGTCGAACACTGCGCCAGAAAGGGCGAAACACATTGCAGAGCAATCTATCTCGCGAATCGAGGGTGTCAGATATCGCTTAGCGCGACTTTCCTCGTCACTGGACCCCATATGCCGTTTCGATGGCGACGTCGGTGCCCATCGCGCCCATCGCGATCCCGACATCGGCGGTGGCCAGGGCGGGGGCGTCGTTGACGCCGTCGCCGACCATCGCGACCGCGCCGGAGCCGGTGGCGCGCAGGGTGTCGATGAGGGCGGCCTTGTCGCTGGGGTGCAGTTCGGCGTGGACGTCGTCGATACCGGCTCGGGCGGCCAGCGCGGTGGCGGTGCGTGCGTTGTCCCCGGTGAGCATGGTGACCGAGATCCCGGCCGCGCGTAGCGCGGTGACGGTGTCGGCGGCCTCGCGACGCAGTTCGTCACGGATCGCGATGACACCGAGCACGGCAGACCGGTGTTCGATGACCGCGACGGTGTTGCCCGCGTCCTGGAGCCGGTCGATCTCGGCGCCCAGGCTGGGCGCGGGTATCCAGGCGGGTTTGCCCAGCCGGGCGGGCGCACCGTCGACGGTTCCTTCCAAACCCGCGCCGGGCACTGTGGTGACCTCGGAGGCAGGGGTGACGGTCGGGGCGGCGGCGAGGATCGCGGCGGCGAGGGGGTGTTCGCTGTGGGCTTCCAGCGCGGCGGCCACGGCGAGAACCCATGCGGTTTCGATGCCTTCGGCGGTGACGATCTCGGTGACCACGGGCTGGTTGCGGGTCAGTGTCCCGGTCTTGTCCAGGGCGACGGCACCGACCGCGCCGAGGGTTTCCAGCGCCGCTCCGCCCTTGACCAGGACACCGAGTCGGCTGGCCGCGCCGACCGCGGCGACGACGGTGACCGGGACCGAGATCGCCAGCGCGCACGGCGCGGCGGCGACCAGGACGACCAGTGCCCGTTCGATCCAGACCGCCGGATCGCCGAGCAGGGCTCCGATTCCGGCGATGAGAGCGGCCAGGACCATGATCGCGGGCACCAACGGTGCCGCGATGCGGTCGGCGATCCGTTGCCGGGTGCCCTTGCGCTGCTGGGCGTCTTCGACGATGCGGACGAGTTTGGCCAGCGAGTTGTCCGCGACGGTCGCGGTGGCTTCCAGGGTGAGGACGCCGTTGGCGTTGATCGAGCCCGCGTACACGGTATCACCCGGCCCGACTTCGACCGGCATCGACTCACCGGTGATCGCCGACGTGTCGATCGAGGACCGTCCCTCGCGCACGATCGCGTCGCTGGCGACGCGTTCCCCTGCGCGGACCAGCATGCGATCCCCGACGACCAACTCCGCCGGGTCGATCGGTGTCGGGATGCCCTCGCGCAGGACGCTCACCCGGTCGGGGACCAAGGCCAGCAGCGCGCGCAGGCCCCGGCGGGCGCGGGCCAGGGAGTAGTCCTCGAGGGCCTCGCTGATGGAGAACAGGAACGCCAGCGCCGCCGCTTCGGCGTACTGGCCCAGTAACAGCGCACCGATCAGCGCGATGGTCATCAAGGTGCCCACCCCGATGCGGGCTCGGGCGACCCCGCGCACGGTAGCGGGCACGAAGTTCCATCCACCGATCGCCGCGGCGGCGAGGTAGGCCAGCGTCGCCGCGGTGTCGGCACCGGCCAGGTCGGTGAGGAAGCCCGCGATCAGCAGGACTCCGGCCACCGCCGCGAATTGCACTTCACGGACCTGCCACAACCGCTGCCGGACCTGTTCGGCGCCGGATTCGTGTTCGGAGGTCTTGTGTTCGTCGGGGCCGCAGCACGCGTCACTCATCGGATCTGGCCGTTCACATCGGCGGTGAGGGCGGCCTCGAGCAGGGCATGGGCACGCGGGTCGAGCCGGTACATCACCAGCTTCTTGTCCCGGCGGGACTCGACCAGTCCCGCCGATCGCAGGTGGCGCAGATGATGCGACACCAGCCCCTGGGAAGCTCCGACGATCCAGGCCAGATCACACACGCACAGCTCATCGCCCACGTGCAGCGCGTAGGCGATCCGCAGACGGGTGGGATCGCCCAGCGCCCGCAAGCGCTCGGCGCGCAGCGCGATCTGCTGTGCGGCGGGCAGGCTCGTTCGCAGGGACTCGGCATGGTCGAAGTCGATGCACAACAGCTCGCAGCGGTCGTCGGTCATAGTGTCAATCTAATATCCGTTGATATGTTCGGGCAATGGGTGGGGTGTGCGCCCACCCCCGACACCGCAGCGCTACCCTCTCCGGTATGCCGACCAGCCCCGATGCCCACGCGGTCCCGCGTGCCCGCATCGGCTGGCTGTTGGCCGCGCTCGGCGCGGTCCTGGCGATCCTGCTCGCCCAAGCCGGGAGCTGTCACGACTCGGTCACCGTGTGCGGGGACGAGACGATCTGCGCGACAGTGATCACCGGCCTGGGCCAGGCGGGGGCAGCGATGGCCGAAACCGTCGACCCGACACCGGAGTTCGCGGACTTCGGTGTCCTGCTCGCCCACGTCGCCGCTGATGCCGCGCCTGTCGTTCCGATGCCGACAGATCCGGCCGAGGTGCTCGGGCTGTGTGTGGCGCTGCTGCTCGCGCTGCTCGCCGCCGCTGTCGCGCTGACACGGTCGGGCGCGCTGCGCGCGGTGGTGGCGGGTGCCGAGCCTGTTCGAGTTCGTGCATCCGCCAGGACGCCGGTCGCGGTGTCGCTGACCATGTTGTGCGTGCTGCGGACATAGCCCACCTCACCCTCACCACCGCCGGACCTCACGGGCTCATGAGGCACTGACCGGCTGGGGCTGGCGTGCGCCCGATTCCGCGACGCGCTGCGCCCGGCGGCTCGAGCCTGGTTCCCCCCTTCTTTTTCGTTCCCTGTCCCAGGGATCTCCCCGTTGTTCCGATGGCGTGCTCGCTCGCGGGCGAGCGACGCCGTCGCCGTGTCGTGTGTCGACACGATGACGAAAGGTCGACGCGATGCTCGCGAAGATGACGCTCAGCACGAAAGTCGCCGCCCTCGTGGTGGTCGCGACGCTCGGGGTGATCCTCACCCTGGTCCTGATCAACCGCTCCTCCACCGAGACGGCCGCCACCGGGGGCGGCTCGGCGCTGGTGCGCCCCGACAGTCACCGACTCTCGATCGCTCCCGACGGCAAGGTCACCGTGGTGGAGTTCCTCGACTTCGAATGCGAGGTCTGCGGCGCGGCCTTCGCCGGGGTGGAACAGCTACGCGCCGAATACAGCGACCGGGTCACCTTCGTGGTGCGCTACTTCCCGATCCCGAGTCACCGCAACGCCGAGACCGCCGCACGGGTCGTGGAGGCCGCCGGGCAGCAGGGGCAGTGGGAACCGATGTACCGCAAGATGTTCCAGACCCAGGCGCAATGGGGCGATCAACAGGTCTCCCACGCCGACACCTTCCGTGGATTCGCCCGCGAACTCGGACTCGACATGGCCCAGTTCGAGGCCGCCTGGACCGCCCCCGACACCGGAACCCGCGTGCTGGCCGACCGCGCCGACGGCATGAGCCTGGGCGTACAAGGCACCCCGACCTTCTTCATCAACGACACCCGATTCACCGGACGACCCACCTACGCGGCACTCAAAGCCGCCATCGACACCGCACTGGCCGCATGAGCACGCCCACGACCCCCGCCACGCGCCGTCACCGCACACCGGTGCGCGCCACATCCGAATCCGGTTGCGCAGAAAGGGGATATCCCATGTCCGACCAGACTCCGGATCCGACTCGACCACTCGCCGCGGCCGCCGATATCCGCCCATTACAGACCTTGTCGCGGTCACGTCCGTCTCCATCCAGGGGTGTGGCCAGAGCGGTCGTGGTGTTGATCGTCTCGGTGACAGCCTGGATCGGCGCCATCACCACTGCCGCCGCCCACAGCGAGTTGATCGACTCCGACCCCGCGCCCGGCGCGGTGCTCGCCCAGGCCCCGGCAGCGGTCACCTTGACGTTCAACCAGAAGATCGGCGAGCAGTTCGCGACCGTCATCCTCGTCGGCGCCAACGACACGACCTGGCACGACCGGGTCAGCGTGGACGGCACCCACGTGCGGGCTTCGGTCCGCCCCGCCATCCCCTCCGGGGACTACACCGTCGGCTACCGCGTGGTCTCCGCCGACGGACACCCGATCTCGGGATCGTTCCGGATCACCGTGACCGCCACCGCCGATACCACCGCGCTCACGCCACCCGCGTCACCGCCTGCCGCCGCACCTGCGGCGACCGCGCCACCCGCCGAGCAGGCCGGGTTCCTCGTCCCGGCGGTCTTGGCGGCGGTCCTGGTCGTGCTGGTGATCGCCGCGGTCGTCGTACTCCGCCGTTCACGCAAGACCCGATGAACACCGAGGTGCGCACCGACCCCCGCCACCCGTCCCTGCCGTCGACCGCCGCCCGGCGCTACCTCGCCGTGGCGATCGTGCTGGTGGCCACCCTCCTCGCGTGGTGGGCCTCGACCACCCCCGAACCCAGCGCGCTCGCCGACAACGACACCATGGTGATCTCACCGTCGCCGGATCCGAACGCCGGCGGTGCCCTCGCGCAGTGTCCAGGCCAGGCCGCCCCGAGTGGTGCGAGAACCGCGCTGCACGGCATCCGCGCACGATGTCTGGGCGGTAGCGACGCCGTCGACCTCGGTGCCGCGCTCGCCGACGGGCCGGTCCTGATCAACCTGTGGGCATCCTGGTGCGGGCCGTGCCGTACCGAGATCCCGGTCCTCGACGCCTACGCCCGCCACCCCGACGCGATCACGGTCGTGGGCTTCAACATCGAGGACCGGCCCGACACCGCTCTCGCACTCTGGCGCGGCCTGGGCGTCACGTATCCGTCCTTCGTCGACCTCGCCGACGCGCGCGCCGCGCTCGCGGCCCCGCCGGTGCTGCCCCTGACCTACCTGCTGCGCGCCGACGGCACCCTGCGACGGATCACCACACCGGCGGTGTTCGACCACCTCGACCAGATCCACACCGCCGTCCAGGAGAACCTGTGACCTTCCCACTATCCCGCGTCGGCATGCTCGCCACGGCGGTCGCGATCAGCGCGACGCTGCTGAGCGGATGTTCTCTGCTCGACCCGCCCCGTTCGTCGAGCACCTTCGACTTCGTCTCCCCAGGCGGCAAGACCGACATCTTCTACGACCCACCCGAGACCCGGGGCGAGATCGCGCCGTTGGCAGGCCCGGACCTGATGACCGACCAACCGATCTCCAGCGCCGACCACAGCGGCAAGGTCGTGGTGATCAATATCTGGGGACAGTGGTGCGGTCCCTGCCGTGCCGAAGCCGACGACCTCGAACGCGCCTACGCCGCCACCAAGGACTCCGGGGTCGAATTCCTGGGCATCAACGTCCGCGACCCCCAACGCGACAAAGCCCGAGACTTCGTCACCGACTACAAAATCGGCTACCCCTCGATCTACGACCCCTCCATGCGAACCCTGCTCGCCCTCGGCGGGAACTTCCCGACCAGCGTCATCCCCGCCACCCTCATCCTGGACCGACGCCACCGCGTCGCCGCGGTCTACCTGCGCTCCCTACGTACCGAAGACCTCCAACCGGCCGTCGAACGAATCGCCGCCGAACCATGACCCGACCCCGCCATGTCCCCGCCCGGCCACTGGCCGCGACCCGCACCCGACACATCCAGGACCACCCGTGACAGCGCTGGCCTCCGATATCGGCACCACCTTCCAGAACCTCACCGCCACCGGCCCCCTCGCACTCGCGATCGCCGCCTGCATGCTCGCCGGACTCGTCTCCTTCGCCTCCCCCTGCGTGGTACCGCTGGTTCCCGGCTACCTGTCCTACCTGGCCGCGGTAACCGGAGCCGAAGCACCCGCAACCAGCGTCGCCGTGGCCCGCGCAGCGCCCCCGCCCGGGCGCTGGCGTGTCACCGGGGCCGCGCTGCTGTTCGTGGCCGGATTCACCGTGGTGTTCGTACTGGCGACCGCGTCGGTATTCGGCGCGATCACAGTCCTGCGGGTCAATCAGCAGCTGCTCCAACGCGGCGGCGGTGTCATCACCATCGTCATGGGTCTGGCGTTCCTCGGGCTGATCCCCGCGCTCCAAAACGACACCCGCCCTACCCCGCGCCGAATATCGACTCTGTCAGGAGCGCCCGTGCTCGGCGCGGTATTCGCCCTGGGATGGACCCCGTGCCTGGGCCCGACACTGGCCGGAGTGCTCTCGGTATCCGCAGGCACCCACGGCACCACCGCCGCACGCGGTGTCACCCTCATCGCCGCCTACTGCCTCGGACTGGGCCTGCCCTTCCTCGCGCTGGCCTTCGGCTCGGCCAAAGCCCTGCACGGACTGTCCTGGCTGCGCAGACACACCCGCACCATCCAGATCACCGGCGGAGTCCTACTCCTCGCCATCGGCATCGCCCTGCTCACGGGCGCCTGGGAGACATTCGTCGGCTGGCTACGCAACGAATTCGTCACCGCAGTCGTCCTACCCATCTGAACCCCCACCCCAGAATCGCTACCAAACATGATCGCGGCGACGACTTGTTCAGTGCCCAGCGACCCGAGCGCCTCAGCACCGAGATAGACGGCGTGGCCCTTCTGATGACTGCGGGACCGATGCCTGAACACGGCAACGAACCACCTGGGGGACTTCCCCTCCCGCTCCATCTGGCTCGTATCCACTGGTCAGACAGCAAATCGACACGCAAGCAGGTCGACCATGTCATCAATCACTTATGACTGCGTCATCACGAAAAAGTGATAAATCGGACAAAAAATCGCCTAAAAAACCCTCTACCTGCACTTTTAAGGTGTGAGAATGGAGCCGCCTGGGGGAATCGAACCCCGCACCGCCTCCGTGAGAACGCCCTGATCAGCGGTCCATGGTGCCGCATCTTCGCTGCTCAAACCACGTTTCAGAACGCGTCACTGCATTTCAGAACTTAAACCTACCATCAACTGATGACATGGTCATCACAGACAAATCGGACTCGCCCGGCGCTTCTCTGATGACGGCGTCATCACCCGTCACCACGGCGTAGGCGCGCCGACTGAACACCCGCGAAATTTCGGGCAGTAGTCGATGCAACGAACATCCGACCGGGCATGTGATCTACGAACCGATCCGCAACCTCGGCCGCCAACCGCGTCGTCGCCGCGTCGCTTGTAGCGGTCACGGCCGGACTTCGCCGATTCTGCGGATACTCCCACCCACCTATCTGACGCCCGGCAGTCGACGCCGAGATGTGATTTGACACACAGATCACACCTTGGCCGTCTCGCCACACTCAACCCTTCACGTCCACCGTGTCACCTCCGAGCGGAAACCCACCTGGATTTACCAGGTATTTGCCAGTTCGCGGCCTTTCGAACCGACCGTCCGGGGCGTATCCGGGAAAGGAAACAGACCATGCGTTACGCAGATTCGGATCATCGACACATCCGCGCCGGCGGTGTTCAATACGATTTGCCAGAGGTTTCATCGCAGGCATCCCCGCGTCGCCGTGAGGTCGACGTGGTTGCCCGATCGGGAGATCCGCGGATGGAGATCGACATCACCTGCCCGAGTTGCGGGCGGCTGGACTGGGTGCAGAGTGTGCCCGCGTTGTGCTCGGACGGGACCGCAGTCTCGTTCGGCAGCGGATCGTATTCGGGGTTCGGTATCTCGAGCGGTGGGTTGGTGCCGGTGTTCGGCACCATGACCGTCGATCGCACCCATACCTCCGCGTTGGCCGGTAGTTTCGCTCGCGAACCCGCCTGGAAGCCGACGCGACGGCTGACCCGTTGGGGCTGTCTGTTGCTGATTCCCGCGTTCTTCATGGCCCTCGTCCTGACCCTCGGCATCATCTTCTCCACGGACCCAGGAGGAGGCCAGGTGAACATGGCTCTGGCAGGGGTGTTCATGGTCGGGTTCACCGCGTCACCGGGCCTGTTGTGCCTGGCTGTCGTGTGGGCTCGCTGGCGTCACAACAACCGGATCCGGCGCGGGCGCCCGGCTGCGCACGGGCTGTGGCGGGCCGGGTTCTACTGCCATCGGTGTGGTTGGGCGTTCTGGCCGTATTCGCCGGTGGCGGGTATTCCGGTGCGACAGCCGTTGTCGCCGCAGCAGTTCCGCGGGTATGTGTGGCAGGTCGGCCGCTACTTCGTCAGCTGATCCACCCTCCTGTAGCACGCATCCCATCGGCGGATACTCACCCCGTTCATCCTCGAACGAATCGCCGTCCCTGAGTCGGTGAACTGTTGCGAGGTCGTTGGCAATGCTGTGTTTCAGCGTCGGCCAACGAGCCAAGCGATTCGGTGCTCGCTGACGGTGTGACGCGCAACTGATCCGAAGTGGTCGCTGCCGAGCCCGGCGTCATGTCGATTGGTCGGTCGGTGCCGAGTCACCCGCTGTCGTCGGTGGTCGAGCACTGCCGGTACCGGCCTGTGGCTCCTCGGTCTGCACGGCGTGGTCGGGGGTGGTGTCGGTCGGTGCGGCGACGTCGGCGGACTCGGCTGGCTCGTTGGGCTGTGTTCGAGCGAGGGTGATGAGTTGGCGGACTTGTTTCGGGGTGATCTCGAGCAGGTCGGCGACGTCGTCGTCGGTGTGGCCGGGCTGGTCACGAATGATCGCCGCCGCGTGGCCCTGGTCGGCGCGCAGACCCGCGATCTGGGTAGCGGCTTCGTCTTCGACGACGCTGATCCGGCGTCGTAGTTCGGTGATCTCGGCGTCGCGTTTGGTCTCGCACGCGGTGATCGCCTGCCAGTCGGTGAGGTAGCGGCGCACCGCCGCGGACACTTCGCGGTCGCGTTCGCGGGCGAGTTCGCGGCGTCGGCGCACCCGCTCACGTGAGCGCTGCACCCGCTGGGTCATTTCCGGTGATCGAGCCGTGCGCGGCGAGCGCGGTGGTCGACGTTCAGCCATGTGCTGACCTCCAACAAATCCGGCCAGCCTGCTGATCCTCCACCACCGATGCTACTCCCCGCCCGCGGGCGTGATCACCGATCGTGTCCTCGCGTCCGACAGACGACCACCGCGACGTCACCGCCCTGTTCAGGGTCGTCCCCCGACCGACAGGCATCGACGGCGCTCCGCGGTGCTTGCTCGCTGTGGCGTTGCGCTGCGGCCCCTGTTCCCGCACACCGCCATCGACATCCCCGTATCGCTCACCGAAAGGAGTTTCGCCGTGTCCACCCCCATCCCATTCCCGTCTGCGAGCCGGTTGATCGCGTCGGTGCCCGGCATCATCGGGTTCCTCCCGCAGCGATCGTTGATCCTGATCCTGATCCCGGCCACGACCGATCCCGGCCACGACGAGCCGGCGGCGCTTCCCCACTTCGATCTCACCGAGGATCCCGCCTCGATCACCGACCGCCTCGCTCCCCTGCTCACGACGCTGGGTCCGGCGATCGGTTACGTGCTCGTCATCGACGACCGACTACACCCTCCACACCACGACCCGACCACGACCACGACCGGCCAGATCCGCCATCACCGCCTGGTCGAACACGTGGTGCGCGCGTTGACCGACAGTTCTGTCCGGTGGCAGGGGAGCTTCGCGACTACCGCGATCGTGGCGGGCGGGGTGTGGTGGTCGCTGTCGGGGCCCGCCGATTCCGGGACCCTACCCGACCCCGCTCACTCCCCCTTCGCGCGCGAGCGCGCGGCGCTCGGGGTACCGGTGCTGGCGTCCAGGACCGCGCTGGCCGACTCGCTGGCTACCGATCCCGCACTCGCCGAACAGGTCTCGGCGGCACTGCCCCAGGCTCTCGCCGACGTCCACGGCCGCCGCGCGGGGATCGCCCACGCCGAGGCGATCTCGGATCAGGACCGTCGTGACCTGGAAGCGGTGCTGTATGCGATCGCCGATCACGCCGCCGGGGAGGAGTTCACCGCGGGTCGCCTCGCACGGCTGGGGGCCGCGCTCGGTATCCCGGCGGTGGAGCGATGCCTGCCCGCGACCGCCGCCGGTGCGCACGCCGTCGCGGCCGAGGGCTTGTGGGTGTTGTTGACCCGCAGCCTGACCGGCCCCCACCGCGCCCACCCGGCGGTTCTGCTCGCCCGCAGCGCCCACCTGCGCGGCGACGGCGTGCTGGCCCGGATCGCCGTCACAACAGCGCTGGAAGCCGACCCCGCCGACCTCTACGCCCGCCTGCTCTACGCCGTGATCGAACGCGGCCTGCCGCCCCGGGCACTGAACCGGCTCACCCGCTCGGCCACCACCGCCGCCGCCGACCTCGGCATCACCATCGGCTGAGAACCCCGGCATCCGCTACTCGGCCGCCGGGGTCCGCGCACAGCCACCCCGCGCCCGGCGCATCGCAGCACCGGCACCTCCGCCGAATCGGCGAAAAACGGGTTGCCGTACCGATATCAGCCGCTCAGCGCAGCCGCAGCCGAACCGAAATCGTCTGTCACACCCTCGGATACGTGCCTGTAGCCGAACTACGCAGCCGCGATGGACACCACGGCAGCGGCGGCACTCCCATCTATCTCCCTATCTCCACCAGCGAAGGGATCTCTCGTGCTCGACTACGAAACGCCGTCCCCGCCGCGCGAGTGGATCACCTCGATCCACTCCGCGTTGGACTTCACCCCGACCCGATCACTCATCGTGATCGGGCTCCCCGACCAGCACACCGACCAAGCCCGTGCTTCGGTGTCGTGCGTCGAATTCAGCGCCAGCGCACCGATCCTTGCTGCGTGGCTGCGACGCCGCCTCGCCTCCGCCGATACCGGGATCGGATACGCGATCCTCATCGACGACCGCCTCACCCCCACGACCACACCCGAATCCGACCATCCCGGATACCGGCTGACCGAATACCTCACCGACGCATTCGCCGGAGGTCCTGTCCCGATCGCGGCGAGCTGGGCGACCCACGCACTCACCCCCGACCAACCCTGGTGGCCGCTGCCCGCGACCGAGGACTCGACCACGACACGGCACCTCCCCGCCACGCTTCCCGCCTTGTCCCACACCCAACGCTTGGGCGAGGTATTGACACCGGACCTCGACCTGTTCGACGCGGTCACCGCCGAGCTCCCGGCCGCGCTCGACGCACGCGCGTGCCGCCTCTGGGCCGACCACGACGAGCACGTGCGCGATCTCGACCGCCGCGACCTGGAACTGGTCCTCGAGACGATCGCCGATATCGACGACGGCGCCACCCCGACCGCGCGGCGACTCGCGCGCGTCGCTGTCGCCCTGTCGGTTCCCGCGGTCTCCCAATGCCTGCACGCCACCGCCGCGAGCGAATACGCCGACATCGCCGAGACGTTGTGGGCACTGTTGGGTCGCTGCCTGAACGGGCCGCTGCGCGCGACCCCGGTGATGTTGCTGGCCTACAGCGCGTTCCTGCGCGGTGACAGCGAACTGACCGCGGTCGCGACCTCGGTCGCGCTGCACGCCAACCCCGGCGAAATCACCGCACGGCTGATCTACGCCGCCTTCGACAACCCCCTGCTCGCCGAGTCCCTCGACATCAACGTGCGTTTCGGCGCCGCCGCCGCGACCGACCTCGGAATCACCATCGACCACACCGGCACCGACTGAACCACCGCGCCGTCCGACGACCCGCCGCCGGCCCGGCGCGCGGTCACGCCACCGCGCCAGCGATCCCCTCGGGCCGCACCACACCCGGCGCGACCTCACCGGCACCGCCCAGTCACAGGCCGCCACCCGACGGGATCGACACCTACCCGACGCGATCGACCGACTCCGGTTACCGGGTGCTCGCGTCTTCCCGCCTCTGCTTCGCCCTGGCGGGCGACTTCGACCGAGAAAGGCGGTCCGTTCCGTGCCCATGTCCATCATTACCGGCCCCGCCGTATCGCGTGGCACCCGCCGCGCCCGCCGCCCGGTCATTTCCCTTGGTGCGGTGGATTTCTCGCTCGCACCGGGCCCGGACCTGCTCGACTACGACCACTATCTCCTGTCGCTGTCGGGA
>NZ_BAGG01000237.1 GCF_000308695.1 Nocardia takedensis NBRC 100417 | reverse complement strand
ATCAGACTCTCCACGAGGGTGCGCGTGGCGATCTCGGTGTGTTCGGCCGCGCTCACGCGCGCTCGATGCGGCACAGGGGCCGGTCCGCGTCCAGGCCGAGCACCCGGGCCGCGGCGGCGAAGAAGGCCGTGCTGTCGATGACCGATTCCGGCGGATGCACGCCGGGTTCGCGCGCGAGTCCGGCGACCACCTGGGACAGGCCGAGGGCCAACGGGATTCCGGTGGCGCGCGGCATGTCGTGCAGCAGGTCGGCCACGGGATCGTCGCCGGGACCGACCCGGTCGAGGAAGGCGAGGACGGTGCGCGGACGACCCGCCGCGACGCCTGTCGCCACCGCGAAGAACGGCGGCAGGTCGCCCGGCCCCTGGGCGCGCAACGCTTTCGGCAGGGAGCGCAGCAGGTTCCACGGGCGCGGTCGGACCAGCGCGCGGGCCGCGGATTCGCTGGTGAGGCTGCCGCGGTCCATGTCGTCGCGGAGCACCCGCAGGTAGGCGAGGGTGGATCTGGTCACCACCATCAGTGACGCCGAATCGCCGCGCGGTCGCAGACTGCGCCGCAGGGTCAGCGGCTCGGGATGGCCGATGGTGTAGGCGGTGCCGCGCCTGCCGCCGGGCAACGACAGCGCGACCGGGCTCAGCGGCGGACGTTCGACCATCGCCCCGTCCGCCACGACGTCGATCACCCCCGCGGCCTGCTGCATCCAGTGCACGGCGGCGGCCGACACGCCGCCGTCCGCGTCGAGCAGTTGGGCGCGCTGCCGCGTCGGGTCACCGCCGCCCACGTCCACCGGCCAGGCGGTGTGCACGTCCTGGACCGCGTCGAGTTCGGCGGCCGCGACCGCGGCGAGCAGATTGCTCACGCCCGGACTCGCGCCCATCCCGACCACCGCGCACACCCCGCGTTCCCGGGCCGCGCCGTCGAGTTCGAGCATCCGCGCGGTGGGTTCGGTGTCGTCGCAGACGTCGAGGTAGTGGGTGCCGGTGCCGATGGCGGCCGCCACGACGGCAGACCCGAAACGGAAGTAGGGACCGACCGTGTTCACCACCAGGTCCGCCTCGGCCAGCGCGCGACGCAACCCGACCTCGTCGGTGATGTCGACCGCGATCCCCCGGGCCGGGACCGATCCGCCGAGTTCGTCGGCGGTGCGGACCGCGGCCTCCCGATCGCGGTCGGCGACCACGATCTCGTCGATGCCGGGCAGTGTCACGGCGACTCGCAGCGCCGCGCTGCCCACCGCCCCCGCTCCGCCGAGTGCGAGTACCTTCACGAAACCCCTCCTCCGGATCTGCACAGTGCCCCATCCACGGCCGCGACGCCGACACTATCGGATCGGAAACGGTCGTAGGTGAAACGATAGTTAATCCCTCGCTACCTCGGTCCGGGCCGCTATGTCCGGTTCCGGGCGAGAGTCGCTGGTCAGATGCGCGTCACCGATCGCCCGCCGTTCGCGTCACCGATCCTCGGTGTCCGCCGGACGATTCACCACGGCTACGGACGCATCGGAGCGGGTTCGCGACCGCCACCGGCGCGAACCACATCGAGGGCCGATAGAAGACCAATCGGTTCGGGACAACTCGAGTTCTGTTCCGGCCCCGGTGAATTCCCGCCGACAATCCCGAGAGCACGACTTTCCCGCTCGGATGCGGGCAGCCCAGTGCGGCCGAACCCGCCGAACACGGAATTCAGCGTGCGGTCACGTCGAAACATCGCGCGGGGACCACGAAATCCATTGCCTCGAAACGACTCCTGCGCCGATAGGGAGAATTCGCGCCACCTCGCGACGCGTCGGGCGCGCCCACCCCGCCGACGGACGCGGCGGGGTGGACAGCCGCGCTCACGGCGCGACGAGAGCGAAAGGCGCGTAATCGCGCACGTGTCCGGCGGTCCATTGCCACACCGTCGCGGTGTCGACGGCCACCCCGCCTTGCAGGCACAGAACCCAACCGTGCGGTACGCGAACCCAGATGTCCCCGTCCCGATCCCGGTACACGCCCGGCGCGTCCGGTTCGGTGGCGACCTCGGGCGGGACGAACCACCGATCCGCCGAGGTGCGGTCGTCGGCCGTACGAGCGGTAGCACTCATCTACATCTCCGTTCGATACTTCGGATAATTGCCGGAGCCATTCTCACCCACGCTTCTTAAAAATCACTTCCACGCCGGTTCTGAATTACTTGCGAAATTCTTTGTTATCGATTGTTGACCATTTTCGATTGGCCGGTCACGTTATCGCGTGAATACAGTGACGGTGTTACACGAGGACATCACGACGTGAGAGGCGAAAAGATGACATGGCGCGCTGCCGCCGAATGCGCGGGGATCGCCCCCGGCGTGTTCCACCCCAAGCTCCCCCCGCGCGGCGATCCGCGCGGAGCCCTCGACTACTGCCGCCGATGCCCGGTCGTCACGCAATGTGCCGAGAATTCGCTGCGCACCCGCCGACGGCACGGAGTGGTTGCCGGAGTCTGGCTTTCGGCCGACTCCGACGCGGCGGAGGTACTCCGCGAGATTTCACACGGAACGATTCGACGGCCGCGCTGCGCGCACTGCTGGCGGGTACTGGAGCGCGACGCCGTCGAACGTTCGTGTGAATTGTGCGGATTCTTCGGGATATCGGACTGAATCGACACCGGCCTTTGCGGAGTGTTTATGGACACAGCGATAACCCAGCGTTTGTCAAGTAACGGACTCAGCGGTAACTTACCGACCGACTTTATTGGTGGCCGTTGACGGACGACTTTCGTATCGGTGACTGGAGGGGCGTTCCATGACAGATGTACGCGTGCAGGTGTTCGGCCCGCTGCGAGTGGTACTCGACGGACGAACCGCACGAATCCAAGCGGGTCGACAGCAGGCGTTGCTCGGACGTCTGGTGCTCGCCGGCGGAACCGCGACGCGCGTGGACCGCCTGATCGAGGACGTGTGGGAGGGCTCCCCGCCCGCCCACGCCGCCTCGGTGCTCCAGGTCCAGGTCCACAATCTGCGCCGGGTACTCGAACCGGCGCGCCAACCCCGTTCGCCCGCTTGTGTTCTGGTGTCCGAGGACGGCGGGTACGCGCTGCGCCTCGATCCCGAGAGCGTCGACTCGTGGCGTTTCGAGCGTTTGTTGAATCGCTACGAACAGCATATGCGCGAGCACGGTCACCGGACCGGGCCCGCCGAGCGGCACCGAATGCTGGACGAGGCGTTGGAATGCTGGCACGGTTCGGCTTTCGAGACTTTCGCGACCGCTCCGTGGGCCGCCGACGAGGTCGCGCGATTGTCGGATCGGCGCGCGACGGCGATGGAGATGCGCGCGCGGGCGGCGGCCGAGATGGGCCGCGATGCCGAAGTCGTCGCCGGTCTGCATCAGATCGCGCGCGACAATCCGGGCCGCGAGGAGTGCGCGCGATTGCTGGCCACCGCGCAATATCGGCTAGGGCAGCAGGTCGACGCGTTGGCGACGGTCCGAAGAACGCGCGAACACCTACGCTCGGAATACGGGATCGATCCCGGACACCGACTCCACGAACTCGAGATGGCGATTCTGACCCATTCGCTGCGACCGGAAAGCGCCGCGATCGACACGGCGCCCGTCCCGGTTCTCGGCGCACCGCTCGCGGAGCCCGCGTCGAATTCGTCCTGCTATCCCGAACAGGCCGCCGCGATCAGGGCCGCGGCCGCGGCCGCCGCGGGCGGTGCGCCGCGACTGCTGTGGCTGGTCGGTCCCGCCGGGATCGGCAAGACCACCCTGCTGACCGGAATGCTGGCGGAATTGTCCACGCGAGGATGGCGCACCGCGTTCGCGTCCTGCCCGGAACTCGACGGCGCGCCGCCCGGATGGGTGTGGACCGAACTGCTCGAGGAGTTGGCGGGCGCGGTCGACAGCGACGCGGGTGACGGCGTCTTCGGCACCGTCCGCGCGGCGTTCCTGCGCTGCCGCGAGGTGGCCGCGCAAGGTCCGATCGCTCTGGCGATCGACGGCGCGCACCGCGCCGACGCCGCCACCTTGCAGGGCGTGCGGCAACTGATGACCTGGCTGCACGGCGAAGCGGTGCTGGTGGTGGTGACCGTTCGCGGTCCCGAACCGGTGCCGGGCTGGCGGATGGCGGAATCGGCGCTGGCCGACCTGATCTCCGAACGGGTCGAACTGGCCGGACTCGACCTGGCGGGCACCCGCGAACTGGTGTCGCGGGCGGGCGTCGAATCCGCCGACGACCAGTTGATCCGCACCCTGCACGAACGCACCGGCGGCAATCCCATGCTGCTGCGCATCTGGGCCCAGGTGACGGCGGCGACCCCGGAATCGGCGGAACTGCCGCAACGGATCCGGGCGCTGATCCTCGACGGGCTCGAACGCCTCCCCCCGGGGTCGCTGGTCGTGCTGCGCTATCTGACGCTGTGGAACGCGCCGCTGGGCGTGGAGGCGCTGGCGGGCCTGTCCGGCCTGGTCGAGGAGCGGGTCTCGGATCTGCTGGACACCGCGGTGGCGGCGGCGCTGGTGCGCTTCGACGACGACGGCCGCGTGGTGCCGCACGACGAACTGGTGCACCGCATCGTGCACGACGGCATCCCGCCCCTGCGCCGCCGCCGGATGCAACGCGATATCGCCGAATTCGCGGTCGACCGACTGGTGTCGGGGGCGATCGGCGACGTCGAGCCGATCGTCCTGGTCGGGCACGCCGTGCACGCCGCGCCGCGGACCGCCGTCGCGAGCGCGCTCGTGCGCCTGGTCGAGGCCGCTCGGCGCGCGCAGGCGGCGGGACGCGCCGCCGAAGCGGCGACGCTGTGGTACGCGGCGTCCGAACTGAGCGACGGTGTCGAGGGCGTCGACGTCACCGTCGGCCGCACCCGCTACGCCGATCTCGTGGAGGCGCTGTGCCTGCTCTCCGACGCCGCGGCGCATCGCGGCGACCGCGCGAGCGCTGCCCGGATCCGTGAGCGAGCACTGGATCTGGCCGAATGCGCCGACGACACCGATCTCGTCGTGCGTGCCCTGACCTGCTGGACCGCGCCCGTCCTTCCCGGGGTGCGCTACCGCGACCTCGGCGCCGCCCGCATCCGGTCGGTCGCCGGGGACCTGCTCGCGGGCGAACTCCCCGACGCCGCGAGGGCCGCGCTGCTGACCACGCTGGTCTTCGAATCGCACGGTGTGGTCGCGGCGGCCCAGCGCTACGCCCACGCCGTGGAAGCGCTCGCCGCGGCCTACCACGCGGGTGAGCCTGCGCTGATCTGCGCGGCGCTCAACGCGGTGACCTGCGCGCTGGTCGAGGCGGGCGCGCCCGAATTATGTGGGCCGCCCGCAGCGGAGATGCTGCGGATCGCGACTGTCGCGGGCTCCGGCGAGCATCGGGCGCTGGCGCTGTACCTGCGTCTGCTCGACGCCTGCCGCCTGGGCGATCCGGCGACCGCGACCCGGTGCGCGCTCGAGGCTCTGACCTGCGTCGGGGACGGCCGGTTCACCGATCTCCGGCTCGCCCTGCGGTGTTTCCTCGCCGCCACCGATCTGCTGCGCGGCGACGTGGCGAGCGCGGCCGAACGCTATGCCGCGTGTCGCGCCGCGGCAGGCGCGTGGGACGAGGACACGCTGCTGCTCACCGACCTGGCCGTCGCGTGGGCGCGCGAGGATCTCGCCCCGCTGCGCGACACGCTCGAGCACCGCTACGCCGCCGCGCCCGAACGCTTCGCCCACGTCTACGCGCTCGCGGCCGCGCAGGCGGGCGAGATCGACCGGGCCCGGCTGGTCTTCCAGGAGAACCCCCCGTCACCGCACGACCCCGCCCGCTCGACGACAGCGGCCTTCGCGGCCCGCGCGGCCGTGACGCTCGGCGCCACCGAGGCGGCGGCCCCGCTGTTCGAGCGGCTCTCGGCGTGGTCGGGCGAGCTGGTCGGACTGGACACGGGCATCGTCGCCTTCGGCCCGATGGACCTGCTGCTGGCCCGGCTGGCCGAATGCGCGGGCGAGCACACCACGGCGGCCGGCCTGTCCGAGCGCGCGCGGGAGCAGACGGCACGGGTGCGCGCACTCGTCGAGTCCGTCGCCCCGCAGCTCGCTCTGCTGGCCGAGCGCTGCGCCGAACGCCCCGAGCGGCGCGCCGCGATCGAGCGCCCGCGCGAGAATCCGCGCGCCTCGATCGCCTGAGCTCCGCCCGCTGACGAAGTCCATGCTCTTTCCGCCACCGCGAGGGTTTCAGCGATGCAGATTCCATATGATGAGGGTCGTAGTCCGCGCCGCCGATCCCTTTCGGCAGTCCGACCCGCCGTCACGCTCGTTCACCGTGACCGGTCGACCGATATCCGCTTGCCCGTGCACAGTCGTTCTCGAAACGGGGATGCCGTGGCCATCGACAGCTCCGCAGACGAACCCGCCGACCCGCTGCCTTCGGCGGAACGAGCCGAACTGACCCGACTGCGCGCCGAGGTCGCCGGCCTGCGCGCCGGACGCACCCGCCACGTCGGGCGATGGCTCGCGGTGGCCGTGGCGTGGGTGTTGGTCGCCGTGCTCGCCTTCGCCACCGTGTCGGCGCGCTATGTGCGGGGGGAGATCCTGGACACCGATCGGTACGTCGCGACCGTGGCCCCGCTGTCGGCGGACCCGGCGGTGCGGGACGCGGTGTCGCGGGCGATCACCGCGGAGATCTTCGCCCGGGTCGATATCGAGGGCTTGACCACCGACGCGCTGGCGGCCCTGAGCGACTCGGCGGCGGACCGGCCGAGGGTGGACCGCGCGCTGACGAGTCTGGCTCCCGTGCTCGAGCGCCAGACCTACGAACTGGTCGAGGAAACTGTCCGTTCCTACGTCGCGAGCGACCGGTTCGCCGAACTGTGGCGGCAGGTCAATCGCGCCGCCCACACCGCGGTGGTCGCGACGGTGACCGGCGACGGCCCCGAATCGGTCACGGTGCATCCGGACGGCACTGTCGCCGTCTCCCTGGGACCGATGCTCGCCGACGTGCGCGCCCGGTTGATCGAGCGCGGCTTCACCGCCGCCGAACGCCTACCCGCCGTGGACGCGCAATTCGTCCTGTTCCGCTCCCCGGAACTGGTGCGCGTCCAACGCGCGGTCGACCTGCTCGACAAGGCCGCGACCCTGCTGCCCTGGGTGACGATCGTCGTGGCGGCGGCCGCGATCGTCCTCGCTCCGGTCGGTCGCCGTCGTCGCGCGGTGGCCGGCGTCGGCGTGGCGCTGATGGCGGGTATGGCCTTGCTCGCGCTCGTCCTGTCCTTCGGGCGGTCGGTCTACCTGGACAGCGTGCCGCCCGACGTCCTCGCCCCCGACGCGGCCGCCGCCGTCATCGATACCCTGTCGCATCCCCTGCGCACCGCGTTGCGGGCGGTGGCGGTCCTCGGCCTGGTCATCGCGCTCGCGGCGTACGTGAGCGGCGGGTCGGCCTCGGCGGTGGCTTTGCGCGGCGGGTTCGGCCGGGGCGCGGCGCTGCTCACCCGACGCGCGGGGACGCCGAGGCCGTGGGAGATCCGGGCCTACGGACTGCGGGGCGTCCTGCGGTGGGCCATCGTCGGTGTGGGCGCGGCGCTGCTGGTGTTCTGGCCGTATCCGACCGGCGCGGTGGTGGTCTGGATCGCGCTGGGCGCGGTGATCGCGCTGCTCGCCCTGGAACTGCTGATCCGGCCTGGCGCGCGGACCGCGTCGAACGCATGACCCCGGACCGCGCCCCGCTGCACTAGCGCTTTTACGCCACCACCTGGCGAATCTGTGGTAAACCGAGCCGTGCGCATCGTCGGGTGCCCTGTCGACCGTTCATCGAGTGGCCGTGCCGCGCCCGGCACGCCCCGGCTCAGCGGACACCCGTGACGACACTGCCGCTGAACCGGGCGCAGCGCGCGCTGTGGTCGGCCCAGCGGACCCTGGGTGACGACGTTCCTTTGACCATCGCGCAGTTCGTCGCGTTCGACGGCGCGATCGACGTCGAACGCCTCGACGCCGCGGTCCGGGTCGCCGCCGCGATGAGCGGGGTCGGCCCGCTCCGACTCGACACCGACGCCGACGAACCTCGCCTCCGCCTGGACCCCGACCAGCCGGCAACCGTCGAGCATCTGGATTTCACCGGGCACACCGACCCGTTCGCCGCCGCGATGGACTGGATGGACGCCGAGGCGGTGCGGCCCTTCCGGTACGGAGAACAGGCGCCGCTGGCGTTCTCGGCGCTGATCCGGACCGCACCCGAACAGTGGGTGTTGTTCTCCCGGGCACACCATCTCGCGCTCGACGGGTACGCGGCGATGCGACTCGTGCACGACACCGCGCGCTACTACCGGGACGGAGTGTCGCGACCCGAACGGAACCACCTCGACGTGATCGCCGACCGGCGGCGCGCCGTCCTGGACCACGAGGACCGCTATTCGCGGTCGCCAAGGCACGACCGCGACCGGGAATTCTGGCGGGCGACGCTCGCGAACGCGCCGGAACCGCTCGTCCTGGCCCCCGGTGTCGGTGCGCCGTCCGCGCACCGACACCGCGCCGGCCTCGACCTGGATCCGGACCGCGCCCGCGATCTGGACCGGTTGGCCGAGCGCGCGGGTGTGCCCGGCAGTGCCGTGGTGGTCGCCGCGGTGGCGCTGTGCGCGGCGCGGACCCGCGACGCGGCGCACGTGCCGCTGACGCTGGCGACCTCGGCGCGCTCCACCGTCGCCCTGCGCGAGGCGGGCAGCACCCTGTCCAATCTGCTGCCCGTCCATATCCGGTCGACGGCGTCGGACACGATCGCGGATCTGCTGACCTCGGTCACCGCCGCCGCGTCCGCCGCGCTGCGCCACCAGGGCTACCGCTACGAACAGATGGTGCGCGACGGGCACGCGCCGTTCGCGCCGCTGACCCACGCGGGACCGGTCGTGAACATCGCGCCGTTCCCCGCACCCGAGTTCGACGCGCGGGTGCGCGGGCGTTATCGCGTGGTGTCGACAGGGCCGGTCGCCGACGTCAACGTCAACTACTACCGCACCGCGCCCGAGACCTATCGCCTCGAAGTGGAGACCAACGCGGCGGCGGGCACGCGCGAGTCCACCGACCGACTGCTCGCCGACGTCCTGGCCTGCCTCGACGAACTCACCGCGGCGGCGCCGTCCGCCGCGCTCGCGCGCTGCGCCGCGCCGGGCGCGCATCCGGCGCTGTTCCGACCGCCGAGCGGAACCGCGATCACGTTCGGGCAGTTGCTGTTCCGGCACGCGCGCAGCGACGCGACGGCGGTGCTCGACCAGGCGGGCGCACTGTCCTATCGCGACCTCGCGGGTCGGGCGGTCGCCTTGGGCCTGCGGTTGCGCGCGCTCGGCGTGCGCGCCGGGGCGCGGGTGGCGATCGTGATGGAACGCGGCCTGGGCGGGGTGACCGCGACCTGGGCGGTGGCGTGGGCGGGCGGGTGCGCGGTTCCGCTCGACACCGCCCATCCGGCGGCCAGGCAGCGCGCGATCCTCGACGACGCCGCACCGCACGTCGTCCTGCACGACGGTACGAGGCCGAGCTGGGACGGCCCGGCGCACGTCATCGACGTCACCGGCTTCGACGGCGAAGTCGTTGCGGCGGATTGGGATCCGCCGAGCACACCGCCCGACTCCCCCGCCTTCCTCGTCTACACCTCCGGGTCGACGGGCGCGCCGAAGGGCGTACTGGTCACCCATCGCGGCCTCGCCGACCTGGATGCCGAGATCGAGGCCGCCTACGACCTCGCGCCGCACGCCGTCCTCGCGCACGCGGCCTCCCCCGGGTTCGACACCGCCGTGGTGGAACTGCTGGCCGCCGCCCACGCAGGCGCGGCCCTGGCGATCGTGCCCGCGCGCATCCGCGGCGGGCCCGAACTGGCCGCGCACCTCACCGCCGCCGGCGTCACGCACCTGCTCACCACACCGGCCCTGCTCGCGACCCTGTCGCCCACCGAGACGCCCACCGTCACCCACCTGGTGATCGGCGGCGACCGGTGTCCGACGCCGCTGATCACCGCGTGGGCGGCCACCCGCACGGTCCGGTGCGCCTACGGCCCCACCGAGACCACGTGCAGCGTATTGCTCACCGCCCCCGTCGATCCGGGCCATCGCGGGCCGATCCCCTTGGGCGAGCCCATGAGCGGGGTGACGGCCCACGTACTCGACCGCTTCCTACGGTCCGTGCCCGAGGGCGGCGACGGCGAACTCTACGTCGCGGGACCGAGTCTCGCGACGGGATATCAGCACCGCCCCGCCGAGACGGCGAGCCGCTTCGTCGCCGATCCGTCCGGCCCCGCCGGGACACGTCGCTACCGCACCGGTGATCGCGTGCGGGTCGCGCCCGACGGGGCGCTGGTCTTCCTCGGCCGCGCGGACCGTCAGGTGAAGGTGCGCGGCATCCGGGTCGACCCGGGCGAGGTGGAGGCGGCGCTGCTGCGGAGCGCCACCGTGCGCGCCGCCGCGGTGGTGGCCCGCGACGACGACGGCGTCACCCGCCTGCACGCCTACGTCGTGGCCGAGGACACCGCCGAGAAGATCCGCGCGGATCTGGCCGCGAGCGTCCCGGCGCACCTCGTTCCCGTCACCGTCACGGTCCTGCCCGCATTGCCGATGACCGTGCACAACAAGATCGACCGAGCGCGCCTGCCGGTGCCGTCCGGCAGTGGGCGCACCACCCCCGCACCGCGCACCCTCGCCGAAGAACTCGCGGTCGAAGCCTTCGGATGCGCGCTCGGTCACGCGCACCGCGCCGGGATCGACGCGGACTTCTTCGCACTCGGCGGTGACTCCCTCGCCGCCACCGCGATCGTCGCCCACCTCGGGGCCCGGACCGGCAGGCGTCTGGAGGTCCGCGACGTCTTCACCGCGCCGACGCCCCGCGCGCTGGCCGATCGACTCGAGTGCGCGCCCCGCGCGGAACTCCCGCCCGCCGACGAACCGGCCACCACCGCCCTCTCCCCGGCCCAACGCGCGATCCCGGTGCCCGACAACGGCATCGCGCATCTGATCCCGTTCGTGCTCACCGTCGACGGGCACCTGCCGAGCGCCGCCGTCACCGAACGGGTGCGCGGCCTGCTCGACGCCCACGAGATCCTGCGCTGCACCTTCACCGCCGACGCCGCGACCGTCGACCCCGACCCCGATCCGGCCCGCTGGTCCATCGACCCGCTCGACGCGAGCGAGCGGAACTGGGCCACGGCCTACCTGCACCGCCCCTTCGACCTGGCCGCCCACTACCCGCTGCGCGTCGGCGTGGCGCACACCGCGCGGCACACGCACGTGGCGATCGTCTTCCATCACGTCGCGGTGGACGGCCGTTCCTTGATCGCCCTGGCCCGCACGATGATCGGCCTCGACGGCACAGGTCAGGACACCGCCCATCGCTACTCCCGCTACGCGCGGATGTCGACCGAGCGCACGGCCCTGGCCCGCCCGACCGATCTCGCGTTCTGGCGCGAGGAGATCGATCCGTCCCGCGTCCTCGACGGGCTCACCCGCGTTCCCCGGCCGACGACATGGGACCCACGCGGCGCTCGACACCGCGTGACGCTGCCGCCGGGAGCGTGGGCCACGGTCGAAGCCGCCGCCCGCCACCTGCGACTGTCCCCGCTGACGCTGCTGCGCGCCGTGACCGCCGATCACCTCGCGGCCCGCACCGGCCACCGCACGATCCACATCGGCGCGCTGCTGTCGGGGCGCACCGACGCCGAATTCGCCCACACGGTGGGCATGTTCGCCGCCACCGTCCCCGTGGTCTGCGCGACCGGACCGGAGCTGGCCGACACCGTCGCGGCCACCCACGCCGCCGAGAACCGCGCCTTCGCCCACGCCCGCCTCCCGCTGCCCGAACTGGCGGCCGCCCTGGGCGGCGCGCGCCCCGGAGCGCACCCGCTGTTCCAGGTGATGCTCACCGTGGACGAGTCGCCCGCGACCTTCCTGCCCGAGGACTCGCTCGCGGTCCGGATCACCCGGATGCCCGTCGACCACGCCAAATGCGATCTGCACCTGTCCTTCCAGCCCGCCCACCACGCGGACCCCGGACACCTGGAGATCCTCTACGCCACCGCCCTTTTCGATCGGGAGCGCGTCGGCGCACTGGCCGACGGACTGCTCGCGGCGCTGGCCGATCCCCGTGTCGAGGCGTGGGCGCGCCGGTCGCACCCGCCGGCCCCGGTCGGCCACGACGTGCCGTGAGCGGTCCGCCTTCAGCGGCGGGCGAACCGATCTCGCTATGCTCCCCGGCAGAGATCCGATCACCGCACGCCGCACCTGCCCGTTTCGACCGTTCGACTCGACTGGAGCGTGATGAGCCGCAAGTATCTGCACCCGTTGGCCGTATTCGCCGCGGCGGGCCTCGCCGCGTTCGGCGGACCCGTCACCCACGCCGCCCCGGGTGAAGTCGCCGCGGGCGGGATGCGACTGGTGGCGACCGTGGACGCCAACTCCTTCGTCCCGGCGGGCGAGATCGGCATGGGTGTGCCGTTCGTGCACTCGATCAAAGTCTCCGGTGACTTCTCGGTGAACCTCGAAGGCGTGTCCGCGGTGCGCGGCGGCGAGATCGTCGTCGGCTATCTCATCGGCTGCGCGGTGGATATCGCCAACGGCATCTCGATCGGCATCGCACCCAGCATCGGCGTCAACGCGGGCATCGCACCGTCGGTGAATCTGGAATCGGGCGTCGACGTCACCCTCGCCATCGATGCCCCGCCCAGCATCACCATCGGCGGCGGCATCGGGGTGGGCGTGCAACCGTCGGTCGGGGTGGAAGCGGGACTCGCCGGCGAACTCGCGGTCAACCTCGCGCCCGGCACAGTCACCGCCGCCGCGATCGGCGCGGCCGAACTGGGTCCCGAAGCTGAATTCCCCTACACCTTCGCCCACGCCAACACTCCCCTCACCGTCAACGGTTGCCTCTCCCCCGCCTCGGCCATGCCCTTCGTCACCGTCCGTGCCGACTCGCGCAACAGCACCGCTCAGACCACCGGCTACGGTAACGCTTTCGGCTTCTGACCCTGCCGAACCCTCAGGTCTCGGTCCAGCGCTGTTCGACACCGGTCTCGAAACCCGTGCTGCCGTGCGGATGCACGGTGACGATCGGGACCGCCGCGGGTCCCCGTGCCGCGTGCAGGCGGTGGTATTCGATGTTGGTGCGGCACAATGAATCGACCACCTTGCGGGTCGGCATCGTGGTGGACCTCATTGCGAGACACAGCTAGCAGCAGTCGCAGATCCAGGCCCAGCATGCCCGGCGAGGCATGGTCGAGAACGTCTTTGACGAAGGCGGATACGTTGACCGACGGACTCCTCGGCGACCGCGTCACCGTCGGACGCGCCCATGACTGGGTGTACGGCGCACTGGCACAGTCGATTCGGTAGCGGCGCGCGGCGCGCGGGTTGACCTCGAGTTCACTCGAGGTTCTACCGTCGCGGACATGACAGCGACACTGACTCCCGAACAGATCGACTATCTCGGCGGACAACGTCTGGGAAGACTCGCCACGGTCCGGCCGGACGGTTCACCGCAGAACAACCCGGTCGGGTTCCGCTACAACGCCGAACTCGGCACCATCGACATCGCGGGCTGGAACATGGGCGCTTCCAGGAAGTTCCGCGACCTCGCCACCGATGCCCGCGTCGCCTTCGTCGTCGACGACGTCGCCTCGGTGCGGCCGTGGCGGGTGCGCTGCCTGGAGATCCGCGGCACCGCCGAGGCGCTGCGCGATGTCGAGCCGTATATTTCCGGGGTCTCGCGGGAGATGATCCGCGTGCGACCGGAACGGATCATCGCCTTCGGACTGACGCCCGGGTCGGCCGACTGAGCCCGACGCGCAGGTCCTCGTGTCCGAGGTCCGGCACGCGGTGATTGCGACGCTCGTTCGCGGGAATACGCACTCGACGGACGGCATCGTGGCGTCCGCGAAGGGCAGGAGAGCGATTTGGTGGTCGACCGGCGGGAACGCGAGACCGAGGCGGACAAGCACGAGGAGGTTGTCGCGGCCGAGCGGTTCGCCGCGGGCAGTGTGGCGGCGTTGCTGGGCGTGGTGGCCGTCGGTGTCGGTTTCGGTGTGCTCACCGCACTCGTGCGGGCCCGCTGGGAGCCGATGCAGCGCCTCGACCAGACCGTCGCCGACCACGTGGTCGGCGTGGTGGGCCGCAACCCGCCGCTGGGCGACATCCTGAAATCGGTCACCGACCTCGGCGCGACCGTGACGTTGCTCCTGATGCTCGCGGTCGCCACACTGTGGCTGCTCGTGCGCGGGCTGCCGAGGCTGGCGCTCTATGTCGTGCTGACCAGCGCGGGCGGGCTGATCCTCAACCCGATCGTCAAGGAACTCGTCGCGCGACTGCGTCCGGTGGTGACCGACCCGGTGTACGTCACCGACGGGTGGAGCTTCCCCAGCGGACACGCGATGAGTTCGCTGGTCTGCTACGGCGCCGTGGTCCTGGTCTTCGCGCCCGCGCTGCGCGAACGGCCGCGCCGCGTGGTGTTCGGCCTCGGAGTCACGATCGTCGTGGTCGTGGGGCTGAGTCGGATCGCGCTGGGCGTGCACTACTTGACCGACGTTCTCGCCGGATGGTTGCTCGGCATCCTGTGGCTCGCGCTGACCACCGTCGCGTTCCACCGTTGGCGTCGCGACACCCGTGAACAAGCGGGTCCGCTGCCCGGCGACGTGGCCCCGGACGAGCGCGAGGACCTGCGCCCCGTCCCGGCCCGGCACGCGCCCCTGCTCCCGCACCCGTGGCGCGGCATCGGCGAACTCGCGGTCGCGTGGGTGCTGCTGCTCGGCGCACTCGTCGGACTCGGACTGCTCATCCGCACCACCGACCCCGGAAACCCGTTCCTGCGGTGGGATCACGACCTGGTCGAGGCACTGGTCGACGACCGGACATCGACTCGGACGGCCTTGCTCGGCGTCTTCGGCGAAATCGGCAACACCACCGCCGTCATCGCCGTCGCCCTGATCGTCGCCGCGCTCGCCGTGGCGATCCTGCGCACGTGGCGACCGGTCCTGTTCCTCGTCGTCGCGATGGTCGGCGAGATCACCCTGTTTCTCACCTCCTCGGCCGTCGTGGACCGCGACCGCCCGAAAGTCCTCCCCCTCGACCCGCACCTCCCCCCGACCGCGAGCTTTCCTTCCGGCCACGTCGCCGCCGCACTCACCCTCTACGCGGCCGTCGCCCTGCTGATCTGGACCAACACCCCTCGCGCGCGCCACCGCATCCCGGCGACCTTCCTGCTGCTCGTCCCCGTCCTCGTCGCGACCCAACGCCTCTACGCGGGCGCCCACCACCCCACCGACGTCCTCGGCTCCCTACTCCTGACCACGATCTGGCTCACCGCCGCCTACTGGATTGCCCGCCCCGGCCCGCATCCCCTCCGCAACCCCGCCCGGACAACCTGAGCCGAGAGCCGATCAGCGCGAGCCCGCGAGTCGGCCGAGCCGGTGCGCTTACGGCAGGGCCGGCGGTGACGAGCGCGCCGCTACTCCGGGCGGACACCGGCCGCATGGGATCGGCCCACGGCCCCAGTGTGACTGGAACCGTGGGCCGCTCGAACGACCGATCCGATCGCCCCTACGCGGCGCCCACGCGCCGCCGGCCGCGAACGGCCACGGTCGACCGCTGCCGCGTGGCACGGCGCGCGAGGAGAGCGGCGACGAGGCGGTCCGCCCGGGCGACGAGCGCGTTCGCCACACCGAGGACGACGAATCCGCCCGCGGCGGCGAAGGCCAGGGCGGTGAAGGATTCCATCGGCCAGATCAGGATGACCAGGCCGGCCAGAGCCGTGACGACGCCGGCGATCTCGTAGCGGACCGGGTCGGTGACGCGCGCGTCCCACACCGCGACGAGCGCTTGGCCGATTCCGAGGATCGCCCAGCTCATCCCGAGCCACATCGACACCAGCGGAACCGAATTGCCGCCGAGTACCAACAGGATCGCGGGCCAGACGGCGAGGACGCCGGTCACCGACAGCACCACGCGCAGCGGCGTGGCGATCCGGGTGGTGGCGATGGCGACGAACAGTTGCGCGCCCGCTCCCGCCACGAGTCCCAGTGCCACGAGCCATTCCAGCGCGGTGACGGACCCGCCCGGCCACACCGCGACGAGCAGGCCGAGCGGAACCCAGCCCGCGGCGATGGCCACCGCGGCATAGCGGTCGGCGTGCGCGCGGGGGTCGGGGTAGGTCTGTCGCGGACGGGAGCGCACGACGTCGGATCGCGGAATCCGCCTCGTCGGCGCGGCGTGGAAGCTCGGTCGCATCGTCACCATGCGGCAGGAATAACCGCTTCCGACGATTCGACACGGCCTTTCCCCGAAGTGCCGCGGCGGTGCGCTACCAGGAATGCGCCACGTCGACCACGATGCGCGAGTTCGCACCGGGGCCGGTGACGGTGTGCGCCTGGAAGGGCAGGCGGGCGCGGGTTCCGACGCCGATGGTGGTCTGGCCTTCGAAGGAGCCGGCCCAGGCGACCTGGTGGAAGGTCCGGTAGTCGCGGACGTCGGCGAGTTCGGAGCGGTTCGCGGGGGCGTAGGTGGGCGCGCCCGCGTCGTCGTAGGAGGGGGCGTTGACGGTGAGGTTCAGATACGCGCCGCCGCGCAACGGGACGGGTGTGCCGGACCCGTCCATGGCGACCTGTTCGACATACCGGTCGCTCGGTGAAAGACGTTGAGTGCGGCGGCAACTCGTTCGCCGCGCGGTGGCTACT
>NZ_BAGG01000238.1 GCF_000308695.1 Nocardia takedensis NBRC 100417 | reverse complement strand
TCGGGCATGTGGATGATCGACCCGAGCATGGTGACGGCGTCGAAACCGCGCTCGGGCAACTCCATCTGCTCGAAGTGCCCGACCCGGGTGCGCACCAGATCGGCGACGCCGCGCGCGCGGGCCTGCTCGGCGATGTAGTCGTGCTGGCGCGGCGCCGGACTGACACCCAAGGTTTCGCACCGGAATTCGCTCGCCATGAACAGGATCAGCGACCCCCAGCCGCAGCCGATGTCGAGCAGTCGCTCGCCGCCGGTCAGGCCGAGCCGGTCGGCGACGAAGCGCAGCTTGTGCCGCTGGGCCTGCTCGAGGGTGTCCTCCGGGCCGGTGTAGAGCGCCGAGGAGTACTTGCGCAGCGGATCGAGGAACTGGCCGAAGATCTCGGGGTCGAGATCGTAGTGCTGATTGGTGTCGGCGACCGCGGGCTCCCGCTCGGCCACGCCGTTGTCGGTGACGGTCACGCCGCGTCCCGACGCAGGGCGCCGTCGACGACGGTGACGACGTCATCGAGGGTGGACATGCCGAAGACCTGCTCGTCCTCGAGTTCGATGTCGTAGGCGCGCTCGATCTTGGCGACCATGCGCAGCACGCGCACCGAGTCGACGCCCGCCAGGCCGCGCAGGTCGACGTCGGGGCGCAGGTCGGTCTCGCTCAGGCCGGTCTCGGCGACGGCGATGGCGGTGATGGTGCGCAGGATCTCGTCGGGGGTGGTGGTCGCGGTCATGACGGTGCTCCGTTCGCTGAAGGGGTTGCGGGCGTTGCGGGGTCGAGCAGGGCGCGCGAGAGCCGTTCCACCTCGTCGTCGTCGAGGGTGAGCCGGTCGCGGACCGCGCGCAGGTCGAAGGGCTGGTAGGTGGCCGAGGAGTTCGCGCACAGCGCGCCCTCGGCGTCGAGGATCTCGGCCGAGGCCGCGATCAGGGTGTCCGAGCCGCCCTCGGACAGCGTCGCGACGCAGACGTAGTCGTGCTCGATCAGTAGCGGGGTGACGAACCGGGTGCGCTGGGAGACGGTGAACGCGGCCCGCTTGCGGCGCAGAACGATCAGATTGCCCATCACCTCGTCGCAGATCACGCCGGTCAGGCCGCCGTGCACGACGCCGGGGTAGGACTCGAAGGCCCGGCTCAGGCGGAACCTGGCCTGGATGCCGTCCGGGTGCGGGGTGAAGCTCAGTCGCAGTCCGCCGGGATTGTGCGGTGAGCAGCCGAAGCAGCGGTAGTCGTCGATCACCGACCACGGCACCGCGATGGTGTCGGGGTCCATCTCAGACCAGGGTGTCGGCCAGCGCGCGCCGCACCCTGGCGTTGCTGGACAGGTCGAGACCGGTCATGTTGGCGAAGGTCCGGCGCACCTTGTCGTGCAGCACGTCGATCTCGCCGTCGGCGGCGACCTTCTCCAGGAACAGGTCGAAGCCGGTGTCGATGGTCTCGTGGTCGCCGAGTTCGGTGATGCCCGCCTTGAAGGTGCTCACCGGGTGCTTGATCTTGGCCTCGGAGCTGTAGACGTAGAGCGTCTCGAGCACCGAGGGCAGCTCCTCGGGCTTTCTGCGCAGTCGCTCGGTGGCGTAGTGGATGAATTCGCGGGCGTGCCCGGCCTCGTCGCGACTGGCGTCGAGCAGCAGCTTCTTGAGCACCGGTTCCTCCACCCAACTCGACACCGCGCGGTAGATGTGGTTGACGGTGAGCTCGGAGATGATGTTGGTGGCCAGCGTCGCCGAGGGCGTGGTGCCGGGGGCGTAGGGTTCGCGCATCGAGTCGACCGCGCGCTCGTCGACCGATTCGCCGACCGCGCCCAGCCAGGCGCGGAAGGCGTAGTGGTGCTGGACTTCCTGATATCCCCACACCACCGCGAAGGTGGAGAAGTCGTAGTCGTCGACGAATTCGTTCATGAATCCGTGCACGGCGGCGATCACGTTGGACTCGCCCATCGTGGCGCTCTTGGCCAGGGTCACGTACTCGGGGCGGACCAGCGCGCGGTCGACCGCGTCCAGATCCAGGTCGGCGAGACGCCAGTGCAACCGCTCGTAGTGGCGGAACACGTCGTAACTGTGCATCGTGGCTCCCAATCGGTGAGTGCGTTATCGCGGGGTGACGAGCGGGGTGCGACCGGCGAGCAGGTCGCGGGCGGCCAGGCGCTGGAGTTTGCCGCTGCTGGTGCGCGGGATGCTGCGCGGCGCGACGACGTGCACGTCCACCGCGGCCAGTCCGAGTTCGGCGGCGATCCGGTCGCGGATGGCGCGTGCGAGGCGGTCGGCGTCCGCACCGGTGTGCTCGGATTCGGCGATCAGCGCGATGAGGTCCGCGCCGCCGGGATCGGCCGCGGCGGTGCAGCGGCCCTTGTAGACGCCGTCGAGGTCGCGCACCGCGGCTTCGACGTCCTGGGCGTAGAAGTTGTTGCCGCGCACGGTGATCATGTCCTTGCTGCGTCCGGTGACGAACAATTCGCCCGCGCGCAGGTACCCCAGGTCCCCGGTGCGCAGCCACCCGTCGGCGGTGAAGGCCGCGGCGGCGCGTTCGGGGTCGGCGCTGAGGTAGCCGCCGGTGACCGACGCGCCGCGGATCAGGATCTCGCCGACGGCGGCGTCGGGCAGTGTTTCGCCGGAGTCGGTGACCACCCGGACCTCGATGCCCGCCACAGGGCGGCCGACGCTCGCGACCGCGCGGGCGGCGGGCGCGGCGGGGTCGACAGGGACGGCGCGTTCGTCGTCGGAGAGTTTCGCGCGGTCGACCCATTCGAAGACCGGTTCGCGGTCCAGCGGCGGGAAGGTCACCGCCAGGGTGGCCTCGGCCATCCCGTACACGCCGAACATGGTGGTCGGGGCGAAGCCCGCGGGCGCGAACCGCTCGCGGAACGCGGTCACCACGGCGTGCGAGATGGGTTCGGCCCCGTTGAACGCGATCCGCCAGCGCCGCAGGTCGAAGCGGGTGACCTCCTCGGCGGGGATCGCGGCCAGCAGCGCTTCGTAGCCGAAGTTGGGCATGGCGGTGATGGTGGCGCCGCTGGCCGCGAATTCGCCGAGCCAGCGTTCGGGGTCCTTGACGAAGGCCATCGGCGACCACACGTGCGCGGGGATGCCGCGCAGCACCGCCGACAGCGTGCCGAACAGGCCCATGTCGTGGAACAGCGGCAGCCAGAAACCGCCCTGGTCCTGGAGTCCGAGGTCGATGCCGGTGCGGATGGCGGCCAGGCCCGCGGTGACGTTGGCGTGAGTGAGCAGCACGCCCTTGGGCGCGGCGGTGCTGCCGGAGGTGAACTGCACGATCGCGGCGTCGGCGCCGTCGAGGTCGGGCAGCGGCGGCGCGTCGGGGTCGGGATCGGCGGTGAAGGTCCCGGTGTCGAGCATCTCCACGTCGACGGTGTCGTTCAGCGCGGTGGTGAGGTCGGCGAAGCGGGGGGAGACCAGAATGGTGTTCATGGCGGCCGCTTCGGTGATCGCGGCCAGTTTCGCCGGGTAGGCGGCGGCCTGACCCGCGCCCGCGGGCAGCGGCAGCGGGGTGGCGGCGCCGCCCGCGGCCACGACCGCGAACAGGGCGATGAGGAATTCCGGGGCGTTGGGGCACAGGATGCCGATCGGCTCGCCGCGGCGGATGCCGCGTCGCACCAGTTCGGCGGCCATGGATCGGGCCGCCCGGTCGAGTTCGCGATAGCTCAGGGATTCGCCCACCGACCAGAACCGCGCGTGCACCAAGGGGTGCTGCGCGGCGACCCGGGCGAGCAGGCCGTGCAGTGTTTCCGCCGAATCCGCAGAATTCATGATTTCCACGACAACAGCGAATTGTGTCCGGATCGCAAACACATCGTGAATTGAACGGTGCGATCCGAATCCGCGATCACACCATTGTTCCGAGCGATCGAGTAATTCTGCTATGGCGCGATCGAAAAGGTGAATGATCACTGCGTCGCGGCCGGTTGCTGGCACGATTGGTCTCGAAATCGCTGCGCCACAAGCATTCCCGTACAGCCCCGGTGCGCGTTTTCCGACCGTTGTGTTTCCGAGGGAGTTGCCGGTGATTTCCGACCATTCCGCGAGTACGGAGCCGACTCCCGTGCAAATCGCCGTCCTGGAGAGCGTGGCGCCGCATATGCGGCACAACCCGTACGACAGCTATCGGATATTGCGCGAGGCCGGAGCATTCGTACCGGGGCCGCACGATACGCACCTGGTGACCCGGCACGCGCAGGCCCAGGCGATCATGGGCGACCCGCGCTGGAGCCACGCCGAGGAGCCCGAACTGCTGCACGCCGACAGCGAGGTGGAACTGCCGGGTTCGTTCCTCTGGATGGAACCGCCCGAGCACACCCGCCTGCGCGGTCTGGTCGGCAAGGCGTTCACCGCCCGCACCGTCGCCGGACTGCGCGCGAGCGCCGAGACGCTGGTGGCCGACCTGTTGGACCGGGTGCTCGACCAGGGCGAGGTGGAACTGCTCGACGCGCTGGCCTACCCGCTGCCGCTGCGCATGGTCTGCGATCTGCTCGGCGTGCCGCGCGAGGCCCACGACCACGTGCGCGCCATGTCGGCGGGCATCGCGCGCGGCCTCGACCCGGATCTGTTGCTCGCGCCCGAGGAACTGGCCGCGCGCACCACCGCCGTGCACGACTTCCTGGAATTCTTCGGCGATCTGGTGGACCAGCGCCGCCGGGTCCCGCGCGCGGACCTGATCACCGGCCTGGTGCAGGCCGAGGAGGCGGGCGCGCGGATGACGCGCACCGAACTGCTCGGCACCCTGCTCATCCTGGTGGTCGCCGGACACGAGACCACCGTGAACCTGATCGGCAACGGGGTACTCGCGCTGATCCGCGATCCCGAGCAGTTCCACCGATTGCGCGCCGACCCCGCGCTGTGCGAACCGGCCGTCGACGAGGTGCTGCGCTACGACGCCCCCGTACACCTGACCACCCGCACCGCGCACGCCGAGATCACCGTCGGCGACCGGACCTTCGCCGAGGGCGAGGCGGTGATCGTGCTGCTGGCCTCGGCCAACCGCGATCCGCGCGCATTCCCCGACGCCGACCGGTTCGACGTCGCCCGCTACGCGGGCGGCGCGCGCCCGGAACGTCACCTGTCCTTCGGGCTGGGCCTGCACTACTGCCTCGGCGCGCCGTTGGCGCGGTTGGAGATGTCGGTCGTGCTGCGCGCCCTGGCCGCGCGGGTCGAGTCGATGACCCTGCTCGAAACACCGCCGTACCGCCCGAACGTGGTCGTGCGCGGCATGTCCGAACTCCGCGTCCGAATGGAGCCCCGATGAGCACCGCAGTCCCGACCGGCGTGAGTTTCGACGCCTTCGAACCGCGTCACCGCGCCGACCCGTACCCGGCCTACCGCCGGGTGCGCGACGCGTCGGCGCTGTTCCCGTACGCCTTCGGTGACGTGCCGGTCACCCTGATCACCCGGTACGAGGAGTGCGCGCAGGTGCTGACCGGCGCGGACTGGGGCCACGGCTACGGCGCGGGCATCAGCCCGTTCCGCGACACCACCGCGGCGATCCCCGGTTCGTTCGTGCGGATGGACCCGCCCGAGCACGCCCGCTACCGCCGCTACGTGGCCAAGGCGTTCTCGCCGTCGGTGATGAGCGAGCTGGCCCCCCGGCGGGCCGAGTGGTCGACGATCTGCTCGATCACGCGCTGGCCCGCGGCGAATTCGACGTGCTCGAGGATCTGGCGGTGCCGCTGGCGGTGGCGATGGTCCCGGTGCGCCTGCTCGGCGCCGACCCCGCCGACGCCGAGCATTTCCGGAACTGGCAGTTGGCGATCGCGCGCGGCAGCGACCCCGATTCGCTGCTCACCGAGGCCGACGTGGCGGCGCGCACCGCCGCGGGCATGGAGTGCATGGGCTACTTCGCGCGCCTGCTCGGCCGCAAGAAGGACGCGCCGGGCAACGACCTGCTGGGGGAGTTGATCGCCGCCTCACGCGAGGAGGGCGGACTCACCGAACCCGAGGTCGTCGGCATCTCGCTGCTGACCCTGGTGGCGGGCATGGAGACCTCGATCAACCTGATCGCGAGCGGACTGCTGGCCCTGCTGCGGCACCCGGAGCAGGTGGCGCTGCTGCGCGCCCGGTCGGAACTGCTCGGACCCGCGATCGAGGAGATGCTGCGCTACGACGCGCCCACCCAGTTCACCATCCGGGTCGCGTTGCGGGACACGGTGCTCGGCGGCGTCGAGTTCCGCCGCGGCGACGGCGTGGTCGTGCTGACCGCCTCGGCCAGTCGTGACGACCGGGTCTTCGAGGACGCCGACGACTTCGTCCTCACCCGCTACGAGGGCAACCGGCCCGCGCGCCGTCATCTGGGTTTCAGCCTGGGCGTGCACTTCTGCGTCGGCGCGCCGTTGGCCCGCATCGAGGCGGTGGCCGCGCTGCGGGCACTGCTCGAACGCACCTCGGACCTGCGCCTGGTCCGAGAGCAGGTCGACTACCGGCCGAGTCTGATCCATCGCGGGATCGCCGCCCTTCCGGTGACGGTCGTGCGATGAGCGCGGGGCACGCCGTCGTCCTCGGCGCGGGTTTCGCCGGAATGCTCAGCGCCCGTGTGCTTTCCGAGCACTTCACCCGGGTGACGCTGGTCGAGCGGGACGCCCTCGACGGCGCGGTCATGCGGCGCGGGGTACCGCAGGCCCGGCACCTGCACGGGCTGCTCGACCGTGGTCGCACCATCCTCGAGGACCTGCACCCCGGTTTCACCGCGCAGGCCGCCGCGGCGGGCGCGGCCACCGCCGAGGCCCTGATCGGCACCCGCTGGTACCTGAGCGGGCTGCGGGTGCGGCCCACCGAAACCGGGCTCACCTCGCTGATGGCGACCCGCCCGCTGCTCGAGTCGCTGCTGCGCGAGCGCACCCTCGCCGCGTCGAATATCGCACTGCTCGAACAACATACGGCGCGCGGACTGATCGGTTCGGCGGACCGGGTCGGCGGTGTGATCCTCGCGCACGAAGACGTCGAGCGGACCCTCGAGGCCGATCTGGTCATCGACGCCACCGGACGCGCCTCGCGGACCCCGGACTGGCTGCGCGCGCTCGGCGCGACCGCGCCCGCCGAAGACCGGGTGGAGGTCGACCTCGGCTACTCCTCGCGGTTCTACCGGCGCACCCCCGACCACCTGGACGGCCAGTCCTCGGTGATCGTGTCCACCGGCCCGAACGGGCGCGGCGGCGGCGCGATCCGGGTCGAGGGCGACCGGTGGCACGTCACGCTGGCGGGCATGCTGGGCGATCACCCGCCGACCGATCCGGCGGAGTTCACCGCGTTCGCCGCGACCATCGCCGCCCCCGACATCCACCGCATCATCACCACCGCCGAACCGCTGAGCGAGCCCGTCCCGCACCGGTTCCGGTACGCGACGCGCAGACGGTTCGAGCGGGGCGCGGCCGCCGCGCCCGCGGGCTTCCTGGCCTTGGGCGACGCGGTGTGCGGCTTCAATCCGCTCTACGCCCAGGGCATGACGGTCGCCGCGCAGCAGGCGCAGGTGCTGCGCGAATGCCTCGACGGCGGCCTGGACGGCCTGCCCGCCCGGTTCTACACCCGCGCCGCCCGGGTGCTCGACGTCGCCTGGTCGATGTCGACCGGGTCGGACCTGCGCTACCCCGGCGTCGTCGGCGCCCGCACCGCGCGGATCCGGATGACCAACGCCTACGTCGGCGCGGCCCACCGCGCCGCGCACACCGACCCCGCCATCGCGCGAGCCTTCCTGCGCGTGGCCAACCTCGTCGACCCGCCCGCCGCGCTGCTGCGGCCCGCGGCGGCGAGCCGAATCCTGCTGCCCGGCAGGCGCAACCACCGATGAACAGCACGATCGAACAGGAGGAACAGCCGGTATGACACCCGATACGACGGTCGTCGCGGATTCCAGCGCCGCGATCGAGGACGCCATCGCCAAAGTGTTCGGCCCCGACGGCCGGGCCGACCCGTACACCCCCGCGCGCGTGCTGCGCGAGGCGGGACCGGTGCACCGGACCCCGCTGGGGCACCGGGTGCTGACCCGGTACGAGGACTGCGCCGCGGTGCTGTCCACCACGGCGTGGAGCCACGCCGAGGAGGCAGGGATGATGCATCCCACCGTCTCCCCGCAGGACGCGCCCGAGGAATTGCCCACCTCGTTCCTGTGGATGGAGCCGCCGGACCACACCCGCCTGCGCAATCTGGTCACCAAGGGGTTCACCCCCCGCATGGTGACCCGGTTGCGCCCGCGCATCGAACAGCTCACCGAACAACTGGTCGACAACGCGCTCGAGGCGGGCGATTTCGACCTGGTCGAGATGATCGCCTACCCGCTGCCGCTGATCATCGCTTGCGAACTGATCGGCGTGCCGGAGGAGGCCTACGGCACGGTGCACCAGTGGTCGCAGGACCTGGCGCGCGGTTTCGACCACGACTACACCCTGCCGCCCGAGGCACTGAAGGCCCGCAGCGCGGCCTCGCGCGGGTTCATGGGCTACTTCCGCGAACTGTTGGACGAGCGCCGCGTGGACCCGAAAGACGATCTGCTCAGCGCGCTGTCGCAGGTCGAGGATCGCGGTGACGTGCTCACCGAGCAGGAACTGCTGGCCACCTGCATCACCACCTTCGTCGCGGGCCACGAGACCACGGCGAATCTGATCGGCACCGGGATGCTGCGCCTGATGCGCAACCCGGACCAGATCCAGGCGCTGCGCGACCGGCCGGGCCTGACCGAGTACGCGCCCGACGAACTGCTGCGCCTGGACCCCTCCGTGCAGATCACCACCAGGGCGGCGACGCGGCCGATCACGGTGGCCGGGCACGATTTCGAACAGGGCGAGGGCGTGGTGATCCTGATCAACTCGGCCAACCACGACGACGCGGCGTTCACCGACTCCGACAACCTCGACGTCGCGCGCTACGCCGACCGCAAGAACTCGCCGAACAAGCACCTGGGCTTCAGCCTCGGCATCCACTACTGCCTCGGCGCGCCGCTGGCGTTGCTGGAGATGGAAATCCTGCTGGACACGGTGCTGCGCAAGGTGGGCACCGTCGAATTGCGCGACGAAGCGCCCACGTTCAAACCCAACGTCGTCATCCGCGGCCTGGACGCTCTGCCGACCACGTTCAAGGCCTGACCACAGTCGCCTTCCAGGTAGCTGGACCGAGCCCGTACCACAGTGCGCCATCCCGTCGAGCCGGGTTAACCCATCGGCAACGGAGTGGGCAGGTGCTGTGCGGGCTCGGTTCATGCTCGGTTACTTGGCGAAGCTAGCGTGTCGGGTACCCGGAAGGAGTCGGCATGGAGTTCCGACATCTGGTCTCGTTCATAGCGATCGCCGAAGAGCTGCACTTCGGCCGCGCAGCGCAGCGCTTGCATCTGACGCAGCCCAGCCTCAGCACACAGTTGCAGAAGTTGGAGAAATCGCTCGGGGTACAACTCGTCTCGCGCAACTCGCACGAGGTGAAGCTCACACCGGCGGGATACGAGTTCGAAAGCCAGGCTCGACTGATCGTGGCCCAGATGGAACGTGCCGCGAAATTGGCCAAGGCCACGGCGGCGGGCCGGGCCGGGGCGCTGAACATCGGGTACAACCTCCCGGCCAGCAGACATGTGCTGCCGGACGCACTCGAGCGCATGACCAGAAGACACCCCGACATCGTGGTGTCGTTGTGGGAGAAGCGCACCGGGCCGCAGTTGGCGGCACTGGCCGACGGATCACTGGACGTGGCACTGGTCTACGGTCATCCCGGTACCACCGAATACCGGTATCGCCGTCTGCTGCACCGCGTTCCGCTGGTCGCCGTGGTCGGCCGCAGGCATCGCTGGGCCGACCGGCCCGGGGTGCCCTTCGCCGAACTCGACGCCCAGGAATGCGTGCTGTTCGCCAGGGAACAGTGTCCGGCGATGTACGACACCATTTTCCAGGCGGCGGCCGACAAACGGATCTCGCTGCAAGTGGTCCAGACGGCCGACGATCCCGGTGCGACGGCGCACATGGTCTCGGTGCGGCCGCTGGTCGGCTTCGCCTCGCTGCCGCGCGCGGTGTCGATGGGCATGGGCGCCCCCGACAGCAGCACGGTGGCGGTGAAGTTGTTCGATCCGGTCCCCACCCTGGACCTCTACGCGGTGTGGACCGCCGCGGAAACCAATCCCGCGGTATCCCTGTTCCTGGAATGCATAGAATCCGTCGAACCCCCACGGCTCAATATTGCTCGGGTCGCAAGCGCGTGACCACCTCGATAGGAATCCCCATTCGCACGGGCCGCAAGGACATATAGCGCGGGACATCGCCGACGGTCGTTGGAAACAATCATGACCGTGATAACTGTCTCGATCACCGAAAACGGATCAGATCTACCGGACGACGCCGGTTTGTACTCGGTGATATCCGCTGCGGCAGCGCGGTATCCGGAACGGAATTCCCTCTGCGCCGCGGAGGGCACGCCGCTCACCTGCGCCGAGGTCGACGCGTCCGTGCGGGCGCTGGCCTCGGCGCTGCTGGCGCGCGGGGTCGCGGCGGGCGACCGGGTCGCGGTGCTCGGGCGGACCACACTGGAGTGGGCCCTGCTCGACTGCGCGATCCTGGCCGTCGGCGCGGTCCTGGTGCCGATCTACCCGACATCGTCGTCGGTGCAGATCAAGCACATCCTCACCGACAGCGGCAGCGCCCATTTCGCCGGTGAACTCGACGACGACGTCGAGCGACTGGTGTCGGCGGGCGCGAGCGGGGTGTGGACCTTCGGCGAGATCGCCACCTGGACGAGCACGCCGGAAGCACCCGAGTTGGCCGACCGCGTCGCCGCGGTCCGCGCCGACGACCTGGCCATGATCGTGTACACCAGCGGCACCACCGGAGTTGCCAAGGGCTGCATGATCACCCACCGCAACATGTACGTGTCCTCGGCCAACACCGTGCGCCAGACCGGGTCGACCTTCGACGGCGTCACGGTGCTGGCGTTGCCGTTGGCCCACGTCTTCGGACAGACGATCCTGTTCGCCTGCCTGGTGGGCGCGGCGCGGACCCACCTGCTGCCGGGGATCCCGGATCTGGTGCCCGCACTGCCGCGGTTGCGCCCGACCTTTCTGGCGATGATTCCCTACGGCCTGGAGAAGATCCGCAAGTTCTGCCGCACGGTGATCGACGCCGACACCGAAGTCGCGGCGGTCGCGAAGGGGCTGGAACTGCTGGGCTCGGGCACCGCGCCGGAGTTGACCGACAACCCGGTCAGCGCCGCGCTCGGCGGCCGGTTGGCGCACGTGATCTGCGGCGGCGCCTCGCTCGACGATTCCACCGCGGGCTTCTACGCCGGGTTCGGCGTGGTGATCCTGAACTGCTACGGCCTCACCGAGGCGGCCACCGCGGTCACGGTCAACGCGCCCGAGACCAACCGCCTGGCCACCACCGGCAGGCCGATCCCGGGTACTTCGGTCGGCATCGCCGACGACGGCGAGGTGCTGGTGCGCGGCCCGCACGTGAGCCCGGGCTACTGGGGCGCGGCGGCCGAGGTGAAGGTGGTCGACGCCGAAGGGTGGCTGCACACCGGCGATCTCGGCGAACTCGACGCGGACGGGTTCCTGATCATCACCGGCCGCAAGAAGGAGATCCTGGTCACCTCCGGCGGCAAGAACGTCGCGCCGACGCCGCTCGAGGACCGGGTTCGCCTGCATCCGTTGGTGAGCAACTGCATCGTCATCGGCGACGCCAGGCCCTTCGTCACCGCGTTGGTGACGCTGGACCCGCCGCAGGTCGAGCGCTGGCGGGCGAACAACCCCGACGCCGATCCGGCCGAAGCGATCCAGACCGCCGTGGACGAGGCGAATTCGCTGGTTTCGCGCGCCGAATCGATTCGGGCATTTCGGATCGTCGAGGGTGATTTCACCGTCGACAACGGATTGATCACCGGCTCCCGCAAACTCCGCAGAGCCGCCATCGCCACCGCCTATTCCGACGACATCGATCAGCTCTACGTAGCCCGCGGGTGAACCGCGGATAAATTCTCGGCTCGATTGTCGAGACCGATCGGCCGATGAATTACGGCCGGCCGCACTGGTTCGGTCCGGTCGGCGGCGACAGACTCGAAATGTCATTCGAACAACGAAAGTGATGCCACACATGTACGACGTCATTGTTGTCGGAACACGCGTCGCGGGCGCCCCGCTGGCCATGCTGCTGGCCCGTCGCGGCTACCGGGTGCTCGCGGTCGATCGGACCACCTTCCCGAGCGACACCATCTCCACCCACTACATCCACCAGGCCGGTCTGAGCCTGCTGAACTCGTGGGGACTGCTGGACAAGGTCGTGGCCACCGGAGTCCCGCCCATCCGGCAGCTCAACTTCACCTACACCGACATCGAGATCCGCGGCATGGCCGACCCGTCGGCCGACGGCATCGACGCGGTGTACTGCCCGCGCCGCACCGTGCTGGACAAGATCCTGGTCGAGGCCGCCGGTGACGCGGGCGTCGAGGTGATCGAGGGCTTCGCGGTCAGCGAACTGATCTTCGACGGCGACACCGTGGTCGGCATCCGCGGCAAGGCGGGCGAGGGCCCCGATCGCGAATTCCGCGCCAAGCTCGTCGTCGGCGCCGACGGCGCGAACTCGATCGTCGCCAAGCAGGTCGGCGCGCAGGAGTACGACACCTCCCGCGCCGCGGGCTTCGTCTTCTACAGCTACTACACCGGCGTCGACTGGGGCATGCAGCACCGCACCGGTTTCAACGAGCAGCAGTTCGCTGCCTGGCCGACCAACGACGACCAGTCCCTGGTCGCGATCATCCGCCCCCGCGACCGCTTCCGCGACTTCCGCGCCGACCCCGACGCCGGCATGCAGGAGATCATCGACGCGATCGATCCCGAACTCGGCGCGCGCTTCCGCGACACCGCCCGGCGGGTCGAGCCCTTCCGCCCGATGCTGTACCCGGACAACTACCGTCGGCGTTCCTTCGGTCCCGGCTGGGCCCTGGTCGGCGACGCCGGCTACCACAAGGACCCCTTCACCGGCTGGGGCATCACCGACGCCTTCAAGTACGGTCAGCTGCTGGCCGACCTCGCCCACGAGGGCCTGTCGGGCAACCGCCCGATGGCCGAGGCGCTGGCCGAGTACGAGCGCGAGCGCGACGCCCAGAGCGCCAGCACCTACGAGCTCACCCGCAGCATCTCCGAGCTGACCCTGACCCCCTACTACGACTCGGTGTTCCGGGCCACCAGCCAGAGCGAGCACTACATCAAGAAGTTCTTCGGTCTGATCGCGGGCCTGTACCCGCCGGACAAGTTCTTCGGCGAGCAGCAGTTGGCCGACCTCTACGAAGAGGTGAACTTCCCCGTGGCCGACCGCCACGTCGTCAACTCCGAAGCGGTGTCCGCGTGAGTTCCGCCGGTTTGACCGCCCTCGGCGACAGCTTCGTCGAGGGCCGGGGGGACCCGGCCTCGAGCGGCGGATACCGCGGCTGGGTGGCGCGGTTGGGCGGCCAACTCGGCCTGCGCTCGGCCGCGGTGCGCAACTACGGCGTGCACGGCGCGACCACCACGGCGGTGGTGCGCGACCAGTTGCCCGCCGCCACGGCGACGCGCGCGCACGTCTACGGCGTCGTGGTCGGCGTCAACGACCTGGTCAGCGAATTCGACCCGGATCGGTTCGCCGCCAACCTCGACACCATCTTCGGCACCCTCACCGATTCCGGCGCGACGGTGTTCACCGCCAGCTACCCGGACATCCCCGCCCGGCTCCCGGTGCCCGACGGCTTCCGCGACCTGCTGCGGGAACGGTTCGACTTCGCCAACACGATCCTGGCCCGTGTCACCGCCGACACCGGGACCGAACTGCTCGACATCGCGGCCGTTCCCGAATGGGAACGCGCCGAGGTCTGGACCGAGGACGGCCTGCACCCCAGCCCGCTCGGTCACCGACTATTCGCCGCGGGCGCGGCGGACCTGATCGCGTCGGTCACCGCGACCACGGTCGCCGCCTGACCCATTTCGCCACTCGAGAGGAACTTCCTGTGACGGACGACAGACGACTGGCACGCAACCCGATCGCCATCGTCGGGATGTCGGGCCTGCTGCCCAAGGCCCGCAATCATCGCGAGTACTGGCAGAACATCGTCGACGGCGTGGACTGCACCGAAGAGGTGCCCGCGTCGCGATGGAGCCTGGACGACTATTACGACCCGGATCCGGCGGCCGCCGACAAGACCTACTCCCGGCGTGGCGCGTTCCTGCCCGACATCGACTTCGACCCGCTGGAATTCGGTCTGCCGCCGAATCAGCTCGAGGTCACCAGCACCATGCAGACCCTGAGCCTGGGCGTGGCGCGCGATCTGCTCGCCGACGCGGGCGCGGTGGATTCGTCGTGGTACGACCCGAGCCGGACCGGCGTGGTGCTCGGCACCACCGGCCCGGTTCCCCTGATGCACCCGCTGGCGGCGCGGCTGTCCACGCCGGTGCTCGAGGAGGCCGCCCGTTCGGTGGGGCTGTCCGACGAGGACGCGAAGGCGATCTCGGCCAAGTTCGTGGCCGCCTACGCGCCCTGGGAGGAGAACTCCTTCCCGGGTCTGCTCGCCAACGTCGTCGCGGGCCGGGTCGCCAACCGACTCGGCCTCGGCGGCATCAACTGCACCGTCGACGCGGCGTGCGCGGCCTCGCTGGCCGCCATCCGCACCGCCATCGCCGAATTGCAGGACGGCCGCGCCGACATGGTGCTGACCGGCGGTGTGGACACCGAGAACACCATCTTCATCTACATGTGCTTCAGCAAGGTCGGCGCGCTCTCGCCGACCGGGCAGATCAGCCCGTTCTCCGACGCCGCCAACGGCACGCTGCTCGGCGAGGGCATCACCATGCTCGCGCTGCGCCGCCTCGAGGACGCCCGCCGCGACGGCAACCGGATCTACGCGGTCATCCGCGGCCTCGGCTCCTCGAGCGACGGTCGCGCCAAGAGCATCTACGCCCCGCGCGCCGAAGGTCAGCGTCTGGCGCTGCAACGCGCCTACGCCGACGCCGACTGCTCGCCCGGCGACGTCGAACTGTTCGAGGCGCACGCCACCGGCACCGCCGTCGGCGACAAGACCGAACTGACCGCCCTGGCGGGCGTGCTGTCGGAAGCCTCGCCAGAGCCGCGCTTCGCCGCCTTGGGCAGCGTCAAATCCCAGATCGGGCACACCAAGGGCGCGGCGGGCACCGCCAGTGTCATGAAACTCGCGCTGGCCCTGCACCAGAAGGTCTTGCCGGGCACGATCAACGTCGCCGCGCCCAACGCCGCGATCGCCGTCGAGGACGCGCCCTACTACGTCAACACCCGCACCCGCCCGTGGATCCTGGACCCGAACCGGCCGGTGCGCCGGGCCGCGGCCTCCGCGATGGGCTTCGGCGGCACCAACTTCCACCTCGTGCTCGAGGAAGCCGAGCAGGACCGCGCCGCGCACCAGGTGCTGCACCGCACCCCGCGCGCGCACCTGTGGCACGCGCCGGACGTGTCCGGACTCATCGACGCCGTGCGCAGCGTCCCCGCCGTCGACGGCGGCGAGATCCCCGAGGGACACGCCCGCCTCGGATTCGTCTCGGTGGACGACGAGAGCGCCGACCACCTGCGCGAACTGGCCGTCGACGAACTGATCCGCGACCCGGGGGCCACCGCCTGGGATCACCCCGAGGGCGTGTACTTCCGCGCCGCCGCGCTGCCGAACCGGCGGATCGGCGCGCTGTTCGCGGGTCAGGGCAGTCAGTACGTGGACATGGGCGCCGCCGCCGCACTGGACAATCCGTCCGTGGGCGCGGCCTTCGACGCCGCCAACGCCGCCTTCGCCGACGCCCCGCGCAGGCTGTCCTCGGTGCTGTTCCCGGCGCCCGCGTTCGACGAGCAGAGCCGCGCGGAGCAGGAGACCACCCTGCGCCGCACCGAATTCGCCCAGCCCGCCATCGGCGCGCTGTCGGCGGGCCAGTTCCGGGCGCTGACCGAATTCGGCCTGCGCGCCGAGGGCTACCTCGGCCACAGCTTCGGCGAACTGACCGCCCTGTGGGCCTCGGGGGCGCTCGGCGCCGAGGACTTCCATCGCCTGGCCCGCGCCCGCGGCGCGGCGATGACGCCGGCCGAAGGCGTCGACGCGGGCACCATGATGGCGCTCGGCGCCACCCGCGAGACCGTCGAGGAGATCCTCGCCGAGGTCCCCGACGTGTGGATCTGCAACCACAACGCCCCCGACCAGATCGTGGTCGGCGGCGGCGAGGACGGTATCGCCGAAGTGGGTCGGCGCTGCGCCGAACGCGCCATCGTCACCCGGCGACTGCCGGTCTCCGGCGCGTTCCACACCCCGTACGTGCGCCACGCGGTCAGCGCCTTCGGCGAGGCCGTCGCCGGCGTGCGCATCGGCGAACCCGACGCGCCCGTCTACGCCAACACCCCCGGCGTCGCCTACGGCGCGGACGAACAGCACAACCGCGCCGTACTCACCGAACAGCTCAGCAAGCCGGTCGAATTCGCGGCGGCGGTGACCGCCATGCGCGACGCGGGCATCACCGTGTTCGTGGAATTCGGCCCCAAACAGGTGCTGACCTCGCTGGTGCGCCGCACCCTCGGCGACGACGTCATCGCGATCGCCACCGACTCCGGCCCCGTCGGCGACGGCAGCCTCACGCTGACCCGCGCCGCCGTGCGCCTGGCGGTGCTCGGCGTCGAACTGCGCGAGATCAACCGCCACGGCGCGCCGCAGCCCGCCCTCGCCACCGCGTCCAAGGGGATGACGGTCCGCCTGTCGGCGCCGGAATACGTTCCGGCCGCCCGCAGCGCCGCCTACTCCGCCGCCCTGTCCGACGGGTACCGCGTCAGCGTCGCCGCACCGGCGTCCGCACCCGAACCGGTCGCCGTCGCCGCGACCCCGACGTCCACGCCCGCCCACGAACACCGAGCCCCGGAAAGGCCCCTCGTGGCTGCCACGTCCAACGGGGCGGCGCACTCCGCGCCGCCGCGCGCCGCACTGCCCGCCGACACCTACGCCGCCGACACCTATGCCGCCGACGCCCACGCCGCCGAGTCCTACGCCTCGGACAGCTACGCCTCCGACACATACGTCTCCGACACATACGCCTCGGGTAGCTACGCCTCGGAATCTGCCGCTTCGCAGCGATTCTCGACCGCGCAGGCCGAATCCGACGCCATCGACTCCGCGCTGGTCGAGCACACCCGCACGCACCGCCAGTACCTCGACGGCCAGCTCGATCTGGCGCGCGGTCTGGCCGATGCGCTCAGCGGCGGCGCGCTCGACGAGTACACCGTGCGCGCCATCGAGGCC
>NZ_BAGG01000239.1 GCF_000308695.1 Nocardia takedensis NBRC 100417 | reverse complement strand
AGCCGCAGGATGCAGCGACGGGCGGCCTCGAGGATCCGCCGCCGCGCCTCGTCCTCACTGCCCGGCGGATCACCCCGCCACCCACGAACCTTCATACGATGCCCTCCGATCCTCGGCCGATCCGGCCCCCGGGCGGAAGATTCGATACGTCGAAAGGGGGGACCACGCGCCGCCTCGCTGCAGACAAAGTACATCGGACAGAACTTCTGCGATCGCCTACAACACGTGCTGCGACTGCAGGCCTACAGCACATCTTCTGCTCCTGCGGTTTCGCCTTCGTGCCGGGACCAGGCCGGCGCGGTATCGGTGTCGGCCGGCGCGATGCCTCTCCTGCCTGTCGATGCAGCATTTTAGGATCGGCGTCGCGTGCGGAAGTTCAGGTGGGGGGCGCCGGTCAGCGACGAGCGGGCGGTCGTGGCATCGGTGGTGTTCGGAGTTGCTGGCCGCGCTCGGAGTCGGCTCGTGCGGGAGTGGGTCGGAGAGGGCCGCGTTGCTGGGGCGGATGACCTGAGGGGGAGGGAAGGGGATACTCGTATCATCTCGCTCCGGCCAGCGTTATCGAGATGTGTTCTGCGCGAACAGCAGCGGAGAAGACCGCGCCATCCAGGCGCCAATGTTGGACGCCGCCCCCCTCGGACTGCTCCCCCGGTTCTGCGGGTGAAGGTGGCATCGGAGACCTCGCACGATTGCGTCAACGGCGCGCTGGAGTACGCCGTCAACCGGAGGAAGGCGCAGGATGTCGATCGCTCGTCGGTATGCAGTCGCTCGTGCGCCGATGCTTCCGCGGTCACCGTCGCCCGCGGGAGCATCGAGGCGCACCTGAAGTTGGGGTCCGGGGCTGAGCAGGCGGCGTTTTGCACCGCCGGCTCAGCATCTTCTCGGTTTCGTGTGCGATCTGTGTTTGAACGTGGTCGTGTTTGCCCGGTTGTGGTTAGCTGCCGAAGATCGCCGCGTCGGCGATGCCGGCTGCGCAGCCGAGGGCGGCGGCGGCAACGATAACTCGGGGTTCGCGGGCGTAGGTCGCGCCGATGACGGCTGTGAGCCCAGAGCGCAAGCAGCTTTCGGCCCACGCGCTCAGGTCCGGGGGCGGACCGTAGCTGACGACCTTGACCGGGCCGTAGAGGTTGCAGCCGTTGCCTTTGACGCCGTCGCTGCCGGGTGCGGCGACAATCACGCATTCGCGTTCGAAGTGTTTACCCGGGTCGGCCTGCGCGGTGGCTGGAGCCGCGGCGAGGGCACCGGTCACCGCGCACAGGGCCACGCCGACTCGCGTGAGGGCCTTGACGCGTCGCGAGATCGAGACGCTGTGTGTTGCCTTCATGATCTTGTCCTTTCGATCGATGAACACCCTCGGGAGGTCCGCGGGTGCGAACAGGCACCGGTATGTCCCGGTGGTTATCTCGGCACCCTCGAAACGAGTCGCCGAGGCTCTTCGGTGGGAGTGGGGCCCTCGGGTTGTTGCCGTGAGGCGGGTGCCGGCCGATCCCGGCTTCCACCCCTGTTTTCGTGCGGGAGGAGCCGAGCGGAGGTGGTGTAGTCGGGTCGAGTTCCCGAGGTCGTGATGTTGTCGACGCTGGATCGGATGTCGAGATGAGGGTCTGGGTGCCACGCTGATCAGAGCATCAGTACGGGCGTCCATCCGGAAGGGTGGACGCGCGGGATGGACGATGCCTCAGGCCGTTCTAAGCAAGACTGTGATCGGCAGGTGTGGGTGCGACGGTGTGCCCGGAACGGGTCGGCGAACGCGGATGTCGTCGTGCGTCGCAGGGGTGTGGTCGGTGGGTCGAGGTCTTGTGTCAGGTGCAGATCGGTTGGGCGACGGGCTCGGTGTGGGCTCCGGTGGTGACCGCGGCGGTCGCGCAGAGCCGATCGGTGGGGTCGGTCCGGATGATGAGGGTGGTGTAGGCGGAGTCGACATCGGGTTCGATCGCGTTCTGGCGTGTCGGCCCTGTCGGGTTCGAGCGCCGGTACAGCGAGACCTCGAGCCGGTTACCGAGTCCAGCGTTGTCGTAGCGGGTGATGCGTGCCCATCCGGCGTCGCAGGCGTGGGAGAACAGAATCTCCAACAGCATCTGTGGTTTGGAGTTGGAGCTGGCCGCGATCACCGCATCCTTGATACAGACGGTCTTCCCGGGGTCGTCGCCGGTGTGGACCTGGGGCGGCCCGCCATGCTCGCAGGAGGTGGCGAGGACTGCGGTGAGGACGTTGGTCGATATGAGGACCGCGGCCGCGATTGCCCACCACACCCACGACCGCCGTGTCGTGGGTGCAAGGCGCCCAGGAGGCATAGCCGGAGTCGTGTCCGAGAAGTCGCCGGTGTCGCCGGTGTCGGCGAGCGTGTTCCGTCGCCGGATCCATTCTCGGGCGAGTTCCGAGTCGCCGGTCAACGCCACGACGAACGCGCGGACTGTCCGCGCGGTGGCCATCCTGCGGCCGTTGACCGCGTTGTGCAGAGTGCTGGGAGAGATCGGCAGGCCGTGACGACCCGCACGCCGACTCATCGTCCCGTAGGACATGTCCTCGTGGGACTTCTTCAACGCCAGTAGATCGGCGGCAAACGTCTCGACCGAGGCCTCGTGTTCCCCGGTCTCATTCGGGCCGTCGTTGTGATCGCTCATGATCGCTCTCCCCAGCCGGTCGATGGCGTGCCACGTCGCGTCGGCGGCGCGTGCTCGCCGTGCGGGCCAATTCAACAGCGTCGGAGTCGGATCGGGAGGAGGAACCGCTCGACTTGGCGATGTGGATGTGACCGCGGGAGGTCGTGCCGTCGTAGGAGGCGGATGACGCATACGGTGGCGCCTCGTAGTTTCGCCCGCGGTGCGAACGCCGCAGGATCGGATATGTGGTCGCAACCACAGAGTTTCGTGGAGGGGCAATATCGGTGACCCGTACAAAGGGTGCGGGTCAGTGGTGGCTTCCCGCAATAGATTTCGCCTTCGAGTCCTCGAGGAGGAGCTCGTGCGGGCGGCCTGCGAACATCGCTCTCATCGTGCGATTGCTGGTTGGCTGCGCTCTGTCGTGTCCGGTTGAATACTGGCTCTGTCTCCCAATTGGTGAGGTGGTCCGTTCGGGTGGATGATGTGGTCGTGGCAAGTTCGACCGGTGATCGTCTCCAGGTGTTGGCCGACAAGCAGTGGGAGTTGCTGGAGTTGTTGTTGCCGAGGTCTGATGGCCGGGCGGATCGGAATTTCGCCAACAACCGCTTGGTCGTGGAGGCGATGCTGTATCGGTTGCCGAGCCTGCTGACGACGCGAGCCGCGGACCCGGGCGGATGGGTTCCATGAGCACCGCGGTCGCTGGCATGGGTGTCTGAAATCCGCTGCCGGATCCCGATGCTTCTGGACGTCTCGGCGCTCGACCGTGGCGGTCAACCGCGAGATCGGCGGCTGTCGTGGCTTCCCCACGGTACGAGGCTGCTGGAGGGGCCCGGAGGTCCGGAGGTGGCCCGCACCGCGCCGATTCTCGGTTTGGGGAAGGCTCGGACGAGTCGCCGTAAGTTTTCGGTCTGGGGGTGGGTGGTGCCGAGTATGCGCTCGAAGTCGGCCAGGGTTTTTCTCGCCAGGCCGAGGGCGGTAGCGAGCTTCTTCTCGGCTTCGTGGGCGTCGGCGAGGAGTTTGTGCGCGTGCGTGGTGTGGGGGTGGTCTTCGCCGTAGAGGTGTTCGTGGTCGGCGACGGATTGCTGGTGCAGTTCGATTGCCGCGGTCAGCTGACCGGCTTTTTGATACGCGTTTGCCAGCGTGCTGCGCGCTGTCAAGGTGTGCAGATGTTCTTCTCCGAGGATTCGTCGGTGATCGGCCAAATTCTGCTCGGCCAGTGAGATGGCTTCGTCGAGTCTGCCCGATTTCTGGTAGGCGGAGGTCAATCCCGCGCGGGTGAGAAGTACGTGAGGGTGGTCGGCTCCGAGAACGCGTTCGCTGTCGGCGAGGTTCTGTTCGTAGACCGCGATGGCGTCGGGGATCCTGTCGGATTTCTGGTAGGTGGCCGCCAGGCCGTTGCGGACTACGAGGCTTTTGGGATGTGTGGCGCCGAAGAGTCGTTCGTGGTCGGCGAGTGTGCTTTCGAGTGTGGTGATCGCTTCGCCGAGACGGCCGGCATCTCGATAGCTCAGTGCCAGATGGTGGCGATTGCTGAGGGTTCGGGGATGGTGGAGGCCGAGTACACGCTCACACTCCCGCAGGTTGCGTTCGTAGAGACTGATCGCTTCGGTCAGTCGGCCTGCGTGGTGGTGCATGGCCGCGAGGGCGGTGCGGGAGTCGAGGGTGTCGGGATGGCTCTGTCCCAGTACACGTTCGCGGTCGGTCAGGGTGCGGGTGAAGAGTTCGGCCGCGTCGTCGAGTCGGCCCGCCTCCTGGTAGGCGTAGGCGAGGTCGCCGCGGGTGGAGAAGAGGATCGGGTGGGTCCTCGGAGGTCAGTGATTCGCGTACGGCGAGTAGTTCTTCGAGAAGCGTGATGGCCGTTCGGATCTGCCCTGATTCCTTCTTGGCGTGGGCGAGGCTGTGGCGTGTGGCGAGGGTGTCTGGGTGGGTGTCCCCTAGGATCTGTTCGCGGGTCGCGAGGGTCTGTTGTATCAACTCTGTCGCGTCCCCGAGGCGTCCGGCCGCCTGGTAGGCGGCGGCGAGGTCGTGGCGCGTGGTGAGTGTGTCGGGATGCTCCGCACCGAGCGATTGTTCCCGGTCGGCCGCGGTCCGCTCGTAGACGGCGATGGCCTCGAGAACTCGTCCGGCCTCCTGGTAGGCCGAGGCGATGTCGTGCCAGGTGTTCAGGGTGTCGGGATGATCGAGGCCGAGGACCTTTTCCCGATCTGCCAGGGTGGTCTCCAGCAGCGCTGTGGCGGTGTCGACGCGTCCTGCTTCCAGATAGGAGGCCGCAAGACAGTGTCGAGTCGCGAGGGTGTCGGGATGCAGGGCGCCGAGCAATCGCTCCCGATCGCTCGACAAACTCTCGAACAACGACACAGCGGCGGTGACCCGGCCCGCGGCAAGGTAGACCCCGGCAAGGCCGGTCCTGGTCGCCGTGATGTCGGGATGATCCACGCTCAGCACGCTTTCGCGCCGATGCAGCGTCCGCTCGTAGAGGTCGATGGCCTCGATCAGCCTCCCGGCCTCGTGGTAGACCGAAGCCAGGCAATGACACGTCGCGAGCGTGGCCGAATCGGTCTCGGTGAGGACGCGTTCGCGGGCTGTGAGGATGTACTCGAACAGGCCGGCTGCGTCTTCGAGTCGGTTCTCGTCCTGATACGCGCGGGCGAGCCGGTGTCCCGCGAGGAGGGTGTCCGGATGATCCGGTCCCAGGGTGCGCGTTCGTTCGGACAGCGAACGCTCCAGCAGCGAGGCGGTCGGCGGGGGTGTGTTGAGCGCGAGTCGGTCGGTGCCGTTGACACTCCTGCGTCGCGGCTGGGGATGTCCGCTGCCCCGCAGTAGCCGGCGGGTCCCCTCGAACAGTTCCTCGAGGGTCGCTCCCGGGTTTTGTCCAGCAGCGGCGAGCAAGGCCCCGGTGAAGGCTGTATTGCGTTGTCCTGAGGGGGCGAAGGAACTTTCGTAGGCGGCCGACGACGCGATCGTGTACGTGCCGCGCACTTCGATCTGGCCGAGTTCGTCGCTGCCCGGGCCCATCGCCTCGAATGCCCGTCCGGAGAAGCAGCAGTCCAGGATCAGAACGCTGTGCTGAGCCGGGCTGTCGAGGATCGCTTCGCGCAGCGTGTCGAACGGCAACGCTGTCCATCCGGGCCGGCACGGGTCCGTGCCGGTCAGACCCAAGTGGAGTCGGCCACGCCGATCCACGACGCCGTGACCGGTGTAGTAGACCAACAGGACGTCATCGGCTTGCTCGGTCGCCTGCTCGAGAATGGCTCCGACCAGAGCACTGCTGACGGGGTCGGCGACGACTCGACAGTTCTCAGGGTCGAGTGTGCCGTTGTCACAATCTGTCAGCAGGTCGCGAATATCGGCGAGATTGTTGATCGCCGCGGGAATCGCGGGCAGGTGCGAATGCTCGTATTGGGCAACGCCGATCAGGACTGCGCGAGAATGCTCCCGATGTGGATATCGCGTCACCGCGACGTATCGAACATGTCGCCCCCGACTCGCCGCGCTGCGAACGCACAGCAAGCCGGCCCCATCGCCACGTCGCGGGCCTGCCCGGCCCGGTCGAGCCTCGTGGCGGGCTGTGAACCGTGCGAGATGGCCTCCACCTCCGGCCATCCGACGCTGTCTCCGGAAACCGTTCTCACCGGCTTGTTATCGGTCGCAGCGCCGGCGACAGCGCCCACTGCTGCGAAGGGTCGCCGAGCCCGTCCATCGCCACCGGTCGCGAGAGGGGTCGGCCACCTCGGGACGATCAAGCAGACGAGACCACGGCGAGTCTTCGCCGCGGTGATTGTGCCGAGATCCGGCATTTCACTTCCTCTCGAAGGAGAGTGGTTCTCCTCCATCTGACAGACCCTTCCAGAATAAGTCAAAATCGCCGCCGCATCGAACGATCGAGCCGGCACTACCGGGCGACAATCGGTAGAGAAGTGTCGCTGAGTGGTGAGTGCGTAAATGCCTGTCCCATGCCGTCGATCGAACTGAGCGACTGACCGACTGGTTTATCTCCGATGGTAATAATCGTCCACGAGGAATATGGGGTCACCACCGCGATGTAGTGTCCGAACTCCTCCTGCATCGTCGCCCGGGTCGTCGCGATCGGTGGTTGATGTCCGGCGATCGTCCGTGATCGCGTTGCCCTTGCCGATCTTGTGGTTCGGTCGTTCTCGGCCCGCCGCGGCGGGCGGCGCTGTTGGGGCATGATGGCCGCATGTCGAACAGTCAGGTGCAGTTGCTGATCCGAGGTGTCGGTGGCGTCGACGGGGTGGTGGAGCTATTGCAGACCATGCGGTTCGAAGACGCTCTACGGGGACACGTGCGACAGCGACCGACCATGGTGCGACCCGACGAGATGGGCGGTGTTTCGGACGCTTTGGTTCTGACTGTGGGTTCCGGTGGTGCCGTCGGCATCGCTGCGGCGCTCGTGCGCTCGCTGAATGTGTGGTTCACCCATCGACGTTCGGCGATGAAACTGACACTGACCGCGGCGGACGGGACTTCGGTCACCATAGAGGCCGGTCGGGTCGACACTCCTGAAGTCTTACAGGAGATTCAGAAGTTGCTGGAGGCCGCCAGATCTGAGCGATAGCTCGCCACGATGCGTGAGCATCGGGTGAGCGTGGTTCCGGTCGTCCCTTCCCTGGCGTCGATGCTGGTCGACCTGTCGGTGCGCGGACCTGTGGACACCGTCGGACTGTTCACCAACACCGGGCAGGAGCTCACGGCCCAGCGGATCGCCGCGCTGCGTCGTGCCTTTCCCGGCGCGGCGGTGCAAATGATGTACGGTGCCACCGAATGCAAACGGATCACGATCGGTCGACCCGACGACGATCTGCTTCGGCCCGGCTCGGTGACGAGGTGTTGGTCGGTTTCCTGACCGGAATACCGCGCACCGGACACATCACCTTTGGGTTGCTGTGCGAACGCGACGGCACTGTCTTGGTCGAAGAATTGCGGTGCCTGGCCCACGCTGCCGGTGCCGTGGTGGCTTCGGTTGTGCTCGACAGTGTGTAGCAGTTGGACGGCGCTCAACACGCCCTGTGCGCGGCTTTCGGCGCAGACGGACACGCCTCGAGGTGCCCGGAGCAGGTGGAACGAGTAGCGGGCATCTTCGCTCGCGGCACGTCTGCGTCCGGTCCGTGATGGATTCGTGTCGTCGACGGGTTCAATCCAGCAGCAGCTCGGGTGAATACAGGTCGAGCCACATGTGGAGGTCGAGGGCTCGGTTCATTCCGATCCGGGTTGCGGGCTCGATCTGGTGTGGATCCTGGGTGATCGCCTGCTCGAGCCAGGTTCGGTCGACCAGTGCGAACAGCTCCGAATCACGGTCGGAGAGAATCTCTTTGACCTGCTGCTGCAGGTTCGCCGAGTAGCCGGGGTCCTGGGTCTGGGGATAGGGGCTTTTGACACGCTCGGCCACCGATTTCGGTAGCACGTGGGTGGTCGCGTGGCGTAGCAGGCTTTTCTCGCGCCCGTCGAAGGTTTTCATCGACCAGGGGGTGTTGTAGACGTATTCGACCAGTCGGTGATCGCAGAACGGGACGCGCACCTCCAGTCCCACCGCCATGGACGCGCGGTCTTTGCGGTCCAGGAGCACACGTAGGCGGCGCGTGAGGTGCAGGTGCAGGATGGTTCGCATGCGTCGGTCGAGGTCGGACTCTCCTGCCAGGTGCGGCACCTCGGCGCGGGCTGTGCGGTACTGATCGGCGGTGTATCCGTCGAGGTCCAGGCGTCGGCGCAGATCGGGTTCGAGCACACTCCAGCTCGATTCACCGGTGAAGGGGTTGCTCGGAGCCAGCCACGGGAACGTGTCCTTGCGCATCAGCACCTCGTCGTGGATCCACCGGTGGCCGCCGAACAACTCGTCGGCCGACTCTCCCGACAGCGCCACGGTCGAGCGCTCCCGTACGGCTTTGAACAGCAGGTACAAGGAGGCGTCCAGATCGCCGATCCCGGCGGGGATGTCGCGGGCGGTGATCACGGCCCGGCGGACCGAGGGATCGGACAGCTCGGCCGGATTCAGGACGACGTCTCGATGCTCGGAACGCACCAGGGCCGCTACGTCGCGCACGAACGGTGAATCGGGAGTCTGCTGCCATCCGCCGGGGATGAAGTTGTATTCGTGGCCGGAGAAGTCGACCGAGAAGGTGCGTAGTCGCTCGCCCTGGTGGGCGAGCCGTGCGGCTGCCAGCCCGGTGATGGCGCTGGAATCGAGTCCGCCCGAGAGCAACACGCAGCGGGGTACGTCGGAGACGAGCTGTCGGTCCACGATGTCGGTGAGCAGTTCGCGCACCCGCGTGACGGTCTCCTCCAGCCCGTCGGTGTGCATCGCGGGCTCGAGCCGCCAGTAGGTGCGTTCGCGGATGCCGTTGCGGTCCAGCGTGATCAGGGTGCCCGGCAGAACCTCGTACATGCCCTTCCACAGTGACCAGCGCGGTGCCTTGGTGAACGCGAACAGGTCGCGTAGGCCGTCGAGGTCGACAGCCTTGCGGGCCAGCGGATTGGCCAGGATCGCTTTGGGCTCGGAGCCGAAGAGCACCCCGTCGGGCGTGGGGTAGTAGTAGAGCGGTTTGATGCCCATCCGGTCCCGGATCATCACCAGTTTCTCGGTGCGCTGATCCCAGATCGCGAAGGCGTACATACCGTTGAGGTGGTCGACCAGTGCCTCACCCCACTGGAGATAGCCGCGCAGTACGACCTCGGTGTCGCTGTCGGTCGCGAAGGTGTGACCCAGCGCCGCGAGTTCGCTGCGCAGTTCGTGGAAGTTGTAGGTCTCGCCCGAATACACCAGGGCGATTTCGCCGGCGGGCGTGTTCACCGTCATCGGCTGGGCGCCGCCGGACAGGTCGATGATGGCCAGGCGTCGATGGCCGAGCCCGGCGTGGGGCCGCAGGTATGTCCCCGCCCCGTCGGGGCCGCGACAAGCCATGGTCTCGGTCATCTCGTCCAGGACGTTCTGCCTGCCGGTCAGATCGGATGCGAACGACACCCATCCGGTGATTCCACACATTTTCGTCGTCCTCCACTGGTGTCGGTATGCGGGATACCGATGATTGGTTTGGTTCGTTGTGGCCCCGCCGGCGGAGGCTGGTCAGCTCGCCGGATCGCGACGGCACAGGATGGATCGGCAAGGACTGATACAGAACCGCGCCGGAGATCGATTTCACGGTCATCCGTGCAAGGCGGGGCCGGTTTCTAGGCGGGGGCCGTTTCACCGGCACGCCGCTATCGCAGTCGCACGGGGAATTCGGTCATGCCGCGGATCAGCATGCTGGACTGCCAGATCGGCGATTCGGCGTGTGCTGGCAGCGCCAGAGCCGGGAATCGCCGCAGCAGCCCGCGGAAGGCGATGTCCGCTTCGAGCCGCGCCAGCGGCGCGCCGACGCAGTAGTGGATGCCGTGGCCGAAGCCCAGATGCCCATTAGGGTCACCGGTGAGGTCGAGCGTTTCCGGGTCGGTGAAGCGCGAGGGATCGCGATTGGTCGCGGCCAGGGCGATGCGAACGAATTCGCCTGCGGGAATCTCGGTGCCGCCGATCTGGATCGGCTCGTCGGTGAACCGGTATGTGGACCAGCCTGCTGGACCGTCGTAACGCAGGAACTCCTCGACCGCGCTGGGCACGGCCGAGAGGTCCGCGCGCAGCGCCCGCAGTTGCGACGGGTTGTGCAGGAGCGCGCGGGTGCCGTTGGCGATCAGGTTCACCGTTGTCTCGTGCCCGGCGACCAGTAGCAGAAAGGCCATCGAGACCAGTTCCTGCTCGGAGAGCCAGTGCGGGGTGGTCGGATCCTGCCCGCGGGATGTGGTGTCGTCCTCGGCATGGTCGTGTCGACCGGCGTGCACCAACGCGGAGAGCAGGTCATCCTCCGGCTGCTCCTGTTTTGCGCGCACCAGAGCGTGCAGGTACTTCGACATGTCGGTTCCGGCGGTGAGGATTTCGGTGTCGCCGCCGCGGGTGCCGCCGGTGAGCACTCTGGTCCAGCGCTGGAACCGGTCGCGGTCCTGGATCGGTACGCCGAGTAGTTCGCAGATCACGGTCACCGGCAGCGGGACCGCGAAGGCGTGCAGAAGGTCGACCTCGTCGTGGCCGTCCATCGCGTCGAGCAGTTCCTCGGTGATTTCCTCGATGCGGGGTCGTAGCGCTGCTACTCGGCGTGCGGTGAACGCCTTGGTGACCAGCTTGCGCAGGCGGGTGTGATCGGGCGGGTCGGCGTTGAGCATGTGCCCGGAGAAGTCGAATCCGTCCGTCATGACGGCCAGGTTCTTGCGCCGGAACAGCTCCGTCATGCCCTGCGGATTCTTCAGCAGTCGTGGGTCGGTGAGGGCGGCCCGGCCCTCCTCGTAGCCGATGATCACCCAAACGACGAGGCCGTTGCGCTGGAGTCGGACCCGGTGCACCGGACCACGTTCGCGCCAGCGCGCGTAACTCGCGTACGGATCGGCGAAGAAGTCCTCGCCTACGGATTCGATGTCGGGGAGCGCGTCGTTGTCACCCATCATGTCCTCGTCGTGTCGGGAGTCGGCATATCGCCACCGATGAGTACCGGCATGTGGTCGTATCCGAACGACCCCGGTCGTGTCCGCAGCCGGGGCGGATCGAGAGGATCGAGCGAGAAGGTGTGACGCAGCCGGCACAACGCGCGGATCGCGCGGTCGGCGAGTAGTCGCGACAGCACGGTGCCGGGGCAGAAGTGGGCGCCTGCGCCGAAGGCGAGGTGATCCTTCTTGTTCGGGCGATCCACATCGAGGACGTCGGCATTCGGGAACTTCGCGTCGTCACGGTTGGCCGACCCGATCAGCATGTGGATGAGGGCGCCTTCGGGTATGTCGACATCATCTATTCGGATGTCGCGGCGAGCGCGACGCAGCAGCCACTGGTTCGGACTGTAGAGCCTGGCGAATTCGTCGACGAATTCGGGGATGTCGCCCGGCGCGGAGTGCAGTCGCTGGGCCAGCGCCCGATCGTCGAGGAGCGCCTTGAACGCTCCGGCCAGAAGACTGGTCGTGGTCTCGTGCCCGGCGACGATGAACTCCAGAGCGATCGTCGTGAGTTCCTCGCGGAGAATGTCTCCGCGTTCCTGTTCGGCGACCAGTGCGCCGAGGATGTCTCCGCGGTTGGGCTCTCCCATCCGCTGTTGGGCGAGTTCGCCCATGTAGTCGGCGAATTCGAGGATGTCCTCGTAGAAACCAGGTACCAGTTCGGGGTCCATTCCGGCGGCCACCGCGAACCCGTCCTTCAGCGCCTGGGACCAGCGCCGCAGGTCGGCCTTGCGGTCGAGCGGTATGCCGAGCATTCCGCCGACCACCCGTAACGGTAGCGCCGAGGCGAACGCTTCGACGAACTCCACCCTATCCTTCTCCGAGATGTCCGCGACGAGTTCGTCGACGACATTCTGTACCTGCTCGCCCATATCGCGGACCAGCTTGGTGTGGAACCCGGTGTTCGCCAGTTTGCGCAACCGCGTGTGGTCGGGTGGGTCACGGTTGACGAGCACCGGAAGGTCGAGATTGCCGCCGCGCCGGATATGTGAGGAATACCGATCCCTGTCGCGCAACGCTTCGTTGACGTCGGCGTACCTGGCGAAGATGTACAGGTCTTCGCCGTCCCAGGTCCCCTCTGGAACGAATGTCACCCGGCGCTCGCGAAGTGCCTCGTACGTCGGCCACGGGTTGGTGCGATATTCGGAATCGCCGAAATTGATCGTGCGAGTCATGGTGATACACCTCCATCTACGAGACCGGTCCGGTCGACGGGCGCGGGAAGACTCTCCCGGCGAGGTCGCAATACACCGGCCACGATGTCGTTTTCGTTGCGGGCGAGTGTCGGCTTGCCCGGGGGTTCATGGCCCGAACTCGGGTACAGCACGCGTTCCTGGGCCACCATGGCAACCAGTTGCCCGTCGTGACCGAAGATGCGGCCCTGAGCCAATGCCCGGCCCTGGTCGGCCGAGGGGGACTCCTCGTGGTAGAGAAGCCAGTCATCGACGCGGAACGGCCGCAGGAACCAGATCGAATAGTCCAGTGCCGCAGTGTGGAATGAGATTCCTGGATGATGTGCGGCGACAGCGCCCAGTAGCGTCATATCGCTGGCATAGGTCAACGCGCAAGTGGAGACGACATCGTCGTCCGGTAGTCGCCCGGTGTATCGCAGCCAGATCTGTTGGTGCGCCCCACCGCCGATCATCGCGTCGGGGACACGACGGATATCCCAGTCGTGCCATTCGTAGCCCGCGGCGTCGGCTCCGCAGACTTCCAACTCGTAGGGGGACGGTGCGTGTGGGAAGGGGTCGGCATGCCGCAACCCTTGATGTCCGACATGGAAGGAGGCGATCATTAGGAACATCTCCTTACCGCCCTGTACGGCGCGGATCCAGCGCACTATGAACGATCGGCCCTGTTTGACGATGTCGACGATGTAGTCGATCGCAACGCCCGGACTCACAGGCCGCACGAAGCACCCGTGAATCGAATGAACGGAGAATTCCGACGGTAGGCCCGACGATCCGGCGGCCAGCGCACACGCCGCGACCTCACCGCCGAAAGTCCGGCGCAGGACGGTGTCCGAGCGCGGGACACCCTGGAATACATTCGTATCGATCTGCTCGATCGCGATCGCGTCGAGAAAGTCACCCATAATCGTGGAACCGTCCTCTCGGGACCCGCCCGAGACATTTACCCGAATGAAACGAAAGACTGTGAGCCACCTCGAGGGCATCGTCGCCCGCGAGAGCCGCCGTCCTGTCTCGGCATTTGCGCGGCGCTGCAACGTGATTCGCGGATCACTCCGCTCCGTGCCATCCATGCCTCACCCGGCGACGGGCCGGGTCTCGAACACGATGAGGTGGTCACGATCCTTTCTGGGAAGTAAAGAACATCGTGTACTTCGCGCGCGGATGGGCGAATCGCGGGTCGCCCGCCGCAGAGCGCCGGACGGTGAGTCGGTGGAAGATTGTGCCGGAGAGGTTCCGGGGGCCTTGCGCCAGCACATGATGGACCATACCGTCAGATGATGGCGCATGCAACGCGAGCCGGCTCGGGAAGTGGTGCGCAGGCAGGCGACTCACCTGGTTCGCGCCGATCATCGGCCGTACGGGTCTGTTGCTCTGATCTGCTGCGCAACTGTCGTTCGTTTCATCTACCGTGCCAGTCCCGGGCCTCCGGCGTCGTCGAGACGATCTCCATGGTGGGGTGGTGGCGGTGTCCTCCGAATCCTTGTGCTCGCCACGATCGTGGTCACCGTCGACGTGGTCGCCTGCCTCGCCGTCGCACTCGGCCTGCCGTGCTGCGACTGCTCGGCGAGGAGGGAGTTGTCCGCGGGAATGGGCCTCTGCCCGTCGGTGAGGACCGCTATGCCGCCGTAGGGGACAGAGTCCGTAGAGGATCTTGGCCGTCCGGGCGAGTGATCGCTGGTTCGAATCGTGTCGAACCCACGTTTGGCGAACGTCACCTGTTCCGAGGCTGGGACACCGTGCCGATACCCATTTCGGCAATGCGGTGGTGTCAGGGTGCTCGGAGCGAATCCGTTGACTCCGAGCCGATCACCGGTCCGTCGAGTCTGCTGCCGAGCGGGATGGCGGTGACGGCCTGACCGCGGACGTCTCGCTGCGCGCCAACGAACACGGCCTGGACGGGGCGGGCACGGCACCACCTCCGCGCGCGTATTCCTTCGTCATGCTCGGGCCGATTACCGGTTTCGTTCAACGGGTGTTCGCGTCGGGGTCGCCGCGATCGCTCATCTGCTCCAGGGGGCGGAGGTCGTGGTGGATGCGGGTGAGTAATCGCCGATGGTGTTGACCGTAGGTCTCGGCGGCGAAGCGGACGGCTTCCAATGCTGCTCGCAGGGGGTGTGGCAGGCGGGCGTATTCGTAGGCGGCGATCGCTTCGAGTTGCGGCACGATCGAGGGGCGTGCGCCGAATCCGGGGATGACGGTGAGTTCGATGGTGGGGTCGGTGTCGAGGCGGTGGTGGGCCAGGGCGTGAGTGGCCAGCGCCGCGGGGGGTTCGCGGCCTTGGTCCAAGGCGTCCAGTGCCGCGCGGAAGTCGGGGATCCGGGTGAGTCCGGCGCGCTCGAACGCCCAGCGCGCGCACCGGCGTGCGAGCCTGTGCTGGCGTTGTGGGGGTAGGGCGGTGATGGTGTCGAGTAGGGTGTGGTCGAGCTCGGCCACGGCCGATGCCGCGACCCGCAGGATCGGTTCGTCGAGGAGGGGCGCGTGGGGTGGACGTGGTCCCCATCGGCCGCGGGTGGCGTAGACGGCGTGGGCTCGGGGGCTGCCGCGATGGACCTCGAGGTAGCTCCCGTCCGGGATGGGAACCCAGACCCGATCGTGGTCGATGACCGGGATCCGACCCCGGGAGCGGCTCGGGGTGTGGTCGGCTGCGGTCAGGGCGGCGACGATGCCGGCCGGTGCGGTGGTGGGGGTGAGGGTGATGTGGTAGGTCTCGGTGGGTGCGGTGACGTCGGGGTCGGGGTGGGTACTGCGGCCTCGGGCGTGGACCCGCACCCGATACCGCCCGGCCGGGATCGGGGTGAAGTCCGCGGGCGTGTGGGCGTCCGGGGTGGTCACCCGCAGTGTGTCGGCGGCGTGGACGACGGTCTCCTCGATGGTTTCCCAGTCGCTGATCCGAGGGTCCGCGCCGCTGGTGGTGTCGAGGGTGAGTGTGGTGGGGCCGTGGGCTGTGCCGGTCACGACGGTGACGAAACCGGGACCTGTCCGGATCAGCGTTCCCCTGCCGGTCACCTGGGTGGTGTCGGCGCCGGCGGCGGTGAGCAGGAACTGGTGGTCATCGACCTGGACTGTCCCGGTCTCGGTCACGTGTCCACTCCTTCACGAGGGGTTGTGCGCCTGCGAGGTTCGAGGTGGCGCGTCGTGCGGGATTGCTCCCGATGTGCGCCCACCGTTCGCCCATTCCCTTGTTCGAGGCGGTGTCCTCTCCTCTCGCGGGATCGGAGCGCGACCGGCGACCGATCCGTCTCGATGACTCGGCGCCCGATGGGAGCACCCCGGGTGTCGTTGCGGCACACGATCTCTCCTCCGACATGAGATCGTGTGCCGGGCGCTCGGGGTCCTGTCAGCGGGTGCGGTTGGTGTAGGGGATTTCGATGCTGATGGTGGGGCGGAGTTCTTCGAGGTAGAGCAGTGCGGCGCGGCGCAGGAATTCGTCGAACAGGGAATAGGTTTCCTTGGCGAGGGGCACGACGGGCAGCAGTCCTTCGCGGATGGCGATGAAGGGGCCCCAGCTTGCTTCGAGCAGTGGGCTCCAGACGGGTTCGCGGCCGATGTGCAGGGAGTCGGCGATGCGGTCGCCGAGCAGGTAGCGGGTGAAGGCCCCCAGGACGCCTTTGCTGAGCAGGGTGAGATCGAGGTTCATACCCAGGCTCAGGAGCATGTCGGCGAGTTGGATGCCCTCGGGGGTGGCGGCGATGACGGGGTCGAGGACTTCGACGGCTTGGGTGTTGGCTTGGTCCCAGGAGTTGGGGATGTATTCGTCGCGGATTCCGAGCATGTGGGCGGCCAGCTGCCAGGAGTGCAGGAACGCCTCGGATTCGGCGGGTGGGATGGGGACTTTCCAGGCGGTGAGGTGTTTCATGACGGTGGTGGGCAGGCTGTGCCAGGTGACCATCATGTCGTTCTGGCTGATCGGGATGCCTTCCTCGGCGACTTGTGCCCAGTGCGGTGACTGGGGCAGCAGGTGGCGTACGGCGGCGTGGACGAGGCGGGTCTTGACGCAGGTGACGATCATCTGGCCGTCGGGGGCGTAGGCGTTGGGTGTGCCGATGTCGTAGCCGAGTTTGGCGGTGCGGGCGATGCGGCGTTTCAGGTCCGCGCCGCCTTTGGAGTAGTAGACCGCGCGTGCTTCCTTGGGGATGACGGTGCTCATCATGCCGCTGGCCAGGCCGTAGAGCACGCCGAGGTAGAGGCCGCGTTTGGCGTTGAACTCGATGGCGGTGGCGAGTTTGGCGTGATCGGCCCACGCGGGCAGGGCGCGGGCGTGTTCCATGAAGTCGCGCAGTTCGGTGGGCAGCCCCGCGGGCAGGGGTTGGGCGTTGTGGGTCCAGGTGCGCAGCATGTCGTTGATCCGGGGCACGTCGCGGGAGTCCAGCACTCCCGCGACGACCGGGTCGGCCTCGGCGTCCCACACCGCCATCGGATCGAGCCCCTCACCCGCCCCGGCGACCGACCCTTCCGGTGACCACGTCCAGGGTTCGGCGCGGACGGGGGCCGCGCTCATCAGCGCGCCGAGCGCTCCGAGCGCGCCACCGACCCGCAACGCGTCGCGTCTGCTGAATTCGTTCATCTCTATCGGTACTCCTCGCATGTTCCCCACCACGAATTACGTGGATATAAGGCGTTTTTCGGCCAGTGACAATCGGTACCGGCGGAAGAACGGGCATGAACTTAGCAAGGATCCCGGCACGATGTTGACCATAGATCGGTTCACAGTCACGCGACGACGGCGAACACCTCCGCGAAAATTCCCGGCCCGCCGAGACGGCCGCGGGCGAGAAGGCGCAGTGGCGCGATGAGCCGATGCGCGGTGTCGTGGGGAGTGCTCCGGTGGGAATCGTGCCGTGCTGGTAGTGGGGGTCTTTCTCGGTGGCGCGGTGGTAGCCGGAGGGAACGCCGTCGAGCGAGTGGGGTCGTTCTCGAGGGGCCGATTCGGGGTGTTGCGTGATAGCGGGAGTGCGGCTGGTGG
>NZ_BAGG01000240.1 GCF_000308695.1 Nocardia takedensis NBRC 100417 | reverse complement strand
GCCGCCGCTCCCGCAGCCTCCTCCTCCGCCACAACTACTGCCACCGCCGCAATCGCTTCCGCCGCTGTCGCCGCCGGAACCGCCGCCGCAACCGCTCCCACCGACGACGTCACCGCCGCCGCAGCGCGCACCCTCGCTCTGTCCGGACGGACTCACACCGCCATTGCCCGCGTCCCAGCGGTCGTCGTGACCACCGACCGGACCGTACTCGAACTCGTCCTGGGCCTGCCCGAGCGCCACGAAACCGAACCACAGTCCGGCCGCGAGGACGACCAGCCCCCCGAGTAGGTGCCAACTGAACATCAGAACGATGCCGACCACCGACAAGGCCACAGCGATCGTCTTCATCTCGGATCCCCGATCCGGTGTAGCCGCCGAACGCCCGGATGGACCCGAGCGCCTATAACGCCAGCGGAGAACGGGGCGCATTGTTACACCCGAAAAACTGGGTCATTCGCAATGATCTTCACCCGCGATCGGGCCGTCGCGAGGCACATATGCCATGGTGCGCGAACAGCGAAACCGGCGGAAGCCCTCAGTTTTTCGGGATCGTTCGGTCACCGCGCACGTCGTTAACCTTGGCGGATGAAAATCGGAGTCGATCTGACAGAGTTGCGCGGTTTGGCGGGTGAGGTCCGGCGGGCGTTGAGCGCGCTCGATCACGGCGTGAGCATTCTGTCCGACACCGCGCCGGGGCCGCCCACTTCCAGTCTGGGCGCGGAGGAGATCTTCGGGAACACCACCGCGGGCAAACAGTTGCTCAGCACCCACGAGTGGTCGGCGTTCCCGGCGGTGAAAGCGGCGATGGCGGCGTTCGCCGGCACCGTGGAAGCCGATGCCGAACAGTTGGATCTGGCGGTCACGCTCTACGGGTCGATGGATCTCGACAACGCCGAAGGATTCCTGGAGCTCAACGGCCGGGGTCTCGACATCGTCAGCACCCATCTGAGCAACGGCGGCGACCACAGCGCCGAGCAGGCCGCGCAGATCGCCCGCCTGCGTCAACTCTTCGGCACCGGTCCGTTGGGGAATATCGTGATCGGCGGCGACTTCAACGCCTCCGCCAACGGTGACAGCCCGTCGGCGCAGGAGATCCGGGCCTTCGGCGACCAGGGGTTCGCCGTCGACGCGGGCCGGATCGACGACGGCCTCGGCGGCACGTCGGCGAGTCATCAGCCGATCGACCACGTCCTGCCCCGGGGCGTGGGCACCTCCGCCGCCGAACGCTGGGACCGGGAGGAATCCGACCACGACGGCCAGAACGTCGAGGTGACGCTTCCGGCCTGGTAGTCCTCAGTCGACCTCGACCCGAACACTGGTCGCCGCGCGCGGTTCGTCGCCGGGACCGAGGTCGGTCACCGAGACCTCGCCGGTGCTCAGGCCGTCACCGGTGCGCACGAGCACCACGTTCCCGAAGTCGTCACTGCCCCACGGCCGATAGAACTGGGTCCGCTCCGAGGCCGGGCCGAAGTGGACCTCCCACGTCTCACCGGGCGGCGCCAACGCGTTGAGTTGACGCCCCAATTCCTCCGCGCCGTCACGGAAGACTTCCTGCAATGTCGCGACATCGACCTTGCCGTCCAGGATGCGCCTGGCGATTTCCTTCATATCGTGTTTCTGGTTGCCCTGGCCGATGCCGAGCGGATTGTTCCCGTCGCCGCCCTGCTGGATATTCCAGTTGAGCATTCGCAGTGTCCGCTTCGACCAGGCGGTGTCGGCGGCCCGGAGTCGGGTGACCGCCGCCGCGATGATCTCGAGTTGGTGATTCAAGGCCGAATCGGCTCGGGATTCGATCCCGGGCCGCATCCCACTCGCGGCCCGAACACGGAGGGTTCCTATTCCGTCTCGCGCGCCATTTCTCGCAGGGTGGCGAAACGTGCTTCCAGGTACTGGAATTCGGACTCGTCGACCACCGTGCGCGTGATGCCCGCGTCGACCAGGAACGCGCCCTGTCGATGGTCGTCGATGACCTCGATGTCGATCGCGACGGCGACGTAGTCCTCGGCACCCGGCATCGGCTCGGCCAGCACGCGCGCGGTGCCGCGCGCCGACAGGGCCACGTTGCCGCCGCCGAGGATCACCAACACCACCTCCGCACTCTCCCGCAACCGTGCCAGCGAGCCACGATTGTGCCGCAGGCTCAACAGGACTCGCTTGTCGCCCGCGCGCAAGGGCCACGACACGGGAATGGCGTGCAGCACGGGGGCGGCGGTCACCAGGACCGCGATGGTGTCGCGGGGCCATTCCGGCAACACGCGCAGTTCCGGATGTCCTGCGGGTTCGGTCGGCGCGACCACCGACTCCTGTCGAATCTCGCGAGTGTCAGACACCATGTATCCCCTCCAACCTCACCGTCACCGGACGCGAACCGAGTCCGATGCGCAACCAGTCTAGGCCCCGCGTTCGCCGGCCGCGGAGTAAGCGGACCCTCATTCCCCCGTCTCGGCCACGCGGCCCGATCGGTGGTCCGCCGATCCACCCCCGGCGGCCCATCGGTCGTGAGGCCGATCGGGCCCCCTAGCCGGGCAGGTCGAGGAGGTTGGGTTGCCCCGCGCGCCAGCGGGCCAGATCCATCGCCCGCGCGCCGTCGAATTCGCGCAGGGTGAGTTTCGGCCACAGGCGGGCCGGGCCGGCGTCGGATCCGGCGGCGGTCAGGAGGGCGTTGCGGGCGGTTCTGCCGCCTTCGTTGGCCCCTTCCATGCAGGCGAGATCGATGTTGTTGCGGGTGTAGTCGCCGGCCAGGAAAAGGTTCGGGATCGCGGTCGCCGCGCCCGGCCGCAGGTCCCAGCTTCCCGCGGAGTTGATGGTCAGCGGGTGGTCGTTGCCGTTGACGGCGCCGTCCCAGCGGATGGCGGGGTCGAGGAACCAGCCGAGCACGTCCTGGTCGCCGAGTCGGTCGGTCAGGGGTTCGCCCTGCTGCGACAGCATGATCTGGTGCCAGACCTCCGCGGCGACCTCCTCGGGGCGACAGTCCCTGGCCCGCTTGGTGTTCCGCAGGCCCGGCGCGTCCCAGTCGGCGACGCAGACCGACAGGATGTCGGCGACTTTCCCGTCACCGTATCCGTCGGCGATCTCGCGTTTCCAGAACTGGTTCTGGTGGATGCCCGACAGCCGCCACGGGGTTTCGATGAAGCCGATGTGCCCCTGTCCGATCGGTCGCTCCCGACCGAGGAAGAACTGGACGCCGTTCATCCAGTCGAGGTCGATGTCGGCGATCCCGGCGAGTTCCGGCGCCAGTTCCAGGATGTCGGGGCCGAGCAGACCCGCCGCGCGTTCGGGCGGCACGGCCAGGACGTACCAGTCCGCCGCCACCGCGCGGGTCCCGCCCCCGGCGAATTCCACCGTGGCGCCGTCGATGACACCGCCGGCCACGCTCAGCGACCGGACTTCGGTGCCGAGTTCGAAGCGGACGCCGAGGCCGCGCAGGCAGGCGATCCACGGATCGATCCAGACCTCGTTGCTGGGGCCGTCGAGCACCGAGTCGGGGAATCGGTTGTCGTTGCCGCGGTTGATGATGTTGAGCAGGAACGACTCGGCCAGACCGCAGATGCTGCGGGCGCCGGCGATGTCCTCTTTGGCGGCGACCAGGGTGCGGGTGAAGGTGGAGATCAGCAGTTGATAGTTGGGGTCCGTGCCGTCCATCTTCACGAAGTCCTTGAACGACTGGTGTTCCCACTGGCCGTAGCGACGTTCGTCGCAACTGGTGAGGAAGACCAGCAGGCGTCGCACCAGCACGGTCAGGTCGGCCAGCGGCAGTCGCGGCAACCAGGTGAGCCCGGCCAGCAGGGTCTTGACCGCTTTGCGCGGTTCCAGTGCGAGTCCGATCGCGTCGAAATCGAGGGCGAAGGGCAAGGTGATGTCGGGGGCGTTCAGCGCGCCGGTGAGGGCGAGCGCGGGCACCAGGTTGTCGAAGGTGCCTTTCGCGTTGCCCGGGTACGGGATTCGGCGCATCGTGTCCGGCAGCGCCGCGAAGAAGCCGGGGAAGAATCGGTAACCGTGTTCGCCCGGCAGCGGCGCGCGTCCGTCCACGCCGAGGAAGGGTGTGTCCATGCTGCGGGCTTTGCCGCCCCACCCTTTGCGGTCGTAGACGGTGACCTCGAATCCGCGTTCGGCCAGTTCGTGCGCGGCGGTCAGGCCGGCGACGCCGCCGCCGAGCACCGCGACCCGGCGCGCGGCGGGAGCGGCGTCGGCGCGGGTGAGACCCGGGATGCCGCCGGCCAGGGCGGCCAGCGCGAGTGAACCGGCGGCGGCCCCCTTCACGACGGGGTGCGTCCTATCGACTGCCAGGTTCCATCCAGGAGCGGGCAACAATGTACCCATATTCGGTACATGGGGTCAACAGACGAACCGTGTCGCCACGCGCGACCGCGTCGCCCGCGTGCGACTACGGTGGAACCGTGACCGACGATCGCCCCGCCCTGGCCGCCGCGCTCGACCTCGCACCACACCCGGAAGGCGGCTGGTATCGCGAGACCTGGCGCGGCGCGGTCGAATTCACGCCCGAGGGATACCCGGGACCGCGGTCGACCGCGACGGCCATCTACTTCCTGCTGCTGCCCGGCGAGCGATCCGCCCCGCACACGGTGGCCTCGGACGAGTTGTGGCTGTGGCACCGGGGCGGGCCGCTGCTACTCGACATCGGCGGCGAGGAGATCGTCCTGGGTCCCGATATCGAACGCGGGCAGCGCCCCCAAGCCGTCGTCCCGGGCGGCGTCAGTCAGGCCGCCCGGCCCGCCGGATCCGAATACGTGCTGGTCAGCTGCGTGGTCTCCCCCGGATTCGATTTCGCCGACTTCCGCATGGACTGAGCGCCGCGCCGATGTGGCACGATCGCGGGCGTGCCCATCGCCACCGCCGCCGTCGACCACCTCCGGCTCACCGTGTCCGATATCGACCGTTCCCGAGCGTTCTACGATCTGGTCTTCGGCTGGCCGGTCTACCTGGAACTGCCGCCCGACGCGGACGAGGCCACCCGCGAACAACTCTGGTTCCTCTTCGGCGGCGTGCTCTATCGGGTGGGTGAGACACAACTGCTCGGATTGCGGCCCGTCGGCGCCGACGAATTCGACGAGAACCGCACCGGCCTGGACCATCTCGCCTTCCAGGTGGCCGACCGCGCCGCGCTCGAGGACGCCGTCGCCCTGCTCGACGCCAACGGAATCGGCCACGAAGGCATCAAGAATCTCGGAGTCATGTCGATCCTCGAGTTCCGCGATCCGGACGGCATCGCGCTGGAACTCGTCGTCCGACACCAGTAACGCGGGCCGCCCGCGACAGTCACGGGCGGCCCAGCTCGCTCACAGATAGCGTTGGCGGAGTTTGCCTTTCACGAGTTTGCCCGTGGGCGTCCGCGGCAGATCGTCGTCGAAGTCGAAACTTCTCGGAACCTTGTAGTGGGCGATGCGGTCACGTAGGTAGTCGCGCAGTTCGTCGGCGAGTTCCCCGCTCGGCTCGACGCCGGGCGCGGGTTGCACGACGGCCTTGACCGATTCGCCCATCTCCTCGTCGGGGAGGCCGATCACCGCGACGTCGAGCACCTTCGGATGCAGGGCGAGGGCGTCCTCGACCTCCTGCGGGTAGATGTTCACGCCGCCGGAGATGATCATGAAGGCTTTGCGGTCGGTGAGGAACAGGAAGCCCTCGTCGTCCACGTAGCCGATATCGCCGGTGGTGGTCCACGTGGGGTGCTCGGGGTGGGCGGCCTCGGCGGTCTTGGCCGGATCGTTGTGGTAGGCGAAGGGCAGTTCGTCGCGCTCGAAGTACACGGTCCCGATTTCGCCCGCGGGGAGTTCCGCACCGTCCGAGCCGCAGATCCTGATCGTGCCGAGCAGCGCGGGGCCGACCGATCCCGGCTTGCGCAACCACTGTTCCGGGTTGATGAAGGTCGCGCCGTTGGCCTCGGTGGAGGCGTAGTACTCGTGCAGGACCGGGCCCCACCAGTCGATCATGGCGCGTTTGACCTCGACCGGGCATGGCGCGGCCGCGTGCACGGCCACCTTCATGGTCGACACGTCGTAGCGGGTGCGCACGGATTCGTCGAGTTTGAGCATGCGGACGAACATCGTCGGCACCCACTGGCTGTGAGTGACCCGGTACCGCTCGATCGCGGCCAACGCCTGCTCGGCGTCGAACTTCTCCATGACGACGAGCGTGCCGCCGAGGGCGTGGACCACACCGCCGTAGCGCAGCGGCGCGGCGTGGTAGAGCGGGGCGGGCGACAGGTAGACGGTCTCGGTGTCGAATCCGTAGAGCGGTCCGAACAGCGCGGTGTAGGTGTCGCCGGGGGCGTCGCCGACCTGCCGGTCCGACAGGGGCAGCTTGATGCCCTTGGGCCTGCCGGTCGTGCCGGAGGAGTAGAGCATGTCGGTGCCGCGCGGTTGATCCGCGGGCGGTTCCGGGGACGCGGCGGCCAGCGCCTTCTCGTAGGACTCATATCCCGCCACCGGGCCGCCGAAGGCGAGGCGGAGGTCGACCGCAGGCGTCCGGGTGCGGATCTGCTCGGCGGAGTCGGCCAATTCGGCCGACACGATCAGCGCCTTGGCCCCGCAATCGTTGACGATATAGCTGATCTCGGCGGGCGAGAGATGCCGGTTGACCGCCGTGATGTAAAGCCCGGTTCGCAGCGCAGCCCAGTAGACCTCGTAGACCCGCGCGTCGTTCACCGACAGCAGCGCGACGTGATCGCCTCGGCGCAGACCGGCGTCACGCAGATGCCGGGACAGGCGGATCGAGTTCTCCTCGAGCTCCCGATAGGTCAGTATCTCGCCGGTTTCGGCGATGATGACCGCTGGTTTGTCGGGAAATCGGTCGACGTGTGCGCCGGGGTACATGCGCGGCTCCTCTGCGAAACAGAACAGTCGGTATTCGACTGTTCACAGGCGAAGGCAGCCGCTCCGTCACCCGCCGAGATTTCCGGCGCGGCACGCAGCGGTCGCCCTGCTACCGCACGATAGCGGAAAGTGAACCGGTATTCGGGTCTTCTCCATACTTCCCGTCGCCCGCCTCGGTCACCGGGCGACGGGCGTGTTCTGGGCGGCGGCCAACCACCAGCGTCCTTCCCGCTCGACCAGGACGTACATCGCCAGCTCCGAGAATCCCTCGGGGTCGAGCGCACGCCTGCGGATCTGCGTCACGACCACACCGGGCGCGGGCGTCCGCGCGCTGACCACCTCGAATCGCGAGCGCGGCGCGACGCGGGCGCTCATGAGTTCACGGTGGATCGCGTTGAGCGAGTCGTAACCGGACACGGTCGCGCCCTTCGGGCTGCCCCAGAGGATGTCGGCGGCGAAGCGACTGTCGTAGCGGTCGGCGTCGGCGGCGTCGAGTCCGGTTTGCAGGACGTGCGCGAGCGCGCGCGCCTGCGCGGACGCCTCGGACTCGGCGGACAGATCATGGAGAACAGGTCGGATGCTCATGGCGACCACGCTAGAACCCCAACCATAGTTCAGGTCAACGTCTCGTCGGTACGCCGCGGTTCCGCTCCACGGCCGGCGGGTTCGACGCCGCATCGATACAGTTCCCCTCGATCCGTCCGGTCCTCGGCCGCGGGCGCGCCGCCCGCGACGCACCGCGAACCACCACCACGAAGGAGCCCTCTCAGTGACGACCTCGGTAATCGTCGGCGGGAGCAACGGCATCGGCCACGCCTTGGCCCGCCACTTCGCCGAACGCGGCGACACGGTATTCCTCACCAGTCGCGACCTCGCCCGCGCCGAGAACGCCGCCGCCGACATCGGCCGCGACACCCATCCGCTGGCCGTCGATCTCGCCCACCCCGACACCATCGCCGCCGCGTTCGCCGCGGTCACCGAAGTGGACAACCTCGTCCTCACCGCCAGTCCCGGAATCCCGATCACCCTCGCCGGATTCGACACCGCGCAGGCGGTGCAGGCCGTCACCGTGAAATTGGTGGGCTTCGCCGAGACGGTGCGCGCGCTGCGCGATCGCTTCACCCCGGGCGCGGCGGTGGTGCTCTTCGGCGGGCTCGCCAAGGAGCGCCCGTACCCCGGATCCACGATGGTGACCACCTTCAACGCCGGCATCAGCGGACTTACGCGGACCCTCGCCATCGAGATCGCCCCGCACCGGATCAACGCCGTGCACCCGGCGGTGGTGGGCGACAGCCCCCGCTGGCGCGACGTCCCCGAACCGCCGCACGTCGCGAAGGCGCCCCTCGGACGGGCCGTCACCATGGCCGAGATCGTGGACGCGACCGATTTCCTGCTCCGCAACACCGGCATGAACGGTCACGATCTGCACGTCGACGGCGGGTTGCTGCTCACCTGAGCCGAACGGCTACCCGCGCAGTCCCGCCGCGGCGTGCACCTCGTCCAGGCCGAATGCCTCGACCGGACCGAGCGCGCCGACATCGCGCGGACCGCCCGCGAGGGTGGTCCGCGCGCCCCACGCCAGCATCCGCGCGGTGAAGTCGTAGGGATCCCCGCCCGCCAACGACACCGACCCGAGCGGATTCTCGGCGGCGTCGAAGACCTCCGCGACGACCGAAGTCCGCGCCCCGGCACGGACTTCTGGGCGTGGCCCCCCGCTGGAGCCCTTCATCAAGCGGTGCACGGCGGCCTTGCCGAACCGATCCGTTCGGCCGCCACGCCCGATCGCGCCGCTCACGCGGGAGCCCGCCTGGATCGTCCGCGCCGCGACCGCGGGCAGCCCCAGGTAGACCCCGGTCGTTCGGAGTCCGGGATGGATTCGGGCGAGAGTGAGGTGTTCGGACCCGGGAATCGACACACCGGTCTGCGATTTTCCGGCCACCTCGAACCGGCGAACCCTGGCGGCGGTGCGTTCGACGATCACCCGGCCCTCGCGCAGGGCGAACCCGTCCTCGAACATGATCCCGGCCATCGAGGCGCGGGTGCCGCCGCTGGTGCCGACGCCGTCGAGGAAGTAGCCGACCTCGACGCGCACCGCCTCGGGCGCGTCCCGCAAGGCCAGGGCGGCTGCCAGATTGCCGGGGACATAGTCGAAGCCGAACGCGGTGATCAGCGCCACACCCGCCTCGCGGGCCGCGGCGTCCCGCTCGAAGACTCGACGGATGAACGGTCCTTCGCCGGTGGAGTCGAGGTAGTGGGCGCCCGCGTCCAGCGCCGCGTCGAGCGCGGGTCCGCCGTAGCGCAGGAACGGGCCGACCGTCGTCACCAGTACGTCGCCCCGGTCGAGGAGCGCGCGCACCGAACCCGGGTCGGTCACGTCGGCCACCGCGGTATCGGTGCCGCCGAGATCGGCCGCGAGTTTCGCGAGCGCGTCGGGGTTTCGCGCCGCGAGTACCGGGGCCGCGCCGCCGGCGACCAAGACCTCGGCGACCAGACGCCCCGTGTAACCGGTCGCTCCGAACACGACGATCTTCGGCATCGCTGCACCTTTCACTCCGCTGGGAACCGACAGCAACCTACGACATGGTCCGGCTGCTCATCTCTGCCTGAATAGTCGTGAATGGACCACAACTTGTCCACCGGTACGGTCATTGCCCGACTAGTCTCGGCGCATGGCTCGCTACGTGATCGACGCCGTCACACTGCTCCATCTCGTCGACGCCGGACTGACCGTCGACCCGAGTCATCGACTGGTCGCGCCGAACGCGATTCGATCGCAGGTGCTGCAACTGCTGCTGGACGATGTTCGCGCGGGCAAGCGCACCGAGAAGGCCGCCCTCGAAGCCCACGAGCGGGTCACCGAGACCAAGATGCGATTACTCGGCGACCGGGTCTCGCGGCGCGCCGCATGGCAACTCGCCGTCCGCAACGATTGGGACACCCTCGAAGACGCCGAATATCTGGCCGTAGCCCGACTGCAAGCGGACGCGCTGATCACGGTGGACCCGGCATTCGCGATCCGCGCCCGGGAACTCGTCACGGTGGCCGCCTTCGAGGATCTGCTGACTCCTCGGTGAATCGAATACGGTGCGTGCCGCACATTTGCGGCCAGTGGCGCACGGTCGGTCTAGGCGGCACGGGTGACGGCCTCTGCGCGCCGACCGATCTCTTCCCGCGCCCCGCCGATCTCGGGCGGCGGGATCGCCGCGAGGGCGGTCGGCAGTGTTCCGTCGAGCAGGCCGCGCACCGTGCAGGCGGCGGTGACCGTCCAGGCGGCGGCCAGCAGCGCGTACAGGAGCACCGCCGCGACGGCGAACAGGTACGCGCCGGTGTGGGTGAACAAGACGGTGCTGCCGGTGACGCAGGTGCCGACGGGGAAGGTGAAGCCCCACCAGGTCAGGTTGAACCGCAGGTCGCCGGCGCGGGCGGCGCGCAGGGTCACCGCCGCGGCGAGCGTCAGCCACAGCATCGCGAAACCCCACACGGCGACTCCGAGGACGGTGGCGAGTCCGATCAGGTCGTCGACGTCGCCGGCGGGCAGGATCGTCCGACTCGCGTCGGCGAGCAGTCCGGCGGCGGTGACCGACTGCCCGAGCGGTCCGAGCGCGATCCACAGCGTCGCTACCGTGTCCGAGGGCGGCGGGCCGTGGTGGACCAGCCGCGACCAGATCATCACGAGAACGATCGAGGCCGCGATCAGGCTCAGCCCGAACATCGCGCAGCACAGCACCAGCAACGTCAGTCGCGGCTGTCCGGCGGGGGTGTGCGGGAGGAGCAGCGCGCCGAAGGCGGCCGAGACCATCGGGGGCACCACCGGCATGAGCCATCCGCCGAAAGCCGCGTCGGGCGCGGCGCCCGGACCCGTGAACATCCGGTAGGGAACTGCGATCGCGGTGGCAAGGCCCAGGACGGTGCCCACCGACCACAGCAGCCACGCGAGGACGACGGCGGGCGTCGCGCCGAGGATCGGCGGACCCAGCAGCAGCGTCCCGGCGGCGACGGTGACCGGGGCCATCGGCACCGCGCCGACGAAATGCGTCATGACGGGATGCGCTCGGTGAGCGCGCGCCTGCTCGGGATATCGCAGGTGGTGCGCGGTCCAGGCCGTGGCGAGTCCGACCAGCGCCAGCGCGGCCGTCACCCACAGCGCGACGGCGGCGCGGTGCAGGGTGTGCGACAGGCCGGGCAGGGTCGCGGCGGCGTTGGCGAGCATTCCGGTGCCCATCACCGCGGCGAACCAGTTCGGCCCGAGGTGACGCAGGCGTTCGGGGCGCGCCGTCCACGACATGGTTGCGGTCATGGGTCCAGCTTCCGACGCGCCCGACGGGGCGGGTAGCGGTGCGTCGCCTATGAATGCATAGAGTGGTTCTATGCCCCTGTCGCCCCGGGTCCCCGATCTGGCCGCCCTCGACCTGCTGGTCTCGGTGGTCGAGTTGGGCAGTATCGGGCGCGCCGCGCAGGCGCACGGCATCAGTCAGCCCTCCGCCTCGTCCCGGCTGCGCTACCTGGAGAAACTGGTCGGGGCGCCGGTGCTCGAACGCACCACGCTCGGATCACGGCCGACGCGGGCGGGCGCGCTGATCGTCGAATGGGCGCGCGCCGTGGTGGACGCGGCGGGCCGGTTGGACGCCGGGATCGACACGTTGCGCGCCGAGCGGAGTTCCCGACTGCGCGTGGCCGCGAGCCAGACCGTCGCCGAGTACCTGTTCCCGGGGTGGCTGATGGCTCTGCGAGCCGCGGCGCCGGACGTCGCCCTCGCCCTGGAGTCGGGCAACTCTGTAGACGTGGCGGGCGCGGTGCTCGACGGACGGGCGGGGATCGGGTTCGTGGAGAGTCCACGGCGTTTCCCCGGATTGGAGAGTCACACGGTGACGCGGGATCGGTTGGTGGTCGTCGTCGCGCCCGGACATCCTTGGGCCCGGCGCGCCCGCGTCGGCGCGGACGAGCTGGCGGAAACTGCTCTCGTGCAGCGCGAACCGGGCTCGGGGACGCGAACCTGGTTCGAGTACGCCATCTCTCGCGGGCTACCCGGTCGCGTTCCGGTGGTCGCCTCCGAATTGTCCTCCACCACAGCGATCAAGACCGCGGTGGCGGCGGGAGTGGCGCCCGCGGTGCTGAGTTCGCTGGCGGTCGCGGCGGAGATCGCCTCGGGAGCGCTGGTCTCCCCCGAAGTCGAGGGACTCGACCTGCAACGCACGCTGCGCGCGGTGTGGCCCGCCGGGCAGCGGCTCACCGGCCCCGCGCGCGAGCTGTACGCGATCGCCCGCCGACCCGGCTGAGACAGTCGGTCCACCGGAGTCCATCGCCGCGCAACCGATTTCGGTGACAGATCACGACCGTCGAAGGTCACGGTCGACTCCCAGGGCGAGGGTTGGTCGCGCGCTTCGAGCCGATCACCCCGCCCGCGTCCTGAACATTCTCTACCGTGGTCTGCGACACACCCCGGCGGCGCGGTCGCCGGGGTCCGGGTACGCGGTTCACGAGAGGCTCCTACTGTGACGAGTTACGACCTGACCGGACGCACGGCCCTGATCACCGGCGGCGCACAAGGTCTCGGAGCCGGGATGGCCGAAGCGCTCGCGGCCGCGGGAGCCGCCGTCGCCGTCGGCGACGTGAACGTCGACGGCGGACGCGAGCAGGTCGAGGCGTTGCGCGCCCGCGGCGCCACGGCCGAATTCGTCACCCTCGACGTCACCGACGACGCCGCGTGGGAGGCGGCGGTGGCGGACACGGTGGCCTCGCTCGGCGGGCTCGACATCGTCGTCAACAACGCCGGCATCGAGGTGACCGAACTGCTGGTCGATCTCGACGCCGCCGCCGCGACACGGATGCTCGAGGTCAACGTGGTCGGCACCGCGTTGGGGATCAAGCACGCGTTCCGCGCGATGCGCCCCGGCGGTGCGGCGGGCAACGGAGGCGCGGTGGTGAACGTCGCCTCGGTCGCCGCCACCATCGCCTTCCCCGGAATCAGCGTGTACTCCGCCACCAAATCCGGCATCGACCGGTTGACCCGCGTCGCGGCCGCCGAATCGGGCAAACTCGGGTACGGCGTGCGCGTCAACTGCATCTATCCGGCCCTCACCCCGACCGCGATGGGCAACAAACTCGCCGTCGAGACCGCCGCGCTCGGCCTGTTCCCCTCCCCGGAGGCCGCGGCGCAGGCGGTCGCCGAACTGACCCCGCTGGGCAGGCTCGGACAGGTGGACGACATGGCCGACGCCGTGGTCTTCCTCGTCTCCGACGCCGCGAAATTCATCACCGGCGCCGGCCTCGCGGTCGACGGCGGAATGGGTATGTAGCACTCTCCCCGGCCATTCCGGACAACCGGCGCGTTCGTCCTCGGCGGATTGTCGTCCGAATGAGGGACAGCGCGTCGACACCGATCACTGCCATAGTGTGAATCGTCCGCGGCACAGTCGATTACGACCGCGACATCACTTGTCAGCGATCGATTCGGAGTATGGCCGTGACCGTGCAGATCGATTTCCACCTGGAGAACTGCGGGGTCCATCCGATCGGCCGCGTCGGTGAACCGCTGGACCCGCACGCGCACGAGATACGGTCCGTGCGGGGCGATTCGGCCGGACCGTTGCCCATCGTGGCCGTGCTCCGCCGGGGTTACAGCCGCCTCGGCGAGACCATCCGCCCCGCGCTGGTCGGCGCGGTCCGCGAAGACGGCGGATCCCGGTGAGCGCGAACGACACGCCGTCACGGTTGGTGCCGTTCGCGGACGGCATGGTCGCCGCGGTCGCGTTCGGACAGATGGCGTCCGCCGCACCCGGCGTCGACACCGCCTCCGTCGCGATCTTCGCGATATTCGTCGGGATCGCCGCCGCGGTGTTGGCGCGGGCGAGCTACCTCTCGACGGTCGCCGACCTGTTCTACTCGACGGTCGGCCTACTGGCCTGCCTGTCGGCATCGGCCGAATTCCTGCGCGGCACAGCGTGCGACACCGCACCGGACGCGCTTCGGTACGCGGTGTTCGCGCTGTTGCTCGTGCTGGCGGGAATAGGAGTGTTCGCCGCCGTGACGAGCGGGCAGTTCACGCTGAAATTCGGACTGCGATGGTTCGGCGCGATCGAACTGGTCACGGCGGCGACCGCCTGGGGCACCGCCGGCTCCGGCGGACCCGCCGCCCTCGGTTTGCTGATCCTGATGGCCATGCCGCTCGGATTACTGGCCGTCTGGCAACCGAGATTCGTCTTCGACGGCCTGCTCAGCGCCCTCGCGGCCGTGGCGATCGTGCTCGCGGCCTTCGCACCCCGGTGCGGCGCCGACGCCGACACCGACGGAATTGTGCTGATCTTCGTCTTCGGCGCGACATTCCTGGTGCTGAGCGCGATCGGTGCCGGCGTCCGCACGAGAAGATGACAACGCTTCGCGCGGTCCCAGCTCGTCGCCACCGGGGCCGCGCGAACGGTTCCGAACTCACGCTACTCATACCCGACCACGTGGCCGCTGCGGGCGTCGGGAAGGCGGTCGCGAGCGTCTTCATGTTCCCGATCCTGATAGTGGTGGGAGCCATATTCTTCGGCTTGGCGGTCATGCACCGGCTCGACATCGACCGCCTGCCCTGTGGACGGTCGCGTCTGCGAGTTCGCCTACCGAGGGCGCGGAGGTCGAGGTCAGGGCCTTCGACCATCGAAGGCAGCAGGCGTAGCGCGGCGGTGATGTCGCCGGGCGCCATGTGCGGCGACGTGGTCCGGCGGGTGAGTTCCCAACAGGCATCGCCGCGGCGCACCAGGTCGGCGCCCGCGTCGGTGAGCGTGATCGTGTCGGCACGGCGGGTGCGCGAGGAAACCACACCGGACCGGGCCTACCGCTGGTGGTATCGCGACCCACTGACCAAGATCTTGTTCAAGGGCACCTTCGCCGAGATCGGCGTCGGCGATCTCTCTGGTTGAACTTCGACGACGTCACCGCGAAGACGCCGAGCGAACGCGAACGCATGCTCCTGCGGGCCGAACGCAGATTCACCACGCTCCCGGTGACCCCGCCGCAGGGCCGCCGTGCCGCCCGCGCGGTCTGAAAACGGACCAAAACGGATCGCTGAAGTGTTGCCCGACAACATATCCCGGGTCGTTAATGGAAGGGCGGACCGCACTGAAGAATTCGGGCCTTCGTCCCGAGTCAACATCGACCCAGGAGCTGTGTCATGCCTATTTCCCCCAATCAGGGATCGACCGGTGGCGGGACCGTGGTCACCATCACCGGTACGAACCTCGGCGGCGCCACCGCCGTGCGCTTCGGCACGAAAAACGCTGCCATCACGGCCAATACGCCGACCTCGGTCACCGTCACCTCGCCGTCGGGCTCCGGTGTCGTGCCGGTGACGGTGACCACGCCGGGAGGGACCAGCAATCCCCTCTCGTTCTTCTACGTCGGCGCTCCGTTCAAGTCCGCGCTGTCCGCGGTGTCCGGGGCGATCGCGGGCGGGAACACGATCACCCTGACCGGTACCGGGTTGTCCACCGCCACCGCGGTGAGCTTCGGCGCCGAATCCGCGGTGCCCACCGTGGTCAGTGACAGCGAGTTGACGGTGGTCGTGCCCGCGGGCGCGGCGGCCGGTCCGGTCGGTGTCAGCGTCACCACGGCGGGCGGCACCAACAACGGGCTGTCCTACACCTACATCGACACGCCGACCGTCGGTACGCCGTCGCCGGCGGCCGGGCCCGCCTCGGGCGGCACCGCGGTGACGATCCCGGGCACCGGGCTCACCACCACGCAGTCGGTGACCTTCGACGGTGTCCCGGCGCCGTTCTCGGTCACCTCCGATTCGTCGGTCACCGCCGTCACTCCGCCGGGAGCCGCCGGGGCCGTCGACATCGTGGTCACCACCAGTGGTGGCAGCGTCACCGCGGCCGACGCGTTCACCTACGTCGCCGGACCGGGTATCTGACGCTCGACGGGTCGTCACCCGCCCCGTCGACTGTCCTCGCACCGCCCCGGGCGGGCAGGCCACCCGGCTTGCCCGGCCGGGGTCGGATATCCGTCCCCACCGCAGACTGCCCCGACATCCCCGGCCCCACAGTCGGATTCGAACTGTGGGGCGATCTCGAAGGAGGTCTCATGCCCCCCACCATCACCTCCCTGAACCCGCCCTCGGGTCCGCCCGCGGGCAACAACAGTGTGATCATCACCGGCACCGGGTTCTTCGGCCCCGCGGCCGTGTTGTTCGGCGGCGTCGCGACGACGTTCACCATCGACTCCACGACGCAGATCACCGCCATCGCGCCCGCGGGCACCGGCACGGTCCAGGTCACGGTCGTCACTCCCGAGGGCGTCAGCGCGGGCGTCCCGTACTTCTACGCCGGAACGCCCTCGTTGACGGGTGTGAGTCCGGACCGCGGACCCACCACGGGCGGGTCCGCCGTCACGCTCACCGGCCTGAACCTCGCGGGAGCCACCGCGGTGCGCTTCGGCACCACCGCGGCCAGTTCGTTCACCGTCGTCTCGCCCACCCAGATCACCGCCATCTCGCCCGCGGGCACCGGCACGGTGCAGATCACCGTGACCACGGGTGGCGGAACCACCAACGGCGTCGCCTATTCCTACGTGGTCGGTCCGGTGCTGAGCACGGTGAGCCCGACGTCGGGCCCGCTGGCCGGCGGAACCACGGTGACGCTCACCGGCACCGGTTTCACGGGGGCCACCGCGGTGCGTTTCGGCGCCACCCCGGCCGCCTCGTTCACGGTCGTGTCCGCCACCCGGATCACCGCCGTCACACCGCCGGGAGCCGCCGGCGCCGTCGACGTCACGGTCGTCACCCCGGGCGGCGCCGCGAGCCTGGCGAAATCCTTCTTCTACCGCGATATCCCCGCGTTGACCGGCATCGCCCCGGGTTCCGGGCCGCTGGCGGGCGGAACCACGGTGACGCTCACCGGATCCGGCCTGTCGGGGACGACCGCGGTCCGCTTCGGCACGGCGCCCGCGACGTCGTTCACGGTGGTGTCGGCCACCCAGGTCACCGCGGTCGCGCCCGCGGGAAGCGCGGGCACCGTGGGCGTTTCGGCGACCACGCCGGGCGGCACGAGCAACGAAGTCGCATACACCTACGTGAACGTGTCCACGATCACGGGGCTGACTCCGAACACCGGTCCGCTCTCCGGCGGCGCCGCGGTGACGATCACGGGCACCAACCTCGCCCAGGCCACCTCGGTGCTGTTCGGCACGACGCCCGCGGCGTTCACCGTCATCGCCGACACCCAGATCGTCGCCAACGCGCCCACGGGGCCCGCCGGGCCCGTCGACGTCACCGTCGTCACCCCGGGCGGCACGAGTACCGCCGCCGTCTACACCCGACTCGCCCCACCCGCCATCTGACCCTCTCCGCGACGGCTCGACGTCCGAACACCCGGCGCGACAACCGGATTCGGTTCGCCCGCCATCCCGGTCACGACAAGGAGGCAGCACCGTGCCCATCTCACCCACCCAGGGGCCGACCGGTGGCGGGACCGTCGTCACCATCACCGGCACGAATCTCGGTGGCGCGACAGTCGTGCGCTTCGGCACGAAGACCGCCGCCATCACGGCCAATACGCCCACCTCGGTCACCGCCGTCACGCCTTCGGGCGCGGGGGCTGTCCCGGTGACGGTCACCACCACCGGTGGCACCAGCAACCCGATCTCGTTCTACTACGTCGGACTGCCGTCCAAATCCGCGCTGTCCGCGGTCGCGGGGGCCATCTCGGGCGGCAATACGATCACCCTGACCGGCAGCGGCCTGTCCACGGCCACCGCCGTCCACTTCGGCACCGGCACCGCGGTCCCGAACATCGTCAGCGACAGGGAGTTGACGGTGGTCGTGCCCGCCGGGGGCGCGGCGGGCACGGTGGGTGTCAGCGTCACCGCCGCGGGCGGCACCAACAACGGGCTCACCTACACCTATGTCGCCGTCCCGGTCCTGACCGCCATCGCCCCGACCTCGGGGAGCACCGCCGGCGGGACGTCGATCGTCCTGACCGGCACCGGATTCACCGGCGCCACCGCCGTCCGATTCGGCGCCACCGCGGTGCCGTTCATCCTCGACTCGGCCACCCAGATCACCGCCACCGCGCCGGCGGGAACGGGCACGGTGACGGTCACGGTCACCACCCCGGGCGGCACCAGCAACGGACGGACCTACACCTACAACGTGGCCCCCACCCTGTCGTCGGTGGCCCCGACGTCCGGGACATCGGCCGGCGGAACGTCGGTCGTCCTCACCGGCACCGGATTCACCGGTGCCACGGCCGTGCGCTTCGGGGCCACGGCGGCGACGTCGTTCACCGTCGACTCCAGCACCCAGATCACGGCGGTCGCCCCGGCGGGCACAGACGCTACTTCGGTGACTGTCACCGCCCCCGGCGGCACCAGCAACGGACTGAGCTACACCTATGTCGCCGTTCCGACGTTGACCACCCTGG
>NZ_BAGG01000241.1 GCF_000308695.1 Nocardia takedensis NBRC 100417 | reverse complement strand
CTATCGGCCGCACTCCCGTCACCACGCACCACCCCGGAACAGCCCTCCCGAAAGGCCCCGCCCGCACGGCGGCGTCTTCCGCCCGCTACTACTCCGCCACCCGGCGCTCACATCCCAGCTCCGGCGATCGCCGCGTTCCTCGTCACGGTTCGGATCGCGCCCGCAGTGGTGTAGCAACCGGTCGCCCCCGGCGAGTCCGACTTCCCGGACCGGTCGCGGGGGTCGCGGACAACGAGCCTTTGTTGATCCGGTCCTTGCGATCATGGGCGCGGATGTCCTGGCATTCTGCGACGTGGTGACCGGGCTCACCAACGCCATCACCGGCTGAGGACCGAGGACGAAACAGGACCCGTCGCAGAGCAATACCGCTGTGCCGCTGTGATCATCGATGGTCGTATCCCAACCATTCTTCCGGGACGAAGAAAGCCGTGCTCGACCGAGATCGATCTCCGACCATCGGGTCGCGCCCACGATGAGCCGGTGGGCTACTGGTGGTCGGCCGTCGTGTCGCCCACAATCGAGCAATTGCCGGGAGGGTGAGCGCGGTTCGCGCGCAGATACGAGAAAACCTGACCGCACTGCGCGCGAGACCGAGCAAGGACTCTCGTGCGGCGATCCGGCGGCGCGCGAGCCGGATCGCACTGCTGCCCGCGGTCCTGTTCGCCCTCACCGTCGGGCTCGCCGTGGCCACAGCTGCGTACGGGGTACTGCGCTGGATCACTCCGGTCGACGTGAGCAGGGCCGCCGCCGATATCGACATCGTACGCGTCGCGCTGACCATCGTCGCCGGCGTCGGTGGTGTGGTCGCCCTGGTCATCGCCTACCGGCGCCAACGCGACCTCGAACAGAGTCGGTTCGTCGAACGCTTCGGAGCCGCGGCCGCGCAACTCGGTGCGACCGACGTCGCGGTCCGGATCGCCGGTGTCTACGCGATGGCCGGTGCCGCCGATGAATCCGAAGGCCCGCGTCGCCAGCAGTGCATCGACGTGCTGTGCGGGTACCTGCGCCTGCCCTACACACCAGAACTCGGCGGCAACCATCAGACCAAACGCGTGCTGAAACGTCCGATCGGTCCGGACAGCGGAGACAACGAAGACCACTTCGAATACCGCCAGAACGACCACGAGGTCCGTGCCACCATCACCCGCGTCATCGTCGACCACCTCCGCCCGGCAGCCGAGTACAGCTGGTCGACATACATTTGACGGGACCCTGCGGATAGGTCCACTCGGACCGAACCACCGCGGTCAGGTCAGTCGGCGACCGGCCCGCTGTCGTCTGTTCACTCGATACTGATCGGCGGTCGGATATCCGACACTGTGACTCCGCGATTCCCTGAGGAGTTATCAATGCATTCCCGCCTGAGCAGGGCGCTGTTCGCCGTAGCGTTGCCCGCTTTGCCTGCTCACATCGTGCTCCAAGACCGAGACGGGCACGCCAATGCCGGCCGGGGATTCTGCATCGGAGCCGACGAGCCACAAGCCGCGCATTCTGAGCCTCGATGACGGACTACTCATCCCGGAATCGGATTTCCCGGTCGGCGGCAAGTTCCGACTGTCCCCCATCCGGGGGGACGGCACGCCCACGTCCGGCGACGACAAGTGCGATCCCAATTCCTGGCTGGCCAGCGGCTTTCAGGAGACCGCAGCCAATGTCACCGTCGGTACCGATAGCGCTTTGCGATTCGGCGTGGAGCTGTTCACCCTGCACACCGATCCGGACCTGACGACGTGGCGAACCACCTGCCTGCCACGCACGGATGACCACGCGACGATGTCGGTGACGGAGCTGCCGGGGGTTCCGTCGTGGGCCGTCGCCGTCGAAGTCTCCGCTAGCGGCGCCGACACCGCAGGTTACACGATACTCAGCAGCTACCGAGGGATTCTCGTCTCCGTCTCGGTCAGCGGGCCACGCGACAAGGTCACTACGAATTCTCGCTCGGAGATGGTACGAATGTTCACCGCGCAGATCACGCGACTCGAAGCGAGATGACCGTTCGGGGTCGGTCGGCATTGATGCGCCGTCGTCCTCGACACCTACTCGCGGCGGGTCCATCGATTCGTCCCAGCCCGCAGCTCTGGTCACCAACGCCCTCGGAATGGCGATCTCGAACCGGTCACCGAAGTCGGGCACGATCATCCATTCCGACCACGCCGCCCAGAGCGGGTTCAACCGGCGGTCGCGACATCCCGGTCATGGAAGGTGCCATGAGACGGCCGTCGGATTGTATGCGGGAGGTCACCGGGCCAGCAACGATGCGGCCATCGGACATCCTGGGCATCAGCGTGTGGTGGAGCGCGAATCCTGGGACGAGATCGCCGGTGGACTGTTTCCGGCGGCAGCGAAATCACGATGTGATCTCTCGGGTTCTCGCCGCGGTGACGAGTTGACGCACGGCTCGGTTGCGGGTTCCCAGATGCTGTGGCTCGAGACCCAACCCAGCCCTCGTCTCTCGTAACAGCGGACCGACGAGCGGGGGCCAGATCACCCGGGCCCATCCACGGAGTCCCGTCGCCTGATAGATGCCGATGTTCGATCGGCGCGGTGTGCTGACCGAGCCAGCCGAAGTCCATGCCGCCTTCGGCGGTGGCGGGCAGCGGCAGATCGGCGAACGTTCCGGAGACCGGGTCGATGTTCTGGCCGTACGGGTCGTAGAGGCGGATCGCGCCGGTCCGTGCGGCGGTGGCGTCGGCCGTGAACAGGATGTGGCCGTTGACGTTCGGGGAGGACCAGTTCTCGGTAATCTGCGTGTAACTCTTGGTGCGCACCGCGCGATCCGGCAATTTGACGACGCGTCGCCGCAGTGCACTCGAGTTTCTCGGAAGCTGTGGCCCACACCGCCTGGCTTTGGTCGTGAATTGTGGTGGCGCTTGGTCGCCGATTTCGGGAGCGGTCGGTGGGGTTGGGGCCGATTTCTGGTCGTGAAAATGGAGAGCGCTCGACCGTTGTGTCGGTCGAGCGCTGGCGGTGTGTCGGTGAGGTGTCAGTTCTTGAGGGCTCGGGTGTGGGCGAGCCGGTAGGAGTCGGTGCCGGTCTCGATGATGTGGCCGCCGAAGGTGAGCCGGTCGACGATGGCGGCGCAGAGGCGTGGGTCGGTGAAGGTCTTGGTCCAGCCGGAGTAGCTGTCGTTGGAGGCGATCGCGACGGAGTTCTTCTCCTCGCGTTCGGTGAGGACCTGGAACAGTAGTTCAGCGCCGCGGCGGTCGAGTTCCATGTAGCCGAGTTCGTCGATGCAGAGCAGGTCGACGCGGCCGTAGCGGGCGATGGTCTTCGACAGCTGTTTGTCGTCGGCGGCCTCGACCAGTTCGTTGACCAGCTTGGTGGCGAGGGTGTATTTGACCCGGAAGCCCTGCATCGCGGCTTCGGTGCCTAGTGCGATGAGCAGGTGGGATTTGCCGGTGCCGGAGTCGCCGATGAGGCAGAGCGGCAGCCCTTTGCGGATCCAGTCGCAGGTGGCGAGGGTGTGGATCGCGGCGGGGTCGATGTTGGGGTTGGCGTCGAACTCGAAGGCTCGCAGCGATTTGTCGCGTGGGAAGCCCGCGGCGCGGATGCGGCGTTCGCTGCGGCGGCGGGCGCGGTCGTCGCATTCGCCCATCAGCAGCTCGGCCAGGAAGGCCCGGTAGGACATCTGCGCGCGGGCCGCGGTGTCGGCGATCTCGCTGAACTGGGTCCGGATGGTCGGTAGCCGTAGCACTCGGCAGGCTTGGTCGATGGCCGCGTCGGAGGCTTGCTCGGTCAGGCCGTTGCGTCGTCCGATCGCGGGAGTGGAGGTCATGGTGTGCCTTTCTGGTTTCTCGGGAGGCGGAGCAGCTGGTCGTAGTGGGCGACCGAGGGCAAGGGGCGGGTGTCGGCAGGCAGGTGTGTGAGCCGGCGGGCGGTCAGCGACGGGATCGGGTCCGCTGGTGCGTCGAGATCGACCGGCGGTGCCGCGGCGGGCTGGGCCTCGCTGATCTTGCGGGCTTCGAGTGCGACCGCGTCCGCGGTCAACGCCCCGGCCTGCAGCGCGGCAGCGAGAGCGTCGATGAGCAGGTCGTGGGCGGTATGTCGCTGCAGAAGAAGAACCTCGATCAGCGCTCGGGTCCCGTGAGCGTCACCGTGGGCTTTGCGGGCCGCGGCCCACCAGGCTTCGTGGATCGGGGTGGTAAGTTTCCGACTTCCGCACGAGGTCTGAAGATCGGAGATCCTATGCGAGCACTCGCAGGCGGCTTCGTGGTTGTCGTTGCCATTGTCCTGACCGGCTGCACCTCAGAACCCGCCGGGCCCGAACCCGTCGAGCCCACCCACCCCGCGACATCCAGGACGACGCCGACCATCTCGACTACGACGACAACCGCAGCACCGACGGTGGAGCCTACGACTGTGCTCACCGCACGTCGCGTGATGGACGCCATCAGCGCCGAAGGACTACCCGCCCAGAACTCCCGGGACAGCACGGCTCAGTTGTGCAAGGACTGGGGCTGTCTCCAGCTCATCACCGCCAACGAATTCTCGGTCTATCAGTTCGCGGACGCCGCGCAAGCTTCGAGGGTCGCCGGTGTCTTCCCCAGCGGCTATCTCAACGGCTTGATCTTTCTGCGGTTCACTCGCGACGGAAGTCATCCCACCGATCCGGCGATGATTCCGCGTTACCGTGCCGTTCTGGATGGGCTGAGGTCGAGGTAGGGGTCTACCGGCGACCGGACCACGTGGAACCGATAGCGGCGAAATCGCCTGCTGCGGTGGTAGCTACCGGATACAGTCGAGTCCCACCAGCGACCAACGAGGAAGCGAATGCCGAGTAACGCATTGCGCAAGGGCGAGAACATCTCCCTCACCGGAGAGCGTGTGACCTTCTCCCTCACACCCGATCAGACCCCCATCGACGTCTCGGCGCTGCTACTGGGCGCGAATGGGAAAGTACGAGACGACGACGATCTCGTGTTCTACAACAACCCGACACGCCACGGCGTCGAAGTAGTCGAGACAACGGTGAAGGTCGACTTCTCACGCGTCCCCCGACATGTGGACTCCGTGGTCGTTGTCGCCAGCATCGATCCGCTGAGTCCGGGAGCGGTGTTCAGTCGCGCACCACGCCTCGTCGTTACCCAATCCCCGGGCCTCACAGTCGAATACACCGCACCAGACTTCACCGATCGTGAGACGGTTGTTGTCCTCGCCGAGGTATACCGCCGCAACGATGCCTGGAAGGTTCGAGCCGTCGGCCAGGGCTACGCCTCGGGTCTGGGCGGTTTGGCCACCGACTACGGTGTCGACGTCGACACCGACGAGACACCGGTCCCAGCGAGCGCCGCGACCGCATCGGCCAGCACGCCGCCAGAGCTCGCGAAGGTCGGCGACATCGCGCCCGCCCTCCTGTCCGTGGCCAACGAAGCGAACAGGGCACTGGCGGACGCGGGAATGGGTAGCCGGCGCGCCGCGGTCTACTTGGTCCTCGACCACAGCTACGACATGCGCGAACTGTACGAGTCGTTCACCGTTCAAGCATTTGCCGAACGAATTCTGGCCTTGGCCGCGAACCTCGATGACGACGGCACCGTCCCCGTGGTCTTCTCCGGTCGACGCGAACCCTTCCTCGAGGATCTCAGCCTGCAGAACTACCGAGGTCGGATCGGACAGTTGCACACCCAGGTCGACTGGGGCTGGTCGCGAGTCGACCAAGCGATGCGCTGCGTGGTCAACCACTACCAGGAATCGGGCGCATCGGATCCCGCGTTGGTCATCATACAAGTCGGCGACGAACCCGACGACAAAGCAGCAGTCCGAACGCTGCTGCAGAACACCGCCATGCTCGGCGTATTCTGGATCTTCATCGGGTTCGGCCGAGGCAAATTGGCCTTCTACAAGAACCTCAACTCCTCGACCTCGGCCACCTTCGGCAACGTCGCCTTCTACAACACCGGCAAGAACCCCGGCGCAGTCCCCGACGAGCAGTTCTACGCCGAACTGGTCCGAGGCTTCAGCGCCTGGTCCCGAACCAATTGATCGCCGAACCCAATTCACCACCCGACATCACCGGATACTCGGAGAACACCGCATCCACGAACCCGACTTCGCGCTCGAGCAGCTCGCCCACGGCACCGGCGTCGCGGATGGTCGTCTCACCGGCCGAAAGGTGCCGTTTCGGCCCGCGGCGGCCCTACAGCGCTGGGGGCGTCGAGGACCTACTCCACCCGCGGACCAGGTCGCGCTCACCGCGAGACGGAATGCTCACGCGGCGTGACCGGGTCGATGCGACAACCGGCCCAGCGCCTCGTCCACGGCGCGGGTCGCGATATCGCGTGCTTGCGCCAACGACACCATCTCCGGCTCGTCGCTGTAGGCGTTACTGAGGTCCTGCTCGGCGAGCCAGCGGAAGTAGGCGCTCTTACTCATCCCGAGCTCGCCGGCGCGCAACGCGACGCGCAGGTCCAGCGCGTCGGACATCTTCACCGAGCGCGGCTTCAATCGTTCATCGGCCTCGGAATCGGGAGCCACCTCGACACCGGGTGCGCGCCCACGCTGGGCGCGGGCCACGATGCGAGCCATCTGGTCCGGGGTCACCTCATCGGTGGGGGTCGAGTCATCGATCATTGCAGGGTCTCCCACTGGGCGAATTCCGCGGTCTCGGTCGTCGTGAGCGGCCGGACGTCGACGATGTAGAAGTCCGGCGCAGTGATCCGGCCGGTGACCTGCACGGCCTGACCGGCCTCGGTCCGCATCCACAACTGGAACATGTGCCATCCGGTCGCGGCATCGTAAGCAGGCTCACCGCATGCACGCACCTCTCCTGCCAGCCACAAGCGCATCAGTTCGACGACCTGCTCGGGAGTCAGGTCGACCCCGGCGTTCCTCATCATCTGCGCCAGCGCGTAGTAGAGCCTGATAGCCACCCTGTCGAGACTACCGGACTGCACTACGAGACTACCACGAGGCAGGTTCGGTGGTGCCCACCGCGCGATAATCCCCGTGTACAGGAGGGCGCGACCCTGGAGCCTCGCCGCAAGAAGGCGCGAAGGGGTTGGTAAGAGCTTCGCGTCGCCCCCGCTTGCTCGCTACGATGCGAACCCGTCGGCATCGGTCGGATCTCCACCGCCCGCGGGCGGACACCGACACCGGTCGTGCAACGCCAGCGTCCCACCTACTGCCCGCACCTCACCCATCACGAGGCTTCACCACACGATGGACGACCTGCCCGAACCCTTGCCGCTCCTGACCGAACTGCCCTGTCGCATCTGCGCCTGCCCGCTGCGCCTGGACCCCCGCAGCGGAACCACCCACTGCACGACAGCGACCTGCCCCGACCAACCCGGCCACACCGTCGACCTGCTCCTCGACGAGATCGGAGTCGACCACAACCCACCCGGATGGCCACGCCCCACCCACCACCGACACCCCGTCCCGTGGATCACCGTCGTCACCGAACACGGCCCCCACTACCGACTCCTCCACGAACAACGCCTCCTGGCCTGCCAACGCGACATGCTCTGCCAGATGTGTGGAACACCCACCACCCCTGATGACGCCGTGGTCGTCGTCGACCACCACGGATGGGCACTCACCTCGGCACCGCTACACCGAACACCCTGCGCACCAATCGCCTTCACTCACTGTCCCGCCCTCGACCCCACCAGCGACCACGTCATCGACCTCGACCCCACCGGACTCCCCCACGACGACCCCTGGACCCCGGACAACGGCTTCACCCAACAATGGCACTTCCCCACACCCGGTTACCGGGTGGACGAACCACGCCCCGACCCGCCAGGCTGAACCATCCCAGCGTTCCGACGGAAGACCGACGACGTGACCCACGTGTTCAGCCTCGCACCGGCCACGGAACAGACCGTGGCACTGCCCGAGCTGGCGTGCCGGGAATGTGGGCGGGCGCGGGTTCTGGGACTCGACACCGGCCTCGTGCACTGTCCCACCACCCGGTGTACGGCCGCCGGGATCGCCACCCCACTGTGGCGACTGCTCGACACCGCCGACATCGACCACAACCCACCCGGACCCCACCGCCCGGTCCACCGCGGCCTGCCCGTTCCCTGGATCACGCCCGTGGTCCTCGGCCCGGACCACCAGCCCATGGTGTTGTGGCGGATGATCCACCGCGGCCGCCTGGCCGCCGCCCAACGCGACTGGCTGTGCCAACACTGCGGCGCCCCCGCCGACCCCACCGCCGCCACCGTCGTGGTCGACGACAGCGGACACGGCCTCACCCCCGCACCACTACACCCCTACTGCGCCACCACCTCCACCACCCACTGCCCACACCTCACCCGAACACCCACCCACACCGTGTCGATCACGCGTGGACAGGAACAACGCAGCGGTGATAACGCCCCCGGAGATCGGTTTGACTCAGGACTGGCAGCTACCGACCGGACTGTACTGACCTCACGACACCAGCGAACCCGGCAACTGCCCCGGCGCGGTTCCGAAGGCCTCGACCGGCTTACCACCACGCGTCACCCCCTCCATTGGAATCCGCGAAACGCAGGACAGTCCCGCCTCTCGCGCCGGACAGCAGAGCAAGCAACGCGAGCCCCGCACCGCGTCGCGTCGCGACCAGACACGTGCCCTTCGATCTCCCGGCTGGCACTCGCCACCGCCGTCCCGCGGCTCTCCCGAATGATCCCGACCCCACACGATAGGCTTCCGATACCCCAACTCCCACAGCTTCTTCAGCCCACCGACAGGCCAGACGATGACCACCCACGACGGACACACCGAGCACATGGGCCCGCCCGCGCCGCGTCCGTGCACCAGCTGCCCCTACCGACGCGATGTCCCCAGCGGAATCTGGGACCACACCGAATACCGGAAACTGCGCGCCTACGACAACGACCTCCCCGACCAACCCGCCGCGCTGTTCCAATGCCACCAACAAGACGCAGACGATGACCGACGGCGTATGTGCGCCGGATGGGTCGGCTGCCACGGCCCGACATTGTTCGCCCTGCGTCTCGCACTCGTCGAAGACCGCATCACCCCCACCACCTACCGAGCCGTCACCGAATACCACTGCCCCACACCACTGTTCACCACCGGTGCCGCAGCCGCCGACCACGGCGAAACCGACCTCCACGACCCCACCGCCGAAGCCGCGCACGCGATCGCCAAGATCCGACGCGCCCGCACCGACCTCGCCGATCACGCGACGCCGCTCGACTGACAGATTGCACCCCCTCCCGGCCGGTGCTTCACGCCGGTGATGCGTCGCGTCGCGAATCACCACCCGCACGCGGACACTCACCCCAGGAAAAGGGAACTGTCCGTGGCAGACAGCAGGTCGACCGACTGGAACCAGGCCATCGGAATCGACGGATTCGATCCAGTCACGTGTGTCGTCAATCTGTTTCACCCACGACATTCCCGATACCGAGTTCCTGACTTCACTCCCGGATGAAAAGAACCGAACGGGTTGTTGGCGTTCGGAATCAACTGCTAACCTGCGCCCATGGCCAAAGCTACGTTGATTGTCACCAAAGACGACTGGACCGGAGAAATCGTCGACCCGGCCGACATCGCCCCAAAACAGGTCACCACATTCACCTTCAACGGACGCGAATACTCCCTCGACCTGTCCGCCGCCAGCGCCGAAGAACTCCACGCCGCCCTCGCCCCCTGGATGGAAAAAGCATCCACGATCAACGTGACCGGCCGCCGCACCCGAACCCCCAAAACCACAGAACCCACCACAGAAACCACCCCCGAGGACCGCACCCTCATCCGTGAATGGGCGCGCGACAACGGATACGACATCGGCCCACGCGGCAGAATCGCCGACGCCATCGTCGATGCCTACCACAACCGACACGACAACCCCGCACCCGAACCCGAATCCGCCGAAGAATCACTCCCCTCGACCGACCCCGTCGAACCGGCCACCGAAGACAATCCCAAACCCACCGCCGCCGAACGAGCCGCCATCCGCAAATGGGCACTAGCACAAGGCCTACCCGTCAAAGCCCGCGGACCACTCTCACCGGAACTCATCCGCGACTACCAACAAGCACACGTCGCGTAACCGCCTCCTCCGGTCGAAGGTGTCAGTGCCGTGCCCGCATTGCTCATGCGTCGCCTTCAGGCAGGACGACTGCTTCCGGGCACCCGACCCTCAGCACATGTACCCGCGTCGCCCTATACCGACCAGCGGCGGCCGATCCACGTACGGGACGCTCGGTGGTGTCCTCTCATCGTCCGTGGGCGTCGATGATGTACCTGTGTGTGGTGCGGGCGGCGTTCAGGGATTCAGCGAATGCTGCTGGATGATGTGCATGCAGACGCTCGAATATATCGACGGCCTGGGTGATCGCGGCGGCGGCTTCTGCGAGGTGCCTCGGGCAGTCTTTCCGCACGTTCGCGTACGTCCGGGCCGCAGAGGCGAGTTCGGGTTCGTGTGCTGAAGGATCGGTCGCGGCCAAGCGTCGGTAGACGGTTAGCGCTTCTTCGGTCGGAGCCAGCGCTTCTGTGTGTTGGCTGAGCTCGGACCTTATTCTTCCCAGGTTGTTCAATGCTTTGGCGAGTTCGGGTTCGTGCGCGGCAGGATTTGTCGCTGACAGGCGTCGGAAGATCTCGACGGCCTCGATGGTCGGCACGAGAGCTTCGGTATGCTGGCCGAGTTCGGTCAGCCGGTCTCCCACGTTGTACAGCGATTGGGCCAAGGCGTGATTGTGGGCAGCGGGGTTGCCGGCGGCGAGGCGCCGGTAGATCGCGGCGGCCTCCTCGGCGGCAGCGAGCGCTTCCGGCCCCTGTCCGACCCTGGACAACAGAATTCCGAGATTGTTCAGTGCTCGCAGGTAGCCGAGTTGGTGGGCGGGGTTTGCCGTGGCCAGACGACGATAGATGGTGGTGGCTTCCTCGGTCGCCACCACGGCGTCGGCGTGGTGGCCCACCATCGCCAACATCGTCCCGCGTGTATTCAGGGAGCGAGCGAGGTCGGGTTCGTAGATAGAGGGGCTGCCAGCAGCAAGGCGCCGGTAGACCTGGACAGCTCCGTCCGTCGCCGCAAGGGCTTCGGTGCGTTGCCCGGCCATCAGCCGCCGATTGCCGAGATTGTTCAGCGCTCCGGCGAGTGCAGGCTCGTGACCGGCCGGGTCAGCCACAGCCAGGCGCCGCAGAAGTGCGACGGCTTCTTCCGTCACGGCCAGCGCTTCGGTGTGTCGGCCGATGTTGAACAGCAGGATTCCCTGATTGGCCAGAGAGCGGGCGAGGCCGGGTTCGTGTGCTGTCGGTTCGGTTCGCGCCAGGCGCTGTCTTAGTGCGACAGCTTCCGCAGAGGCGTTGAGCGCCTCGGGGTATCGGCCCACCAGCGATAACAGGTTTCCGATGTCGTGCAGAGACTGAGCAAGGTCTGGTTCGTGCTTGGGGGGATCGGACTCCGCCAGGCAACGGTAGGTCGCGGCCGCGGCGCGTGCCGCCGAGAGGGCCTCCTCGTATCGCCCCGCATTGGTCAGACGCTGCGCGTGTCGCGTGGTGTGGCGCGCACGTTCGATGGAGTCGCGGCTGCGGGCGAGGCGATGAGGAAGAAGAGTGACACTCAGTGCAGCAGCAGCGACGTCGAGGTCTGTGTGTCGATCGGGTAGCGCAACGTCGACTGCGATCAATGTCGCGACGTCGAGACCGGTCAGCGTATTCAGGCTCAGCAGTACCGAGCTCCCGGCAGCTACCGCCAGGCCTGGAGCAGCGCTCAACAGCTGATCGAGCACGGCGGCGAGGTGGCCGGCGCGGTGGGCCGCATCGACGAGCACGGTCAGTGCACGTCGCTTGCATGCTGCCGGAATGTCCTGTTCCGTGGCGGTGGAAAGGAGAAGGCGTTCAGGCAGCCGTTTGGTCCACGGGTCACTCGTGTCGAAGTCGGGGTCGGTAGGGTCGGGGACCGTACGAGCGAGGAAGTCCTCGGCCAGCCGATCGGGTAGCACCGGCTGCAATGCTGTCCCGCTGGACAACGGCGGATAGCACAGTCGATGGTCGTCCACGACACGAGTGAGATCAGGCTCGGTCAACCCGCTGCGCGCGAGGATCTCAGCTCCGTCGTCATAGGGGACCGCACCACTGAGCGCGGCGACCGCGACTACCCGTGCCATCATTGCTGGGTCGGTGACTATCCTGTCATTATCGAACATAGTGGCCCAGTGATCGATCTCGCGGTCCAGCAGATATCCGGACAACTCGGTCGTCGTCTCTGGCGCATGCGTCTGTCGCGCTGCGGCGTCGACGCCTACAAGAGCGGCCATCTGCACAGTCAACGTCAACTCGTACCCGGCGTCATCGAGGGATCCCACCGGCAGGATCAGTTCCTCGTCATCGACCTCGAGCAGCGCGGCAAACCGGTGACGAGCTGCGGAGAACAGCTGCCGACGATCGGCCGCCTCGGGTGTTCGCAGCGGTTGCCGGTCGAAGGTGAACCCGAGCTTGATCAGGGGGTTGGCCAGCGACTTCCACCACAAGCCGGAGGGCCGCGCCAACATCACCACCCGAACATGAACCGTGTCCCCGGACTCGGACACCGCGTGAGCCCCTGCGAAGTCTCGCAGCAGAGATTCCAGATCCTGGCGAGGCCAGCGCTCTGCATAGTCGACGATCAGCAGCAACCCACGGGCCTCTGCCCGATCCGAAGCAGGTGAGATGTCGGCCGGTTCGGTGTGGTGATGAGCCAACGCGACCGCCCATCCCGACTTCTGGCTCTCGGCGGCGAATTGCGCCGCCAGCCGCGTCTTACCCATCCCCCCGGGACCATGGATGAGCCGGACTGCGCGCCGCACACGTTCGATGTCGCGCCAAGCGACCAATTCCTGAAGTTCCCGAACGCGGCCGACGTAGGGCACCACCTCAAACCGTGCACCAAGCAACGCGCTCACACCAACATCACCGATCGGTAATGGCGGTGGCGGAGTGAGTGGTTCGGTCCAAAACCTGTCCGTGCGGGTACGCACGGTGATGAAGTAGTTCGTTTGTACGGCGTTGTCGCCGATGTTGGCGATGTTCGATCCCGGCGCAGTCACCGTCACTTCGGGCCGCGCGGGCTCGCCGTCGCCCTCACCCGGCCCGTGCGTCATCGTCCCCAGGTCCGATTTCCGTGTAAGGCCGGTTCATCGGGGAGGCGGCGGAGCGCCGAAAGTATTGATTTGCTGGGCATGGTCGCCGATATTGGCGATGTTCGATCCCGCGGCGTCGATGCTGTACTTGCCATCCCGACTACCCGCCGGATCCGTCAGATCGAGCAGTCGTGTCGCCGCGGCAAGGACCTCGGCATCGCTGGCAACGTCTGTTCCAGCAAGCAGTTCCTCAAGGGTGCCGTGCCAGGTCTCGGGATCGGCTTCGTGCTGAGCCAGTACCGAGTCCCCCTCCGAACTCGTCCCCAACAGTCGCGAGATCTGCTGCTTCAAACCTTGGTAAGCGTCGGAGACAGCGGTCGATGCTGTCGCGCTCAGCCCTGCAGCAGCGCCCGTCGTCAACGCGGTCACGACAACTGTCAGTGGATCCATCCAGCCAACCTCCTGATCGCGATACGGCCCAGCCGAGGACGTGCTACCCAACTAAACCAATTACTCGATCACTCCGGCAAGCTGCATACCGAACAATAACCAGCGGTCTCTTCCGCTGGCCGATCCAGCAGCCACCCGACCGGCCAGCGATATCCGGCGGCTCACCTGTGCGGAGAACACAACACCTCGCTCCGCAGTGGGATCCTCCCGTTGCCAGGCCACGTGACGGGACCCCGCGAATCGGTCCAGATCACTCGGACCGAACCAGTGGGGTCAGGTCACACGACCATGTCGGTAAACCTCTGGGGGTCGATACGACTCCGATCCCGCTTCGCTAACTGTGGTTCCGACTTATCTGTTCGGTAGAGGTGCCGCAGTCAGGGTTAGCTCCCCGTAGCGTGCTGCAGCGGGCCGGGTGGTGTGACTCCTGAGGTTCCTGTCGTCGGCGAAGATCCCGGTTGACTCTGCGGGGGTATGTCGGCCACCTGGCCCGCGTCCGCGGGGATGCATGACCACGAGCACGACTCGGTTATCGAAGTCGGATTGTCCGCTGCGGATTCCCCCGCCGGCCCCGCCAGAGCGGAGCCCCACCCATGGTCGTCATCGGCCTCGATCTGCACAAGAGCAGCCACACCGCGACCGTGGTCGACCCGGCCACCAACTCCGACCTCGGATCGGTCCGGATCGACGCCACCCTCGCTGTTTACCGGCGTCTGATCGCCTGGGTCGAACGGCGGCCGCAGCGGCGGTGGGCGGTCGAGAACGCCGACGGGCTCGGCCGCCACCTCTCCCGATGGCTGACCGCCCTCGGCGAGATCGTGCTGGACGTGCCGACCACCGCGACAGCGCGGGTCCGGGCGGTCTCCCGAGGCGGCCGCCGCAAGAACGATCGGATCGACGCCGCCGCGGCGGCCCGCGTCGCCGCACTGCAGGGCGACGCCCGCCCCGCCCGGTCGTTCCCGACGAATACTGCGACGCACTACGAACGCGAAACGAACGCCGAAACGATTTGTCCGCGAGTAGAACTCGCATGGTCGACCAGCTCCACGCCCTGCTGCGAGACTCCCCTCCGGGGGCACCCGCCGTGCGGCTGAGTGCGAACACCGCCGCAGCGGTGCTGCGCGAGTTCCGGCCCCGGACACTGTCGGATCGTATCCGGCTCGATCTGTGCAAAGACCTAATCGCCGACGTCCGCCGCCTGGACCGGCAGCTCTCGGTCAACCAGGCCGAGATCGACCGGTTGCTCGACGAGCACGGCACTCGGCTACACACGACGACGGCATCGGACCGGTACTCGCGGCCCGATTGATCGGCCGCACCGGATCAGCAGTCCGGTTCCCGACAGCCGCCGCCTACGCCACCTACACCGGAACCGCACCGGTCGAGATCGCAGGCGCCGACCGCCGCGTCCACCGGCTCAGCCGCTTCGGCGACCGTCAGCTCAACGCCACCATCCACACCGTCGCCATGGTCCAGGTCCGGATGCCCGGACCGCCGGCCGCGCTTTCCGACCGCAAGATCGCCGAGGGCTCCCACCACGCGCTGTCCCGAACGACACCTCGCCGCCACCATCTGGCGGACCACGACCGCCGACGAGAACCACCGACATCGACACCCCACCGAATCAGCTTCCACTGCTTGACAAATAGAGAGGCACACCCGCTTTCACCGAGGAGCCACGGCTTCTGGTGAGATAGATGTGCCGTACACGATCGGATAGGGCACGATTGGGCTCATGTCGACGCGGGGCGATGTCGTGACGGGGCACGAGGCCGATCAGGAAGCGACTGTGGTGTTCGTCCACGGGATTCTGTCGGGCCCGCACACGTGGGACCAGATGGTGAAAGTGATCCATCACGACGAATCGTTCGCACGGAGAATCCGGACAGTGCTGTTCTGCTACGACACCCCACCGGTCCAATGGCACCCGTTGCGGCGGATTCCCGGCCTGGCCGACATAGCGAACCAACTCCGGACCACTCTGACCGACACCGTCCCCACGGATCGTCCGGTCATCCTGGTGACCCACAGTATGGGCGGACTGGTGGTGCAGCAGTACCTGGCCGACCGATTGCGGGCGGGAGCCCAAGACGAGTTGGCCGCGATCGCCGGGATCGTGATGTTCGCCTGCCCGAACGAGGGCTCGCTATTGTTTCACACACCGCGGCGATGGACATCGGCCATTCCGATGCTGCGCCATCGACAGGAAGCCATACTCCAACCGATCAGCGAACAAGTCATCGCCAACCGCGCTGAGGTGATCTCGCGGATCGTGCACGCCAGGGACACGGCTCGAAGAATCCCGATCTGGGTGTTCGCCGGCGCCTCCGACAAGGTCGTCACCGCTCAATCGGCAAGGTCGGTGTACCCCGACGCCTTCGCCGGTGTACTGCCGGGCGACCACTCCACGATCATCCGTCCCACAACAGTCCGTGACGACAGCTACATCGCCTTGAAGAATCGCATCGGACTCGCCCTCACCAGCTACGCCCACCGTCACACCGCGAAAAGTCACACGAGAACACGCGAAGGTGTGCTCGACACACTACGACCCGACCTCGACGCGTTCGTCCGGATCACCGAGGTCCAACAGATTCTCGACGCCACCGATCACAGCCGAGTGGTGGTCATCGACGGCATGCCGGGCACAGGCAAGACAGCACTGGCAACCCGAGCCGCCCATCACCTTGCCGACCAATTCCCCGATGGTCGGTTCTTCATCGACCTCAACGCCCACACCCCGGACCAACCGCCGACCGACCCCATCGACGCCATCTCGCGACTGCTGACCAACCTCGGCGCCGACCCCGCCACGCTGCCCGCCTCGCTTCCGACATGCCAGGACCTGTGGATCGACCGCACACGCGAGCTGCGACTGCTGCTGGTCCTCGACGACGCACACGACATCGCCCAGATCACACCACTGTTGCCGTCGGGCCCGCGATGCCTGACCTTGATCACCAGCCGTCGCCGGATCACCGGCCTGGACGGGGCCGCCACCGTCACCGTGCACACCCTCGACCCCGACACCGCGGTGACCTTGTTCTGCACACTCGCCAAACGCAGCCCCACCGGCACGGACCTGGCCGCGGTCGAACGGATCGTCAGGTTGTGCGGACTCCTGCCCTTGGCGATCACCCTTCTCGCCGGACGACTCGCTCAACACCCGACCTGGACCCTCGTCGGACTCGCCGACGATCTCACCGACGCGAAGAACCGACTCGCACACATGGACGTCGATGACCACCACCGCGCGATCAAGGTCGCATTCACCCTGTCCTACAACGACTTGACACCGCCACGCCAGAGGCTGTTCCGCCACCTGGGCCTGCACCCCGGACCCGACCTCGAACCCCACGCGGTCGCCGCACTCGCCGAAATCCCCGCCGACACCGCACGACTCGAACTCGACGCCCTCTACACCGAAAACCTCCTCAACGAAACAGCCTACGGCCGGTACCGTCTGCACGATCTCCTGCGAGAGTTCGCGAGCATGCGCGCAGAGGAAACCGACTCACCCGCCGACCGCGCCACCGCGATCCAACGATTGTTGACCTACTACCAGAACCACGTACCCGGTGCCACGACAACCGAATTCGACTGGCTGCGGACCGAACGCGACAACCTCCTGGCATGTATCGAGTACGCCGCCACCCACAACCAACCCCAACTCCTCATCACGCTCACACAGCGTCTGAGCGCCCTGCTCCTACACGACGGCCCACTGGCCTCAGCCATCGAACTCGCTCAACGTGGAAGCACCACCGCCGCCGAACTCGGCGACCGCCTCGCACAAGCCAGCGCCCTGCGCACCCTGAGCCAGCTCTACGACCTCACCGGCGACCACCCCGCCGCACTCCAAGCACAACAACACGCCCTCACACTCGACCCCACCGCGGCAATCTCCCGGCCGACACCGACTCCGCAAACGCACTAGTGTCGGCGTTGAAGGAGACCGCACGGAACCCTCCGATAGATGTCAAGTGGTAATCGCTTGATAGTTGGTCGACACGAGGGCGCGTAAGACTCCTCGTGCGAGATAGCATCCGCAGCAGCGCAGAATCTCGCGATGGTCTTGTCATCGAGTTTCGGACGTGCGGCGCAGATATTGGCGTTGTCGCGTTAAGGCAGTCGGACGAGGACGGCGGCGTGCAGCGCTTGGTCGGCCTGGCCGGTCGCCGCTGACGGGACCCCGTGGAGCGGTCCAGGTTCTGTGAGAGTCGGTTATCGGTGTGTGCAGATCGCAGCGTATCCGGCCGGGGTGCGGTAGCCCAGTGCGGAATGTCTGCGGTGGTGGTTGTATTCGGATTTCCAGTCGCTGATCACGACCCGAGCCTGGGTGATCGACCAGAAACTGTTGATGTTGAGGCATTCGTCGCGCAGTCGGCCGTTGAACGATTCGATGTAGCCGTTGCGCCACGGCTGACCGGGCGGGATGAACGCGAGTCCGACGCGTTCACCGGCCCAGTCCGCCATCGCCGAGCAGGCCAGTTCCGGTCCGTTGTCGCACCGCAACGCCGCCGGGTAGCCGCGGACGGTGGCGATGCGGTCGAGTTCGTCGATGAGCCGGTCGGCGGTGATCGAGCGTTCCACCAGCCCACCGAGGCATTCGCGGGTGTGTTCATCGATGATCGAAACGATCTTCACCGGCCGACCGTCCTCGGTGGCGTCGAACTGGAAATCCACCGCCCAGACCCGGTCCGGGGCGTCCGCGCTCAGCGTGGTGACGGTCGAGTCGCCGAGGCGTTTGCGGCGGCGCCGCTGCGGCACCCGCAAGCCTTCCTCACGCCAGAGTCGTTGGATCTTCTTGTGATTCACCGACCAGCCCTCACCGCGAGCCTGGTGATAGGCGCGCCGGAACCCCTGTCGTGGATGGGATTTCGCCCAATCCCGAAGCCATGCCCGCAGCCCGGCATCGGGGTCGGTGACCGCCTGGCCCGCACGGGGGCGGCGTTGGGTACTGCGATGCTGCCCGGTCACCCGACACGCCAGACGTTGACTCATCCCGAACAGACGTTGCAGGTGAGCCACCGCGGCGCGTCGT
>NZ_BAGG01000242.1 GCF_000308695.1 Nocardia takedensis NBRC 100417 | reverse complement strand
CTCGCGGACCTTCAACACCAGCGCGTCCGCGGCCAGGAAGGTGTAGGGGCCCTGGTCCAACGGCCGAGTGCGAAACGCCTCGACAGCGGCGTCGAGCTCGGAGGCCATGATCGAGACCTGGGACTTCGACAGCTTCGTCATCCCCAGGGACTCGACGAGTTTCTCCATCCGCCGGGTCGAGACACCGAGCAGGTAGCAGGTCGCGACCACGCTGGTGAGGGCTCGTTCGACGCGTTTGCGGCGCTCGAGCAGCCAGTCCGGGAAGTAGCTACCCGATCGCAGCTTCGGCACCGCCACATCGATCGTGCCGACGCGGGTGTCGAAGTCGCGGTGACGGTAGCCGTTGCGGTGGTTGACCCGCCCGGTGGAGCGTTGCCCGTAGCTGGCACCGCAGACCGCGTCGACCTCGGCGCTCATCAGGGTATGGATGAAAGTCGCGAGCATCTCTTGCAGCAGGTCCGGGCTCGCGGCGGCGAGTCGATCCGACAGCATCTGCGGTAGGTCGATATCGTTGACAGAGGTCATCGCGTGAAACTTCCTTCTCATGACTTGGTAGGTCTTCTGAAGGATCACGCGGTGACCGTCCTCTTCCCGGCTACGACACGCTCAGACTTCGCCGGCGTCTGGTCGTACACCACTCTGCTGGACGCAACCCGACACACTATGGGTAGGGCAGGCAGTGGTGGCGAGGCCGAGAACTGTCTGGTGCGTGCCCGGTACGTGGTGGCCGGTGGTCACTGGGGTTCTGGTGTGCCGGTTCGGTGGCGGGTTGTTTGTTCGGCGCGCAGTGCGGCGATCTGGGTGGTGAGTTCGGCGACTTGGGCGCGGGTGGCGGATTGGTTGGCTTCGTCTTGCTCTGCGACCTGCTGGATGATCCAGGAGGCCAGGGTGGCTGTGACGACACCGAGCAGGGCGATGCCGCCGAGCATCAACCCGACCGCGATCAGTCGGCCGGTGCCGGTGACCGGAGCGAAGTCGCCGTAGCCCACTGTGGTGACCGTGGCGGTCGACCACCACAACGCGTCGGGGAAGGTGGTGATGTTCGCTCGTTCGGCGTCGCGTTCGGCGTCGAGCATCGCCAGCGAGGCGACGTAGATCAGCAGCAGCGTCGCACCCGCGGTGTAGGCGATCACCTGCCCGCGCAGCGCACCGCCGACCGAGCGTTGCAGAACGTTGAGCATGGTCAACAGTCGGAGCAGCCGCAACGGCCGCAGCATCGGCAGGACGACGATCGCGAATTCGTGCAGGTGCCGGTAGAACCACCGCCAGCGAGGTCTCGCCAGATACCAGCGGACCGCGTAGTCGAGGGCAAACCGAACCAGGTGACCCACAGCACCGTGTCACCGACGCGCGCCGCCGTGCCCTGGGGTTGGGCGAGCACGATCCAGCTGTATGCGGCCAGAAAGATCACAGCCGCCGCGGTGACCGCCATCCGGTCAGCTGCTTCCATCGGGCTTCGTCCACAACCTGGTGAATCTATCGGGCCAGACAGGCTCTGGCCTGGATCCTTGGGCAGACTTCTCGGGTGTGTCGGGGGCGACGCATCGTTGACCGTCGAGTGGTGCGCTACGGTCCGATCCACTGGGCGAGGTCGGCGAGCGAGGTCGCGAGGTCGGATCCGGCGGCGGCCAGTGCTCCGCCGCCGGTCAGCATCGCGGTAATCCTGCTGAGTCGGCTCGCGGCACGTTCGCGGTTCGGGGCGGCGCCGGACACCGCCTCTTCCAGTTGGTCGAGTTCCGTGCTCACGGCCCGCTCGGTGCGTGCGTCGAGTGGTGTCCGAGCCAGTGCCGAGCGTAGTTGCGAGAGGAGGAATTCCGATGCGAGCGTCGCGTCGGCCCCCGATTCGTTGATGGTCTGGTTTCCTTTGTTGTTGTATATTTTCCCTGCGGTCTGGGGCCCGATCGAGAAGGACGAAGAGAACTCTGGGTTGCTACCGCTCATAGTATCGGCTTCTTTCTTGTGATATCTGGAGATCGACGTTGCTGAGCGCGCTTCGACGGGCTACGACCACGATGTGCAGCACCAGGCCGAAGAGAGCGAAAAGTAAGCCGCCGTACATGGCGAATTCTGCCACCATCATGAGTGGTACGTTCTGTGCAATCTCACCGAAATTCGACGTGGGTGGTCCGAAATCGGTGGTGTCTTCGACTTCCTCCAGGGATCGAGGGAAGGAATTGTTGAAGTCCTCGATCTCGTCGGCGAACGCCGTGAACTGCTGAGCTGCTCGATACGACAGGAAAGCGAGCGTACCGAACCCGGCCGCTGCCGTCAGCAGGCCTGCGACGATCAGCCTGATCGCCCACGTGCGGGTAGCCGCAATCTGCCGTGCGAGGCTTTCTCGCTGCTGGACAAGGGTGTGGAAATGCTGATTCCACTGGTGATTCCACTGTGAATTGGAGACTCGGCCCGCGAATTGTGGCCCGACCTGGAGGCCCGGTGCGTAGCGTGGTGGAGGTAAGCGATCAGGTGGGGGCATGAGGGCTCCAGGGTGTGCGTTGTAGGAGGGAGGATGGCAGCTACACGGCGCCCCGATCGCCGTCTTCCTGCGTACTCGATAGTACTCGACATTCGCCGATGTACGAACACCTTCCGGCGTTCGGGAACAGATTCGACCGGCCGGTATATGACAAGATTTCGATTTATCGGGATCGATAAATCGTATTGCGAGCTTTCGCGTCGTCGTGCAGGAGGCGCAGTCCGGTCCCCGCGCTGCGCCTCGCGCGGCAGCCGCTGCCGCGCTCGATCGAAATTCGATCCACCGCAACCGGGTTGATGGCATCGATGTGTGGTCACAGCGTCTGGAGCCTGACCCGAATGCATCGATCAGTGTGCTGGACTCGGGGAGCGGAGAAACGAGTCGTACGCCACCCCGCTATCCGACCCAGGGTTGTGTGGATCCGTCCTGGGCGAAGTTCACGGTGACGGTGTCGCGCACCGAGGTTCCCTGCATGAGGGTGTAGAGGCTGTCGACGCCTCGATAGTTCGCCGGGATCGGTGCACCGACGATCTCGACGAAGGCCATGTGCACGTGTGGGCTGATGCCCGCCTTCTGGATCACCGCGCCCAGGACGTCGCCGCGACTGATGTGCGAGCCCACCGCGATCGTGTCGGGGGCATGGTCGAAGTGGGTGTAGAACGCTCCCATCCTGTCGTCGTGCGAGCGGATGAAGAGTTGAACCCCATAGGAAGAGGTCATCTCTCCATCCGACGGTCGGTTGAGTTTGGTGATGTGTCCGTCGAAGGCGGCATACACGGTTGTGCCGACGTCGGCGCCCAGATCCATGCCGAAGTGGTTGTACCACTCGGACTGGGTGGCGTGTCCGCCCTGCTTGGGGCCGCCGAGTGGTGCGGTGAAACCACCCTCGTCGTAGATGCCGTTCATCGCGATCGCGAATGGCGTCGTCATGTGCTGTCCTTGTCTAGGCGAGGGCTGCTTGGACCGCGGCAGGTACGGCCGGGTCGTCACGGTGCATCTCGGTGCCGGGGACCCAGCCCTCCAGCTCGGTGACGGCGTTCTGGAGCGCGTTCATCTGCGTCTCGCTGAGCGCTCCGACAATGGTCGACTCGGAAACACCGGCCGCTGCAGCGGCTTTCGCTCCGTAGCGGTCGGGATTGTTGCCGTCGTCCGCCGGTGCCCACCGGTGGAATGCCTCGGTGATGCCGAGGTCGCGGTACTTGCCCGCGGGCCACTGACGCGCGCCCCTGGTTTTCGCCGGGTAGCCGCCTGTCCACAACACCTTCTTGATGGCGTCGCGTCCGAGGTCCGGCGACGGGAACACCAGGAAGTGGTGCCAGTTGAACTTGTTCGGGTATTGGCCCCAGTTCGAGCCGTTCACGAGGCCGGTGATGTTGCCGGGATTGTTGTCCAGCCAGGCGTACGTCCCGGGGAAGCCCTGCATGTGCGGTTGACCGCGTTTGAGCATCCCGTCCGCGTGGACGACGAAGTTGTAGATGTCGCGCCCCTTGTCCTGGAAGTCGTACGCGTCGTTGATGTCGGCATCGGGGAACCAGTCTCGCCGCGGAATAGCCGATGCTGTGGACACCTTGCCGTTCCAGTACCAGAGGTGGTCTCCGGGAACCAGTCGGCCGACGATCGGTGAATTGTCGGTGGGGCGTGTCGTAGCGCCGAGCGGCAGTTTCAGGTATGCGGCGTCCACACCGCCGGCGAGCCCGGCCGCTGCGAATCCTGGCCAATAGTCGGCGATGGGCAACGGATATCCCTCGGCGACGCCCTTGCCGATCTCGTAGCGTACGTACTGGTCGCCTTTGAAGAAGTAGGCGTTGCCGTTGTCCCACATCACTGCCGAGTCGATGGTGTCGCCGAAACCCGCTTCGGCCATACCCGGCCAGTTGTCGCGAATCGGAAGAGCGGGGTCGGCGGTGTCCGCGGCGATGTCGTAGCCCACGTAGAGGTCTCCGCGGAAAAAGTATGCCACTCCCGTTCCCCAGTTGATCGCCGCCTGAATGGTGTCGCCGAAGCCGACCGCCGCCAAGGCGGGCCAGCCATCGGAGATCGGCCGTACCCCGCCGTGTATGCCGTTGGCGGCGTGATCGATGCGCACGTACTCCGAACCCCGGAAGAGGAACAAGCGGCCATCTCCCCAATCGACCGCGCTGTCCCAGCCGTTGGCGAAAGGAGTCTTGTCGATGCCGGACCATCCACTGGCGATCGCCTTCGGATACGAGGCGTCGACCCGGTCGGCCGCCGTGTCGTAACGCGTGTACGTCCCGCCTCGAATGAAATAGGCCTTCGCCATTGCACATCCCTCGCTGTGTCGGACGATCGGGTGTCGATACCGCTAGCCTGCACCAGCACGACGCGGATGACACGGGTAGCGCACTACTCCATTTCCGCGGTCAGAGGTTCTTCGGGGTGGCCACGTCGAACCGCAATCCCGAGGAGGCTTCCCCGCGCCAGGAACGTTTTTCTCGTCCGCGCCAGACGACCGTGCGCCCACCCGGAGTGCGGGCGAGTTGTTCGATGAGGCGGAGCTGGACTCCGGCGCGGGTGATCTCCTCGTCCCTGATCTCGGTGACGTCGCCCATCAGCGTGCCGACCGTCCCCCGCAATAGGTCGTCCTGTTCGGGATCGAGGAGATGAGCTCTGCGCAGGACCCGGGCGCCGTCGGCAGTTCGAGTCGCCACCAGCGGTGTCCATGCCGCCGCCACTCTGGTGGCGAGTCGCCAGATCAGCTCGTAATCCTCGGAATCCTTCGACGGCGTCGAGGGGATCGGGTAGGCGAAGTCGGCGCCCGTCCACGCCCGCGGCACGGGCCGACCGGAGGGGCCCGTGACCGTCTTCTCGATCGACCACGCGAGGTTGGCTGATTCGTCGCGCTGGAGCGAGACCTCCTCCTGCGGTGCGGAAGCGATGGCGTCCAAGGCAGAGGCCACGACGACCAGGTAGGGGTTGTCGTGGTCGCCGTCGACGGTGTCGGGTTGGAATTGACGACCGCCGGGGGTGTCGGCGCGACCGCGGTGGGTGTCGGCGAGGGTGGCCACCCCGAAGGTGTCGCGCACGATCACCCAGTCGATTCTGGCGACGCTGCCGACCGGGATCTCGACCGGTGCCAGATACCAGTCGGGGCTGTAGATGATCGCGAAGTCGAGGGCCAAAGCGCGGGCCAGATCGGTGGCGCCGTTGGTGACCCGCCCGAGCGCGGTCGCCGAGTCCTCGAATTCCCAGAACCGGTCGGCGGGCATACCGTCGAAGGTCAGCGGCGTCGCCAACACGGTCCGAATTCGAGAATCGGTGAGAGACGGATCGCTGCGCGTATCGTCACCCGCCCCGAGTCGGTGGCCGGGATCGCGGTCCAGGTCCACACTCTCCCAACCGATGCCGGTACCGTCGTACTCTGCGGCGTGGAGCACGACTTCGTGCTCCTCACCGGGCAGCGGCGGTGCGGCGATGGAGAAGCGGTACTCCTGCCGGTCGTCGATCCACGCCGGCGACCGCCGCTGCGCGGACTCGGCGATGCCCCACTCGGTGTCCATGGCCTCACGCCATCGCGCGAGCACCGCGCCCAGGACGTCGGGGTCGGCGTCGCCGATGATCTCCGCCGAGAGCGCCCTGCCCGCGGCGAGCACTCGCGCGCCGTCGATCACCGACCCGGACAGCAGAGTCCTGTATCGATCGTCGTCGACGCCGAACTGCCATTCCCGGGTCACGCCTATCTCATCGGTTGCTTGTGTCGGACTGTCGAAGCGGGTGTCGGGATGCCGTGCCAACCGGTCGGCGACCGCACCCAGTCCCGCAACTGTGAGCATCCGCGCCAGCGAGCGTCCGGCTCGAACGCGCACCGTCCACGGGGTGTGGTCTCCGAGACGAATGCAGGGCTCACGCTCTACCAGCGCTTCGATCGGATCGCTGTCGGGGCTCAGGGTTCGGGTGACCGCGCCGGTGCTGATGCGGCTGAACCGTGACCAGCTCGCGGCGATGTCGACCGCGACGGCGGCGCCGGTGTCGTCTCCGGTGAGTTCCCCGAGTTGCCACTGTCGCAGCAGCAACCACAGCGGGTCGGCGATCTGGGCGGCCAGCCCGACATCGATATCGGTGGTGCGCGCGTAGGGTTCGATTCTCTGCCAGGTCGCGATCGTGCCCATTTCAGATCTCCTGCGCCAGAATTCGGTTGGCTTTCATCAATGGCCCCAACGGCAGAAGCGGCAGCAACAGCCTCTGTGCGGTGAGCTCTTCGAGCGGGGTCGTGTCGGGCACACCGTCGCGGACATAGGTCAGCGGAAGGAATTCGTCGATGCCGGTGTCGGTGAGATCGTCGAGTTCTACGCCGCGCAGTCGACTCAGCGCGACGGTTTCGTGCACGAGCGCGATCAACTGCTGCCAGGTCCACTGTCGTCCCCGTTCGGCGGGGACCGCGAGCAGGATCGTCTGCGGAGGGCGGGTGTTAGGGGCGTCGTAGTGGACGGCCAGTCCGGTGGTGACGGTTTCGGCGGGCAATGTCTCGACCACTTCGTCGATGACGAGTCCGCGCAGCGTGGGGCGGGTGAGGACATCGGGGGCGGCGGCGACCACGAGATGGGTGCGGGGCTGGTCGGGGCGCCGCCACCGACGCAACGCGTTTATTCCACCGTGTTCGGGCAGCGGGCCGCCGAGCCAGCTGTCGGACTCCACTTCGGGTAGTTGTGCGACATGCAGGGGCGGCGGCGCGGTTCCGCGGGCTTCGGTGAACAATCGCAGATCTTCGTAGTGGGCCAGAGCGGGACGAACTCGACCCATCCGGGTCAACCACGTGTCGAGATCGTCCTCGGTCGTGGTGACCCGGCCGGTGTGGACCGTCACCGACAGCTCCGGAGTGGGCACGACCGCACTCCCGCCGAGTCGCCGGGTCACCGCGACCAGTGTCGCGAGGTCGCCGTCGGCGCCCAGCTCGCGCAGCCGGTCGGCGCGTGCTGTTCCGGACGGGAAGTCGGGTGCGGTGGTGCGCAACAGTGTGTCCACGTCGCGCAGTGCCGTGGCGGCGGCGGCCCGGTAGGCGGCGGTGTCGCCGAACCGCTGCGGTTCGGTGAGCGGGGTAGCCGCGCCGAGCAGTCCGAGCGCGGCCAGCTCTGTCAGGTCGGCTCGTAGTTCATCGGGCAGCGGCTCTTGCGGGCCGAACTGGCCGCCTGCTGTGGCATCGGTGATGCGTTGCAGTCGTGCGAGTTCGGTGGCGAGGACTTCGACGGTGGCGCGCAATTCTTCGATGCTGGGGCGTGAGGGAGGGGCTAGGGCGACGGTGTCGAACGTGTCGGTGGTTTCGGGAGCGCACACATCGGTGCGTTGAACGGGGCGGGCCGCGGCGAGGACGTCGAAGGCGGCCCCGGCCAAGGCGAGCAGCGCCCGATAGGCAGGATCGGGTTCGGCGGTGCCGAGCCCGAGACGGGTGTCGAGCGTCCGGAGCCCGGTGTCATCGGTGCGCGACTCAACGAGGACGTCGAGAGCGCACACCCCGACGGTGTCCAATCCGAGGGTGCGCTCACCGACGTGGATCGTCCACTCCGTCGCGGGGCCGAGGATCGTTTCGGCCCACCGCTCGACGGCGGGCGCCAATCGCGCGCGCGGGGCACTGCGGTTCCAACCCGCGATCTCGACGGCGGCATCCAAGGCGAGGACGAGACGGTTGGTCAGGCCGATCCCGGCGCGCGGCTGCTGGTGCACAGTCAGTTCCGGAGGCTGGGTGGCTTGGCCGACGGCGGTGAACAGCGCGCCTGCGGCGTCCCATCGGCCGTTGGTGACGGTGTGGACCCCTTCGGCGACCGCGACGTCGGAGACGGCGTCCAGGATCATGGCCAGGTCGTCGAGGATCGCGGTGAATGCACTGTTCTCGGTCGATGCGCATATCGCGGCGGCTCGATCGCGGAAGCGGAGCACTTCGTAGCCGTCGACTACCTCCGCGGGCACGACGGAATCCGAACCGGCGGGTTCCCCCGGGGCGCCGTGGTCGCGACGCTGCGGATAGGCGGCGCGCAGATCGGTGATGTGGGTGTGCATTCCTCGGTCACCGAGCGCCCGTTCGAGTCGATAACCCAACAAAGCGCCCAGCGGTTGACCGTGCGACATCGCCTGCCAGATCTCGCGGGCGGCGCGCACGCGCCGTGAGGTCAGGTCCAGGGACGAGACGGAGGTGCCGTCCCCTTGGTGGGCCAGTTCACCCGCGCGCAGGACACCGGCGGTTCGCGCCTGCGCCAGCGACGGGGCGTGTGCGCACCCGACGTGTCGATCGGGGGCGACCAGCGGCCGTCCCGGTTCGCCGATGTGATCGGTCCATCCCGGGACCGGATCGGTGATCGCGACGTTGGGCCACTGTGGGGGGATGCGCGTGGGATCGGTGAGGGGGACCGCGCGGCTGGGGCGCACATCCACGAGAACTCCCCAGCAGCCCGCGATCAGACCCGTCGGCGCCTCGGTGCGCAGGGTCGCCAGCCGCTGGGTCGCCAACGAGGTCAGCCACGCGTCCAGCCGAGTCGCCGCGCACGCCAGAGTCTCGCCGGTGAGTGCGGTGTACTCCTCGTCGGTGGCGTCGGCGTCGGCGAGGGCACGGACCGCGGCACGGGTGCCGGCGTAGGCGTTGACGTGGGTGTCGTCGAGTTGCAGCGCTTGCGCGGTAGCTCGCAACAGTGCGGGGGAGACGACGATATCGCGCAGATGCGCGCCGGCCAGGAGCCCGTCGAGCGTGTGGCCGGTGAGTCGGTTCAGCGGCGTGGTGAGCGTGGCCGCGGCCTTCGTCCCGGCCGACAGTGTGCTGCCGAGTATCTCGGGTGAGACCTTGATGAGCGATGCGAATTCGTTCGGTGCGATCTTGCCGAGCATCAGTGTGGCGTCGAGTTCGCCCGCCAAGGCCAAGGCGTGCTCGACGAGGATGAACAGCAGGTCCTTCGGCTTGTCCCGCCGCGCGGGTCGGTGGTGAGTCGACGCAGGTAGTGGGCTGGGGTTTCCCAGCCGGCGCGCGTTCGGTCGGTGGCGGCGACCGGGACGCGCATCGGCAGGTCCGGTTCGAGGCTCATGTGCTCGAGGCCGCTCTGATCGAGCAATCCGTCCAAGGTCAACGCGAGCAGGTGGCGATACCCCAGCAGCTGCGCTCGGCGGGTGGCCCATTCCTGGGTCGCGGCGACGGCTGCGAGCCGGAACGGACTCTTCTGGCCGTCGTCGGACACGGGCGCGACCGCGTTGATGCGGCGGCACGAGGACGCGGTCGGGCCGTAGGAGCCGCGCACCCGATAACCGCCGGGATGCGGGAGCGGGCCGTGCCCGAGGATCCTGGCCAGGATCGGGGAGTCGGCGGAGTCGGTGTCGATCGCCGGCACGTGGCGGGCGGCGCGTTCCCAGCAGGGGCGCAGCACACCGAGGATGTCGGCGAGGCGGTCCAGGTGCACGGGTTCGTCTGCGGCGCGTACCCAGTCGCGGGTCAGGGTTACCGGTAGGACGCCGTAGGGTTGGCGTCCGATCCGCAGGGCGGGCAGCGGCCCGCGGCCGCGGACGAAGTCGGCGACGTGGGCGCGGGCGAACGGCAGGACCGAATCGAGGATGTCGAGCGCGTGTTCGGTGTCGCCGCCGTGGCTGCGTCGGGTCAGTGTGGCGACCACTTCGCCGATCGTCACCGGAAACAGCGCCAGCGCCATATTGCGGGCCAGCCACTGCTCGCGTCCGTCCGAGCCTGACATGCGTGCGACCGTGGCGGCGGGGAGTCCAAACGCCGCTTCGATCGCGGCGCCGTCGGTGCCGCCGCCGCGCAGGATCGGCGTCGTCGGGTCGGAATCGGGGCGGGGGACGGGCGGGTCGACCAGACGCTGGTAGCCGGACAGGATCTGCCCTCGGGACGACCAGCCCGAGGCGGTGTCGGTCAGGTTGTTCGTCGGTGTCGCCTGGGGTACGAAAGCGGCGCGGCCGGTGTCGATGTGGTCGGTGAGCAGCCGGGCGACTCGGTTGGCGTGGTCGTGGGGGTCGGCTTCGTCGGGGGCGCCGACGACCACGAGAGTGTCCAGTCCATCGGTGACCACGGCGGGCAGCGCGCCAGCGCTGACCTCGTCCATGGTGGCGAGATCGATCACGGCGGCCATGCCGACCTCGACCGCGGCGTCGAAATCGGTGAGCCAACGGAGCTCGTGGTCGGGTGCGACCAGGAGCGGATCTTCGGGGTCGAACAGTTTCGTGTGGTCGGCGGGACCGGTTCGGGGGTCCGGTCCACGACGCTCGATCACGCGAGCGAATACCTGCCGTCCGTGCAGGGTGCCTTCGATGACCCAGTGGCTGGGCAGCAGGCGCGCGGTCGGCGCGTCGGCGGTGCGCGTCGGCGGCGGGGGTGCGCTGGGCGCGCAGGCGCGCGCGACGGCATCGGCCCGCCCGGCTCCCACTCGTCGCGTGAGGACCTCGTAGGCCGCTTGTCTGCGGTGCTCCACGCTGCCCGGAACGTCGTGTTCGACGGGTTCGTCCTCGGACCCGGTGTCGAAAGTTCCCCAGAACTGTTGGCCCGCAACCCGTTCCGACGCGGTGAGTCCCGTGCGTCCGCGCGTGATCGACAGCTCGTCGGGGTAGATCCGTACGCGAAGGACAGGCAGGACCAGTTCGGTGCCGTCGTGGGCGGTCGCGGTGCGTGTCCCGTAGCGGGTCTCCAACCGCACCGGCAGCAACGCCAACGGGACGCCGGGATCCAGCCGCGACCACAGCTCATGTGGCGGAGCCGAGGCGGGGCGTTCGTTGGGGGGCATCATCACTCCTGAGGCAGGTAGTCGCGAGCGCGGAGCAACAGTCGGAACGGCTTCTGGAGCAGATTCACCGCCGCCGTGGCGCTGCTGTCGCGGGCTCGCACATGGTCGGGGGTCAGGGTGCGAACTCCGGGCAGCCCTTCCCAGGTGAGGTCCGCGCTGTCGGGGGCAGCTGTCTCGTCGAGGCCGAAACGGAGCTCGTCGTAGGGTTCGAGCAAGCTGATGTACCAGCCGTGGCGGTCGTCGGCCGGATCGGTTTGACGAAGGTCGGCCCCGCCGGTGTCGAAGACGCTGTAGGAGACGTCCTCGCCGAGGAAGCCGCGGAACAGCTCCTTCACCATGACGGTGGTGTCCGCGGTGAAGGTCGTGATGCCGTTGTCGGTGGTGGCTGTGCCCTTCTCGGCCGAGATCAGCGTGCGTGGATATCGACGCAGCAGCTCGCCTTTGATCACGAGCACGGTGAGGTCGTCACCGAGTCGGCTGTGACCACCGAGCGGACCGCTCCAAGTACTGATGTCGTCGATACTCGCCTCGGGCGGAGCATCCCAGAATCGGTGGAAGCAGGTGCCACGCAGATCGGTGGGGTATCCGCGCCACAGCATCTCGCGTGCGAACTCGTGATTGGCGCCGACGAGTAGCGCCTCGACGAAGCGTCGGTCCAGACCGAGCAGACAGATCGAATCGGCGGGCAACCGGCCCACCCCGCCCAGCACCCATTCTTCGTCGAGTGCGCGCAGCCGGTTCACCAGGGCGGTGTGGATCCGAGGTGCGGCCATGACCGAGTCGAACGGCGAGTGGGTCCGGCGGCGGACGCCATCACCGAAACCGTGGGCATAGGAGAGCATTCGCCCGTAGGCCTCGTGCGGTTCGACCTTGGTGAGCAGTTGTCGCGCGGTGTCGAAGGAGAACGGTTTCACCGCCGCGACGGTGCTACGGCCGTCGGTGGGCGCGGGAAGCGTGCCGACGATGTCGCCGATGGCCGCGATGTCGGCGACATCGAGGTCACCGACGAGGTCATCGACCTCGGGCAACCGCAGTCCCAGATCGGTCATCGTGAGCCGGGTCAGTGCTTCGGCCGCGCCGACGAGGCGCGCGCGTGCGTTGCCTCCGGTAGCGGCGATGAAGGAACCGGGGGCGTCCGCCAGTCGAGTTCCGAAACTGATCCGTTCGACCGTCTCGTCGACCCGCGCGCCCGCCCATCCCTGGGCGGGTGGTCGGTGCACGGCCGCGCGGGTGAGGGCGGCCAACGTATCTGGTGACAGCACGGGCCGGCTCGAGGGGCGGACGAGATCGGTGATATCGGTTCGCACCGCGGCGGACAGTCCGGGGAGGCTCGACACAGAGCCGATCGGGCGCTCGATCATGTCCGCCAGACGGACCGCGCTCTGTCGGAAGCGGTCGTCCAGACGCACCTGCACGGTGACCGAGGCGGTGTCGGCGGCGAGGGGTTCGTCGGTGACCTTCGCCGCCAGCGTCGCGAAAGTGGTGGGGACAGCGTCGATCCGTGCCAGCTGTTCAGTCGGATCGATACCCGACAATCGGCGGACACGATCGGCCAACTTCGTGTCCGTCAACAGTTCGGCGACCGCGCTCGCCTCGATCACGCGGGTTCGGCTGAACCGCGAGGGCATGGCCTCCGGCGCACTGCGGGCCATCGCCAGCACGGTGCGGGTCACGATCGCGGAGACCGTGGCGGGGTTCTGCTGGAAGCGCGTGGGTCTGACGAGGTAGCGGGTGGTGCGGACCAGCGCGGCGCCCAATGCCTCGCGCGGCAGGCTGGACTGCTCGAGACCGGCACGCAGGGTTCGACCGTCGTCCCCGACGACCCGTCCCAGCGTCGAGGCGAGTGTGCGCAGCACGGTCGTCTGCGGTGCCGCGCCGAGGTCGGCGTGCGCGGTCGACAACGCGGCCGCCATCGTGGTCGACCAACGAATACGCAGGTTGGCGGTGACCACGTCGGACAACTGATCCCAGGCTTGGGCCAGGTACTCCTCCTGGTCGCGCTGAATGAGTTGAACGCCCAGTCCCGCGGCGATGCGCAGGTGGGGGTCCGCGTTGAGTTGCTGGAGCCACGCCAACCGCGCGCTCTCGGGCACAGCGACCAGGCCGGGCGTGCCCGGCGTTTGGTCGATGCTGTGGGCCCTCGCGGGCCACTGCCCGTACAGGGGTGGACCAACGACAGGGTGTTCGGAGTTCGGGTCGGTGTTCGTGGCGACGAGGTCGAGCAGCCGCTTAAGCTTCGTGTGGATCGTCGCGGCCGAAGGATGCGGAGGCGGGTGGTCGGGCGCGTCGAGAAGACGAGGAGCCAACGGACCCGGGCGTGGTGTCCGGGTGATCGCCGTCGCTACCGTGTGCGCCGCGGTGTCGAACTCGCCCGCGTCGTCCACGGGCAGCAACGCGGCAGCCCGGTCGATCAGCACCCGTCGCACGCCGAGATCGCCGAATTGTTCGGGTGGCAGGGGATTCAGTTGCCGCGCGAGCCGCTCGAAATCCCCCGCGGGTGCGGTGTCGAAATGCCAACTGTGATAGATCGGCAACCTCGTCGTGGTCGCCCTCGTCCACAGTGCGTCGGTGGCGACCACCAGGCCGTCGGCCCCGTAGGCGCGGGCCGACTCGTAGGTGGGCACCACCGCGGCGACGTACCGACGACTGGGGGACAGTCGCGTCGCGGCGACGAGCCGCGATCGGATGTGTGCGGCGTTCGGACTCCCGATCACCGTTGCCCTGGCGCGGTCGGGATCGTCGTCGACGACCTGGGTGTGGGCGAAGGCCCACGCGTGCGCGGGGTCGGGTAGGGCTGTCGGGTCAGCCACCACCAGGACGTCGTAGGGTGTCCTCGATGTCGGTTCGATGGTGACAGCCGGGTCGTCGAGCGCGACGACGACCAGCATCAGCCACGGCATCCGGCGCTGTGCCTCGTCACGGTCGTCGGAGTCGAGACTGTAGATCCAGGGCAGGTCCGGATGCGCGAATTCGACAGAGGCCAGCAGGTTCGGTTCCAGGGCCGCGCCGTCCGGGGGCGGAGTGCAGGCGATGATCCCCAGATCCTCGCCGGTGGGGCAGATGTCGCCGGGACCGAGGACAGCGACCTCGGAGGGGCCTGCGTCGGTGACGCGGCGCTCGTCCCGACCGTCGCTGCGGGCCGTGACGGTCAAGGCGATCCTGACGCTGCGTCGGCCGCCGGTGACCGCGGTGGTGGGGGCGGCGCCGATGCCTCGCCGAGACCAGGACAGGAATTGCAGTCGCGTACCGTGGCTCATCCCAACACCTCCCAAGCCGAGATCGTCTGTAGACCGCCGATCGCGGCGACATCGAGACCGCCGCGAGACAGCGAGGCCACCCTCTCGTGCTCGTGCACGAATGCCCATCCGCTGCCGACCGTGGCGGGTAGAGTCGTCAGATCCTCGGTGGAGGCGAGCACGGCCAGACCGGGATCGCGCAACCGCACCAGCGGTTCCGGCACACGCGGTTCGAGGGCGGCGTCGTAGCGGATCGTCCGGACGTGAGGAGCGTCGGCGAGGATCCGGAAGAAGCGGAACGATTTGGCCAGGACACTGGTCTCCGGGGTCAGGTCGGCGCTCGCGGTCCCCGAAGCACGGGCCGCGCGCGGATTAACCACGAAACCCGCCTCGAACTCGCTGTAGCCCGGCGAGGACAGCACGGTCTTCTCATCGAGGGCGAAGAACTGACTCGCCACGAACGCGCACCGCAGCATCTCGAGCCGGTCCCCGGCACCGTCTTCGACCGTTATCGTGACTGGAATCGGCAACTGCACCGCGTCCATCCGGGTCAACAGCACGTTCAGCGGTACCGCGTTCTGCCTGAACTGCATCTGCCCTTGCGGGTGCAACAGGACACCGGCCTCGACCCCCGGTCTGATCTTCGATCCCAGCACTCCCGACGGGTCGGTCGGTGTCCAACATTCCCGACGACGCAGTTCACCCACCAGGGTGGCCAGCGGATCCCGGGCAGCGGGCAGCACCGCCGACTCCCGCGAACCCCAGGAGATCTCGGGCAGGTCGACGTCGACGTCGAAGAACAGGATCGACACCGTCGCGTGCCCGCTGATGCGATAGGGAGCGGGCCCGGAGAAGTGGCCACCCAACTCCGTACTGGCCACCTCGAAATCGGCGCATTCGACGGCGACGCGGGCGCGGAAGCCGGCGTGGAAGCCGAACGGCGTTAGAGCAATCAATGCGTCGAAGGCGAACCGGCCGCTGATCTTGAACCCGTCGAACCCGGCACTCAGATGCACGGTGGCGCCGAAGTGCACCGAATCCGTGGTCACCCCCAGATAGGCCGACAACCGGGCGCACAGGATCGGGCCCGGAGATATCTGCATGCCGATTCGCTTCATGTCGGCCATGCCGTCGGGCGGGGTGTAGGCCGGATGGAACCCACCGGCCGAGATGGCGAACTGTGGGTTCGCGCCCGTGCGGACACACAGGCGGATATCGCCTTCGACGGGGATGCCTACGATGTGGGAGTTCGTCAACGTCGCCGACAGCAACAAACCCGTGCCGTCCACGACACCCAGGACGAACGCTTCCAAACGGATCAGCGCCGCCTGCTCGAAGGGCAGGGTGATCGCCACGCGCCCCAGAACGATCACCGACGTCGAAGCGATCAGGACACCGACCGTGGCCGAGACGAGGGCAGGAGTGGGCCAGCCGATCTTCAGCATGGGCCCGACCACGAAATCCCCCGGAGAACCCGGGAAACAGCGGTCGAGGACGGGCAGCAGCCGCGCCGACTCGCTTGCCGCGTGCTGGGGAAACAGCAGCTTGGACAGATCACCGTCGCGTAACGCCGTGGTCAGCGCCCCGATATCCGGGCGACGGTTGACCCCGACCATGCCACCGACTCCCTGCAGAGTGAAACCGAACGGCAACTGCAACGGGGGCGTGAATTCGGCGCTGAGCAACACCAGCAGCGAGAATCGTCCCGCGAGACCGCTTACGATCGCGAAACCCTGCACCGACACCGGACCGACGCGGACCGTCACCGCCCCGCGCCAGGTGTCCTCGGCGGGCGAATACTCCAGACGTCCACCTCCGATCGCGCCGGGCAGATCCACAGCAGCCTCGGCGGCGGACGGTAGTCCGACCGGCGGAGAGGCAAGACTCAGGCGTGGAGCTCTGAACCCTCGCTCGTCGCGATCGATGATCAGTGCCAGCGGTGCCCGCGCGTTCTGCACCGCGAGACGCAGTCCCGGCAGATCGATCGCCGCGGACGCGGTGACGGCCATCTCGACAACGATCCGACCGTTCTCGAGTCGTCCGTTGAGCTCAAAACCGGGGGTGATCGAGGAATCGGTCATGCGTGCGCCCGTTCGTCAGGCCGGTCCGCGCCGGCCGAGGCTGTAGGTCGGGGGTTCGTTCGACGCCAGACGTGCTCGCGGCGAGTAGCTTTCGTCGATCGGCGAGAGCGAGACGACCTCGCCCACCACGCCGAGGGCGGCGCGGAGATCGAGATGGGCACGCACGCCGTGTCGGTTTTCCGGTGGGCCGGTTCCGAGTCCCGCCTCCAGGACGTAGGAGGGACGGTTGTCTCGACAGTTCAACGTCGCGGTGACAACCAGCGGTCCCACCTCGAAATTCACCGGGCCGTCCCGCACCGACTCGAGGCCCGGATCCCACCACACGGAGACGGCGACAGTGGCGTCAGCCGTCGGTGCCGCCAACGCGCCCCCGAAGGGCACCACCCACTCGGTATCGCCGTTCGTACCCGCGGTCATTCGTAACTCGAGTCCGAATCGGTGGTCGCCCAGCCGCAGAGATCCCGCGCCTCGGAGCCGAAGCAGCAGTCCGTGCGCGAGATCGGGGTCGGTCACGGCCAGCCCGACCGCGCAGCTCTTCTCGTCGTCGTCCCAGCGCAGTGTGAGCAAACGTGACCAGCCTTCGCGACGCTCACACCCGACCGTGAGATGGTCGGGATCCAGTTCGCGAATCCGCACCAGTACGAAGACCAGCAGACACCACCAGTCCGGCGGTGAAACGAGGCGTTTGAGATCGCGCCATCCCTGATCGGCATCCCGCTCGAGTGTGTCGAGCACCTCCTCGAACCGCTGCGCAACGGCAGCGGCCTCCGCGCGTACCGCGCGCACTATTTCACCGAGAACTGTCACGAGCGTGTCCGGGGTAGTGGCGGTCACGATCACCTCCGCGATTTCGGACCGGTGGGACGGATCGGCTGAACTCCCATCGATTCTGTACGCGAGGCCCCGGAGGTCCTTGCGTAGTCGACTACTCGATTCCGCGGCCGGTACCCCGGTTCACCGTGGAGTGGTTCCACCAGAGCAGGCAACTACGGGGGCGGCGGCGTCGAGTCGATTGGGCTGTAGTCGGCTGTCGAGCGGGTGCAAGGGAATCGGCCGAGGCGGTGTTGCGCGTTGGCGCGCACAGCTCGAGGGGGTGTCGACGCCGGCGGGGCCGGGCAGAGCCCTGCCCGATAGTCGCTGAATAGTGATCGTCGGATCACGCTCGACTCCGCGGTGTGGTTGCAGATGCGTTCAGCCAGATGCGTGACGCGACTGGCCGGACAGCCCTGGTGAACGAGATCTGTCCGACGTGGCATGTGATGTGGCGCGCGACCTCGGCGGCCGAAGTCGCAGACCGCCACTTCGCGGCAGCTCGGCAGGTGGCGATCTTCCTGGACCGGCCCCCGCCGTGGCCTTCGTTGCGGGCGGCCACGCCTGGCCGGGAACTCAAATCGTTCTGGCCGAGGCCCACTTCGTGCTTTCCGAGATCGCGGCCGTTCTGAACAGCGGTGCGGTGACACGGAAACGAGCCCGCTACGCGGACGCGGCGTGCGATTCCGTAGAGCGTTGTTCGGCCCGTTCAGCATCCGCTGTGGCACCGGGTTGTCGCGTACAGGACGGTACGAATCAGAAGTAAGCGTCGGTGTCATTTGGTGGCGGCGATTGGAGTCCGACGGTTGTGGACGCGGTCGTAGCGGTGGGCTGACTGCCACGAGGCGGAGCTACGCCTGGCTCCGAGCGCGGGAGAGCGGCAAACATCAGCAGAACCGGTGATGTATTTGCGCGCGCTGAGAGCGGCACGACCGACCCGCTGGCCGAGGCAGCGTCTGGGTGTGAGTTCAGTCGAGGTGCCGGTTGGCCGAGAATACCTTCGCAAGATCGGCGCGATCCTGAACACCCAACTTGCTATACACGCGATAGAGGTTGTTCTCGACGGTACGAATGGACAGGTACAGTGCATCGGCAACCTGACGATTCGACAAGCCCTGCGCCACAAGGGTTGCTACCTCGTGTTCGCGGTCGGTGAGTGGCGGTGGCGTGCGGGCCGCCGAGATCGCGGGAGTCGCTGCTCCACTGAGTTCGACGTACCGGCCGGCCGCGATCGAAGACGCGGACCCGGCTGCGGTCATGCCCGTGCGCGCGTGTTCGACAACAGCCTGACTCGCCGTATCGGCCGCCAGGCCGATCGCGCCGATCGCGGCGAACCGCGCGGCCACCTCGTCCAGGGCATCGCCGTCGTGCGCGGCGAGGGCTTGTGCGCCGCGAGCCATGAGATCGGTCATCTCGCCGGGGATGAGACCGGACAGTTCTCGTAGCCGCCCCGCCTGTCCGCGGTCGCCGAATCGGACTGCTGTATACCTCGCACGCGCTTCGGCGATCAACGCTGTCGTTCTCTGGGCGATTCGGGCGGCCTGGAGGGCCTGCGTTCGAGCGGATGTCGTCTGCCCGAAAGCAGCCGAGACCCACGCGCGAGCCAGTTCGAGTTCGGGCCGGAAGACCGCGACGTGTGGGCCGTACACGGCCTCGGCGTCGGACAGGGCAGCCCGCGCGAGCTCAGCTTCGCCGCGGGCTGCCTGAGCCTGCGTGCACCATGCCGCCACGACGATCGTCCACGACGCGGTCAGAGTGGTCTGCATCGCTGCCAGCGCGCGTTCGAACCGATCGACAGCTTCGGCCAGCGCACCGCGAGCCAGCAGAATCCGCCCGCGCATCGCGTCGACGATCGAGCGTGCCTGGACTTCGCCCGCTGCCATGTCCGCATACCGGTCACACACCCGGTCAGCGGAGTCGAGGTGTCCTTCGGCCAACGCGGCCGCCACTTCCCCGAGTCCGATGGCGAAACGTTGGAGGCCCGACGCGCATCGTCGAGATGCCTCGAGTCCCGCGACCGCGGCGCGGCGCGCCTCCTCGAACCTCCCGCGTGCCGCAAACGCTCCCGCTGCTGCCGACGCCGTCCACACCATCGCCAGCGGCATCGTGGTCGAATCCGTTCGGACATCTCGACTCAGCTCGATCGTTCTGGTGATGTCGCCGCTGAAGTAGGCGAAGGCCGTCTCCATCGCCACCACCAGATCCAGCATCAGTGGCAGCCGAACCCGTTGCCGTACGGTCGCCAGGACGGTCTCGGCGACGTCGGGCTGCGCACAGGCCCAAAAGAGGTTCGCTGCGCGCGTGCATCCCCACCGGACGACGTCGAGATCGTCCAAGTCGTCCGGATCGAACCGGCCCAGCAACACGTCCGCCTCGCCGCCGCGTCCTTGCCAACTCAACGCCTCGGCAAGGACGACAGCCGCGGAGAACTCACCGCAACGATCGAAAGCGAATCGGGCCAAATGCTCACCGAGCGCGACGCTGGACATCGTGATCGCGCTCGCCGCGGCCTCGACGACGCGGACGAGATCGGGCTCGGCGAGATCGCTTCCGGTGATCAGCATGGCCAGTCGGACAGCGGATCGTGCATCGGTCGAGTGCGTGCTCGCGCTGGTCATGTGCTGTCGGTCGATGATGGCCTGCGCGATTCGCCCGCTCAATTGTCGCTGTCGCACCGCTCCCATGGAGGGGCGGATGACCTCGCCCAGCACCGGATGGAACAGTCGGGCCACCATGTCGGGTCCCTCGGAGACTATCCGGATCAGACCTCGTCGTTCGACGTCTTCGATCGCGCCGGACGCGCAGATCGATCGCAGGACAGCGTAGTCCAATTGATCTGCGACAGCGATGATCTCGATGACTTCACGCGCGGGGGCGGGTAGGTGGCGCAAACGGGCGGTGAACAACTCGACCATGTCGGCGCGGATCCCCATCCGACCGCGCATGCACCAGACGCCTCGGACCGGGGCAATGGTTCGTCGTTCGATTCCCGCGATGATCGAACTGTGCAGTAGTAACGCGTTGCCTGCCGAGACCTCCCACGACTGTGTGATCAGTCCTTCGTCCACGGGACCGTCCAGCACGACTTCCATTAGCTGAGCGGTCTGCGAACGCGTCAGTGCGGGTACCTCCACCCAGAGCAGGTGGTTGTCCTTCCACAGAGCGACGACCGCGTCCAGAAGGGGTTCGGGCAGACGAACCGTCACGACCAGACGGATCCCACCACTCAACGCCAATTGGTGGATCAGGGTCGCGGACAACGGATCGAGGAGATGGGCGTCATCGACTACAAGAACCAGTGCAGAGGCTGCCGACAACTGTCGATGCGCAGCGGCAAGCATCGTGGCAGGCTCCAACGCGCCCTCCATTTGGACCAGATGCCCCAACGCGCCCAACGGAATCGGCTGCGAGGTGAGAGTGCCGACCACGAACTGAACATTGGATCCTGCCGCGGTGAGCGCGTCAGCGACAGCACGAGCGAGGGTGGTCTTGCCGACACCCGCGGCACCGGCGAAGACGACTCCCGCGTGACCCGAATCCTTGTCGAGGGCCGACAAGGCACGACGACATTCCTCATCCCGACCCACCAACCGCCACGAGCGAATCACCGCGCCTCCCCTGAGCGTCAACGATGCCAACCGGCGACGCTCAGAATACGGCCTGCGGACCTGTCGAAGACGCAACACCTGCCCCGTGCACGCGAGTCGGGGCACCACTCGGCAAGTTGTGATCGACACCGGACAGTTATCCGAAACGTGCTCGCCGATTGTCGCTGTCAACGTCGGCTGAATCCTGGATCTGGCAGGGACTGTAAATACAACGGTGTAACTCCGAGCAAGGAGTAAGCATCCGATGTCTGATGTGATGACGGTTGATGTGGCCGATACTGCTGCGGTGGCCAAGCGCAAGGACGCGAAGACGACCGTGGACCCCGAACTGGTCGGGCAACTGGTGGACCAGGCCCGCGCCAGCGGGATGCAGCTGACCGGCGAGGGCGGGTTGCTGGCGCAGCTGACCAAGTTGGTGGTCGAGTCCGCTCTCGACGGGGGAGATCACCGATCACCTCGGCTA
>NZ_BAGG01000243.1 GCF_000308695.1 Nocardia takedensis NBRC 100417 | reverse complement strand
CGGGGCAGGTCGTAGCGCAGCCCGATCGCGGCGCCGACAACCATCGGGACCGTGGTTCCCAGGCCGTACAGCAGGGCGGTCAGCACGAGCGGGCCGATGTCGGTCCCGGACCCGAGGTCCGGGACCGGCTAGACCTCGCTGCCGCTCACGGCCGCCGTGCGATGGTCGACGTCGACACCGCGCCAACCGACCGGCAATTTGACCCGGCCCGCCGCGAGGTCGGCGACGAGGTCGGCGTAACCGTCGCGCACCTCGGCCAGATGGGCCCACGCCTGATGTTGGTGATCGGCCCGATGCCGCACCGCCCACCAGACCTCGACATAGGTGCGCGCGACGTGGCTGATCACCTCGCCCAGCGAGTGCGTGCTGCGACGCGCCCCGCAAGCGCCGGGGAACCGTGCGGCGGCCCACTCGTCCACCGCCCGGATCGTGTCACGCACCTGCGCGCCGATCCGCGCGTGATCGAAATCGACCGCACGGCGTCCCGGCGTGATGCGGTGGGTCAGCAGCACGGCGTGCAGATCCGACAACTCGCGCGCCCACACCGCCAAGGGCGGACCGTCGGGCAGGTGCCCGGCGACGGCGGCCAGAAGGACATCGGGGGTGAGCAGTCCGGCCGACACCGCGTCGGCGGGACTCTGCTCGTCCCGTGCGGTCGAGCGCGCGTTCACGAAGACGGAATCGAATGCGCCGTTCACGACCGGCCCGCTCGCCGCTTCGTCGGAGTGAAGCTGATCATCGTGTGTTCCTCTTCGGGCGGCGCGGTGAGCGCCGCGATGGATCGCCGCGAGCGGCGACCTGACTCCCCCACCGCGCGGCGACCACACCGTCACCGCACCTGGACCTCTGTCCATCTTCCTACCGGACCGCGGTGTCCACAGCCGATAGAACCACGTCATCGTGTCCGACGCCACACGGCCGGACCGAACGATCATACAAACAGTGAGCAAATGTATGCCTGCCTCCGGACGGAGTCAACATCCGGTCCAGCCCGGCCGGACGAGAACATCACCGGAAACCGTCACTCACCTGCGCCGGTGAGAATATTCGATAACTTACCGACTCCTCTACCGGACGAACTATCGACATCCCCCGAGAATATCCGCCGACATTCCCGCGAACTTTCCGCTTCCTCCTCCACGGAAGACGCCCGCCCGGGCGACCGTCCCATTGCGGCAGGCTCCCCCGAATGCCCGATCACGCCTCGACCGCGTGGGTCGGCGGGGGGGTTGCGCCCGCGCACCCTGATCACGACCCGACCGCACGGGTCGGCGGGTGGTAGCGCCCGCGCAGGATGTCGGCGGTGCGCTCGTCGGCGGGGAGGAACGCCTCGAGGTGCGATTCGGACAGCGTGATGTCGACAGCGGTGGCGAACGAGGTCACGGTGGTGATCAACCGGAGTTCGCCCCGCGCCGAGCGCAGTCGCAGCGGCACGGCGAAACCGAGGTGGTCCGGGCCGGGGTCCACCTCGGGGAGGTAGCCGTCCAGTTCGGCGATGAAGGTGTCCAGATCGGGGTCGGGGCTGCGCAATGCGCGGGCGCGCAACGACTCGGTGACGTGTCGGCCCCATTCCGGCAGGTTCAGCACCCGGCGCGCCGAGGTGGCAAAGCTCGTTCCCATGACCGATCACGAAGACCTCGCCCGGCGCTATCTGGCGCAATGGAACGAACCCTATGCCGAAGCCCGCCGCACCCTGATCCGCGCGTTGTGGGCGGTGGACGGGGCCCAGGTGCTGGTCGATCCGCCGCAGACGATGCGCGATTCCGCCTCCGCGCTCGCATTTCCGACACCGCCGCTGGAGGTGCGGGGCCACGACGCGCTGGAGCGCCGCGTGCGGCGAGCCTACGAGATGTTCGTCGAACCGGGACACCTGTTCGTGGCGCGCGGTCCCGTGGCGCGATTGTCGGCGAACCTGCTCGGTTTCGGATGGGAATGGTCGACCTGGCGGGGGTGACCATCGGCGGCGGCTACGACGTCCTCGCGGTGGACGGCGAGGGCCGAATCCGGCTGGACCACCAATACATCGGCATCGACGCGACGCGGGACAGCGCGGCATGACAGGCGGATTCCCGGGTGCTGATCGTGGCACCGGGCCGGTCGCGTTGTTCGCGATCCAACACGCTCTCGGATTCGGGGCGCGAGTCCTCGCGGTCACCTCGACGCGCGCCAAAGCCGAACGTCTGCGCGCGATGGGAGTCGAGCGGGCCGTAGCGCGCGAAGAACATCCGGAATGGGATCGGCGCGTGTGGGACCTGTCCGGCGGTGACGGAGTCGACCGGGTCGTGGACGCGGTCGGCATGGCGACATTGCCGAAATCGGTGCGCAGCGCGGCCTACACCGCCGAGGTCACGATGGTCGGCGCGAAACCGGGACCGGCGGTGACGGTGGGAGACGGCAATCCGTTCGGCAACGCCTACCTGTCGATCCGCCGCATCGCGGTAGGCAGTCGGAACGGGCTCGAGCGGATGACCGAGGCGATGGCCGCGCGGCGGGTCCGTCCGGTGATCGATCGGAACTTCCCCCTGAGACTGAACTGACTGGACTCATTGACTTGAGTCAGGATAGTTGCGATGCTTCGGGGAGTTTCCGATTCGGAGGGGATCTTCGATGCGACTCCTCGCAGGCGAGAGACGCCAGGACAGTGGTGATTTGCGCGCCCAGTGGGCGGTGCTGTGGTCGACGCCGGTGGTCGCGCTGGTGTTGGGCGTGCTGTTCGTGGCGTTCCCCGGGTTCTTCCCACCGATGTCGCCGTCGATGACGGCCGAACAGGTAGCGCGCTTCTATCAGGACAACACCGCGCCGACCCGGTTCAGCATGGTGGGGTTCAACCTGTGCGGCATCCTGATCGTGCCGTTCTTCGTGCTGATCATGGCGCAGATGGCCCGAATGCGCGGGCAGAGCCGGATCTTCGCTTTCTCGTACCTGTCGGGAGTCGTGGCGGGCGCGACGCTGTTCGCGGTGTCCGACATCCTGTTCGCGGTGGCGGCGTTCCGTCCCGATCGCGATCCGCAGATCGTGCAGGCGCTCAACGACCTGGCATGGATTCTGTTCATCGCGCCGATCGGCATGCTGGTGGCCCAGTTCGCCCTGCTGGCGGCCGCGGTGTATTTCGACGACCGCGACAGCCCCGTGTTTCCGCGCTGGGTCGCACCGTTTTCGATCCTCACCGGCTCGGCCATGGTCCCGTCCGCGGGCGCGGCGGTATTCCGGGAGGGACCGCTGGCCTGGGATGGGTTCGTCTCGTTCTGGCTGCGCAACGGCGCGTTCGCGCTGTTCGTGGCGGTGATGTTCTTCGTGGTGCGCGGGGCGCTCGCGCGACAAGCGCGCGACGAATTCGACAGGAGGGAAACCCGGTGACCACCGTCGTCCCCTCCGCCGGGCGACGCGGCGGCGCCGATGTCCGGATCACCTACTGGTCGTTCTCGATCTTCTACGCGGCGCTCTCGATCGGCGTGGTGTTCCTGGGCCGGGCCACACCGCCGCCGCGGCCCGACGTGGACGCGACCCAGGTGGTCGACTGGTTCGCCCAGCACCGCTGGGGAATCCAGTTCGGCTTCGGCATCCTGCTCGTACTGGCCGGCGGGGCAGCGATCTCCAACGGGATCATCGGCTACTTCATGAAGCGCATGTCCTCGGGGTCGGTGCTCGCTTATGCCTACATCGCGGCGATGGGCGTCGGCGCGCTGCCGGGATTCCATCTGCTGTTGGCGTGCTGGCTCACGGCCACTTTCCGCCCCGAGCGCGACCCCGAGGTCGTCCATCTGCTCTACGACCTGGGCATGCTGTCCTACAACGGATCTCTGGGCTGTTTCACCGCGGCCTACGCCGTGCTGGCGATCGCCATCTTCTACGACCGCAACCAGGTGTTCCCGAAATGGTTTGCCTACCTCTCGATCTGGCAGATCGTCACCGAGGTGATCGCGACCCAGATGTGGGTGTTCCATTCCGGCGCGTTCGCCTGGAACGGCATGATCACCTTCTACATCGCGGTCGTCGTCTTCGGGTTGTGGATCGCCTGTCTACTGCCGATCATGCGTGTTGCCGGACGCGCCGAATCCGCACGGACACCGCCCCTCTACAGCGAGGAGGCCAGCCGATGACCGTCTTCGAACGCGAACGCCCCGCGCCCATCGGAGACGCCGACCGGGTCCGCCTGCCCGGCGACATCCACATGTGGGTGATGGTCCTGGGCGATCTGTTCTTCTTCGGCTGCTACTTCCTCACCTACATGGTCTTCCGCGCGCGCTCACCCGAAACCTTCGCCGCGGGACAACAGCACCTGAACATGGCCGTCGGCGTCGCCAACACCGTTGTCCTGCTCAGCAGTTCACTGCTCGCGGCGCTGGCCGTGCTCGAGGTCAGGCGCGGCGAATCGGTCGTCGCGCGCCGCCTGCTGCTCGCCGCCGGCGCGTGCGGGGCGGTGTTCGCGGCATTGAAGTTCTACGAGTGGCAGCACGCGATCGCCGCAGGACTGACCCTGTCCGAGGAGTTCTTCAGCTTCTACTACGTCCTCACCGGTGTGCACCTGGCGCACCTGCTGCTCGGGTTGCTGATCCTGGGCATCGTCGGTCGACACCTGCGCGCGGGCGCCCGACCGAACGCGGCTCTGGTCGAACAGGGCGCGTTGTACTGGCACATGGTCGACCTGCTGTGGATCGTCCTGTTCGCGATCCTCTACCTGATGAGGTGACTTCGATGACCACCGATGACCCGACGCGGCACTCGCACGACAGGCGAGTCCTGGTGTGGGTGTGGCTGATCCTGGCCGCGACCACCGTCCTGGCCTGGCAGTTCGTCCCCGGCCACGCCGCGCTCACCACCGACCTGAGTGACGAATTCGTCACGGCCATCGTCGTTCTCGCGCTGATCAAGTGCCGCTTGATCTTCCGCTACTTCATGGAGGTCCGCTCCGCGCCCCGTTGGTTGCGCATCGCCACCGACCTCTGGCTGATCGTGCTGTGGGCGGCACTGCTCGGGATCTATCTCTGGACCTGAGAACCGAAACGAGCGACAACACCGCTACGGCAGAGCGTTTCGACGAGTCACTTCGCCACCATGCCGTGCAGACTCGTCTCGACGAATTGCGACACCACCTCGTCCCGCACGGCGTCGTCGGCGGGAAGCGTGATGAGCAGCGCGTAGAGCCCCAGCAGGAAGAACACGCCGAGGTGCAGGGAGTCGGTGCGGCCGTTGGTCTCGCCGCGCCGGTGCGCGAGCTCGATCTTCTCCACCACCGCGATGATGAAGGGGTGCCCGGCCCACTCCTCGTCCGGCGGCTTGCTGGTGGAGAAGTGCAGTGCCAGGAAGTCCTTGAAGAGTGGTTTGCCCAGTCGCCGTTCGAGCGCCTTCAGGACCACCACGCTCTCGGTGAGCACCGCGCGCAGATCGGCGTCCGCACCGAGGACGCGCGTCAATTCCTGCGCCATGCGGGATTCCTCGCGCTGCTCGAGTTCGAGCAGGACGTGTTCCTTGGTCGGGAAATGGAAGAAGAACGTGCCGTGGGCGACTCCTGCGGCGGCCACGATCGTGCCGACCTCGGCCTCGGCGATTCCCGCGCGTTTGAATTCCACGATGGCGGCGCCGAGCAGCCGTTCCCGGGTCTGCCCGCGTTTGATTTCCCTGGCGGAGGGAGCGTCCTTCTTCGGCATGGCATCGCAATATCTAGCACGCGTCATTGACTTCGGTCAACCAAGGGCGCGGACCGGCGCCCGGCGGCCGATCCCGTCGCCGAGCAGGGGCGCGAGCGCCCAGTCCAGGACGGCGTCGGAGTTCACCGAGGTCGACATCGGAACCTCGAAGTCGCCCGGCCCCACGATGAGGCGGCCGTGCTCGCCGAGGGTGAATCCGGTGGAGGTGAAGTCGACGAATCCGTGCCCCGCCGCGGCGGAGGCGACGACGACGTCGGCCAGGTGACCCGCGGTTGTCGTCGCGTGTCGAGCTTGATCGAGATGGGCCAGCAGCAGCGCCGCCCAGGGGCGGTGCGATCCGGCCAGGGCCCGGTGGATCACCGAACCGGGCTCCAGGGCGGGAAGGTGCGCGGTGCGCGCGGGCAGCACCAAACGCATCCTGCGCGCCGTCAACAGCACCGTGCGGGCGGCGGTCAGGTCGACCGCGAAGCGGGGTTCGGGTCGCTCCCCCGATCCGCCGAGTCCGCCGCCGCTCTGCCAGACGGTCAGACGCGAGGCCAGGCCCAGCGGGGTGTGCGCGCCCTGATCGAGGGCCAGCAGGTGGGCGAGGTCGGTCAAAGGCGCGTGATTGCAGACCCGGACCGTGGCTCCCGGGTGGGCGTGCAGGATCTCGGCGACCGCGGTGTAGGTGTCGCGGTCGGTGACGGTGACGTGGTCGGGCGTCAATCGGTGGGCGGCCCAGTAGCGACTGGTCGGCGGACGGTAGCGGCCGTCCTCCTGACGGCAGATGCCGGGCACCACGCGAACGTCCGAGCGCCCCAGCGTGTCGAGCAGGTACCGGGTGAATCGGGCGCGCCGGTGGTCGGTGAACTCGTCGGCGGCGATCACCAGCGACAGATTCGGTCGGGTCGAGGCGAGCAGAGCCAGCGCCAGGGCTGCGCCGGGCTCGCCTCCCGCGGTCGTCGCGACGATCAACGGGTCGTCGTGCGCGGTCGGTGTCGACAGGTCGGTCATCGGTTCTCGGTCCTGGGTTCGTGGCGGGTGGCGCGGAGATCGGTCGTCGGCGGCTCGCTCTGTCGTGGCAGCGCCGGCCCCCTCCACCGGCGCTGCCACGACATTTCCACTGGGCGGCCTTCCTGTTGTCCGAAACAGTGCGTAGCCGGACGGCGGCGGCGCGCAGCGGGCTCGGGGTGAACAGTTCTCTTCGGCGAGCGGCCCGCGGGCCATCCTTGGTTCTCCGCCCAAATCCGTTGCGCCCCATGCAACCTGATCCGGCGGCCGATGTCGACCGGTTCGGCTTGCTGAATCGAGCGCTAGCACTGGTGAGTGCATGTTCGACGCGGCCCGGCCGAGGAGATCGAATACAGTTGCGCGGGTGACAGATCGAACGGAGGGCGGGGGCGCGACCAGACGCGAGTTGAAGCCGCCCTCGCTGGGGGGATTCATCCGCCATCGGCGAGAAGGACTCGGCCTGACCCGCCAGGCGCTCGCCACGGCGTCCACGATCGCGGGCATGTACATGTCCACCAGCTATATCGCCCAACTGGAGAACGGCTCCAAACGCAACCCCACACCCGCGTTCTGCGACGGCCTCGCCAGGTTGCTGGAGCTGACGCCGATCGAATGCGATCATCTGAAGTATCTCGCCGAACGCATCGAAATCGGCCCGCGCGCAGCCGATCCCGTGCCGGTCGAGAGCTATCGGACAGCGATCTCGGCGGACATGCGGCGGGCGGCGCAGGGCCTCGACCCGCATCTGGTCGGATATCTCGACGAGCGCTGGAACATCATCGAGGTCAACGACGCCTACGCCGCCGCATGGCCCGAACTCATGGAATTCGGCAACGTGCTGCGGTGGTTCTTCCAGAGTCCCGCCAGCCGCAAGGTGATGGTGGAGTGGGAGGCCGAAGCCGAACTGACCGTGCACTGGCTGCAATGGATGATGGGACGGTACGGCAGCCCGGACTGGGCGCTGCAACTGCTCAGCGAGCTCAGCGGCGATCCGGATTTCGCGCGGATGTGGGAATCGCAGAAGGTCGGTGCCGGCCGCCCGCAGCCCTACATGCACCTGCGCGATCTGCGGACCGGCGAGCTCACCAGCGTCAACGTCCAGATCACCCAGGTCGAATTGTCGGGTGTCCCACCGATGTTGATGTTCCTGGGTGTCCGCGGGCCGTATTGCGGCCCGCCGCATCTCGCCGATCCTCCCCTGCCGTCGACGGCGTGCGGGTAGGCCGCGCACAGCTCACCCGCAACCACGGCGAGCCGTGCGCGAGGACCGTCAGCCCAGAGTGCTCAGAAAATCGCCCACGGCGGCGTTGACGGCGTCCGAATGCGTCACGCAGGCACCGTGACCGGCCCCTTCGATCGTCACCTGCGGCCGCGCGTTCGGCAGGCCCTCGACCAGTACCGCGCACTTCCGCTCGGTGCTGGTCTCGTCGAACTCTCCCCGCAGCACCAACGCGGGGCAGGTGATGCGCGGCAGTTCCGCGGTGACGTCGGTCCGATGGATCAAGCAGTCCGCCGCCCTGCGGATGGCGGGCCGATCACTCTTCAGCCACTTGGTGATCCACGGCTCGCGATCCTGCTCGCTGCCGCCGATCAACCCGCCTGCGAGTTGACGCGCGATCGGCTCGAGGGGAATCGACTCGTCGCACCAGGCCGCGAACAACTCCTCGTAGCCGGCCCGCTGCTCGGCGTTGGAGGCTTCGGATTCGGTGTCCATCAGCACCAGCGCGCGTACGCGGGCCGGTTCGGCCAACGCCACCCGCAGCGCGGAGTACCCGCCCTGACTCATCCCGACCAGCACCACCGAATCGACGCCCGCGTCGTCCATGACCGCCGACAGGTCGGCGGCGAGGTCGTCGTAGGTGAACGGCGCGTCCGGATCGGACACCGTCGTCTCGCCGTGCCCGCGGGCGTCGACCGACAGCACCCGCCAACCCTGCCGCGACAGGTGTGTCTCCAGCACACCGAACATCGTCGAATCCATGAAAAACCCATGGGCGCAGACCACTACAGGCCCGTCGCCCCCCGAATCGCGGTAGTTGACCCGGACCCCATCACGCAATACACACGGCACCGCCGAATCGTAACCTGTGTCCTGGCCCCACCCCGCCGACTCGGCCGGTGGGAGAACGGCGTCGGTCAGAAGTACCAGGGGTAGGGGGTCCAGTCCGGGGCGCGTTTCTCCAGGAACGCGTCACGGCCCTCGACCGCCTCGTCGGTCATGTACGCCATCCTGGTCGCCTCGCCCGCGAACAACTGCTGACCCACCAGACCGTCGTCGAGCAGGTTGAACGCGTACTTCAACATCCGCTGCGCCTGCGGCGACTTCCCGTTGATCCGCGCCGCCCACTCCAACGCCACCGCCTCGAGCTCGCCGTGATCGACCACCGCGTTGACCGCCCCCATCGCGTGCATCTCCTCGGCCGTGTACGCCCTGCCCAGGAAGAAGATCTCCCGCGCGAACTTCTGCCCCACCATCTTCGCCAGATACGCGCTGCCGTAACCACCGTCGAAACTGCCCACATCGGCGTCGGTCTGCTTGAACCGCGCGTGCTCACGACTGGCCAACGTCAGATCACACACCACGTGCAGACTGTGCCCCCCACCCGCGGCCCACCCGTTGACCAACGCGATCACCACCTTGGGCATGAAACGGATCAACCGCTGCACCTCCAGAATGTGCAACCGCCCCGCACGCGCGGTATCGACCGTGTCGGCGGTCTCCCCACCCGCGTACTGATACCCGCTACGCCCCCGGATCCGCTGATCCCCACCCGAACAGAACGCCCACCCCCCGTCCTTGGGACTCGGACCGTTACCCGTGACCAACACCGCACCCACATCCGCGCTCATCCGCGCGTGATCCAACACCCGATACAACTCGTCGACGGTGTGCGGACGGAACGCGTTACGCACCTCGGGCCGGTCGAAAGCGACGCGCACCGTGCCCTGCTCCACATGCCGGTGATAGGTGATGTCGGTCAGATTCTCGAATCCGGGAACGGGTCGCCACTGCGATGAATCGAAAGTCACCACAACGACATTAGCGATCGAGTCGACAGATCCCGCACGATGTGACGCCCACCTCTCGATCGCTCGCCGTGCTCGCCGCGACGGCGCACCGCGCGGATGCGGGGGCCGTCCCGGGGCGTGCGACACGGCCGTAACTCGCCGAAGCGAGATGAATACCACATGAAACCGTAATGAGAACGCAACTCTAGGTCAACTGTCCAACATCTCGAATGGCTAGCGTTCTCCCTGCTGGATCGGGTGACGGAGTCGAGGAGACGCACATCCATGAACCATGAAGCTTCACGCCGCACGTTTCTGCGCGGCGCACTCGGGGCGGGCATCGTGACGGGGGTCAGTGTCGCGGGCGGGATCGGCCGCACGGCCGCGGCGCCGACATCGGAAGTCGTGGACGCGATCGTCGTCGGCGCGGGACTGTCGGGGCTCGCCGCCGCCGAGACACTCGCCGAATCCGGCGCGTCGGTCCTAGTCCTCGAGGCGCGCGCACGAGCGGGCGGACGCGTCCACAACATCGGTTCGACCCGGCTCGGCGCGACCCTCGACGCCGGGGCCGAGTTCATCGGTCCGACCCAGAACCACATCGCCGCCTTGGCACGACGGTACGACGTCCGCACGATCCGCACCTACAACGAAGGCGACAGCGTGTTCTGGCACGGCGGCGCAGGCACACGGATGCCCGCCGCGGTGCCGCTACCCCTGCACGCCGAGACGATCGGCGCGGGCGCGGCGCTGGCACGGGCGCAGGTGCAGGCGCTGGCCCCGTTTCCGGTCGGGGAACCCTGGAAGCATCCCGACGCGCGGTACCTCGACTCGCTGACCTGGGGCCAGTACTGCGCGCAGATCGCCGATACGCCGACCGCCCGGGTCCTCACCCAGGTCGCCATGTCCGCACCGCTGTCGGTGCGACCGGACGAGGTGTCGGCGCTGTATTTCATCAACTACATCGCCGCGGCGGGCGACGAGGCGAATCCGGGAACGCTGATCCGGCTGCTCGGTACCGACGGGGGCGCGCAGGAAAGCCTCTTCGAAGGCGGCGCGGCGCTGATTCCGCTGCGCATGGCCGCCGCCCTGGGCGATCGCATGGTCTACAACGCACCCGTTCGCGGCATCGCCCACTCCGAGCACGGCGTCGAAGTCCGCAGCGACGCGGGCGATTTCCGCGCACGGCGCGCGATCGTGGCGATGTCGCCCGCGATCAGCGGCCTGATCGACTACGCACCGGGGCTGCCGGCGGCGCGGATCGGGCTCACCGACGGGTACCACATGGGCGCGGTCAGCAAATTCGCCGCGCTCTACGACCGTCCGTTCTGGCGGGACAAAGGGCTGTCGGGGCAGGTCTACGGCGACGGCAAGCCGATCGACGTCACCTTCGAGAGCTACGCCGAAGGACGGCACATCCTGATGGGCTTCCTCTCCGCCGACGCCATGCGAGGACTCGACCACGCGCCGGAATCCCGGATCGTCGCCGAATGCATCGCCGATTTCGTCGATTTCTTCGGACCGGAGGCAAACGACTTCCTCGACTACGGCATCTACAAATGGGATCTCGATCCCTGGTCGCGGGGCGGTCCGGTAGCGGTCAGCGCGCCGGGGGTACTCACCGAATACGGTCCGGCGCTGCGCGATCCGGTCGGACCGATCCACTGGGCGGGCACCGAGACCGCCGACTACTGGACCGGCTACATGGACGGCGCCGTCCGTTCGGGCAGACGCGCGGCCCGCGAAGTTCTCGACGCGCTCGCGCCATGAACCCGGAACCGATGGTCCGGGTCACCTTCGGCAGCCTCCTCAGCCGAGGGCGGTTCGGGCTCGCACCCACACCGCGCGTTCGGCTTTCATCATTTTCAGCGCGCCGTCCATGGTCGGCGAATCGGCTGTGCCGCTGATGACGACCAAGCCCATGCCCAGGTGATGCATGCCCGCGACACGGTCGCGCCACGACGTCTCGGCCGGCAGTTCGCCTTCGTAGAGGTCGCCGAGCCCGGCCGGGCCGGTTATCCGGACCGTGGTGACGCCCGGCCCGATGGTGACGGTCCAGCCAGGTGTCGGATTGCCGGGAAAGTCGTTGCCGCGCAACGGTTGCGCGCCGTTGTCGAGCAGTGCGGAGGTCCACGCGTCGGCGGTTGTCGGCGCATCGGAGGGGGCGATGTACGTGCTGCGGGGCAGCACGATCACGACCGCCGTGGTGCCGACGATGGCGGTGTGGGCCGCCGGTTGCTCGTTCGCGGGCGTGGCCATCCGACCGACCCTATCGTGGTGCGCGAGTCCACCGCCGCGGTATCGGGAGGCGATCGCGCGGACCCCGGCAAGCCACGTATTCGAGGAATCGTGGAGTACCGGCAGCCGGGTCGGCGGTATGCGGCCGGGCGATCGCGTCTTCCTGCTGCGGCAGGGCGATTTACGAGTAGCTCGCCGGGGGGCGGCGATTCAGCCCGCGATCTTGGAGACCGCCGCAGCACCGGCGAGACGACGGCCGAGCGTCCAGCGCTTGGACAGTACCCGGTCCCACGCGGGCACCATGCCCAGCACCGACTCCCACTCCGACATCCACAGGTCCACTTGTGTCCCGCCGCCGGGCAGGTCCTGGAAGTCGATGCTCAACACCGGGTGCTTGCGGCCCTGGACGCCGACGCCGATGCCCCGCGACTGATAGTTCAATTCGCCGCGGCCGTTCACTTCTTTCCATCCCACTTTCTTGAATTCGGCGTAGACGAGGCCGACCACCTCACCGCGCGGCGCGGCGACGGTGTAGGTGACCTGCCGTCGCGCCACGGCGCTGAGCACCAAGGACAGCACGAGCACCGTGACGACGGCGCCGATGGCGTAGACGACCACCGCCCCGAATCCGCCCACGGATGCGAGCAGGCCACCGAGCAAGACGATCACCACGAGGGACACGAATATCTGCATGGGCTCTGTCCGCTTTCTGTATGCGCCCCGACGAAGACGGCTCGAGTGGATCGCGAATCACCGGGAGCGACACGATGTCTCGCGGATTCGACGATAGTGAGCGCCGCGGCGCGCGCGTATCCGTTGTTCATCCGACAAGCAAAGGGCAACCGGGAGCGCGATCCGCGCGAATTCGGCGTGCTGTCCGAAGGTGGACGCTATCGGTGCGAGGCCGCGACCGAGTGAACGCCGGGCAAGCGCCGCCGATCCTGAGGATTCAGGTCTCGCGAACCGCAATGCCGTGGCGTTATGGGCCGTTCACGTGCGGTTTCCCACGAGCCGCTCGGCGAAGGCGGCCAACTGCCCGGTGACCGTTCCCCATCCGTCCGCGAAGCCGAGCTCCTCGTGCCGGGCCCGGGCCGACGGATCACCGTGACGCACCAGGACGTGATAGTCGGTGCCGTCGGGATGATCGCGCAGGGTGATCTCGGCCGTCATCGCCACCGGCGCGGCCGCGGCCGGACGCCAGTCGCTGTCGAGGGCGGTGGTGAACACCAGGCGCGCACGCTCGTCGACCACCAGGAAGCAGGCGTTCAGGTGCGGCACGAATTCCACACCGTCCTCGCTCATCCTGGTGACGAAGGCGCCCCCGGGTCGGATTTCGAGTTTGTCGACCAGACACCGGACGGGCGCGGGCAGCCACCACTGCGCCAGACTCTCCGGGTCGGTCCAGGCGTCCCATACTCGCGCGCGGGGGCGCGGATGACGCGTCGCAGGGTCAGATCGAGTTCAGGATTCATCGGGGGACTCCTCGGTGTGCGTAGGGGCGTCGGTCACGAACGCTTCCAGACGGTCGGTGCGCTCGTCCCAGACGCGGCGTTGCCGGTCGAGCCAGTCATCGATCAGCCCGAACCGTTCGCGGTCGAGTTCGCATCGGCGCACGCGGCCGACCTTGACCGTCCGGATCAGGCCACTGGTTTCCAGCACACGGATGTGCTTCATGAACGACGGCAAGGTCATCGGCGTGGCCGCCGCCAGCTCGCTCACACTGGCCGGACCCGATCCCAGCCGCTGGACCACCGCGCGGCGGGAGGGGTCGGCGAGTGCGGCGAAGACGCCGTCCAACACCACCGAATACTTAGCCATATGGATAAGTATTAACGCGAACACCCACCCGGCGCAAGTGCCTGCCCTGGAATTTCGCGGCGACAGGTGTTCCCCAGATCGGCGCCCGGAGGCGGCCCGCAGCACCGCCGAGTTGCCGATGGTCCGAGCGGGGCTCTCCATGCCGAGGAACAGCCGGAACCCGTCGCGGGACCGGCGAACCGGCGCGCGTCGATACAGTGGCCGTATGGCTCGGGCACTGATCCTCGGCGGGGCGGGCGTGGTGGGTTCGGCGATCGCACGCCGTCTCCTCGCGGCGGGATGGACGGTCGATCTGCTCGGCCGCGATCCGACCCGGATGCCCGCCGACCTTCTCGTGGCCGGCGCGCGGTCGATCGTCGTGGACCGTCACGACGACGCCGAATTGGCCCGCGCCTACGGGACCGGAGCGGACCTACTGGTCGACTGCCTGCGTTTCACGGCCGAGCACGCACGACAACTGAGCCCCTTCGCGCGGGACGCGCCCTCGACGGTGATGATCTCCAGCAAGGCCGTGTACGTGGACGACGCCGGACGCCACGTGAATTCCGATGACGCGCCCCGATTTCGCGGACCGATCACGGAGGCGAACGCCACGCTCCCACCCGCCGCGGGCGACTACACCACCCCGGCGGGGTACGGCGCGAACAAGGTCGCCGCCGAACAGGTGCTGCTCGACTCCGGCGCGGCGGTGACGGTCGTGCGGGCCTCGAAGGTGCACGGCGTCGGCGCGCGCCGACCTCGGGAATGGCATTTCGTCAAACGCGCGCTCGACCGGCGGCCGGCGATCCTGCTGGCCGGTGCGGGCGTCGGAGTCGACCACACCACCGCCGCGGTCAACCTCGCGGCGCTGGTCCACACCGTCGCCGATACGCCCGGCCGCCGCATAGTGAACAGCGCCGACCCCGACGCACCGACCGGTCGCCGCATCGCCGCGGTCGTCGCGGCGCACCTCGGACACCACTGGGACGAGATCCTCCTCGAAGAACACGTCGATCCCGAACTCGGCCGCCACCCCTGGGACTCGCGACCGCCGATCGTGCTCGACACCAGCGCCGCCACCGCCCTCGGATATCGCCCCGTCGGCGATTACGCCGCCACCGTCGGGGCCGAAATCGACTGGCTCACCGCCTCGGCGGTGCGGCGTGCGGATCGGACCTGGGCGCTTCCCGGCCTCGAGCGCGGCCCGTTCTGCGGGACCTTCGACTATGCCGCCGAGAACGACCATCTCGCGAGCGGACGATCGCCCGGATGACCGCGCTCGTCACGGTCGCGGATGTCGACCGGCACCCGACCGAAGTTCTGGTACACCGTCGAGATCCGGCTGGTTCGATGGACCGGCAACGATTCGTCGCCCGGTTCGGGTGATGCCGAACCGACGGCGGGCACACTTGTGATCTCTCACAAACTTGACCGCGATGCGCCGACTCGACACGACGCGGTGCGACGATTACCGCCGTGCGAGAACGAGCCTCTTCACTGTGGCGACGCGCCGGCAGGCGCCAGTCGCGCCCGCGGATACCGATCGCGGTGCTGGCGGCCGTAGCGATGACGATGCCACTCGCGGCCACCTCCTCCGCCGACGACACCGCGCCGTCGCCGGGGTGCGGCACAGCGACCGCGCAGCAGGGAACCTCGACCCGGCAGTTCGCCGCGGCGGGCAAGACAGGCCACTACATCCTCGACGTCCCCGCAGGCGCCGACAAACCCACCGCGGTGGTCGTCGACCTGCACGGCTACCTCGAACCCGCCGCCCTGCAACGCGCGGGCAGCGGCATCGGTCCCTTCGGCTCCGCACACGGATTCATCACCGCCACACCGGAACTGAACGAACCGGGGCTGCCCCGCTGGGATTTCGGAGTCGGCAGCACCGACATCGTCTACCTGTCGGATCTGCTGACCCACCTCGAGTCGACCCTGTGCGTGGACGAGCGCCGCGTCTACGTCACCGGCCTGTCCATGGGCGCGTTCACCACCTCGTCCTTGGCATGCCAACTGTCCGAACGCCTCGCCGCGATAGCCCCCGTCGCGGGCCTGCAGGACTTCGACCGGTGTGAGACGAAACGCCCGGTGCCGGTGATCGCCTTCCACGGCACCACCGACCCCATCGTCGCCTACACCGGCGGCCCCGGCCCGCACGCGCGCTTCCTACCCTCCCCGGACGGCAGCCTGCCCAGCGGACAGGAAGGCGGCAGACCCAACGTCAACGGCCCCGGCCCGAAGAGCGTTCCCGACAGCGCGGCCGCCTGGGCGCGCCGCAACGGCTGCCAGGGCACGCCGACCCGACAGTCCGTCGCCGCCGACGTCGAACTCACCACCTACGACTGCCCCGCCGACGGCGCCGTCGTGCTCTACTCGATCCTCGGCGGCGGCCACACCTGGCCGGGCAGCGCGCTGGTCACCCCCGAGTTCATCACCGGCACGACCACCACCTCCCTCGACGCCACCCGCGCGATCTGGGACTTCTTCCGAGCCCACCCGCTCCCCCGCTGACTGTCCGCGCGTCCGTCGCACACCGGGCGAGCGCGGATAAGGCTTCGGTCTGAACCCCACACCGCCGACCTACATGTCCCGACCGTGAGTTACCCGAACCGGCTGAGCCTCAGTGGGCTCGGGCCTTGACATGCTCGTAGAACGCGCGCATGGCTCGGCCGATCTCGGCGATCTCGATGTAGGGCACGCCGGCCGCCGCGCCGTCGAGGTACGCGAAACGCATCGCGCCGTGCATGTCACCGGACTGGATCACCTCCAGGTCGGCCTCGGCCAGGGCGGCGTCGAAATCCGCGGGTTCGAAACACACGTGGTGCAGTCCCGGCCCGCAGCGGTCGAGGAATTCGGTGTAGATACTGATTCCGCGCACCGGTTGGATCAACTCCACTTGCAGGTCGGCGATATAGGACAGCGACACGTGCGCGGTGAAATCCGCTGGTGCGCCACGGAACACGGTCGTCTCCGGGCCGAACACCGTATCGGGCAGCCGCGTCCATTTCCCCGCGCCGACCGGGCCGGACAGCAGTTTCTCGGTCGCCTCGATATCGGCGGTCACCCAGGCGATCTGTGTGACCGGACCGTATTCGATCGTCAACGTCGCACCTCTCTCGCTCGACATCACGGATTGCCGAATCGAACCGTTGTGGGCCAGCCCGCGGCTGTCGACCTCGTTGCCAGACCGTCGGCCTGACGGCGGGACGGATTCGAGGCGCGGTCCTCGGCCGCGAGCAACCCGCGGGCCAGGGCGTCGATCAGACGCGGTTCGTCTGTCGGGTCCGACGGCGGCCAGAGCAGCAGTGCGAGGAACGAACGCACCGCCAGCGAGGTGCGGACGGTGTCGGCGGGGTCGAGGCCGACGAGTTCGGCGGCGATCGCCGAGACGGCGGGCGAGTCGACGGCGATGCGCGCGCCGCCGGGAGCGTTGTGCGACCGCGGGAACTGGCGGGCGACGGGATCGGCGCGTATCTCGCGCAGCGCCAGCGCGAAGGCCGTGCGCGCCCGGTCGACACCGGTGGACTCGTCCACGGCCCGTCGGACGGTGGCGGTGATCCGGGTAGCGATCCGCAGGAACACCGCTTCCACGAGTCGTTTCTTGCCACCGGTGTGCCGGTAGATCGTGGCACGGGAACAGTGCGCCCGGGCGACCAGGTCGTTGATGTCGAAACGATCGATGCCGCGCTCGGCGAGCAGGTCGCCCGCGATGGTGTAGAGGCGTTCGCGGGCGCTGTCGCCGCGGTCGGGACCGACGAGCCAATCCTGGGCCATATCTCAGTATGAGACGGATGCACCTTTCGTCGCGGGCGTTCGAGAACGTCAGGGCATGCGACGTGAGACTGTTCGACCGCGCTCCCGCACCCTGGGATATCGACTTCACCGCGCGGTCTTGCGGGAAGTTCACGGGGGGATCGACGCTGTTCACATGCCCTTCCTCGACGCCGAGTATCCGTATTTCGAGCACCTGCGCGAGAGGTCGCCGGTCCACCGATTGCGGGAGTCGCCGTTCTATCTGGTGAGTTCGTGGGAACTGATCGCCGAGGCGGTCGGACGCCCCGCGGACTTCTCCTCGAATCTCACCGCGACGATGGTGTGGCACGAAGACGGGACGGTGACGGCGTTCCCCATAGCCGAACCGGGGTCGCCGCTGCACGTGCTGGCCACCGCCGACGACCCGATCCACCGCGAACACCGCAGGATGGTGCTGCCCTCGCTGGTCGCCTCCAGGGTTCGCGCGCTCACCCCGTTCATCGAAACCACGTTCCGCCGGTCGTGGGAACGGGGACTGGCCGACGGTCGCGTCGACTGGGTCCGAGCGGTGGCCGAGCGAGTCCCGATGCTCGTGGTCGCCGAACTGCTGGGTCTGCCGGCCCACGACGTCGACGATCTGGTGCGGTGGGCGTTCGCCTCCACCGCGCTGCTCGACGGCGTCGTCACAGCCGAGCAGTCGGTCGAGGCCACCGAGGCGGTCGGTGAACTCGCCGCCCACCTCACCGCGGCGTTCACCGCGGCGACGGCCGAACCCGGCGCGAACCTCCTCGGCGACCTAGCGCGAGTCGTCGCGGACGGCGACGTCGATCACGACACCGCGGTGATGATCCTGATCCAACTCGTCGCCGCCGGAGCCGAATCCACGATCAGCCTGCTCGGCGCCTCGGTGTGGCTGCTGGCGCGGCACCCGGACGTCCTCGCCCGACTGCGCGCCGACCGGGGCCTGATCCCGGCGTTCGTCGAGGAGGCGTTGCGCCTGGAATCACCGTTTCGAGGACACTTCCGCCACGTCGTGCGCGACACTTCCCTGGGCGAGGTCGATCTGCCTGCCGGAGCACACCTCTACCTCGCCTGGGGTGCGGCCAACCGGGACCCGCGTCGGTTCGACGCCCCCGACCGCATCGACCTGCGCCCCTCGGCACGGCGTTCCCACATGGCATTCGGCAGAGGAGCCCACCTGTGCGTGGGCGCGGCGCTGGCCCGCCTCGAAACCCGCATCGGCATCGAATTCCTCCTCGACGCCACCGTCGCGGGCTTCACCGCCGACACCGCGAACCCGCAATGGGTGCCGAGCCTGCTATCCCGACGGTTGCGCACCCTGCCCCTCACGCTCGTCCCCCGCTGATCCGCACCGTCGCCCTAGCTATTCCGAATCCCGCGACCGGCCGCGCGGGGTCAGTCGGAGTGCGGTGAGCGCTCCGCCGACGGCGACAACGGCGATGAACAGCAGGGCGTGGCGGAACGCGGTCAGGAGTTGGTCCGGGGCCACCGCGAGTGATCCGAGCACGGCGATCAGGACCGCGACGCCGAGTACGTAGCCGAGTTGCCGAGCGGTGTTCACCACGGCGCTGCCGGTGGCGGACTGGTCGGGTGGCAGATCGGCGGTGGCGGAGGCGATCATGTTCGGCAGCGCCAGACCGATGCCGATGCCGGAGAGCACCCAGCCCGGCAGCACGTCGGCGGCGTAGGACACCGGCGTGGACGCGCAGACCAGCACGAGCGCGACTCCCGCCGCGAACATCAGATTCCCCAGCGCGACAACGACTCCCACGGGAATCCGCGCGGTCAGCGATCGACCGAGGGCGGCGATCAACGCCACGGTGATCGGTCCGGGAACCAGCGCGAGCCCGGTGTGCAGGGGACCGAAGTGGGCCGCGTTCTCCAGCCACAGCGCCAGGCCGAGGAACCAAGCCCCGAACGCGGTGCAGAACGCCAGCACGGTGACATCGGCCCACACGAACGTCGACACCCGGAACAGTGCGGGCGACACCACCGGATTCGCATGCCGCGCCGTCCGCACCACGAACAGGGCGCCCGCGATCGCCGCGACGGCGAGTGTTCCGACGGTCGCACCGCTCCCCCACGACCATTCACCGCCATTCACCAACCCCATCGACAGCGCGCCGATCGCCACGGCCGACAACGCCACTCCGAGCAGGTCGGGAACCCGGACCTTCTCCCGCACCGGGACTTTCGGCAACAACCGCAGGGCCGCCGCGCCGACCAGCAGACCCACCGGGAGGTTGATCAGGAACACCCAGCGCCAGGACACCTCCACCAGCGCGCCGCCGACCACCGGACCGAACGCCGCCGCGACCGAACTCACTGTCGCCCAGACCTTCACCGCGCCCGGTACGCGACGCGGCGGCAAGACCGTGAGCAACAATCCCAAACTGGTCGGTGTGAGCGCGGCGGCCCCCACCGCCTGCAGAATCCGGAAGACCACCAGCGCCCACAGCGACGGGGCCACCGCGCAACCCACGCTCGCCGCGGTGAAAACCCCCAGCCCGAGCAGGAAGCCGGGTTTGAGCCCGAACCGGTCCGACAACCGTCCGGCCGGGATCAGCAGTGCGGCATACACGATCGCGTATCCGTTGAGGACCCAACTCACCTCGGCCGGCGAATGCCCGCGATAGGACTCGGTGATCGCCGTGAACGCGACATTGACGACGAAGACGTCGAGCATCGCCATGAACGCCGCCGCGCACAGCACCCACACGATGGCCGTCGACCGGTCACGTCCCGAGTGCTCGGTCACTTCGTCCGCGATCGCGGTCCGTTCCGGCACTGCGCCTTCCATCGGACACTCCTTCCTCGGCGGCATCGGCCCCGGCGCGTGCGGACTCCCCCGCGGGCGCCGCGCGCCTGCGCGCCCTGATCGAGCGGTGGATCGACTACGCCGAGCGACCACTGTTCGCCGGCGGCTGTTTCTGGGGCGCGAACCTGCCGATCTTCGACAGCCGACCCGGGCCGGTCCGCGACCTCCTGGTCCACCAACAACGCACCTGGATCGCCCGACTCGCCGCACAGTTCCGACACGCGGTCGCCGACGGCGAGATCGCCGACACCGATCCCGAGGCCGCGGCCTTCCAGGTCAATGCCGTGCTGTACGCGGTCAACTTGGCCCTGCGACTCGAGGACGCCGAGAGCCCGGCCCTCGCCCGGCGCACGATCGACGGTCTGCTCCGGCCCGCACCCTGATTCCGACACTCGACCGCCACCGCGGGTAACAACGTCCGGGAATTCTTCGATATCCCAGACGACATACACACATGCTTGGGGGAGAGCACATCATGTCCTTGTCTCAGGGAAATCCGTCGACGTTCACAATTCCGCGCTCGAATTCCGGCCACCGCCGCTCCGTTCTGTGGCGAGCGCTCGCGGTGGGTGTCGCGGTGGGTGTCGGACTGCCCGCACTGGCGGCGTCCGCCCAGGCCGCGCCGCGGACGGTCACCGGCAACGTCGTGTTCCGGATCATGGACTACGAGAACTTCGGCAGCAACGAACGCTGCAATCGGGAGGTCCGACTCACCCCTCGTGCCATCGAAGTCGGGGCCACCACACGAATCCGCGTCACCGCCGCGTGCGGCGGGGAGATCAGGGTCGAGGTGACCTACGCGCTCCAGCAGCAAGAGGGCGGCTTCATTCGGGTCACCGAGGGGCTGGTCAATTTCTACGAAGGCGAAAGCTCGAATACCAGCGATCTGGACGGCAGTTCGGCATTCGGGGACATGTTCCTGTGGCCGGGGCAATCGGGCGTCCGCAACATCCACGTGGAGAACTGGGCCGAAGGCGAGCCGGACGACAAGGCCGACGTCGCACTCACGTTGCGCAACTGACGGCGCAGCGAATCCTCCCGCATCGCCACCGGACGGCGTCGGCGGGTTCGAGCACAGGGCGCTCCAGCTCCCGCCCACGGCGTCGGGCCGCCCGCCGCGATCCGACGCCGGGTTCCGCGACGGGAGATGATCGTGGAATGGATTCGGAGTTTCCCGTGACGATCGCGCTGTCGGAAGAGGAACGCGAGGTGCTGATCCACGGGTTGGGCGAATGGAACGGGCCCGCGCGCTGCACGGACGCCTTGGCGGTCGCGATGGATTTCCTGGACGCGGCGGATCTGCTCGCGGAAGGCGGTCGGTTGCGTTCGCTGCTGATCGCCGAGGAACCGTTGCGCGCCAGGGATTGGCGGCGAACCTTGATCGCCACCGAATTCGCCTTCGCCGGCGACGTATTCGGATCGGGTGTGGAGTGGTCGATCACCACCGGGTTCTCCGATGAGCGGACGGTGGCGATCCTGCGGGGATTGCAGCGGAAACTGGCGCGGGCGTTGCACGAGGTCCTCTACGGTCACCGACGGTGAGCGGGGCTCACCATCCCAGCTCGACCGGATGGGCGGGGACGCCGTCGCGGAGCAGGTCGATCAGCGCCCGGACCAGGCAGCGCGGCGCGAACAGGTCCGGCCCGCGATAGGCGGTGATCTCCGCCCACCGCCACCACCGGAACTCCGCGATGTTCTCGGCGGCCAATTCGGCGGCGGACAGCGCGCCGTTCGGCTCGAAAGCCGTGGTACGAACCAAGAAGTAATCCTCTACGACGCCGTCGAAACCGCGCATATGTCCCGGTGCGACGATCTGGCGGTGCCAGACGTGCGGGGGCGTGTCGACCTCGAGCCCGACCTCTTCCCGCAGCTCGCGACGTAGCGCGGCGATGACCGTTTCCCCGGCCTCGACACCGCCACCGGGCGTCGCCCACATCGCGCCTTCGGGAACATCGAACCGGCACAGCAGAATGCTGTCCCGCTCGTCCAGAACGATCGCACGGGCGGAATGACGCAATCGGAGCTCGGACACCGCACTACTGTACGCGCGCAACACTTCCGAGATTCCGAGACTGCGCGAGGGAACCGCCGGCGTCACCAACTACAACTCGCACGCGGCGCTGAAGGCATTGAACGAGTTCGGTTTCGACACATTCGAGCGCGTGGAATTCGACGCCAGGGGGATCGTGGCTGTGCGGGAGAGCCGGAAGCGCGCTTCGGCAACCTGAGCGGTCATTC
>NZ_BAGG01000244.1 GCF_000308695.1 Nocardia takedensis NBRC 100417 | reverse complement strand
CCTTCGCGATCTCCTTCAACGCCGCCTTCTCCAACTCGGCCTCGGCCAACAGCCTTTTCAGCGTCGCGTTCTCGCGTTCGAGGTCCTTCAACTTCTTCGCGTCATCGGCCTTCAACCCGCCGAACTGGTTACGCCACCGGTAGTAGGTGGCCTCGGTGACCTGAAGGACCCGGCACACCTCGGCCACGTCCTTGCCCTCGGCCAGCAACCGGTCGGCCTCGGTCAACTTCCGGACCACCTGCTCAGGGGTATGCCGCTTACGTGTCGCCATCGCGTCATCGAGCCTTCCTGCCCAGCTCATGGGCTACGAAGACTCTCACATATCTCGGACCGAACCAGTGGGGTCAGGTCAATGGGACGAGGCCGGTTTCGCCTTCTACGATGGTGTTCTGGAGGCGATGTCGAGTGCTGGTATCCGGCCGATGCTCGCCTTGGATCAGTGGGTGTATCCGGCGTGGGTGGCCGAGCGCGGTGGATGGGCGAACCCCGACATCATCGACCTGTGGGTGGCCAACGCTCGGGTCGTGGTCGATCGGTATGCGTCGCTTTGTCCGATCTGGATAAGCTTCGCCGACTTCGCCGCCTACATCAAGTGGGAGGTCCAGGATTCGTTACCCGTTTCGCAGATCGCTCGGATGGCTTCCAGTGTCGTCGCCGCCCACAAGGCCGTCTACGAACACATCCACACGGTGCAGCCGTCTGCCCAGGTCACGATGTCGCTGAACGTGGTCGTCTCGCCCATGCACGAAGTCACGGACAATCTGATTCTGGATCAGGTGCGCGACCATCTGGACTTCCTCGGAGTGGCGAATTACAGCGGATTCACGGCCGAAACGCTTCCCGGGTTGGGGCGCCGTATCCTGCCCGACCCTCGGGTGTTGAGCAACCCCCTGACAGTCGATGTCGTCGCGGACTCGCTCTATCACGCGCTGACCTACTGTGCACGTCGGTTCCCTGGGACGCCGCTCTATGTGGTCGACAGCGGAATGGTGACCTTGAACGGGGCCCCGCGCGAGGGCTACGAGCGCGCCGATCACCTTCGCGACACCGTCTATTGGTTGCAGCGTGCCCAGCAGGACGGGATCGAGATCCTCGGTTACAACTACTGGGGGCTGACCGACAGTTTCGAATGGGGAACCTTCGAGTTCCGCACCGGCCTCTACACCGTCAACGTGGTATCGGACCCGACGCTCACGCGGCGACCGACCGCAGCCGCGTCGGCCTATCGCGATATCGTCGCAGCGCGGGGAGTGCCGCAGGACTACCGTCCGACCCGGGCACCGTCGCTGTGTTCGTTCACCGATGTCCCGGCTGGTTGCGTCGACCCGGTCATCATGCCGCGCTGACCCGGACCATTCGGCCTCGACCGTCCGGTCCAAGGGCAGCCCCTGTTTCGATTCCTACTGTCGGCGCGCGCTTTTCGGTGAATAGTCCCGCCGACAGTAGGCAGGTGACCGGGACCTCCTCATTCTCCCGGCAGGTCTGGGCAAGGTTCCTGATAGGACAGCTCGGGTGAGACCCACGCCCGCCAGCGTTGCGGCCCCATCCCCGTCGGTAGTTTGGCGCAGAGATCTGCGTCGCTTCCATGGAGATTGGGCCAGAACCTGATCTTCTTGTCGTGCCCGGCGGTGACGATCGTGTCGCCGGAAGGACTGAATACGGTGCTCCAGATCGTGTCGGTGGACCCGGTCATGGGCTCACTAAGCTGGCGGCCGGTGGCGACACTCCACACTCTGACACTGAGATCGTCTCCGCCGGAGACGAGTCGGTCACCGGCGCGGCTGAACGCCACGCTGATCACCGGGGCGGTGTGGCCCATCATCGGAGCGCCTACCGGCTCGATGTCGACCGCATCCCACAGACGCACCGCGCGATCCTCTCCAGCGGACGCGAGCCGGGTGCCGTCGGGACTGAACGCCACGCTGACGACACGTAGTCCGTGGCCGCTCAGCGGCTTCCCGATCGCAGTGTTCTCGTGGAGATCCCACAGTCGCACGGTTCCATCCGCCCCGGCGGAGGCCAGCCGATCACCGGTCGGATCGTAGGCGACGCGGGGCACCGGGCCCCGATGGCCGAGCAGAGGCATGCCGACCGGTTCGCCGGTGAGGGCGTTCCAACGGCGAATCGTTCCGTCGCTGCCGCCGGAGGCCAGTTCCGTGCCGTCCCGGTTGAAGGCGACATTCCACAACTGGGTCGGATCCGGTTGCCGGGTATCGATCGCAGCGACGACCTGCTCTCCGGTCGCCTCATCCCACACGAGAATTCGACCCGCGGCATCCGCGGCGGCGAGCCGGTCACCGCGAGGATTGAAGACGACGTTCCACACCGCCGCCTGATCACGCATCACCCGAGTCCGTCGCCCGGTCGTAGGATCCCAGAGCATCACCTGCCCGTCCGAGCCGCCGGAGGCGAGTTCACCGGTACTGCTGAAGGTGACGCTGGTGATGGTGCCCTCATGTCCGAGCAACGGTGCGCGGGAGGACAGGTCGAAAAGCCAGTTCAAGCCGTCGGTCGTCGCCGCGGACAGTCCTCGGTCATCGGGAGCGAAGGCCAGTGCCAGGATCGTGCTCGTGTTGGCGTTCAATGGATCTCCGATCTGGTGGGACGACGACAGATCCCAGACCCTGATCGAAGAATCCATACTCGCGGCCGCGACCCGGGTGCCATCGTGGCTGAACACAGCGTGGATGACCTGTTGGTCGTTCCCTACCAGGCGCTGCCCGATCTGTGCCCCGCGCGCTACGTCCCACAGCATGAGTGAGCCGTCGGAGCCGGTCGAGGCCAGTCGTTGCCCGTCCGGGCTGAACGCGACGTCCCACACCATGCCCGTGTGCCCGGTGAGGGGCCCGTGTTTCTCGCCCCCGCCCTCGGCATCCCAGAGATGGACCGCGTTGTCGGTGGAACTGGTGGCCAAGATGGTGGCGTCGGAATTGAAGACGATGCCGGTCAATCTGTACTTCGGAATCGTGATGGCGGGTCCACGTTGTCTGCTCGTGGCGGTATCCCACTGGCGAATGACGAAATCGTCGCCTGCTGTGGCGATCCGCGTTCCGTCCGGACTGATCGCGATCTTGAGTCCGGGACCCCGATAAGCGGTGATCACACCACCGATCTGGCTCCGGCGCGAAACATCCCAGGCGCGCACGCCGTCGGCGCTAGCCGTGACAAGTGTCTTTCCGTCTTGGCTGAACTCCATATCGGACAGTGGGCCGCCGTGGCCGAAGAGAGCGGGGCCGGTCTGTTCGCCGGTGGCCACCTCGACGAGTCGGATCGTCCCGTCGCGTCCCGCCGCGGCCATCAGTTCGCCGTCGGGACCGATCTCGGCGGTCTCCGCCGGGCGGGAGGTGTCGACGATCCGGTGCAGGGCGCGGCGGCTGAAGTTGGTCGTGGTGATGACGTCCGCAGTTTCCGGTCCCGGATCGAGGCGGCGGGCGGCGAGGATTTCCTGGATGGCGCGGATGTCGCCGCCGGGCTTGGACCCCGCCAGTCGCGCTTGCCCGTCCGTGATCAGCCGCTGAACGATCGCCGCCTGCCTCTGCCTGTCCGCCTCCCCTTGGTTGTCTCGGGCCTCGAGGAATCCGATGCCGGCGGCGGCCGCGGCGAGTACCGCCGCGGAGGTGATGGCGAGAAGGATGCGACCGCGCCGTCGGCGGGTTCGTGCCTGGACTTCGGCCGCGACGGTGCTGGCGTGGAGGAACGTGCGCTCCCGTGCGCTGAGCGGGGGGTGACGCGGGTCGGCGGTGCTGCGTCGGGTCGTGGTGGTCGCGATGTCGAGGATCGTGCCGGTGTAGAGGTAGGAGGGATCGCGGGCATGGTTGTCCCATTCGCCCGCGCTCGCGCGCAGCCGAGACAGGACACCGGCATCACCGAGGGTTTCGTCGAGCCACTGTTTCAGCCGGGGCCAACCGCTGATCAGCGCCTCGTGGCTGAGCTGGACGGTGTCGGTGGTGAGGGTGAGCAGACGTTGGGTCGCGAAGCTCTCCAGGACGTGGTCCAGGCCGGCGCGCTCGGTCGGGGCTCGCCTGTCGAACAGATCGGCACGGGTCGTGCGGTCGGCGGTGTGAGTGCCGTCGTAGGAGGTGGAGACCAGCCGAGTGAAGACCTGGCGCGCGAGGATCTTCTGCGCGTCGGTGAGCGCGAGGTAGGCGTCCTCGGCGCTGCCAGCCAACGCCGCGGCGATACCGCCGATGTCGTTGTATCCCTCGAGTGTGAGGATGTTGCCGCTACGCTTCTCCCACGTCCGGGTCAGAGCGTGCGACATCAGCGGCAAAGCACCCGCGCCGGTCAGTTTTTCGTCCGGGGCAGTGGTGGCGCGGTCACGCATTTCGTAAGCGAGTTTGGCCAGCAGTGGCTCATCGACGGTGACACCGAATCGGCGCGCGGGTTCGGCGATGGCGTCGCGGAGTTGGTCGGCGCTCATGCCGGTGATCAGCTCACGGGCCTGGACCGCGGCGACCAACTCGGGGTATTCGGCGAAACGCGGCTCGAAGTCCGCACGCATGACCACCACCACCAGCGCGGGTGGCACCCCACCATCTGCGGTGGCGGCGGCGTGCAGAGCGGTGATGAAGTCGTCGCGCTCACGGGCCTGCTTGCACTGGGTGAACAGCTGCTCGAACTGGTCGACCACGATCAGCACCCGACCATGAGCCCCGTCGTCGTCGACGCCCGGGGCACCGTCGCAGCCGCCGCGGCGACTGTGAGCGCGAAATCAGCCGGGGCGTTGACGATCTCCTGTCGCAACGCGGCGGCGCTGCGGTTCAACGCGGCAGCGGAGTAGGTCGCCAAGTTCTCGAGCGGGTGCAGGCCGGGTGTGACAGTGATCTGCGGCCACCCCGTGGCCCCGGCGGCGCCGGGCAGGCCCACCTTGCGGATTCGGGGCAGGACACCGGCGTGCAGGAGTGAGGATTTGCCCGCGCCGGAGACACCGGAGACCACAATGATCGCCGGGCCGTCGGGTTCGACTGCCATTCGGTCGATGACCGCGGTGATCGTGGTGTCGCGGCCGCGGAATATCTCCGAATCTTCCCGCCGATAGGACAACAGGCCCCGATACGGGCTGTCTCGGGCCGGTGACTTCTGCACCGATTTCTTCGACGAGTCACCAGTTCTGGCTCCGCGTTTCTCCGCGTCGGCGCGTTCCCAGCGTTGACGCCATACACGAGTCTCGGCGAATTCAGCTGGCAGCGTACCGGATCTCTGTGCGCTCGCGATGAGCGCGCGGATGACCGGCGAGACAGCTTCGTATGTGTGGGGGAGATGGACGCCGCTTTTCCAATTGCCGAAGTGTCGTCGAACATCACCGCTGCTCGATTCCACCGCCTTGGCCGCCCGCTCGACGGCTGCGCCCGTAGGCTCACCCGCAGCCTTCCACAATACGGTGAGCGCTCGCGCGAATTCCGCACGCGCCGAACCGGTTCGATTGTCGGTGTTGCTCGCCACGCCGTCGATGCTAGCCCGTGACCGCCGTCTGCGATCGCGATTCATCTCCGCATTCCCGCACCCGCGAGACACCCCCGCGCGGGCGGTGGGCCTGTGCCGGTCCGGCAGAGTCTATGCCGGACCGGCAGACCTGCCCTGAGCTGGTAAGACAGTGCCAGAACGGGCGAGAGCAGCACAGCGTGGGCGCGCGGATTTTCCTACGGTTCGAGTGTCGACTCCGCTGGTCACAGCAGACCGACATATCGACCGGAACGACGAGTCGGCCCCGGAACCATTCTCGGTCGCTCGTCCGCAAAAGAAACGAGAAATCCGATGTGGGGAGAAGTCTGCCCGAAACACTCCGAAATCCGTTACGGCGAAACCTACTCGACACGAGGTGTGCGATGAGCATCCGACCCCGAGTAGTAATGGCTGTCCCGGTCACCGGCGACGGATTCTTCTACGCGCTAGCCGGTTTCGCCGGCATAGGGGCGGTGTGGTTGGTGTGGGCTTTGGCCTACGCCTTGCTCTCGATCCCCGACAACCTAGAGTCCGACCAGCCCGCGACCCCGCCATCGATAGTCGTCACCACGACCGACCGCCCCTCTACGGTCACCTGTTATCCGTTCGCCGACTGCGCCCCGGCCCTCCCGGTCGCCGCCGGCCGCTGAATCCACCGGACGTTCTCGAATCCCCCGAGAGAGGCGAGTTCACGGCCCGAATTGCGGGCAAATCCCACGCAATCCGTCTCGAAGAGAAGGAAATGACATGAAGAACACCATCATCGGTCGTCTCGTCCGCACCGCACTGGGCGCGCTCACGCTCGCCGGATTCGGGTTGGCGGCGGCCGCCGCGCCGGCGCTCGCACAGCAGCCCTGGGACACCTACATCGCCGAGGTGATCGACACGACGGCCTCGAGCCCGCTGCCGATCGCGTGGTGCCCCCAGACGCGACCCGCCTGCGAGCTGACCGGGCAACGCACCGTGGGCTGGTTCCAGACCTGCGGCCTGACCGTGGAATGGGACTCCCTCGACGCGGCGCTGGAGCACCGCTACGAACCCCGCGTCACCGTCGCCTACGACTGCGCACCGGACCCGACCACCCCGCCCGACCACCGCGTCATGGTCTACGCGACCGGCGTACTCGTGCACATCGAGGGCGGCCTGTCCGGCAAAGACCTCGGCGAAGCGTTCATCCCCGACGGCGGCAGCGCCTGCCACCTCGTCTGACACCACGCCGCGGTAGCCACCGACTCCGCAGCCCGAATTCTACCCAGCTCATCGACGACACGACATTTGTTCCCGAACACCACCGTCGACCACATCCCGTGAACATCGCACCGCCTCGGTGTCGGGGCGACTTCACAACCCCTCCGCTTCCTCCAGCATTCGCTGCGCCGAAAGGACTCTCCGATGAACCTGCGCCTGCTCGCCGCCGCCATCACCGCGACCGCCGCGGCGCTACTGCCCACCGCGACCGCCGCCGCCGCCGATCCCCAGAACCTGCCCGCGCCCTGCTACGAACTCGGCTGCGACCTCTACAGCTCCTACGAGGACTGCGTGGAAGCAGTCACCGACGTGCACCGCCAGCAGTACGGCATCACCGGCGTCTGCCACCCGCTCGAGGGCGGCCTCTGGGTTTACTACCATCACTGACCCGCCCCCACCCGACCCGCACCCACAGCACGTGGGTGCGGAACCCGGGCGGCCACGACCACGCCGACGCCACAACTCCCCCGCGACGGGTGCGAACTCGGCGCGGCGAGACCCGGCGCAAGGCCACTCCGGCGACTGCGCTGTCCGCCGCGCCACTCCACTCGATCGACGTTGGTCGAATCTCGATCCCGCACAGAGTATTTCAGATCGAACCCGACAGGACTTTCTCATGCGAATCATCGCCCCCCTCAGCCGATCCTTGACCGCTGCGGCGCTCGTCGTCTTCGCACCGTCCGCGCTCACCACCCTCACCGCACCCGCCGAGGCCGCGCCGGCGGCAGAGACGTGCGGGCCCTACGAGATGAGCGGGTTGCTGTCCGGGCGCACCGCGGTCCTGGCAGTACAGACCCGCGGTGACATCGACTGCGACCAGGCCGCCGCGGTGATGTACCGGTACCTGTCCGATCCCGGCCTCGCCCGCCAGGGCAGTGCCGGGTTCGCGTTCTTCGACGGTTGGCGCTGCGCTGCGGTGTCCTTCGGCGCGATCGATGACCTCGGCTACAGCGCCCGATGCGTCCACGAGCAGCGCGGTCTCGACGTCCGAGCCGTCGACGCTCCGCGCTGACAGCCCCCGCTGCGGCCCGAGGGCTGCGTCGCCCGCCTCGGAGGCGCTCACCGGTAGGGCTGCCACCGCGAATCGCGAGCGGTCGAGCGAAACGTGTAACTCCATCGGCGGTGTCGATGGAGCCACACCCGTACTCGTCCGACGACGATCCGCAACAGTGCTTCCGCCAGTCGGCCTGGTCCAGGCCGGTCGCTCGCCACGGTGGTCGATCGAGGTTGACGTCACCGCGGACGGTCCTACGCCGCCGGCCGCCTCGTGGAGCGTGGCGGACCCCGACAGTCGGGGTGGTCTGCCGAATCCGATGCCCGGCGGGCGGTCGGTGCACGATTCGGGGAGGTGATGAGCCGCTGGGTGGAAATCCGCGTCCTGGCTCAGCCGGCGTGCGCTGTGGCGCGATGGGTGGGATCCGGGCAGCGCTGCTGAACGGTCGGCATCGGAACGATCTGCTGCCGCGACACTGCGGGCGAGGGCGGGCACTGGGCGGGGTGGCTGAACAATCGGGTGTAGCCGAGACCACGCAAGGGATCTACCTCCAGCAGGACCATCGTCGGTGTCTGGGGGATCGACGAGCTCAGGGCGGCTTTACCCATACGGCAACCGAATTCCTCACCGCGCGGCGGCTCACTCCGGGTGGCGACCCGCCCGATCATCGGTCGAGGTGCGGCGTCTCGGGTGTGAGGTGAGGATCCGACCCGGTCGTGCCCGGGGCCGAAGCGCGAGGCCGGGGCGCATCGCAAGGATCGTTGTGGCCCCCGTCGAGCCTACGGGCCCGCCGCGGCCGTGCGAACCACGGTGCGCCCCGCCCCGACGGCACACGCCTCGGAGAGAGTGGAGCGAGGATCCGCGGGCTGATCGCCCCGTCGTGCTTACGGTTCGGTGGACCCTTGTCGGTCGGGTTTCGCCGTGAGCAGTGGCAGGACTGTGGTGAGGACGGTGATCGCGGTGACGGGGTCGGTGAGCACGGTCAGCACCCATCCGCCGAGTGCGCCGAGTACCAGTGGCGCCAGGTGCGATACGGGTCCGGGGTGCCCGGTCGTGGTGAACTGTTCGGTGGAGCCGAGTGCATCGCGTGCCCTTCTGGGGGCGTGGGACGTGGTCGGGCAGGACATAGCGACGAGCCCGGGTGATCCCCCGGTACGGGGACGGTGATCAGCGTCGCATCGAGAATTGCTGACTGTGAGGGGGATTCGATGCGCGGCTGCCTACAACGAAGGAGACCGTGTGTGAGGCGGCACGCGGGTCGACGGCGGACGCGGGTCGGCTGTGATGAGTAGGTAGCTGTGGACTCGGCGGTTCGGGTCCGTATTCGGTGAGTTCGCGGATCGGTCTTCTCGGTGTCGTGCAGCGCGTCCACGTGCGCACCCGAGGTGGGACATTGCGCGAGGAATGTGTCCCACCCCCTGCGAATTCCGGTCTGGTGGTACCGCCGAACGGGCTACACTCGCTGGCGCAGCAGCCGCCAGCCTTGGGAAACACATGTGGTAGGCCGTCAGGTAGGGGTTCGCCAAGGCCGCATACGCCCCACCCAGGGTGGCCCCACCCAGGGTGAAGGTGGCGAGCCCGTTGCCGTCGGCGGTCCCCGCCTGCTCCATCCCCGGACCGCCGAATGCCTGCCAACGGGTCACGTCCTGGATCAGCATGTGGTGGCGGCGCAGTCGGGCAGCCCTGTCGGGCGGTGCGGCACCCTGCTCGTGGTCAGAGCAGGATGAAGGTGGTAAGGAGGGCGAGCAGCAGTGTGGGTGTGCCGCCGAAGCCGATGGCACCGGCACGTATCGCGGCGGGCACGGGGTGCCGTCGGCGTGGGCCAGGTGCCCGGTCGCGTAGCCGGTGATGGTCGCGAGTAGGACGAATCCGACGAGGAGCAGGATTTTGGTGGAAATCGACATCGGGTGGCTCTGGATGGAGAGGCTTCTCGATCGCTGTGAAGCAATCCGCGCTCGCAGCCACGCACTACCGAGCTGGCTCAGACAAACTCGCGACCATCTGTCGCCCGGCGATCAGAACGCACGCTGGCAACGGATCATCGACATGGTGGTCGTAGCTGGCGACGGACGCGTAGCAGACCTCGCCGACTAATGGCCGAATCTGCTCCCGCTTGTGTCATGGACTTCGCCGATCTAGTCCAACTGGGACCGGTCCTCGGCCCGCGGCAATCTCTGGCGATTCCGCCTGGTCACGTCGACCATCAGCGGAATCACCTCCGCGGTGGCGCGCGAGGGTTCTGGACCTGATCAGTTGGCGTTGAATGCGATTCGGTTGTTGAGGAGTGTCGACTTCAGAGGTGTCGAACAGGGTTGTGTCACCAAGGACTGAGAGGGTGCGATGAGCGCGTTTCGAGGGGGAGCGGCCGACAAGGAGGGCAACGAATATGAAGACCTCTGGACGGCTCTACGTATCGCGGACCTCCTGCGCGACCGAGCGCGTCGGATCAGGCTGGAGCCGCCAGGTGACGTCGGTGTCGGGATCGAGTTCGAGATAGATATCGACGGCCGGACATGGGGGGAGCAAACAAAGGATTTCGCGAAGACCTGGACGATCGCGCGACTCAAGACAGGCGACGCCAGCGGAAAGATCTCGGTCCTCAGGGGCGCCAAACATCAAATCGAACTCGACCGCGGATATCGCCTCATATCGTCGACCGCCGCCGATTCACTCGCAGATCTCAGTGGTCGGGCGCGAGCGACCACGATGCTCGCTGAGTTCAGAGATGCGCTCACAAAGGCCCTCGACCGCGACTTCGACATGGTCGTCGACTATTGGGGTGTCGGTGAAGAGGTTGCGTGGCGATATCTGAAGAATGTTGAGGTGGAGCATTGGCCGGAAAGCAACCTTTATCGTGCCGTAAGAATGGAATATGAATTCCTTTACGCGGGTGACCCGGACGCGGTCCTCGATGCGGTGGGACGCTTCTGTCGGGATCATCGGCACCAAAATGTTTTGGCACCTCAGGTGGCCGCATTCTTGAGAGACGATTTCACGGAACGTCTTCTGACCGGAAACAATGCCTTTCGTCAACTTTTGCGTCGGACACTCGAACGTCAGATTCGGCGAGTGGAGCGATTGGAGCCGGAGTTGGGTCTTGTTCCGCGCGCGGAGGCGCAGGCGATCATCTCGACACTCGAGGACCCGGATAGTCCGCAAGTCATCATCGTCGATGGACCGGCTGGATACGGGAAGTCGGCGGTGGTCGCGGAAGTGGGTGCCACGTTGGACGAGCGTGGGTGGTTCGTCGCGGTCGCACGTATGGAGGCGACCATCGCGTCGCCGACATCCGGTCATCTCGGACAACTGATGGGGTTTTCGGAGTCCCCGTCGGTGCTGCTGGCCGGTGTCGCGGGCGGCCTTCCGGGTTTGCTCGTTGTGGACCAACTCGACGCCGTCAGCCACTTCAGCGGGCGCATGCCCGAGAGCTTCGAGGCCGTTGACGAGGTGCGAGAAGAACTACAGCGAGTGCAGAACCTGAAGTTGGTGCTCGTCGTGCGGACGATAGATCTGGAAAACGATCCACGTGTACGGTCGCTGTTGCGCGGCAGGAAGCCGGCTATTCGGCACACCGTGAGCAAGCTGAGCGCCGAGCAGGTCCGGGAGCACCTGCGGTATCACGACGCCATCGTCCCTGCCGAGTCGACCATCGAACTACTCCGTACCCCACTGCATTTCGCGGTATACGTCCGCCTGCCGGACCGCGCTCGTCTGAACCCACATCTGACCCTGCAAGACCTGTACGACGAATTCACCGCCGAAGCTCGGAAGCGTGCAATGGCCCGAGCAGGCCACATCGACTGGGCGGGGATCACATCCACTCTAGTGGCCTACTTGAGTGAACGGCAAACGCTGACGGCCCCTCGGACTGTCCTGGAAGAATTCCCGACGGAACAGATCGCCGCTCTCGAGTCGGAAGCAGTCCTTGTCGCCGACGAACTCGGAATCGCATTTTTTCATGAAACATATTTCGACTACCTCTTCGCTCGTGCGTTCGTGACGAGGGGGGGCGACCTGTACGACTTTCTCATTACGAACGGTCAATTCCTGTTCCGACGTGCCCAAACCCGCCAGATACTTGAATATCTCGCAGCGAAGGAGCCCCAAAAGTTCCGCGAGGTCGTGAAAAGCACACTCAGCTCGACCGGCATCCGGTCCCATATCAAACAGGTTGTCGTCGGTGTACTGCGCCAGTTGACCCCTGCCCCTGCCGACTGGGAGGCGGTGGAATATCTGGCTTGGGACGGGAGTTCGGGTGGTGATCGGCTGCTGAGACTACTGGCACACCCATGTTGGTTCGATGTCGTCGATGACCTCGGCCGCTGGGAGCGATGGCTCGCTGACCCTGGTCGGGCGGATGCGGCAGCACAGCAATTGATCTCGGTCGCCCGAGAGCGAGGTGAGCGTGTCGCCGAACTCTTCCAACCCTATGTAGGTGTCGGCGAGGATTGGCGTCTACGTCTTCGAGCCCTGATCGCATGGTCGATATGTCCAGCTCTGGTGCCCTTCGCGATAGAACTGATCCAAGGCGGCCATATCGATGATGTGCGCGGCCCCATCGCGGTCAATAGCGACTTCTGGACGATCGTCTCCGCTCTGGTGGGTGAGGACCCGATCGGCGCGGCGAGGCTCATCGGAGCTTACCTGGACCGATCGATGGCACGCGCGAACGCAGCAGGTGCCAGCGATCCCTTCGAGACCGACCATCTCTCCAGAAACTCACAGGGTGCCAGTGTCATTCACCAGGTAGCGATCAAGGCTCCCGAAGCCTTTGTGCGCGAGGTGCTCCCGATCCTGGCGCGACTGTCGAATGCTCGCGTCGGAATCGATACATCGTCGCTGATCAGATGGGGCCGACCGATAGTTGGTTCCCATGCTGTAGATGACACGATACTGACCGCCATAGAGGCCGCACTTCGGAAGTTGATCGAGATCGATTCCCAGACCGCCCTCGAAGCCATCCAGCCTTTGCGGCAATCGGCGAGCGACGCACTGCGGTTCCTCGTTTGCAGAACCTTGACGGCGTCGACGGACTCCGATGAGGCCATCGAATGGATCGCCACCGATCAACGCAATCTGCACCTCGGCTGGTACGACAGTCCTCGACGCGCGTCCTACGAACTCATCACAGCGCATTCGTCACGGTGTTCGGAACACCTTCTTCGGCAACTCGAAGCAGAGATTCTGCTCGGAGACAAAGGCCGTCTGCCGCAATACGGGCAGATAGGCCTGCTGTTCGGAATCGACCGCTCGCGAATGGGTGCCTGCGTCCGGCGTCGGGTTGCCGAGCTGGAGCGACTGCCGATTGGGCCGCCACCCAAGCCCAGCGCGATAGTCGCCTCCTTCGTTGGCCCACCGATTTCTCATGACTCGTCCAAGCGGATGAGCGACGAGAACTGGCTGTCGGCCCTGCGAAAGCACAGCTCCGAACACACGATCGACCGCATCAGTGGCCCTGTGGGCGGCGCATCACAGCTTGCCGGCGTGCTGGAAGCCAGAGCAAAGGAACAACCCGAGAGATTTGCACGGCTGGCGTTGCGCTTCGACGCCACGATTCCGGCCAGCGCGACCACTCATGTGATTCGGGCTGTCGCCCCAGATATAGACCGGGCTCTCTTCGCCGATCTCTGCGAGCATGCGCTGAACACCTACGGTGACGCGATCTCGCTCGATGTCTGCACAGCCCTATCGGAGTCTGGAGGCTGCGATGATCGCCTGGTAACCCTCATCGAAAAGTTCTCGACCGCAACTGATCCAGATGCCGAGTACGCCTCGAACGGTTCGGGCGATCTCTACATCGCGGGGATGCGCTCGCTGCGCGGAGCTGCCGCTCTGGCCGCAGCAACCGCATTGTTCGCGGGCACGCAGCATGTGAACCGGCTCGTTCCCGTGGTCAAGCGACTCGCGGTCGACACATCCACCGCAGTAAGAACGTGCGCCGCGCGCGCTGTGGCCGCACTTCTCAACCACGACCGACAGGTCGCATTGGACACCGCTGAAAGACTGTTCGACGCACCGCTGGCGGTGTTCGACACCGCGGAAACCGAACATCTCCTGACGCACTGCCTCCTGCGCTCCTCGCCCCAGTTCCTCCGACATCTACAGAATGCTCTCGATGGACCATCCGGTATCGCCACCCGCGCGGGTCGCGTGTGGGCGGTCGCGCAGCACTACGGTGCGATTGCCTCACCGGTCGGCGAGGACGTACGAATGCTGAATGCCGCTGCCCGGCGTGGCGCGGCCGAGATGATGGCCGAGAACACTGCCGACAGCAGCGAAACACTGGAGTTGCTCTTCGCAGATCCCGACCCCGAGGTCAGAGAAGCTGCAGCAGCGGGACTGCGTGGTCTCACCGACATGCAATCCGGCCCACAGGACGCGTTGATAGGTGCATTTCTCGACAGCCCGGCGTTTACCGAGAACTACGAAACCCTCGCCGACAGTGTGGAAGACCTCGGCACTCGTTTGCCCTCATCGGCGCTGCGTGCCTGCGAAAGAATGGTCGACGCGGTAGGCGTCGGTGCGAACAGCCTGCAAGGTCGTGGTACCCATGTCGGGCTGGCGGTGACAACCGTGGTGCTGCGCTCGTATCGTCAAGGTGACGAATCCGTGCGCGCGCAGTGCCTCGACATCATCGACCGTCTGGTTGACCTCAACGCCTTGGGCATCGACGCCGCCTTGGCCGAAGAGAGGTAGGGATACCACGTCGAATAGCGGTCCGGCCGCGACACAGCGCCGCGCGCTGGTGTCGCAGGCGTTGGTTTTCCACCAGACCGGCGTGGTGGTCGGGAACTGAGCCTGCCGGCACGGTTCACCGATGTGCTGCCCTGGTCGGTCCTGGACAACCGGCCCTTCCACCGGCCCGGCGCGGACTGGCCATGACCTGGTGGAGCCTGGGCGACTTCGAACGTGCGGCCGCGATCACGCGCAGCGTGTTCTGGATCGACCCCGTCGACCTCCGGGACTCCGCGACCTGCTACTGCAGGCCCGAACCGCCTACACCGACCATATCGGCGGGATCGGTTCCGGACCCGCAGTCGGGCACGTACCTGAACGCACGTCCGGTAACCACCCCGTTCGGACTCTACGACTGCGATGTGCCGTGCGACGGCGCGGTCGCGGTGATCGTCTCGCCGGGTCGAGGCCGACTGGCTTTATGTGTCGGAATCGCTATGTGTGGGGCGTTTGATCGCCCTACGCTTGCCTCATGGGGATCGCTGACGAGGTCAACGCCTTCCGGGAACAACGAGCGGCACAGCAGAACCAGGCTCGGGAACAGCAACGCCAGACCGGCGAGCTGAACTGGGGGCTCACCAAGAAGGCGCTCGACGAGGTCGCTCCCGAGATCGCCCGGGAGTGTATGAAACTCGACATCGACAAGCTCGAGAAGTGGTTCACCTATGGCTGGACGTTCACCTTGTCCTCCGAATTCCCCCGCCCCGGCGCGAAGGCGTTGCCGGAACTCGCCGTCTGGTTTCTGCGGAACGGCGAGTGGAAACTGATCGGCAGGCGTCGACCCTGCTGAGCTTCTCGACAGGGCGCGGTCGGCATCTGCGCCAAAGCGTTTCGCGCCCCGGTTCAAGCACCGCAAGGCTGGCTCGACGACGATTTCCTGACCGCGTACGGAATCCGACAGGCGGTCACACGTTCTCTCCAGCGGCAGGATCCTCCGAAATGGCACCTGCACTGACCCGTCTCGGCATACCACCACAGCAGTGCGGACGAGTCTGAGGTCTTCCCGGTCAACAGCGCGGAGGGCCCCGCGTTCACTGTCGTCCGACGGTCGACGAGGTCGGCGCGGACGCGGAGGTATATGGCCGCCACGGCAGCGCGGGCGACCATTGTCGAACGCTTCTCGGACGTGCTGGCGCGCAGCAGGTCTCACTTGCTCCGTTGCGGTTATACCGTGTGCGGTCGGTGGTGGTTTTCGATGACGCATTTGATGTGCAGATAGCTCACCGACGCCGCGGCCTCGCATCGCCGGGCCCGCATCGCGCACCTGCCCAAGACCGCCAGCGCCCAGATCGCCGCGGCCGAGAGAGTGGCGGTGCGCAGACTCCGCGCCGAAGCCGTGCCGAGCGTGCAAGTGTGGGCCGAACCCGGGCGGCCGCAGCGACGCGAGGCCATGCGGTCCGGCGGAAACGGCGATGCCGAAACGTGCCGGCAGCACCGTCATCTCGTCCGCAGTGGCCGTCAGCCACGCGCGTGCCGTCCACCGACGTCGGCACCGATGACGCCCGCCCGCGTCCGTGGGATCACCCCGACCTCTCCCGACACTCCGAGATCGCCACTGTAATGGTCTGCTTCGGAGCGGGTTCCGGGTCGGCGCGACGCCGCTCGACGGATCGGCCGGTCCTCTTCGTGCTCGTGTCCTTGCGCGGATGCGCAGGCAAGAACGTTTGGGTGTGCATGTGCGTCCGCATGGCAGCGTGTGGCCGTTGCTGGGCCGGGCTTGCCGACCTCGAACCGAAGGAGTGGCGCATGTCCACGGAGATCGTGGTGGCGCACATCGCCGCCGTCCCGTAGAGCATTGTCACGGTGACCGGACTGGTTGCTGCGCTGCATCGTCGGCCGCAACCGGCCGCGCGGCCCTGTGCGCGACGGATCTGAACCGCTCAGGGCTGCGGTTCTTCAGCGGTGTGGGATGAGCCAGCGCCGGTGTTCGGTCGACTCGGGCGGTGTCGGTCCTGCTCCGCGAGAGCGGCCATGGCGGCTCCGGTCCGCGCCGCCAGCTCTTTACGCTCGGCCTCGGCGAGGACGAGGTACTCGAGCTTGCCGACCGCGGCCAACTGTTGTTCGCGGAAGGGGATTCCCGGAGGCAACGGCGCGAGGTGCCAGTGAACGTGCGAGACACCCTGCATGCTGCCGAAGCTGAACACGTAGAGGCGTCCGGTGGGCGTGATCTCGGCCAGAATCCGGCCGAGGCGATGCACGCGCAGCTGTAGGGCGAGGTAGTCGTCCTCGGTGAAGTCCGACACGACGTTCCTCGCGTGGCGTCGGGGTGCGAGCAGGCAGTAGCCGTAGAGGCGGGGGTAGGGCGGGATGAACACGACGCAGTGTTCGTCGCGGTAGGCGACGGTTTCGCGCTGGCGTGTTGTCTGCTCGTCGGCCAGTTCGCAGACGAAGCATTCCCCGGCGGCGTTCTCGGCCTGGACCCGGTCTGTGTAGGCATCGGCGTCGATCGTCCCGATCTGCCTACTACCAGGATCTGCGTGGCGTTGTGCCGGTGCGCTGCGTGGGTCCATCGCTACTGTTGCTCCGTTCCATGATGCGGGTGCCAGCTTGAACCTATATCCGGCCGTCTGGAACGAGTGGGTCGCCGGTGCCGGGAAGTCACCGCCAGCTGGTGCGTGATCGCCACCGCCATTGCCACGGCGTGCGGTACGCCCGCGTCCGCGGGAGGGGATCGACGCCGAATTCGGGGCGCTGGCCGCTGCGGTCGACCTCAAAGACCGTACGGTACTCCGCGATCACCGCGTCCGTCCGCTCGCGCGTCCGAAGTGGTCACCGGGATCGGTCAGGTCGGCGTACGGGCGTCGAGCGTGTCCACCACGCCGCGGCGGATGGTTCCCGGGCCGTCCGGTCCGGGCTGGTGCCTTCCCGGATCAGCCGGGCAGCCTGGCATCCTGATGGACCACGGCGCGGGTCGCGCCCTACCGCACGCCGCCGGTCGGATCCGCGGTCGGTGCCCGGTGGGCTCGCGTGGTGCGGGTCGGGTTGGTCTCGGCTGGGGTGGTTTTCGGAGGTGTGGGGTCGGCGTGCGTCCGACCCCACACATCTTTCGTCTATCACAGTGCGAATCGTGGCATCAACTCGTCGTGGCGCGTCACCGGCCGGGCGGGCCGAGCGCCGGGGCGATGATTCGACCGCGGAGACGTTCCTGGTGGCAACGGGTGGTCCACGATCGCCCATCGATGGCAGCAGCGTTTTGGCGCGTTGGTGAACCGGCCGAATCCGTAGCGGGGTCGGGGCGATGGGAAGTGAGCGAGTTGCGGGGCGGCGCGGAGTTGTCTCCGCGGTGGCGGCGCTGCGGTGTCGGTTGATCGGTCGATGGTGCGTCGGACGGGGTTCGGAGAGGCTGTTCGAGGAAGCATCCGGCGGTTGTCGCCCCCCGAAGGGGCGGGGCGTCGCCGGTTTGCTGAGAGGAGATGGATCGGATGAGGCATTCGGTGTCCGGGGTCGCTCGGAGGGCTGTTGTCGTCGGGGTGGTCTGTGCGGCGCTGGCGGGGGCGGCTGGGTCGGTGTCGGCCGCGCCGGACAGCGGGAGCGGTTCGGGGAGTTCGGGTTCGAGCGGGTCGGCTCCCGGCGAGGGAGTCCTGGGCCGATGGGCGGGGACCTGGACGGTCACCTCTGGTGTCTACCCCGGCACGTTGGATGTTAGCTCCGAGGTTCCGTTCCGTGCGCGTATCGACATTCCCAGCAGGCCGTGCGTCGCGAACTGGACCGAGGTCGGTCGCAGCGGAAGTGTCGTGACGGTGCGTGCCACGGTGGTCAGCGGCTCCTGCGGTGACAACACGTGGCGACTCACCATCGGGTCTTCGGTGATCACCGGTTCCGATCCCGACAACTCCCGCAACGCAGTGGTTTTCACGCGCTGAGTGCGGCTGGTGCTCCACCAGGACAGCCTCGGCGTTCATCACGCCACCACGTGTTCATCGACGTGACCCCGCCAACGTCGAGAATCCGGTCCGGCTGGACAGCGAGCCCGCGGTGATGAGGTTCCCCACCAGTGAGCCCACACCGCGCGAGGAGATCGAGCACGAGGTGCTGCGCCCGGATCCTGCACGACTACCAGGTGGGTTCGGCCGGGCGCTTCGCCGTCCTCGAGCGATCCACCACAGCGTTCGTTTGCTGGGCAGCCCCGCGGCCGCCGTGGGATGGCGGCGTCGCAGAGGTGGGACTCGGATACCGGCTCACCCCGTCGGTCCGAGGGCGCGGATACGGCATCGAGGGCGCGCGGGCGTCGATCGGGAAGGGCTTCGTCGAACTCGGCGTCGGGCGGGACCGGGACCATGGCCGTGGACGTCGCGTCTCGCCGTGGCATGGAAAAGTGGGGCCTCGCCTATGCTCGAATTCGTCCACCAGCATTTCGACGACCCACTCCCCGGCGTCGAACACGGCGAGGTCGAGTACGAACTCCGCCGAGCGGACCACGCGGAGTGGGAATCACCGGGCGACGCAACCTGGTTCGTCCGCGAATCCACACGCTAGTGTGAACTCGAACCGTTCCGCGGACGATTTCATGCCTGGCCGGATCGGGCCCCGGACCCTCGAGGACTGTCGAGTCATGGTGTGAGACGTTCGCCTTCCCCGGTACCCGGAGCACACGAAGGTTGATGCACGCACGTAAGGACCAGCACGTAGTCATTCATCCAGACCGCCCGACCGGAGTGATCAATGGATGTCGGCGATGAGACACGACTCTCCTGAAGTCCTGGAAGCACTCGACACGGCGTGGGACCCAGAACGCGGCTATCTGGGCAACCTGCGTGACGGACGATTCGTTCCCGCACTGGGCGATGCGTACCTCGAGCTGCTCCGGTCCATCGACATCCCCGAGGGAGAACGCCTTCATCCGGACTTCGTTCGCGTGTTGTGGTTCGCTCCCCAGTTCTGCGAGTGGCAGACCGAACGCGTCATCGAGCGCGGAGCCGACCGCGTACACCTCACCCGGTACTCGAATCTCATCTGGACCGCCGTAACCGAACTCCTCGGCCCACCCTGATCGCGGCGATCCGATGATGGCCCGGTGTGCGGGCGATGCGCGAAAACGGTTGACGTAGTCGGGTAGCGCCACGACCGGACCAGGTGCGTCGAGTTGGAGACGATCGTCGCGGTAGGGGTTTCGAATCCACTGCGATGCAGGCTGTTTCGGCGAACTGAAGCGCCGCCCGGGCCGATGTCGAACGATGTTCGCTGTCGCGCCCGATAAGAGCGGTTATCGGGCATGAATCGCCCAGAGATGCAGGTGGACAGGCAATTCCGATGTCAGTATTCCTGGCGAAGCGACGCATGTCGTCACCCCCGGCTCCGATTCGGGCCGGTCACAGGCGAAACGCGCCGGAATCGGCGGGAGGACACCGGAGGATGGCCGGGGTCGGTGGGTGCGTGGTGCCCGATGATCGGCGATGCGGCGCGTGCGCGGCCCCCGTATGTCCTGGATCCGGTGACCGGATGGGTAGAGCACGCGCCCGAGGCGGTCTGGTGTGAAAGGTGGGGGAGTGTGGTGGCATTGTGGCGGTTGCTCGATCGGCGCGGCCGCGACCTGAACCCGGCCGGAGCGCGGCGGCCGGTGCATCGGGGTCGGCCGGTGCCGTGGCTGACGCCGGTGACCGCGGTCGGCCCCTACTGGCGGTTGATCCATCGGGGTCGACTCGCCGACGCGCAGCGCGACGGACTGTGTCAGGTCTGCGGGCTGCGTGTCGGCCAGGACGCGGTCCTCGTCATCGATGCCGACGGGCGCGCACCGACCTCCGCGGCGCTGCACCCGGACGGCGCGGCGACCGCGACGACGCACTGCCCGGCCGTGGCCCGCGCCGGGACCGTGCGCCCACTGGCGGATGGGCGGCTGCACCGCGACGGCGAGATCGTCCCCGAACTCGGAATGACCCAACGGTGGCGACTCACCGAGACCGTCGACGACGACCGGAACCCGCCCACATCCGCGTCTGGCCTCCGCCCCGAACCCCTCGGGTCAGATGTCACAGTGACGGGACAGTCGGCGCGGCCGGCCACAGCGCCCGCCGCCCTCCTGCCGGCCACCCCGGCCGGTACGTGAGACCGGCACGGTTCCGTGGCGCATGCCCGCGGCGACCACGGCGGCGCCGCGAGGCGGACGCGGTGACCCGCCGAATGATCCGGCCGGCGGCCGGACCGGTCGCGCGTGCCGACGAGCCCGCCGCGCGGCGCGCGGCCGCCGCCCCGCCGGAGGTGGTGGCTCCGGTGCTGCACCTGGTGCCCCCGCCGGTGTCGGTGGGGGAGGTGGTGGTGGATGAGGACGTGGCGGCGGTGGCGGCGTTCCAGGACAAGGCGGTCGCGCAGAACGCTCGCCGCACCTACGCGAGCGGGTGGCGTCGTTTCGAGTCCTGGTGTCGCGAGAAGGATCGCGTCGCGTTGCCGGCCTCGCCGGAGACCGTCGCCCGGTTCGTCGCCGCGCTGGCCCGCGAACGCGGTCCGGACGGTGAGTTCGCGGTGAAGGCGACCACGATCGGCACCTGGTGCGCGGCGATCGGCGCGATCCACTCCCGGCACGGCTACACCGACCCCGCCGCGGACCCCGCCGTGCGCCGCACCCTGCGCGGGATCCGGGTCACCCGCACCGACGCCGGAGAGACACCCGACCGGGCCGCGCCGATCATGCTCACCGACCTGACCCGCATCCTCACCGCCATCGACGACCACGCCCGGACGTGGCGGGCCCAGGTCGCCGCCCGCCGCGACACCGCCCTGCTGCTGGCCGCGTTCGCCGGCGCGCGCCGCCGCAGCGAGGTCGTCGGCCTCCAGGTCCGCGACATCGCCCGCGAGACCGACGACGACGGCACTCGGATCCGGATCGCGCTGCGCGGCACCAAGACCCGACGCACCGAGGTCACCTGGTTCGTCCTCGAACCCGGCGCCCACCCGCGCTCGTGCCCGTGCTGCGCGCTCCTGGCATGGCTGACCCTGCTCGCCGACCACGACCACGCCGCCCACACCGGCGGACCGGATGCCGGGGTGATCGCGGTCCGTAAACGCCTGCGCGCCGAGCGTGACCATGACCCCGAGGAGCATTCCTGCGCGCGGGAGCTGCCGCGGTTCCCCAGCACCAGGACCGCGGTCTTCCGACCCTTGGGCCGGTCCGGGATCCCCTCCGACGCAACGGCGTTGACCGGTCAAGCGTTCGGGCGGATGGTCCGGGCCCGCGCTCTGGCCGCCGGATACAGCGACGAGCAGGCCGCCGCGTTCCGCGGGCATTCCCTGCGCGCCGGGGCGACCACCCAGGCCCTGGACAACGGCGCGTCCTACCGCGAGGTGATGAACCTGACCGGCCACACCCAGATCGACACCGTCCGCGGCTACGACTGCGCACCCACCCACCGCGCCAACGCCACCCGCAAACTCGGACTCTGATGACCCCGCTTCCCGACCTGAGCGGACTGTCCGCCGAATACCGCCGCCAATGGCGCGAATTCACCATCTTCGCCGCGGCCACCGACACCACCGCACTCCCCGCCGGCACCGACACCGTCCTGGCCTACCTCCACGAACACCACGGCGCCGCGCTCGGCAGCCAACGCGCCCGCCTCGCCGCGATCAACGCCGTCCACCGCGCCGCCGACAACCCGAACCCGGCCGCACCGAACCCCTCCGCCGGCTGCTCAACCCCGCCCGCGGCCCCCGCCGCGCGCGGGCGGCCGACCGTGTCCACGCACTGCTGCCCGCACTGCCGACCAGCGGCTGGCCCGCCGGACTGTTCGGCCGCCGTGACGCCGTCCTGCTCACCCTCGCCGCCGCCGGCCTACCGTTCACCCGGATCGCCGCGCTGCGCCAGGGCGATGTCCGCATCGACGATGACGCGGTCACCATCGGGCACCAACCCCAGCTCGTCCTGCCCGCCACCGGCGACCCGCACCGCTGTCCGGTCACCATCGTGCGCCGCTGGGCCGCCGTCCTGATCCACGCGCCACACCCCGGCGTCCCCGCTCTGCTCGAACACCACTTCACCCGCGACGATGCGATGCCCCCCACGGCACCGGAGCCCGACCACCGGCATCTGCCGCTGCTCACCGGATTCGACTGGCGCGGAACATCACTCGCACTGCCCGGCCACCTCGCCGCACTGTCTCCGGCCCATCTCGCCGGGCTCGCCGCCGCCCGCCACCGCGCCGACGCCCTCGCCGCCGACCTCGACGAACTCTTCGATCGCCTCGACCGCGAAACCGACGAACTCCTCACCCGCACCGACCTGCTGTACAGCCGCGACGACACCTGAACTGCCACTCGAGTCTGTGCAGACAAGGACTGCGGCCGCGAACTCGACCCGCGGAGTGGGCGGTTCGCTACCGCCGTGCCCCGTACTTCTGCGGCCATGCCAACACCGCGACATCGTGACCGAACCCGACCACGATGCCGGCACCCGACACGCCAATGTGGGGCGCCATACGTGCAGGCCAATCTACGACCGCCATTGACGACATCGTCTCCAGACTCCACACCCGGACCGTGCGATCCTGGCTGGCGGTGACCGCGATCGGTCGGCCGTCGATGCTGGTGCAGGCCACTGCTTCCACCGGGCCGGTGTGGCCGGTGAGCACGGTGCGCTCGGTCCCGTTGTCGAGATTCCACACCCGCACCGTGCGATCCAAGCTGCCGGTCACCGCGACCGGCCGGCCGTCGATGCTGGTGCAGGCCACCGCGACCACCGCACGGGTCCGGCCGGTGAGCACGGCGCGTTCTGTGCCGGAGACCAGGTCCCATACCCGCACCGTGTCATCCCCGCTTCCGGTGACCGCGACAGGTCGGCTGTCGATGGTGGTGCAGGCCACCGCCTCCACTAGGTCGGTGTGGCCTGTAAATACGGCGAGTTCGGTCGCGGTGTTCAGGTCCCAAACCCGCACCGTCGCGTCCAAACCTCCGGTGACCGCGACGGGTTGGCTGTCGATCGTGGTGCAGGCCGCCCCCAGCACCGCGGTGGTGTGGCCGGTGAGCACGGCGCGCACGGTCGCGGTGTTCAGGTCCCATACCCGCACCGTGTGATCCCAGCTGCCGGTGACCGCGACAGGTCGGCCGTCGATCGTGGTGCAGGCTACCGCCACCACTGCGTTGGTGTGGCCGGTGAGCACGGCGAGTTCGGTGCCGGTGTTCAGGTCCCATACTCGCGTTGTGGTGTCCTGGCTGCCGGTGACCGCGACGGGTCGGCCGTTGATCGTGGTGCAGGCCGCCGCCTCCACCGCGTTGGTGTGGCCGGTGAGCACGGC
>NZ_BAGG01000245.1 GCF_000308695.1 Nocardia takedensis NBRC 100417 | reverse complement strand
TAGGAACAGCACTCGTGGCCCGTGCCCACCGACCCGATAGTTGGCGAGGCGACCGTCGATCCGCACCGATCGCCGCCGCATGCCGCGGACACCGTGCTCCGAGCGCTGGAGGGATTGCATACTTCCATTCCACGGCAATCACGCTGCGGTGCCCAGGGCCGTCGGGCCGTGATCGGACATCCCGATGTCACTGTTCGCGGGCCGGCCCCGGTGGAGGCGAGTCCTCATCGCTCGCCGAGCGTGCGGCGGCCCGGGGTTCAGGACGATCCCGAGGGTCGGCGTGCCGCCGGCGGGAGATGTGCGATCCAATCGACCCTGACCAGCAGGACGAGCGCGGCGAGGAACCCGACCTGGATGACGACACCGACGGGCGAGGTGAGCGGGTCGAGGAACGCCGCGCCCAGGTTCCGCTCCGCGACCGAGACAGCCGCGATGTAGAACGAATAGCTGATCAGCCTGCCCACGATGTGCGCGGCCGTGACAGGCAGCAAGCGCACTCCCATCAGGCCGGCGGCCTCGAACAATTGCGCGGAGGGCACCGGCGACACCACGAACAACGCGAGCCCCGCGGCCGAACGCCCGACGTGACCGGTCACGTAGTGAGTGGCCGCCGCCAGGCCGGCGCGGCGGCGAGGATCGAGATGATCGCCGACCCGGCGAGTGGCCAGGGCCAGGACACACCGTCCGGCCCCCGAAGCGACCGCGCCCAGAGCCACCACGGCCACCGGCTCGAGCCGCCAATTCAGCGCCAGCAGGACAACGACCACGGCCGAGGGCGGCCCGAACGCCGGCAGCAGGCCCACCGCGAACACCACCGCGACGAAGCCCAGGTACGGCAGGATCGAATTCACGACGGCTCCCGTCTCCCCGCGACCGGCTCACGTTCGACTCCACCACGCCCTCGCGACAGCACGGCAGAGCACAAAGTCACCCGGTGATCGGGCAGGTCGCCGGCGCGCGGGGACCCTGGTCGGAAGTCCCTCGGCTGGGGGTCGGTTCGGCACTATGGCCGTGCTCCGGGCGCGCTTAGCGTCTACCTCATCAGCGGTTCCCGTTCCCACGCCGATCAGGAGGTGGCCGCCATGCGGGCACGAGTCGTCTACGAATCGATGTTCGGCAACACCCGGGCCGTGGCCGAGGCCGTCGCGGACGGTCTGCGCGAGTACGGCGAGGTCGAGGTCCTCGATGTCGCGGTGGCCGCGCACACTCACCGGACACCCGTCGATCTGCTCGTGGTCGGCGGCCCGACCCACGCGTTCGGCCTCAGCCGTCCCAGGACCCGGGCCGACGCCGCCTCGAAGACCGATTCGCCGATCTGTGTGGAAATCGGGGTGCGGGAATGGCTGGCGGAGGAGCCGAATCCGGATCGGGGAGTTCGCGCCGCGGCGTTCGGTACGAAGGCCGCGAGTCCGAAGTGGCTGCCGGGCTCGGCGGCGCGCGGGGTGGGGCGGCGATTGCGTCGGTCGGGCTACGAACTGGTTGACGCGCCGGTCGACTTCTTCGTCGGCGGACTGGAAGGCCCGCTGCTCACCGGGGAACTGCACCGCGCGCGAGCCTGGGGACACGACTTGGCGCAACGCGAGTCGACCCGCTTGTCCCGACAGGGCTGACGGCGGCGAACCGGACGAGGAGACGATGATGTCCGCGACAGCGAGCGATCCGCACGGCAGCGTCACCGCACCCGTAGTGGTCGGCGTAGTGGGTCCCGGCGCGTCCGACCCGGCGGTGTGCTGGGCCGCCAGGACCGCCGCCCGCGAAGGGCGCAGATTGCGTCTGGTGCACGGTTTGGACCTGACCGCCGCGCATGCCGCCACCGGCGGCTACGAAGTCCTCGGCAAAGGCCCCACCGATTACCTGCGCGAGCACGGCGCCGAAGCGCTCGCGGCAGCACGCAGGCTCGCTCACGCGCTGACCCCGGATCTCCCGATCGACGTCGAGCTGTCCGAGGCGAACCCGGTTTCGCTGCTGATGGCGGCCTCGTCATCGGCCCATATGATCGTGCTCGGCGCGACACCGGGCGTCGGCACCGTAGCCCACCTCGGCTCGGTCCTGCTGAACGTCGTCGCGCACGCGGGCGGCACGGTGGTCGTGGTTCCGCACCTGCAGGCCGACGAACAGATCCGGCAGTTCGGTCCGGTGGTGCTCGGCGTCGACGGCAGCGAGGTGAGCGCCGACGCGGTCGCGATGGCCTTCGCCGAAGCGGACGCCCGCCGCGCGCCGCTCGTGGCGGTGCACAGCTGGAGCGATCTGCGTTTCGACCGGCCCACGGTTCTTCCCGACACCTTCGGCGGCGGCGACGACGTCACCGCCCTCGGGGACCGGCTCGTCGCCGAGAGCCTCGCGGGCTGGCAGGAGAAATATCCCGACGTCTCCGTGATCCGCCGGATCTACCTGGCCAATCCGCGCCATCACCTACGCGAATGGTCGAAGGCCGCGCAACTGCTCGTCGTGGGCAGCCGCGGCCGCGGCGGGCTGGGGGCGCTGGTCCTCGGATCGACCAGCCTGTTCCTCGTCCAACACGCCGACTGCCCCGTCATGGTCGTTCATCCCCACTGAAACCCTCACTCGGAAGCGAGATCCCATGTCCTCCTCCAACGTCGATTCCGCGGTGCTGGTCGGCGCCGACGGCTCGGAGTCCGCGACCGAAGCGGTGCGCTGGGCGGCCCGCACCGCCGCGCGCCACGGATGGCCCCTACACATCGTGTGCGCGATCCACCTACCCGTGGAATACGCGCCAGGCGTCGCGCTCAGCCAACTCGACTACGAGACCTACCGCGACACCGCCACCGCCCAGGTGTCGGCCGCGCGGGAGAGCGCGAGCGCCGCCGCCGCACCGATCCGGCCCATCGACATCAGGACCTCGATCGTCCAGGAACACCCGATTCCCCTGCTGCGCAGGATGTCCGAGGACGCACGCCTGCTGGTCGTCGGCACCCACGGACGCGGCGCGCTGCGCCGCTGGCTGCTCGGATCGGTGAGCACTTCGCTGGCCCACCACGCGCAGTGCCCGGTGGCGGTCGTACCGGCAGCGACCGAGCGGGACACCGAGGCCGCCGACGGTGCGGTAGTGGTCGGCGTGGACGGTTCCCCGGGGAGCGACCTCGCCCTCCAGATCGCCTTCGACGAAGCCTCGATGCGGAACGCGGAGCTGGTGGCGGTACTCACCTGGTCGGAATTCTTTCGATACATCTCTCGCACCGAGATGCAGACCGAGGCCGAGGAACTGCTCGCTCGCAGCATGGCCGGCTACGCCGAAAAGTATCCGGACGTGCGGGTACGGCGCGTCGTCGTGGAAGGCAATCCCGCCGAGAACATCCTGACCGCCGGCGACCCCGCGCGCATGATCGTGGTGGGCAGTCGCGGCCGGGGCGGTTTCGCCGGCATGACGTTGGGCTCGGTGGGCAACGCCGTCCTGCACACCGCCGACTGTCCGGTCATCATCGCCCGGCACTGAGCCGCCGACACCGCGTCTTCGCACCGTGTCCACGCTGTCCGAGCGCCGCGTCGAACGAGGTCTGCTGGCCGTGCTGGCCTGTGTCGCCGCCTTCACGGCCTTCTGGGCCTTCGCCGGCGCGCTCGGACTCGCCTCCGGTGCTGCCGACCTGGGCGCCGAGGTCACCGCGCGCCTGCCGATGCGCAGCCCGGGCTTCGCCGCTGCCATGCTGGTGATCGTGGTCGCGCTGCCCATGACCGTCGCCGCGGTCTCGGCCGTCCGCGCCGATCGGCGGGCACCGCTGGTCTGCGGTGGCAGCGGCGCGGCACTGATGGCCTGGGTCGCGATCCAACCGGCTGTCATCGGCACGGTGTACTGGCTGCAACCGGTGGTCGGTCTACTGGGTGCGGTGCTGTGCGTGACGGCCTTCGCCCTGTGGCGTCACCGTCACCGATCCGCCGATCGGCCGGTCTGATCAGCTCCACTCACCTCGTGCGGACCTGTCGAAGCGCACCCACTCTCGTTCCCAGTTCACCGCGCTGCGTCGTCGGTACCAGGCACGCGTTCCGACGACGGCCCAGAATCCGCAGGCGACCGTGATGCCCAGAACCAGAACGCCGACCGTCACCCCCGTCGTCGGCGCGGCATCAGACCCGCGTGGGGCTTCCGTCGGGGCTCCGTCCGGGCCGAGCCACAGGTCGAAGTGATCGCCGCGTTCGACCGAGCGCCCCACCGGAACCGTGGCGGTGTGCGGGTGATCCCCCTGGTACCACCGAGCGGTGGCGGTCCGCTGCTCGCCCACTGATTTTCGCGGCTCATCGACCACGACCGCCTCCACCACGTGCCGGGAGGACCGCTCGACACGAATCGCGACCGCTTCGGCGGAATACACCGCGGTACCCACCGCCGCGGCGATCGGTACGACGAGAAGCACCGCCGCCACCGCCAGGATCATCACCGCGCCTTCGACGCGTTCGGCACGACGCACGAGCGGATTCGAGTTCCAGGGGCGCAACGACCACACGGCTGCCAAGGGAGTCATCCATTTCCCGGCCATCGCGATACCCGCCTTCCGCGGTCGAACCTGCTATCGCAGCATTACAGCGCCGCGTGCGGACAGGCAGAGAAGAAAGTCATACGCTCAGCGGTCACAGGGCATGGGCGTCCGCACCGGCCCGCCGCGCCGTTCACACGTGTCGAGGGTCCCCCGGTCGAATCACGCCGGACGGAGCTTCGTGTGCGTGCATCCGTTGGTCACCGGGATCAGGGCAGGACGGCTCTGCCCCGAAGCCGACCCGCGGGGCGAGACTCGGAAGATGACTTCTCCCGCACACCGCTTACCGGACGCGAACACCTTGTCGCCGCTCGGTGTGCCCGCGATCCTGCTCGCAGTCGGACTGCTGTTCACCCCCCTGCTGGTTCTCGACGACATCCCCGAATGGACCTCCGACTACGGGGTCCTGGTGTACCCGGTGTTCGTCTTGTACGTCGCCGCCGCACTGCGGCTGCTGTGCTGGGGCGTCGCCCTGCGCCGCGAAGACCGTCGATCTGGTACGAGAATCACGCACCGAAGCCGCTGAGACCGCCCTCGCCCATTCGGAAAGGCCGCGATATGGAATCTCACGCCCCCGCCCGATCGAGTACCGCCGCGGTGGTCGTCGGCGTCAACCGCTCCGACGGCAGCGACATCGCGTTGCGCTGGGCCGCCGAGATCGCCGCCCGGGACCGACGTCCGCTGCACATCGTGCACGGACTCGACCTGCTGTCCTGGCTCTCGGGGCCGGGCGGACGCGACATGGTGCGACCGGAGTTCTTCGAGAGTCTGCGCGAGTACGGCACGACACTGCTGCGCGCCGCGACCGCGGCGGCACGCGAAATCGAACCCGACATCACCGTCACCACCGAGATCTCCGACGACTCACCGGCCCGCCTGCTGATCGAGCGGTCCAAGACCGCGCACCTGGTCGTCCTCGGCGTCACACCCGACACCGGGACCCTCGCACACCTGGGTTCGACACTGCTCGAGGTGACCGGCCACGGTCACGGGTCGATCGCGGTGGTGCGCACCCGCTCCGACGGCCGCATCCTGTACCACGGGCCGGTCGTGGTGGGCATCGACGGCAGCCCGGTCAGCGAATCCGCCATCGCCGCCGCTTTCGCCGAAGCCTCCGCGCGAGGCACCGACCTGGTGGCCGTGCACTCCTGGAGTGACTGGGACACGGGCCGCTTCGCGGATCGCCAAGCCACCGCCCTGGACGCCGACGCGCTCGAGACCGTCGAACAGGCCATCCTCGCCGAACGGCTGGCCGGCTGGCAGGAGAAGTACCCGGACGTGTCGGTAACCCGAAAAGTGTATCTGGCCGGGCCATCCGAGGCACTCACCCAGCAGTCCGAGCGAGCGCAACTGGTTGTCGTCGGCAGTCGGGGCCGAGGCGGCTTCCGCGGCCTCCTGCTGGGTTCCACCGGCAACTTCCTCGTCCAGCACGCCCGCTGCCCTGTCCTGGTCGCCCATCCCGGCTGACTACACCCACCCGAAATGCTCCCCGCCCGAACCGATCTCGAGTCCGAGCGCAAACCCCACCCGCCTGTCGACGGACGGCGGCCACGGTCGATGATCTCGACAGCGACTTCCACCCACTGTCGAGGAGCATCATGCCCCAGCTGCCAAGTCCCGCCCAGCACCCGGTCGTGGTCGACTTCCACGCCAAGCGCCGCGACGATTGGCAGCTGCGCCTTGCCGATTGGATCACTCGCTTCGCCGGATCGATGCCGTTCGTCTACCTCCACACCGTGGTCTTCGCCGCGTGGATGCTCTTCGGCGAACACAGCCCCTGGCCCACCCTGACCCTCGTGGTCTCGCTCGAAGCGATCTTCCTGTCCACCTTCGTCATGATCGGCCAGAACCGCGCCGCCGAATTCCAACGCCTCAAAGCCGATCACGACTTCGCCGAAGAAGAACTCGAACTCAAGACCAACACCGAACTCACCCGCGCCATCCACGCCATGACCGTCGAACTGCACCGACGGATCTTGGAAACACCCGAACAGGGCGGGGTGCGGTGACCGGGCCGCGACACTCTCACGGCATATCCCGCACCACGCACCGGAATCCCAGATGGCAGGTGGCGGTGTCCTCTGTCTGGCCCTGCCGGGCCGCGGGACGATAACGCAGACAGTAGTTGGCGGCGCACAGATACGATCCGCCCTTGACCACACGGCGGGCGAAGCGCTCGTCCGCTTCCGGCGCGGGCGGGTCCCGAGGAGCGCAGCAACTGGACATCACGTGCGCGGAGCGGAAGAAGTCGGCGGTCCACTCCCAGACGTTGCCGGTCATGTCCGAAAGGCCGTAGCCGTTGGGGGCGAAGGATCCGACCGCCGTGGTCCCCGGAACGCGCGCCTGCCCGCGCCCGGGCTGGAACGACCACGGGAACTCCCCGACCCAGATATTGGCCATCCGACGTCCGGTGGGCTCCGGCTCGTCTCCCCACGCGTACGCGGCGGAATCCAAGCCACCTCGCGCGGCGTACTCCCACTCCGCTTCGGTCGGCAACTCCTTACCGGCCCACCGCGCGTACGCTTGGGCGTCGGCAAAGGCGACCTGCGTGACCGGATGACGGTCCAGCCCCTCGAGCGTGCTGTCAGGACCACGTGGATGACGCCAGCTCGCACCCGGCGAGTAGTGCCACCAGCGTCGCCACTGGTCCAGCGGCACCGGTCCGGCGGTGGGTCGGAACACCAACGCGCCGGCGACCAGATCGCCCGGTGCCGCATCGGGGTAGTCCTCGGCGCGCGGGGTGCGCTCGGCGACGGTGCGGTACCCCGTCCGTTTGACGAAGCGACGGAACGCGGCGTTGGTCACCGGGTGCGCGTCGATCCGGAACGACTCCACGCGCACCCGATGCACAGGCCGCTCCTCGGGGAAGAAGTCCGCCGAACCCATCGCGAACTCGCCGCCGGGCACTCGGACCATGCCCCGATATTCTCCAGCGCCGCGCGCGGCGCCCGTCCGGCCCGCGGTCAATCGCGGGAGAACGCCGCGGCCGCCGCCATCTCCAGATCCTCGTACGCGCTGCCGCTGACATCCTCGATGACCTGCCGGACCACACCGCCGGTGAAGGGGAACGGCCCCTGATACCGCGCGCTCACCGAGTGCCCGCCGTCACGCCCGACCCGAACCCCCTCCCCCACGCCGGAGAAGACCGTGGGCTGGATGCGCATGTCCGCGTACCCGCCCACCGGGTCGGCGTCGATGTAGAGCACCGCTTCCCCGCTCGGCGTGAAGCCGTCGCCACGGGTGCCCTGCCGCTGGTAGCGGATGCCCAGGATGTGCTCTCCGGTCGGCACGGCCCGATTCGAGACGAGCACTTGCTCCTCCTCGCCGAGGAAGTTGTACACGTAGCACAACCGACCGTCCTGGAGGTACAGAGCGTGGCCGCCCAACCGGCCGCCGTGGGCGAAAAGCACGCCTCGCGCCGACGGTTCGGTGATCGTCGTCTCGGCGAGCAGCGCGAAGGAACGGCCGCGGATCTCGAGCGCCGCTCCCGGTCCCACCTCGGCGCCGCCCGGGTAGTAGACGACCCGATCGCGTGTCTTGCTGTAGCCCGGCCGCTCTCGGGTCATGGTGGAGATGATGTCGAGGTCGTTGAGCGGCAGTCCGTTGTACTTCTCGGCCTCGGCGAACCAGAGCGCTGTCAACTCCGCCAGCTTCTCGGGATGTTCGGCGGCGAGATCGCGCAGCTGACTGCGGTCGCGTTCCAGATGGAACAGTTCCCAGCGATCGGCGTCGAAATGCCCCCACCCGGAGGGACAGGCCGCGTGGACGGTGTCGGCGAACCACCCGCGATGCCAGATCCCGCGGGTGCCCAGCATCGAGTAGAACTGGGTGTGTTTGCCCACGTCGGCGTCCGCGTCGTCCAACAACGCGCGGAAGCTGACACCTTCGAGAGGCCGCTGCGGGACAGCGCCGACTGTGTCCGGCGATGTGATGCCGAGTAGGTCGTACACGGTGGGCGTGATGTCGCAGACGTTCAGATATTGGTGGCGCAACTCGCCACGCGCGGAGATGCCCGCCGGCCAGGCCATCAGGAGGGGGTCGGCGATGCCGCCCTCGTGCGAGGCGTATCGCTTATACAGCTTGTAGGGCGTGTTGAAGGCCATCGCCCACCCCAAGCTGTAGTGGTTGTAGGTGCCCGGCGACCCTAGTTCGTCCAGTTTCGCCAATCCGTCGTCGATGGTGTCGACATAGCCGTTGAAGAATTTCATCTCGTTGGCCGAGCCGTTCGGGCCGCCCTCGCCGCTGGCCCCGTTGTCCGAGAGAGCGACGATGATCGTGTTCTCGAGCTGCCCGCTCTCCTCGAGATAGTCCAGGACCCGGCCGATCTGCGCGTCGGTGTAGGACAGGAAACCGGCGAACACCTCCGCCTGCCGCCGGAACAGGCGTTTCTCGTCATCGGAGAGCGAATCCCACGGTCGTACGGTGTCCTGCGCGGGCCAGGGTTTGCCGTCCGCGCTGGTCGCCGTCGAATATGGATTCATCGGCGACAAACGGGTGTCCTCGGGCACCAGTCCGAGACGAATCTGATTCGCCAGGACGATCTCCCTATACTTCTCATAGCCCATGTCGAATCGGCCGCGGTACCGATTCGCCCATTCATCGGCGACATGGTGCGGAGCATGACCGCATCCGGGGCACAGGTACAGAAACCAGGGCTTGTCGGGCGCGATCACCTTCGCGTCGCGAACGAATTCGATCGACCTGTCGGCCAGATCCCGTGACAGGTGGTAGCCGTCCTCGGGGGTGTACGGCGGCGAAACCGGATGATTGTCGTAGACGAGGTTCGGGTACCACTGATCGGCCTCCCCGCCGAGGAAACCGTAGAAACGCTCGAAACCACGCCCGAGCGGCCAGTGCCGCTTCGAGGCCGCCAGATTCTCTTCCTCCAGCGGCGTCAGATGCCATTTCCCCACGGCATAGGTGTTCCAGCCCCGCTCACCCAGCACCTCCGAGCACAGTGCGGTCTCCGCGGGAATTCGACCGCACATACCGGGAAAGCCGTCGGTGAACTCCTCGATGGTCGCCATGCCCACCGAGGTCGCGTTGCGACCGGTGAGCAGGGACGCACGACTGGGCGAACACAGCGCGGTGGTGTGGAACTGGGTGAATTGCACCCCGGACTCCGCGATACGCCGCATATTCGGCATCTCCACCAGGCCGCCGTAACAGTCCCAGGTGCCGATACCGATGTCGTCCCACACCAGATACAGCACATTGGGTGCGCCGCTGGGGGCCACGGGTTCGGTATAAGGGGCCCAGTCGGCAACCGAATCACGAATGTCGAGCGCGATGCGCCCGCGAAACTCCTGAGCCATCATCCACCTCCGAAACGGAGAATCTCACGGATTGCCGCATATCCACAGATTGCCACATATCACATGCCGGCCGATCGCGTAGTCAGCCGACCCGAGCGCTTCCCACGTACACTATCGGGCCCCCGGACTCGCGCTAACGGATCGAGCGCGAAGAGATCCTGGATCGGCCGAACCGTGACCACGGTCCCGACTACGTTACGTGGCCGTCACCGAGCATCGGCGCGACCACCGCGCCCACGCCCGCATTGTGCAGGATGTCCACTCGACTCGGACCGACCATCGAGAGCGCACCGTCGAACGGTACGCATCACCACCCTTCTTCGATCGGGAGACCTTCGAACATCGCCGAGCTTCAGCGCGGCGTTCGGTGATCTGCGCGATCCGAAGTGCCCGCCGCCCGAGGCCGTTCGGCACTGTGAAAACCGGGAAATGCGATCGCACACTGGAAATGGCGAGCCTATCGGAGAGAAATTCGCGTCGACAAGGAGAATTCATGAACCCACTCTTGATCATCTCTGTGGCGCTGATCGCGGCACTGATCCTGTTGTCGCTGTCGATTCGCGTGGTGACTCAATACGAGAAAGGAGTCTTGTTCCGCCTCGGCCGCGTGATCGCGGTGCGGGACCCAGGACTCCGTTTCATCATCCCGCTCATCGACAAACTCCGCAAAGTCTCGATGCGCATAGTCACCATGCCGATCCAGTCCCAGGGGATCATCACCCGCGACAACGTGAGCGTCGACATCTCCGCCGTCGCGTATTTCCGCGTCGTCGACGCCGAGAAATCGGTTGTGGCCATCGAGAACGTCCGCGCCGCCATCGACCAGATCGCCCAGACCACGCTCCGCAAGGTCGTCGGGCAGCACACCCTGGACCAGACACTCGCCGAGACCGATGCCATCAACGCCGACATTCGTCAGATTCTCGACACCACCACGCTGGAGTGGGGTGTCGAAGTGACCCTGGTCGAATTGAAGGACATCCAACTGCCCGAGACCATGAAGCGAGCCATGGCCCGACAGGCCGAAGCCGAACGGGAGAAGCGAGCCAAGATCATCGCCGCTGAGGGGGAATCGAGGGCCGCCGCAGCGCTCGGCGAAGCGTCGGACATCATGGTGACGCACCCGATCGCTCTGCAACTACGCAATCTGCAGACCCTTGTCGAGCTGGGCGTCGACAAGAACACCACCGTCGTGTTCCCCGCCCCGCTGATGAGCGCGATCGGCGATATCGGTGCGTTCTTCGCCCGCGAGGCCACCGCCGCCGCGGTCGCGACATCCGCCCCGCAGACCCCACCGGTATCGGCGCAGGCGTCCAACGGAACGGCGGCCACCGCGGCCCCATGCTGATCCGATCCGGGCAGGGATCACCGACGAAATCGTGCGGGCCGGCCGCCCGTAAGGTGGGATCATGAGCGCCGAACGGCTCGCCGTGCGGATGTGGTGGCGAGAAACAGCCGACTACCACTGGCTCCTGAGCACGCTCCGCTCCCATTCGGCATTGAACCCGCTGAAATTCTTGATCGGCACCTGCGGTCTGGGTCTGTCCGCGGTCGCGATCATGCTCATGCTGTCGTCCGAAGGCCCCCAGACCGCCACGGGCCGGACAGCGATCGGGATCATCGCCGCCATCTCGGCCCTGATGGCGTTCCGCTGGTACGCGTTCCCCTGGCCGTCCGCCGCGGTATCGCTGGGCTCGATGGCCATCGCCGACATCGCCATCACCACCGTCTGTCTGCTGGTCCCCGGCCCGGTGGCGATGATCAACATCACCACCCTCATCCTGACCGGCGGGTACATCACGATCTTCCACAGCGCCAAAGCCCTCGCCGCCCATGCGGGATGGTCGCTGCTCTCGGTGCTGATCGTCACGATACGGATGGTCGCCGCCGAGCCGAAGGGGGATGTGCCGCTCGCGATCGCCGCCACGTTGATCATGGTGCTCGCCGTGGTCTTCGTCCTGCCGACACTGCAATTCTTCTTCTGGGTGCTGCGCACCGACGCCTCGTCGGATCCGTTGACGGCTCTGCTGAACCGGCGTGGACTCCAGTTCCACCTACCCAGATTCTTCGAGTCCGGCGCGCCGATCTGCGCCATGATCATCGACATCGATCGATTCAAGGTGGTCAATGACACCTTCGGCCACCAGGAAGGCGACCGGGTGCTGGCCAGAACCGCGGCCCGGCTACGTGCCACGGCCGACCCCGACGCCGTCATCGCGCGGACCGGCGGGGAAGAGTTCACCCTCGTCGACCATCTCGATGCCGCGGCCGCCCGGGCACTGGCCGAGCGTCTCCGACACGCCGTCGAGGGTACGAGTGACACGGCCGTCGCGATCACCGCCAGCGTCGGAGTCTCGGTTTTCGAGCACACCTCGGCAGCCGACGGCCCGCCCTCACCCGAGCGTCTTCTCGATTGCGCCGACACTGCGATGTATCGAGCGAAAGAACAGGGTGGAAACGCCGTCTTCGTCGCAGAACTACCCGAGCCGCCCGCTCGAGCTGCCGGTACCCCGTAGTCGCAGTGCGGTGAGTACGGCGCGTAGGACATCCGGGACAGCGGCGGCGACGGGAGGCGAGAGCCCGACGCCGAGGTCGAGCGATGCCGCTTCGACGGCGACGATCACGAGTTCACCCGGGACACGGTCGAGGACACGTCCCAGCAGCAGCGCGTCCGGTATTCCGAGCGCGTGCGAACTCGCGGGATGGATGCCGTAGGGCATCGAGTCGACGGTGGTCTGCCAGATACGCCCCGGTGTCGAGGGATCACACAGCACCGCGTCGACGACGACAGCCAGTTCGACGCCGGTCCAGGCATCGAGGAGCCCGACCGGTTCTCCGTCACATACTGTCGCCACCACGTTCATCAGGTCGAGCCCGGCGATCCGGCGGGCGATCGCCGGGCCGATTCCATCGTCGCTGCGGTAGTCGTTGCCGACTCCGATGACGGTGGCGCGTGCCGGTGTCACCGGCGCACCCTCTGCAGGTCGAGGAAATGCGCCGAACAAGAGATGCACGGGTCGTAGTTGCGAATGGCGCGTTCGCACAGGGCGGTGAGCGCCGCGTCGTCGAGATCGGGATCGGCGGCGGCGACACGGCGCAGGTCGTCCTCGATCACCGCTTGATTCTGCGAGGTCGGTGGAATGATCGTGGCGGAGCGGATGATTCCGTCGGCGTCGATTTCGTAGCGATGGTAGAGCAATCCACGCGGCGCCTCGCTCAGACCATGCCCCACCCCCGCGCGTGGCAGCACGGGTATCGCGGGACGTGGCGGAGGCTCGTAGTCATCGATGAGCCGCAGCGCCTCGTCGAGTGCGTGAACGACCTCGACGGCTCGAACCAGGATGCTGCGGAACGGGTTGCGGCACTCGTCGCCGAGTCCGATGTCGGCGGCGACTCGGCGGGCCAGCGGTGAGAGCTGCCGAGAACTCACGGTGTACCGCGCCAACGGTCCGGTCAGATAGGGTCGACCGTCGAGAAAGGCGTGCAGAGCGGTGGAATGCGGCACCTGCCGTTCGGTCACGTGCGCGGGAAATTCGTTCGCGGGGAACGACACTCCGGCGGCGGTGCGCACGCCACCACTCTCGATCGCGTATCGGTCAGGAGCGGCCACGGCGACCAGTTCGTGGTCGAGGTGAACGTCGGGGAAGTCGAAACCGGCGACATGGTGGGCGGTGCGAACGGCGAGTTCGAGCGCGGCGCGCAGCTGTTCGGCCAGCGGAACCAGATCGCCGCGGGACGGAACGGAGTAGAACCCGCCGATCCGCACGTTGATCGGATGGATCGGCCGGCCACCCAGCAATTCGAGTAGTGCGTTGCCCGCCTTCTTCACGGCCAAGCCTCTTTCTACGAGCTCGCGGTGGTCCGCGGCCAGCGCGATCGCGTCCGCGTAGCCGTAGAAGTCGGGAATGTGCAGCAGATGGATGTGCAAGGCGTGACTGGAGATCCACTCGCCGCAATACAACAGGCGGCGCAGATCGGCCAGCGGCGGGTCGAGTTCGACTCCGCAGGCGGCCTCGATGGCGTTACAGGCGCTGACCTGGTACGCCACCGGACAGATGCCGCAGATGCGGGAGGTGATGTCCGGTGGTTCGGTGTAGGCGCGCCCGCGCAGGAACGCCTCGAAGAAGCGCGGCGGCTCGTAGATGTTCAGCTCGGCCCGTTCGACCTTCCCGTCGGTGACGGTGACCCGCAGGGCGCCTTCACCTTCCACACGGGCCAACGAGCTGACCGTCAACTGCCTACTCCGGTGGCTCATCGCGATTCCTGTCGGCGAAGTCCGGCTCGGCGGCGGCGAAAGTGGTGAACACACGATCCACATCGTTCACCGACATCCCGTTGACCCGGAGAATCGGTAGCAGCGCCCCCACCGCCGGTTTGGCCATCGGCCCGAAGCAACCGAAGCAGCCCCGATGGAATGCCGGGCAGAGGGCGCCGCATCCGGCCTGGGTGACCGGGCCGAGGCAGGGGATCCCGTCGGCGACCATGACGCAGGTGGTGCCGCGGCGTTTGCATTCGGTGCACACGCTCGTGTTCGGAATATCGGGCTCGCGCCCGGCGAGCAGTGCGGTGAGCGTGCCGAGAAGCTGACGACGGTCGATCGGGCAGCCACGCAACTCGAAATCCACCGGCACGTGCTCGGCGATGGATGTGGAGGTGGCCAGGGTGGAGATGTAGCTCGGTTCGGCGTAGACGATCGAGGTGAATTCGGCGATGTCGGCGAAGTTGCGCAGCGCCTGTATGCCGCCGTGAGCCGCACACGCGCCGATCGCCACGAGGATCCGGGACTGCTCGCGGATCTCCACGATCCGCCGTTGCTCCTGCGCGGTGGTGATGGACCCTTCCACCAGCGACACGTCGTAGGGACCTGGTTCCACCGCACTGGACGCCTCGAGAAAGTGCGCGATCCGGATCTGTCCCGCGAGTGCGAGCAGTTCGTCCTCGCAGTCGAGCAGGCTCAGCTGACAGCCGTCGCAGGAGGTGAACTTCCATACCGCCAAGGTTCGGACTGACATCACAACTCCGGTACGGCCAGTAGGGGTGCGGCGACGGCGTAGTCGACTATCGGGCCGTCGCGACACAGCAGCAGAGGACCGAGCTGGCAGTGCCCGCAGCGGCCCACGCCGCACTGCATATTGCGTTCCAACGACACCCGGATCGCGGTCGCGGGGAGTCCCTTGACCAGCAGTGTGTGAGCGCAGAAACGCATCATCGGCTCGGGCCCGCACAGCAGGGCCGTACTCGCCGAGGGATCGAGATCCAGCCGGTTCAGCGGATCGGTGACGAACCCGACCGCGCCGTTCCAGCCCGGCGCCGGATGATCGACCGTGCGATGCAGTTCTACGCACCCGGCCGCTGCCCACCGATCCTGATCGTGACGGAACAGGATGTCCGACGGGGTCCGGGCCCCGGTCACCAGGATGACGCGGCGAAATGCGTGGCGAGCTTCCAGTGCGGCGAGCACCACCGGACGCAGTGGAGCCAACCCGACACCGCCCCCGACGATCACCAGATCGTGACCGATCGCCGATTCCTGGTTCCAGCCGGTGCCGAACGGGCCACGCACACCGATCAGACCGCCGACCGGTGTCGCGCACAGCGCGCGACTCACCGCTCCGACCGCGCGGATCGTGTGCTCGAGGACAGCGCCTCCGCCGCCGGGGTCGCCGCTGATCGAGATCGCGATCTCCCCGACCCCGAAGCGGTAGAGCATCATGAACTGTCCTGGCCGGAACGGGGGCGCGACCCGATCCAGAGGCTCCATCACCAGTGTCGTGGTGTCGGTGGTCTGCGGCACGCGGTCGGTGACCCGATACCGGAGCATGCTGTCGGCGTTCACGGCAGACTCCGTCCGGTGCGGCCTCGATCCGGCTCGCGTGGGTTGCGGTACAGGTCCAGCAAGCGAGCTCTGGTCGACTGCAGACGTTCGAGCAGAGCCTCGAACAGCATGCGCGTCATGTCGTAGCCGAACCCGGAATCGGCTTCGGCGGCCGTGAGCAGCCGGTCGGCGTCGAATTCGACGGCGGTGACGAGGTCGACGGCGCGCGCGCCGAAATGCCATCGCCGCGGTGGCAGCAGCCAAGACCAGCCGAGAAAGTCACCGCGGCCCAGTGTCTGGATCACGATGTCGCCCTGTCCCGGCACGTGAGCCTCCAGCCGGACACTTCCGTCGATGATCAGCCAGCAATGATCGGCCCGCTGACCTTCTTCGATGAGGCGACTGCCTGCGGTGAAGCGCACCTGGTGACCCGCTCGGGCGAGAACCGCCAGATCGGATCGGCTCAACACAGCGGTCCGGGGCAAGTCCGCCAGGTCGTCAGCGGTGGGCATGATCGGCGAGTTCGGCGAGGGCCGCCACCTCGGCGGTCAGATCGATTCCGGCCGGACACCAAGCGATGCAACGACCGCAGCCGACGCAACCGGAGGTACCGAACTGGTCGTACCAGGTGCTCAGTTTGTGGCTGATCCACTGTCGGTAGCGACTCTCGGCGGACTGTCTGACACTGCCGCCGTGCATATACGAGAAGTCCAACTCGAAACACGACGACCACCGCTCCCACCGTTCGGCGTGATCACCGGTGAGGTCGGTGACGTCCTCGGAGGTGGTGCAGAAGCAGGTGGGACACACCATGGTGCAGTTGGCGCAGGTCAGGCAGCGACTCGCCACATCCTGCCAGTGCGGTGACTCCCGGGAGTCGCGCAGCAGCGCGCGCAGATCGATCTCGGGCATCGCACGCCCCATGCGTCCCGCCGCTGCCGAGACCGCCGCTCGGGCGGCCCGGACCTCGCCGTCGGTCGCCGCGCGTGAGGTCAGATCGGCGAGCACGCGCGCACCGTCCTCGCTACCGACATCGACGACGAACCGATGTCCGGTGCTGTCCACCTGTTCGGTGAGCGCCAGATCGTATCCCGGCGCCACCCCCGGACCGGTGCCCATGGACGCGCAGAAGCACACACCACCCGGCTCGGTGCAGTTCACCGCGACGAGGAACGGGGCGGTCGTCGAGTCCAGCGCGCGGCCCAGGATCGAGATCGCGGCGAGGTCGCAGCCGCGCACGCCCAGGAACGCGTAACGCGCGGGACTGTCCTCGACGCATCCGGTGGAGAGATCCTCGGTGAGCTCACGCGTTCTGCGGCGCGGAGGAAGGAGGAATTCCTTCCACGATCCGGGACCGGCCGAATGCGCGAACACGGCGCTGTCGTCGCGCCGACGTACCCGATATTTTCCCGGTTCGCACTCCACTCCCCACCCGTCGGGCAACTGCGCGCCCGACGTGAGTTCCGACAGCACGATCGCCCCGTCGCGCAATCGAGGTCCGACCACCCGATACCCCTGCTCGATGAGCATCGCGACCAAGCGGTCGAGTCCCGCGCGGTCGATTGTCTCGCTGTTGCCAGGAAGCATGCGGTCCTCGGTTCGTCGCCGCGAGTTGTCGATCCGGAACCCCAGTCTCATCGTCAGGCTCGGTCGGCTGCCAGGGGCGAAAGTCCTCACGGCGAGGTCCGAGGGTCGCTGTTGCCCGCGTGCGCGTTGTGCGATGCTGGACCCAGCGCGATACGTCGGCGTCCGGTTCCACGATCCGGCTCCACCGAACCAGCCAAGCACCGCACAGGACCATCACGGTTCTCGACGAGCAGAGGCGATCATGCGCGAGCTCACCAGGCGACAGCCGACGCCACAGCGTGGACGGACCACTGTCGGGGCAGCCGCACCCGCACCGTGCGGCCCATCCGGGTGCGCACTCGGAGCGCGGCGATGATTCGGCGGCAGCGACGCAGGCTGGTGGTCCGCGGTTTGGTGCAGGGCGTGGGCATGCGGCCTTTCGTTCACACCGCGGCCGCCGAGCTCGCTCTGTCCGGTTGGGTGGGCAACGACAGCGGCGGAGCGTTCATAGAGGTCGAGGGACCCGAGGCGGCGCTGGACGAATTCACCGCGCGGCTGCGACTACGCCCTCCGCCGCTGGCGGTGATCGACTCGATCGACAGCACGGCCGTACCCGCGAATGGTGAGGAGGGATTCCACATCGCCGCCACCACCCGTGGCAGCGGGCGGACCCTGGTATGTCCGGATATCGGCGTCTGTGTCGACTGTGAAGGCGAGCTGCGTGATCCGGGCAACCGGCGATATCGTCACCCCTTCATCAGCTGCACCAACTGCGGGCCGCGTTTCACCATCGTCACCGGCCTGCCGTATGACCGGGAACGGACGACCATGGCGGATTTCGCCATGTGTGACCGGTGCGCACGGGAATACGCCGACCCTGCCGACCGACGCTTCCACACCCAGTCCATCGCCTGCCACGACTGCGGGCCCGAGGTGACCTACCGCGAGCTCGACGGATTCCACGGGCCGGGTCGCCACGCGGCCGCCCCTACCGACGCCGCGCTGATCCGTGCCCGGGCAGTGCTTCGCGCCGGCGGAATTCTCGCTGTCAAGGGTCTCGGCGGCTACCACCTCGCCTGTGATGCCACGAACATCGACGCGGTCAGCGAACTGCGCAGGCGCAAGCGACGGGAGACCAAACCCTTCGCGGTGATGGTCGCGAACCTCGCGGCAGCTCGCCGCATCGTGCTCGTCGACGACACCGCGGCGGCGTTGCTGACAGGCCCGGCGCGTCCGATAGTGCTGCTGCGTCGGCGGACCGAGCCCACCGCCCCGGCGGGCGACGACGGCGAAGGTCGCGCACGCGGCGGCCGACGTCGCGCGCCGGTCGACGCGGTGGCTCCCGGTAATCCGGAACTGGGTGTGATGCTCGCCTACACCCCGCTGCACCTGCTGCTGTTCGGTCTGCACGGTGACTCGCCGGGTCCGCCCGTCCTGGTGATGACTTCCGGCAACCTCGCCGGTGAGCCTCTCTGCTACGAGGACCAGGACGCGCGTGCACGGCTCGCGGGCCTGGCCGATGCCGTGTTGTTCCACGACCGTCGGATCGTGATGCCGTGCGACGACTCGGTGGTGCGCGCGGTCGACGGCGAGGCATTGTCTCTGCGCCGCTCTCGCGGCCATGTTCCCCTCCCACTGACCACACCGTTCCCGCTGCGGTCGAGTCTCGCTGTCGGTGGTGACCCGAAGAACGTCTGCGCGGTCGGCGAGGGAGACTTCGCGTGGCCGAGTCAACACATCGGCGACATGGACGATCCGGCCACGCTGCGCGCATTCGGCGTCATCGAACACCAGTTGGAGGAATCCACCGGTGTGCGCCCGCGGCGGCTGGTCACCGACGCGCACCCCGGCTACCGCTCGACCGGGTGGGCTGTCCGGCAGGCGGCGGGGCGACCTGTGCACACCGTCCAACACCACCACGCCCATGTGGCGTCGGTGATGGGCGAGCACGCGCTCGCCCCTGACGAGTCGGTGCTGGGCATCGCTTTCGACGGCACCGGGTACGGCTCCGACGGCGCTGTATGGGGAGGCGAAGTGCTCGCCGTCCGCTACGCCGCTCACCGACGGCTGGCGCATCTGGCGTACGTTCCGCAGGCCGGCGGTGATGTCAGCGTGCGACGCCCCTACCGCATGGCGTTGGCGCACCTGTGGTCGGCGGGGCTCGGCTGGCCGGAGCGGATCGCATCCGTGCGCGCGTGCCCGCCGATGGAGCGCGATGTGCTGGCGCGCCAATTCACCACCGGATTCGGCTGTGTGCCGACCTCGAGTATGGGACGTCTGTTCGACGCGGTCGCCTCGCTCGCCGGAGTGCGACAGATCATCGACTTCGAAGCCCAGGCCGCCATCGACCTGGAGCACGCGGCGCGTGGGGCGAGCGCGGATTCCGCCGCGTACCGATTTCGTGTGGCCGCCGACCGAGATCCGGCTCCGATCGATTCCGCCCCGGTGGTCGCCGCGGTGGTCCGGGACGCCACCCGCGGTGTTCCCGCCGCCGTGATCGCCGCCCGATTCCACGCGGCCGTCGCGCGCCTGGTCCTCGATCTCGCACTCGTCTTCACCGCTCCGGGACGACTCGATGTGCCGGTGCGGATCGTCGCGCTCGCGGGTGGGGTCTTCCAGAACGCTCTGTTGCTGTCCACCACGCGGACTCTGCTGCGCGAGCACGGTGTCGAAGTCATCTGTGCTCGGCGGCTGCCCCCCAACGACGGCGGGCTCGCCTACGGACAACTGCTCGTCGCGGGCGCGGACTGAACCGAGAGGAGAAGCGATATGTGTCTGGCGGTGCCGGGGCGTGTGCTGAGCCTGTACGAGCACGAGGGCGCGCCGGTCGCGATGGTCGACTTCGGCGGGGTCCGCAAGGAGGTGTGCCTGCAATTCACTCCCGAGGTGACCCTCGGTGAATACGTCATCGTTCACGTGGGATTCGCGATCCAGCGACTCGATGAGGAGTCCGCGCGTCGGACGCTGGAGGAATTCGCACGTCTCGGACTGCTCGACGAGGAGTTCGGGGAGCCGCCGGTCGACACACGACCTCCCGGTCCGCGGGACATGTCATGAAGTATCTGGACGAGTTCAGCGATCCCGGTCCGGCCCGACACCTCGTCGAATCCATCCGCGCCACCGCGACCAGGCGCTGGTCACTGATGGAAGTCTGTGGCGGACAGACACATTCGATAATCCGCCACGGGATCGACCAACTGCTGACGGAACAGGTCGAGATGATCCACGGTCCCGGCTGTCCGGTCTGCGTCACCCCCGTCGCCGTCATCGATCAGGCGCTCGCGATCGCCGCCCGCCCGGAGGTGACCTTCTGCTCCTTCGGGGACATGCTGCGCGTACCGGGCACCGAGAAGGATCTGTTCCGTGTCAAGAGCGAGGGCGGCGACGTACGGGTCGTGTATTCCCCACTGGACGCCCTACAGATCGCCGAATCCGAACCCGGTCGTGAAGTGGTGTTCTTCGGTATCGGGTTCGAGACGACAGCGCCCGCCAACGCGATGGCGGTCCACCGGGCACGACGACTCGGACTGCGGAACTTCTCGATGCTGGTCTCCCACGCGCTGGTTCCCGCGGCGATCCGCGCGGTCATGGCATCGCCCAGGTGCCGGGTCCAAGGGTTCCTGCTGGCCGGTCATGTCTGCACGGTGATGGGCTTGGCGCAGTACCCGCCGCTGGCGAGCCGGTTCCATGTGCCCATGGTCGTCACCGGATTCGAGCCACTCGACGTCCTCGAAGGGATCCGACGCACCGTGGTCCAACTGGAGTCGGGTCACCACGAGGTCGAGAACGCCTATCCGAGAGCGGTCGCCGCCGCGGGGAATCCGGCGGCCAAGGCGATGCTGGCCGACGTCTTCGAGCCGACCGACCGGATGTGGCGGGGCATCGGCGTCATCGCGAACAGCGGATGGCGCCTGTCGGCGCGCTACCGCGACCACGACGCCGCCCTCCGCTTCGACGCGAACGCGCCGAGCGACCCCGAACCGACGATCTGCCGGTCGGGAGAAGTGCTGCAGGGCCTCGTCAAACCCCACCAGTGCGCCGCGTTCGGGCGGCAGTGCACGCCTCGCAATCCTCTGGGCGCCACTATGGTGTCCGCGGAGGGCGCGTGCGCGGCCTACTACCGTTACAGGCGGCTGGATCCACGCGAGGAGACCGCCCGTGGATGACCGTCCCGAATCGGCGATCGCGCCGACGACCGAGCAATGGTCCTGCCCCGCCCCACTACGGGACTCGCCGACGATCGTCATGGGCCACGGCGGTGGCGGCGCGATGTCGGGGGAACTCGTCGAGCACTTGTTCCTACCCGCCTTCGGCACTGCGGCCGCCACCGAACTCGGCGACTCGGCGATCGTGACCATCGGCGAGAACCGAATGGCCTTCACCACGGACACGTTCGTTGTCCGCCCGATCGTGTTCCCAGGCGGCACGATCGGGGACCTCGCGGTCAACGGCACCGTGAACGATCTGGCCGTGGCGGGGGCGCGGCCGCTGGCGTTGTCGACCGCGTTCATCCTGGAAGAGGGCACAGCGCTGGCAGAGATCGCCGAAGTCGCGCAGGCGCTCGGCGCCGCGGCCCTCGCCGCGGGCGTGGCCCTGGTCACCGGTGATACGAAAGTCGTCGACGCGGGCCACGGCGACGGCATCTTCATCAACACCAGCGGCATCGGCCTCATCGCTGCGGGTGTCGACATTCGCGCAGAACGAGTGCGCCCCGGAGACGCGGTGCTGGTCAGCGGTGAGATCGGAATGCACGGGATCGCGGTGCTCAGTGTCAGGGAAGGACTGCGCTTCGATACGCCAGTACACAGCGACACCGCCGCCTTGCACGAACTGGTGGCCGCGATGCTGGCCACCGGGGCGGATGTGCACATGATGCGCGATCCCACCCGAGGTGGCCTCGCAGCCACGGTCAACGAGATCGCGCGGGCCGCCGAGGTCGGAATCGTGCTGGAGGAAACGCTGTTGCCGGTGCCGCCCGCGGTACGCGACGTCTGCGGACTCCTCGGGCTCGATCCGATGTACATAGCCAACGAAGGCAAGCTGGTCGCGTTCGTGGCTCCGCGCGACGCCCAGCGGGTGCTGGCGGCGATGCGCGCCCATCCGCTCGGAACCGAAGCTCGGATCGTCGGAGAATGCGTAGCGCGACATCCCGGGATGGTGGTCGCGCGGACAGCGCTGGGCGGCAACCGAGTTGTGGACCTGCCCATCGGTGAACAACTACCACGGATCTGTTGAACGACATCGCCGCATCTGCTCTAGCCAGACAGGCTGCATAACGTCAGTCCCCTCTTCATCGCCCAGGACGAAGGTGGCCCGGACGTCTTCGTGCATTACTCGGCCGTGACCGGCTCGGGTTACAAATCCCTCGATGAGGGGCAGCGTGTCGAGTTCTCGGTGGAGCAGGGCCAGAAGCGCCCGCAAGCCCAGGACGTCCGCGCCATCTGATTCCGCGGCCAACGCGTGATTGGTTTGTGAAGAGCTTCGCACCGGTGGGTGCGGAGCTCTTTTCGCTCGGCCCCGGATGGCTGGAGGTTCGAGCGGCGGCGTTCGAGGGCGAGTTCAGTCCGGTGGCCGGGTCGGTTGGGTGTCGCGGGTCAGTTCCGCGTTGCGGGCCAGGGCCGCGGCGAGTTGGTCTTCGAGTTCGATGATCCGGCAGGCGGCTTCCAGGGCGGTGCCGCGGTCCATGAGTTCGCGGGCGCGGGCGGCCAGGCGGAGTTGGTGGCGGGAGTAGCGGCGGTGTCCGCCCGCCGAGCGTTGGGGCGCGAGGAGTTCGGCAGCGCCAAGCGAGCGTAGGAACGCTTGGGTGACGCCGAGGATCTCCGCGGCGCGGCCCATGCTGTAGGCGGGGTAGTGGTCGTCGTCGAGTTTCTCGCCGGCGGACTCGCCCCCGGTCGAGGCCGGACTGTTTTCAGGGGGCACAACACCTCACAGGGGAGTCGGGCAACGCCGACGGGCCCCGGCGCACGATGCGCCGGGGCCCGGGATCTACAAAGGATGTTTCGTTCGAGAGGGTGTTCAGGACCGGCTCGTTCCGCCGACTCGTGTTGTCGCCGTCGAACCAGCGGCCCGTAATCGGGCGTTCTCGGAAGAGCTGAGTGACTGGTGCAGTGGCCACCTCCCTGATCGATCGAACCTACTGTCTGCGGTAGTGCCCGTCCCGCTCCGGCGGTCCGGTCGAGTGCACCGGATTCTCTTCTCCGCCGGGGGACGGTCTTTCTGCTCTTCCGGGCAGTTCACCTGCCCGGCCAACTCGATCTCGTTCATTCCGACGACAGCGACTATAGAAGCTCCGACCCACAATGTCTACAGTCAGCGGTACAGAATTTTTCGTGTCGCGGTCGCGGTTCACCTGCCCCCGCGATGTGCGGTAGTAGTGGGAGAGCAGGTGCCCTCCGATACCGGCTCGGTCGGGGTCCGCGCGGGATCACGAAGACCACACGACACGGGACATTCTCCAGATGAGCGAGGACCAGGCGGGGCGACCGCCATCGGAAGGACCGGCCTACCACAGCACCGACCACACGGGACCGGGCTGCGGTCGACGGCGCACGACACCGGACCCGCACGGTGCGGGCGGCGCGGTGATCGAAGAGGCCACAGGAGCATTGATGGCCGCCCACGGCATCGACGCCGCACAGGCGCTCGACATGCTGACCGGCTGGGCCGAGTTCAGCGACACCGCGTTACCGGCCACTGCCGAACGAATCCTGACCACCCTCAGCGGCGGCGCGGACCTCGCACTGCGTACTCGCTTCACCCATCTCCTGCTCACCGCCCACGAACGGATCTGAGAACGCGGCCGAGGGCCGGCCGCAGGACCTACCCGACACCATGGGTGGCTTACCAGGTGGTCGGGCAGGTCCTGCGGGACAACACGGCGAAGCGGGGGCGCGCGGCGTCGAGGTGGTCGCGACCCGGTACGAGTTCGTTCGGTGCGTTCGAGGTCGCGGTGCGCGGGCAGGGCGATCATGTGCGGCGACCTCCAAGGTCTCCGACGGTCGTCATGTCGATCCACCTTCCCGCCCCTGCGCCCCCGGCACGGGGTCCTGATCGCCGAGGCTGGTTCATGAATTTCGTCGCGGCCCATCTGCGGGTCCGGCGTCAGCGGCGGATGCCCATCACCCCGGTGACCGGCGCGGCCCACTCCAGCTTGCCGGACACGGTGATCAGCTCGTCCAGCTCCGCGGCGAGATCGTGCGGCATCGGGGCGGAGCGGCGTTCGTGCAGGTCGACGTGGACCAACAGGATCTCCAGGGTGTTGGCGAGGCGGTCCCGGCCCTGGTCGACCAGGAAGGTCATCATGTGCACCGCCTTGGCGCTGCGCTCGAGCACCCGGGTGTGTACCGCGAGCGAATCCCCCAGTCGCAGCTCGCTGTGGTAGCGCAGGTGGTGCTCG
>NZ_BAGG01000246.1 GCF_000308695.1 Nocardia takedensis NBRC 100417 | reverse complement strand
ATCGTGTCGGCGAACAGCCAGATCGTGTCGGTGGCCAGTGCGATGGCTCCGGTGGCGAACGCACCGATGAGTACCTTCGAGAGTCCGGTGACCAGTCGCCACGGCCGGTTGGCCCGCACCATCCCCGACAGCAGGCGCAATCGCCGCAGTCCCGGGGAAGTGAAGTACCGCATACCGCCCGCGATCTGCGCGGACGGAAACCGTCGCGCACCACGGGGCGGGGTGAGTTCCGGGTCACCGAGCATGTGAGTGATCGCGAGTTCGGTGACAGTGCGGACGCGTCGCTCGATCGCCACGCCGCCCACCCCGGGCACGGAGATGACCGCGAATCGGTGATCGGCGCTGACATCGGCCACTACCGGAAGCGTGTCCTCCCGGCGCGGCAGATCGGTGAGGTATACGACCAGGTCCTCGGATTCCGCGGCCGGATCGACCGCGTCGATCACCTCGGCGAAATCCGTTCCCTCGGCGAGAAGGTAGGGCTCGAGACGCACACACGTCGACCACTGGCGCTCGCGCCCGTCACGACCTCGCAGACGCCCCGGTAGGCACTCCGCGAGGCGTTCCGCGACATCGGCGGGCTTGCCCGGGTCCGCGATGAACAACACCGAGACCCGCTCACCAGCCGCACCGGCTCTCCGGAGCTCGTTCGCGTCCACCGGCCCCGTCTACCCGCTCGAGCTGGGCCCAAACTCCAGCCGGCACGACCGGGTAGACGCCGCGACCATTGCCGTTCGACGGCGACTCGATCTCGTCGGCTCTGGCCTGTCCGGCGGCGATCACCCGCTGGGCATCGTCGAGGGACACCGAGGTCTGGTTCAGTGTCGTTTCCATAATTGTGCTCCTCTCGGTCCGGGACGCCTCACGGATGCATGACGACCTTGGTCCATCCCTCGTCCCGGGCGTCGAAATGCTGATAGCCGGACTCGGCCTCGGCCAGCGGGAGTTCGTGGGACACGATCCAGGACGGTGTGGCCCGGCCCTCGTGAATCAGGTCGCGCAGCTGCCGGTTGTAGTGCTTGACGTTGGCCTGTCCGGTACCGACCTTCTGCCCCTTGAACCAGAATTTGCCCATGTCGAAGGCGATCTTGCCGTGGCGTTCGAGTTCGTCGGGGCCGTTTCGGTCCTGGGGCAGGAAGAGGCCGACCACGCCGATGTGGCCGGTGAAGCGCACCGAGTCCACGAGCCGGTTCATCGTCATCGCGGCGTCTTCACGACCTTGCGGGTCGTGTGCCTGGTACCCGACACACTCACAACCCTTGTCGGCGCCGCGCCCGTTGGTCTGATCGAGGACCTGTTCGACCGGGTCGCCGGTGGAGTCGTCGATGGGTATGACCCCGATCTGCTCGGCGAGCCGCAGTCGATCGGGGTGACGGTCGACGATCATCACCTTGCTCGCGCCCTGGATCATCGCCGAGTACGCCGCCATCAGACCGACCGGCCCGGCCCCGTACACCACCATCGAATCGCCGGGCTGCATGTCGGCCAGGCGGGTGCAGTGCCATCCGGTGGGAAAGATGTCGGAGAGCATCACGTAGTCGGTTTCCTTGTCCTGCGCATGCTCGGGCAGCCGCAGACAGTTGAAGTCGCCGAACGGCACCCGTAGATACTCCGCCTGTCCGCCCCAGAACGGTCCCATCCCGGCGAAACCGAATGCGGCGCCGGCCATCTTCGGATCCGGATGCACCGTCAGGCAGAACGCGGTCAGACCTTCCTCGCAGTTTCGGCAGAATCCGCAGCCGATGTTGAACGGCAGGCACACCCGATCCCCGGCCGAGACCTTGACCACCGCATTGCCCACCTCCGCGACGATCCCCAAATTCTCGTGACCGAGGACCATCCCGGGCTCCAGATCGGTGCGGCCCTCGTACATGTGCAGATCCGACCCGCAAATGTTGGTGCTGGTGATCTTTACCAGCACATCGGTCGGCTCCTCGATCCTCGCATCGGGCACTTCCTTCACGTGGACCTCACGTGGCCCGTCGTACACAAGCGCTTTCATCTCGACACTCCCTCACATGCGGCGTTTCCGGTTGATGTCCGGGCCGGCAGCCACAGGCTGCTATATGCGAGCGACCGGCCGAATGAATCGTGCTCCTGGGCGCAGACGGCGCAACAGCGCACGGAACCGACAATTACATCGAAACGGCGGCATATCACCATGTTTCGCGTAATGGCGGACGTGCAGTGGATAAATTTTTTTTGGCGTCGCATTCGCTCCACCACGAAGTCTCCTCTCATCCGTCCACTATCGCTAGGGGTTGAGGTCGGTTTTGTCGATCGAGCTCTGGCAGCTCCTTCCCTTCACAGGTCGATGGTGTGATGCTGGACCATGTCCACCACCTCGAACGGGAGATCCGACATGGTCACCAAGGCACTGCTGGTCCGACTCGAAGCCAACCCCGGCAAAGAAGACGCAGTCGAAGAATTCCTCCGATCGGCGTTGCCACTCGTCGAGCAAGAGCCCGGCACGAAGCCATGGTTGGCGGTACGGTTCGGCCCCTCGACATTCGGCATCATCGACGCATTCCCGGATCCGGCCGCCCGTGAAACGCATCTCGATGGGCCGGTCGGCAAGGCGCTCGGTGAGCGCGCCGACGAGCTCTTCGCTACCCCGCCCGAAATCAGCCGACTCGACGTGCTCGCCGAAAAGCTTTGAAAACTCAACGATCCCGTTGAATCGCAACATTTCTACCAGATTCGACAGACGCGGCATCTGCCACCGCGCAAATCGTTGTTGAAACATCGAGACAGACGGTCAGAGAATTCGGTGGTGATACCGATGCCGGTCTCGGCCATCGCCGCCGCGGCGTTGGACCCCATTCGGTGGGGCAGACCCATCCGTGCAGCAGCCCCTCAGGCGACGGCGTGGGGGAAGTTCGCGGCACGGTGTTGGAACGAGAGGATGCGCGGGTTCTGGATCCGGCCGTCGCGGATCTCGATCGCGCGCCGGATCGTCTCGTCGCCGTCCCAGGCCGCCGGGCCGGACATGACGATCGGCAGGTAGTCCAGCACCGCCTCGGAGATCTCCCAGGTGGCGGAGTTCCACAAGTAGGAGGGGCTGTGGTCGACGCCGTAGTGGTGCAGGTCGTCGCCGAGGCCGAACATCGGGGCAGCGAACGAGGTCGGGCGGGCCCATTCGAAGCCCATGCCCTCGTCGCAGGAGACGTCGATGAACAGGGTGCCGGGGGTGAACAGGGGCAGATCGACGGTGCGGACGAATAACAACGGTTCGTCGGTGTCCTGCAGGACGCAGTTCACGATGATGTCGTACTGGGCCAACATCTCCGCGAGTGGCCCGGGTTCGGGCGCTTTCAGCGCGAGGACGCGGCCGGGGTCGTTCGGGTCACGCTCGAAATGCCGCATCCGCACCGAGGCGAACGGCGCGGCGACCGCCGCGATACTGCGTTGGGTCAGGACCGTCACATCGCTGACGCCCAGCGCCGACAGCGCGCGCACCGCGCCGCGGGCCGTGGCGCCGAAACTGATGACCGCGGCGCGCAACCGTCGCCCGTAGTCGCCGGTGGTGCCGCGCAGTCGCAGGGCGTGCAGGACCGAGCAGTAGCCGGCCATCTCGTTGTTCTTGTGGAAGACGTGCAGGCCGAAATGCCCGTCTCGCGTCCAATGATTCATCGCTTCCCAGGCGATCAAGGTCAGTCCGCGGTCGACGGCCGCCTGGGTCATCCGCTCGTCCTGGACACAGTGCGGCCAGCCCCACACGACCTGCCCGGCGCGCAGGTTTTCCAGGTCCTCGGCCATCGGCTTGGGCAGCAGCAGCACATCGCATCCGGCGAAGAGCTCCGCGCGGGTGCGGTGACCGGCGACCAATGGTTCGAGGCGTGCGTCGGAGTAGCCGAAGCGGGCGCCGTAGCCGTCTTCCAGATAGATACGCGCCCGCAATGCGGGATCTATCCGCTCGAGATGGGCCGGGTGCAGCGCCGAGCGGCGCTCGTCGGCCTTCAGAGAGGTCCCGACGACGCCGAGGGTGAGTTGCTTCACTGTTCGGACCGCCGACGTGTCGGGTTCCGCTGGGCGCGAGGTCGTCCGCGTGCCATCACGGGCGGCTGCCGTGGGTGGCATACGGTCGGGCATCGCGGCGCCGGAACGGCCACTCGCCCGCGTGTTCGGCGGCCGTGGCGCGCAGAGCGGTGCGCAGTCCGCGGATCGGCCCCGGTACCTCGGTGAGCTCGCGGTCGTGGAACTTTCGTTCCGAGGCGGTCTCCGGCGCGTCGTCGGCGGTGGCGGTCAGGAACCTGTCGGGCATCGCCAGTTTGTGCACTGTCCGCAGGGTCAGCAGATATTGACGCAGTAGCGGGCCGGTGGTGTAAGGCAGGTCGTATTTGTCGCACAGGGCGCGGACCCGCTCCGCGATCTCGACATAGCGATTGCTCGGCAGATCGGGGAACAGATGGTGCTCGATCTGGTAGCACAAGTTCCCGCTCAGAAAGGCCAGGACCCGTCCGGCATCGAAATTGGCCGTGCCCAGCATCTGCCGTAGATACCACTCGGATCCGGTTTCCGATTCCACCGCCTCGGCGGTGAATTTCTCCGCGCCGTCCGGGAAGTGACCACAGAAGATCACCAGGTAGGCCCACAGGTTGCGAGCCGTGTTCGCCGTCAGGTTCGCGGTGAGGGTGCGACGCCAGCGGCGACCGCTCAGGGCCGGGAACAGCAAATAGTCCTTGCCGAGTTGCCGGGCGATCTTGCCCGCGAACAGCCTGGTCTGCTGGGTCTTGCCCGCGGGGGTCGCATTGCGGTCCCGCTCGGAGTAGAGGTCGTGCAGGGCGATACCCCACTCGAAGGTGATTGCCAGCAGCAGATTCTGCAGGGGCTGCATCAGCCGGGCGGGCTGCCACGGTTGGTCGCGGGTCACCCGCATCACACCGAACCCGATATCGTCGTCGAGGCCGAGCACGTTGGTATAGACGTGGTGCCGGTAGTTGTGGGAGTAGCGCCACTGCGAGGACTGGCCGGCCATATCCCATTCCCAGGTCGTGGAATGGATTTCCGGATCGTTCATCCAATCCCACTGGCCGTGGCCGATGTTGTGGCCGAGTTCCATGTTCTCGATGCTCTTGGCCGTCGCCAGGCCGAGGACGCCCAGCAGCCATCCGACCTTGCCGCGGCTCAGAGCGATCGTCAGGCGGGCGGCTACGTCGAGACAGCGTTGGAAAGCGATGGTGCGGCGGATGTAGTTCGCGTCCCTCGTTCCGCGTCGTTCCTGGAAATCGACTCGGATCGCGTCGAGTTCGGCGCCGAGCGCCTCGATGTCGGTGGGGCTCAGGTGGGCGTAGACGCCGACTTCGGTGATTGCCACGTCATGTCCTCGAATCTCTCGTCTCGCTTGCGGCGATGGTTGCGGGCCACCATCGGGTGGATGACCTCGGTGGTGTCGAGACCGAGTTCCTCGGCGATCTCGCGAGCTCTCGGCGTCCGGCCGATGCGGCGGGTCAGCGCTGCGGTCGCCGGCTCGAGGCGTTGGTGGATTTCTTTCGATGCGCTGCGGAACTCGCGCTCCGGGTGGCTCGGACACCGCGGCGCACTTCCGCCACGATGGTCGGGACGGCGACGGCGAGGAAGGTCGCCTCGCGCTCGGGGTCGAAACGGTCGACTGCCTCGAGCAGTCCGGTTCCCGCGGTACCTGGTCGGAGCTGGACAACGGCTGGTTCGTGCGTTCGGACGCCGACGGTCGTCGCCTCGAACGCTCCTCGGGCGTTTGCCGCCGCGCGGTCGCGGACCTGTGCGTCGAGGAATCGGGGGAATGGTCGGCACCGAGGGCCGAGAGGGAAGGACTCCGCGTGGGGACGAAGCGGCCGGGGCGATCGGAGGACTCGGCTGCTGCCGCGGATGACTCGCCGGCAGCCCGCGACGCACCGTACCTGCGATCATCGGAATTCGAACTGCCACACACAACGACGCCCTTCGCGGTCGCAACGAGCTGCGGCTGCCGGGGTCAAGGACAGTGGAGCGAGGGTAGCGCGGTCATCGGCGACCCTGCCCTCGACTCAACTCTAGCAGTTGTCGTCCCCGGGCGGTGGGAGCCCGTTACGGGGTACAGCCAGGACAGGCCCGATATGTCTGACGGCGATCGCCGCCGTCGGCGCCCCGACCCTGCTTTCGGGCGACGACTCGTGGGAAGCGTCGAGCCCACCCCCGCGCGTGCGGCATCGAGGAAAGCGGTGACTTCTACGGCTATGGCAGAGGGAAACGATCCGCTCGTCGCCTCGGACGGTGCGGTTCGATGACCGGGGACGACACGGTCGATGACATCCGAGCGGCCCTGCGCGACGAACGGTCGCGGCGATCTTCGCCTTCCCGCTGGTCAACGGCGCGACCGCCAATAGGGTCCTCGGATTCTGCAGCGCGAAACCGGGGTGGCTCTCCGTCACCGACGTCGCCGTGGCCCTGCGCGTTGTCGACGCGGTCACCCCGAGAAAACCACACGTCTCACCACAGGGCGAGCCACCGACACGGCCCGAGCATTAGGCTCGACAGGGGGAAGGAGCCCAGATGCCCGAAGCGTCCGGAGTACGCGAAGCCAGGCTGGTGGAGGCTTTCGTGCAGATGGCGGACACCCTGATCGACGACTACGACGTGGTCGAGGTCCTGCACGAGTTGGTGGCCTATTCGGTCCAGCTGCTCGGGGCGGCCGCGGCCGGAATCGTGTTGTCCTATCAGCGGGGCAGCTTGCAGGTGCTCGCCTCCTCGACCGAGCGGACGCGGATGCTCGAACTCTTCCAACTCCAGACCAACGAGGGTCCGTGCTGGGACTGCGTGCATTCCGGGCAATCGGTGCGCATCCCCGACCTCACCGTCGAGATCGACCGGTGGCCGCTGTTCGTCCCCCGCGCCCTCGAAGAGGGTTTCGCCTCCGTGCACGCCATACCCATGCGACTGCGCCGCGAGACCATCGGGGCGCTGAACCTGTTCGGCCGCGACCCAGGTGAGATGGCCGCGCCGGATCTGCGTGCCGCCCAGGCCCTCCGCCCACACCGCGACGATCGGCATCCTCCAGGAGCGCGCCATCCACCGCGGCGAGGTGCTGACCGAACAACTGCAGGTCGCGCTGACCAACCGCATCATGATCGAGCAGGCCAAAGGGGTGCTCGCGCACGCGGGCGAACTCGAAATGGACGACGCGTTCCAGGCCCTGCGCGGCTACGGCCGTCGACGCGGCGCGCGGTTGTCGGAGATCGCCCGGCAGTTGGTCACCGGCGTGATCGCGCCGGACACGGTGCTCACCGATCGCGTGCGGGCCACTGCGCAACACGCGGACGGCCGGATCGTCTAGCGCGCGATCTCCCGGAAGCCGCTGCCCATCGCGGCGTGATTGGTGATGGGCCGGTCGGTTTCAGCCGCTTCCGCCGGGTCGTTCTCGCACGGAATGGCCTCTACCACGATCACGGTGCCGTTGAGTCCGCACACGTACACGGTCCCGAACAGCTCGAACGGGTAGGGGTCGAGGCGGATCCTCTGGTCGTCCAATTCGAGATGACTCGGCGCGGGTGACCAGAGGTTCGGGTCGTACACGACCCGCCAGATCGGTCCCGCCCGCAGCCGCAAGGCGGTGACCAGGTCCGGCAGTTCGGCGGCGAGATCGCTCGAACGCGGCCACCAGGTCGCGTCGATGTAACCACTCGGGTCGAGGTAGAGGTGGAGCACGGGGGCTGAAGTCGGTGGTCGCGTCATCGGACGCTCCTGTCGCGAGCCTGTCGCAAATGGCCCGATATCGAATCCGGGGACGGCGCGACCTCGGATGGTCAGCGCGCGTGATGCCGCCGGATACGTTCGAGCCTACTCCGGGACAGGCCTCGCGGAGGCCGACCGGAAGCCGTTCAGTGTGTGACTGTGGGCTGTCCCACCGAGGGATTTCCACCGAACGGATGCCGCCATGTGCGCGACCGCTGGGCCACGGGCGCGACGGGCCGGACGTCGTCCGTCGCGTAGATGTTCTCCTCGCGACGTCTCAGTTCGCGGCGAGCCATCCGGCCGCGGCGCGAAGTCCGCCGAGCACCGGCCAGCAGCAGGCTCAGCCCGAGCATCGCGACCGCGCCGACGATGATCCCGTAGAGGAACAGCGTGCCCGTCGATCCGGTCACGTGATATCCGAATACGGAGAAGTCTCCGGTCAGCGCATGGGTTGCCCCAGCGTTGCTTAATACTCCGGCCACCGCGACGATCACGGCGACCAACAGAACTATCAGTCCGAGAATGATGAGCATGACGGCCTCCGAGGGCCTGGAAACAGGGGTGGTGAACTCCAGTCAACGCCTGGTACCGCTCGGTGTCGAGCCCGCGGGTCGATCGGATTCGCCGATCGGCAGCCGTTTGCCGGGCGTGCGCGCGGATCGCATCGGTGCCGGCGCGGCGTAGGCTGAGGGGACGTCGGGGACGCTTCGAACGAGACCATCGCAGGCTCTCGTCGTCACCGCGACGGTCGAACAGGGACCCGAAGCCGGTCCCGGTCAGGAGCGTCATGATGACGCCGCACACACCACCGACCGCCACCGAGACCCGCGACCGCCGCTCCGATGCCGCGGCGCTGGAACGGTGGAACGACGAAGGCGGCCGCTGCTCGCGGCCGGCCCCCTACCGCGATAACCGGCCCGCCGCGAAATCGCCTGATTCCGAGAGGGATTCGACATGACCGACAGTTCGTCCAGCTCGCTGAGCGGCCGACAGCCCTTCGAGGCCCCCACCCGGACCCCGCGCCTGCTGCTGCGCGACCGTGACGAGCCGCCCGAGGACATCGACGGCGCCTGGTGGCCGCGCACCGACAACCTCACCACCGAATTGCACGATCTGATCACCGTCCTCACGCCCCGACTCGGCGCGACCACACGCATCACCTTCGACTGGAATTCACTGAGCCTGTCGCAGCGGGGTATCGACCCGCCCGACGGCATCGACGTCGAGGGGGCGCTCGACGGTCAACCGACCGGCGTCATGTACGTCTTCGGCCTGGACAACCGGCGACTGCGCCTGCGGGTAATCGACCCCGCCACCGACGTGGAACACGCCGACGCGCACTTCCGGAAGGCCGCAGGCGAGGTCGCCGATCGCTCGAACTGAGCTGCATGCCAAGAGAACTCACGATGCCGCACGATCGGGGAAGTCACGCGGCAAGCTCCGTTCGCGACCGACACCGGTATCAGGGCGGTGGGGGGGCTGCTGCACGGATAGGTGACGGTGTGACCTGCCCCACCTGTTGGGTTCCAGTCGTGGTGGCTAACTGGCAGCGGTGATGGGTGTGTTCTCGGAGAGTAGTTCGTACTCGATCGGGGTGCGGTAGCCGAGGGCGGAGTGGCGGCGTTGGCGGTTGTAGAAGATCTCGATGTAGTCGAAGATCGCGTTCGCCAGTTCGAGGCGGGTCTTCCACTTCTTGCGGTCGAGGAGCTCGATCTCCCGTGAAGGACCAGAACGATTCCATCATCGCGTTGTCCAGGCCGTCACCGGCCGTGCCGAACGAAGGCAGCAGCCCGGCGGAACCATCCCCGCGTGGACGGGGCCGACAGTTCACCTGCGGTTCCCGAGCGCGAAAACGTCGAAAACCTTCACTACGTCTGTCCTGGTTTGGGTTGCGGATGACGGGCGGCTACCGCCTACGCGGGTGCGCTCCCGTCGTTATCGTAGCGACTCACCAAGTCGGCGACTTGCCGACCGTACCGCAGCTAGGCAGCCCGAAGCACATGCCGCGCATTCAGCGGAACGGCCACGCACGACCAGCTTCGGCCGACGCCGGTTCCGCCGCAACTTCATGAAATGCGTTGCGCCAGTGCGGCATCACCTACCGAACCGCCTTCGCTGACTCGGCGACAGCACTCACCCGCTCGGTCCGTCGCTACCGGGCGGATCAGGATCGGACCCTCACCCGATCGACGCGGATCTCGGCCCTCACTCCGACCGGGGCGACCCAGTGTGGATCTGGTCACGTTTGTGCCACCGAGTCGGTTCGTCTGGGAAGTTCGAGTAGATGGCCTTATACCGATCTGCCACACCGCGACTGACAGCCGGGCGCGGGGAAGGGTCGGCGCGCGTCTCGAATGCCCGCGAGCTGCGCGGCACGCGCTATGTCGCGCTGGGGAGTTCGTACGCGGCCGGTCCCGGCATCCTCCCGGTCAGCGACGTCGGCTGCGGGCGGTCGGGCCGCAACTACCCGCACCAACTCGCCGCGGCCCTCGAACTCGACCTCGTCGACGTCTCCAGCGCCGGAGCGACCACCGCCGAGGTCATCGACCGTCCGCAACGATTACCTTGCGGCACCGTCGTGCCACCCCAACTCCGGGCGGTCACCGCCGAGACACGGCTCGTCACCGTCACCATCGGCGGCAACGACCTCGGGATGATCGGCGGCCTGCTCGCACGGAGTCGCGGGCGGCTGGTCACGAGCGGACGCGCTCGACCGCCCGAGGACCGGGTCGCGGGCGGTGTCGACGCCTTCCGCACCGCCGCCGAATTCGCCGCCGTCGAGCGGTCGATCACCGAGATCGTGCGCCGCGTGCGCGCCGAGGCCCCGCACGCGCGGGTGCTGCTGGTCGAATACCTGCCGATTCTGCCCGCCTCGGGCCCCCTGCGCCACGACATCCCACTGACCGTCCGCGACGCGGTCCACCACCGGCACATCTACGCCGGTCTCCTCGCGGCCACCCGCGCCGCCGCCGACGCCACCGGAGCGGACGCCGTTCGCGTCCCCGGAGCGGAGAACCACACGATCTGCACGCCCGTCCCGTGGGTCCACGGCTACGGCGACAATCCCGACGTCACCGCCTACCACCCCACCCTCGCGGGCATGACCGCCGTCGCCCACCACCTCATCCGCTTCCTCACCAGGGGCTGAAACCCACAACGGATTCGCGACCGCCGCGGCCGTGCGCGGCGTCGTCCGCTGTCGAATGGTCACAGGCCGGACGTGAACCGACGTGGTGTCGCCGCGCCGTGGTGGTCCATGCGTGTGGCGCGTAAGCACCGCCGTACGGTCATGGGCTGCGACCGCGGTCCGGTCCAGCGGTGCGCGAGCTGTGGGATCGGACTCGGACCGCTTTCGTCACTCCGCCGGCGCGGCTGATCGACGCCGAGGTGCCGCCCGGATCTGACAGCACTGTCCTGGCGGCGCTTCTGGTCGAATTGAACGAACGGGCGCTCGAACAAGGACGTCGATGCGCCGCAGGACGCACGACGGATCGACACGCTGATCGTCGTCTGGCTGCGGGCGATCCACGGACTCGTGGCCTGATCCGAGCCTCGAGTCCGGTAACTGTAGTACCGGTAGTATTGTCTACCGTGCCGGTTTCGGCCCGGTCGCGCGGAAGGGCCGATTCGAGCCGTGCGGGACCGAAACGGAACACGATCGACGGCCCGAGGACTCCGAGGACGAAAGTGGGAACGGCAATGGCCAACCGCGAAGTCGCCACCAAACGCCCGCGGCGCGAACGTGGTTCGCTCAACCCGGACGACATCATCGAGGGGGCGTTCGAGCTCGCCGACCAGGTGTCGCTGGACGGCCTGAGCATGCCCCTGCTCGGCAAACATCTCGACGTCGGCGTCACGAGCATCTACTGGTACTTCCGCAAGAAGGACGATCTGCTCGACGCGATGACCGATCGCGCGTTGAGCCAGTACGCCTTAGCCACGCCGTTCGTAGAGGCCGCGGACTGGCGTGCATCGCTCACCGACCACGCGCGCACCATGCGTCAGGTCTTCCTCGGCAACCACATCCTGTGCGACCTGATCCTCATCCGCTCGGCGCTGAGCCCGCAGGCCGCGCAGAGGGGGGCGCGCCAGATGGAGCACGCCGTGGCGAGTCTGGTGGAGGCGGGCATGTCGGTCGACGACGCCGTCGACACCTACTCCGCGATCAACCTGCACATCCGCGGTTCGGTCGTGCTCCAGCGGCTCTACGACAAGAACAAGGAACAGCGCGGCGACACGGGCGCCAACTACGACGGTATCGCGATCGACGCCACGACCACTCCGCTGCTGGCGGGCGCGATGGCCAAGGGACGCAAATCCGTTGCGCCGGAAGAGGAAAACTTCGAGTACGGTCTACGCTGTATCCTCGACCACGCCGCCGGCCTGATCACCGAACGGACCCCACCGGCGCCACGCCGGTCCGCGAAGACCACGCAGTCCCGCCGGTCGGCCGCGACCCGCGACTCCACGGCGGCGGGCAAGGCGTCGGCGGCGAGCACGAGCCTCGCGAACGACACCGCCGCGTCGGCCCCGGCGGCGAAGAAGTCCACCGCCTCGAAGGCGACCGAGTCCGCACGCAAGACCGGGGCGGCGGGTAAGGCCGCACCGGCGAAAAAGACGGCCGCCGCGAGCAAGTCCACAACCGCCGCGTCGGGAAAGGCCACCCCCGCGAAGAAGACGGCGCCGCGCAAGGCCACCGCACGGAAAGCCAAAGCCACCCGCTGACCGCACGGCTCCCGGCTGTCCCGACGGGACGGGCCCGGGACCGGCTCGCACCGCGAGCCCTTCGCGCGGCGGGATCAGCCCGGGGACTCCGCGCTCATCCGGTGTGGGAATTCGGTAGCCGCAACGATCATCGCGCCGCCGCCCACCGCGACCGATTGCGTGCGCGCCGTGTGCCGGTAGCGGTCGAGGACGCCGAAGGACGCGGTGCCGCCCACTTCCAATGAATGATCGCCGCCGGCGCCATCGCCTGGCCCAGGTGCCAGGCGATCCGCGTCCGCATGCGCGTGTTGCCGCGCCGGAACTCCGCGTCGTCGGGCGCGGAGAACGCCGCCGCCACGGCAAAGGCCGGGAACGGGTGACCCTGTTCCACGGATGGCCCGACCAAGCCGAAGCGCTGGCGCGCGAGGCGGAGACGGCGCTCGCCGACCTGTCCGCGCTGCGACCCGGCAGCCTGGGGGGCCCTGCTGCCGCCGCGCTGCGCGCCCGGCCAGGCGCCCGCGCGAACCTGTTCGGCATGACCGAATCCTTCGGCCCGTACTGCGGGTACCCCGCCGACACCGATATGCCCGAATCGGCGTTCGGCAGTTGCGGGCGGCCCTTTGACCGCATGCGCGTGCGCATCACCAACCCCGCCGACGGCACACCCGCGCCCACCGGATCGGTCGGGAAGATCGAACTGCGCGGCCCGCACATCCTGCGCGGCATCTGCGGGCGCAACCGGGAGGAACTGCTCACCCCCGGCGGCGTCTACCGCAGCGGCGGGGCTCAGCGCGTTCAAGGTCCCGACCGTGTGGCTGCTGCTGGACTCCGAGGACGCGGTGCCGCGCGGCTCCACGGGCAAGATCGACTCGTCGGGTTGCCCGTGCGCCCGAGAGCGCGACGGCCGGACGGTCGACGCGCTCTCGGGCGCACGGGACCGATGACAGTGACACAGCCCGCTCTGTGTCCCGAAACAATTACGGAAGCATACCGTGGTCAATACAGTGATTTTCACCGTCCGCAGCGCGGGGTCGGGCGTAGCGGGCCCGGCGCCGCACGACCCGACCAGCACATCGGCGACCGATCGCCGGAGAAAAGGAGACCGGTCATGACGAGCGCGCCGGAGACGGACGAAACGGTCGACGCGGCGGGCTTCCGCGAAATACTCGCCCAGACAAGGGATTTCGTTCGTCGCGTCGTGGTCGGGCGCGAGGTCGAGATCGCCGAGCTCGACCGGATTCCCGACGAGATCGTCGCACGGGCCAAGGCCATGGGCCTCTACGGCTACGCCATCCCGCAGCGGTGGGGCGGTCTCGGACTCGACCTCGCCCAGGACGTCGAACTGGCGATGGAGCTCGGCTACACCACCCTGGCGCTGCGCTCGCTGTTCGGCACCAACAACGGCATCGCGGGCCAGGTGCTGGTCGGTTTCGGCACCGAGGACCAGCGGAGCCGGTGGCTCGAGCGTATCGCCTCCGGTCGGGTGGTGGCCTCCTTCGCCCTCACCGAATCGGGCGCGGGCTCCGACCCCGCCGCGCTGCGCCCCAAGGCCGCGCGCTCCGGGACGGACTGGGTCATCGACGGCGAGAAGCGCTTCATCACCAACGCGCCGGTCGCGGACCTGTTCGTGGTCTTCGCCCGCACCCGCCCGGCCGACGAGCACGGCCCCGGGATCTCGGTGTTCCTGGTGCCCGCCGATTCCCCGGGCGTCGAGGTCGGCCCGAAGGATCGCAAGATGGGGCAGGAAGGCGCGTGGACCGCCGAGGTCCACTTCCGTGACGCGCGGGTCGGCGCGGACGCGCTCGTCGGCGGCGACGAGGACATCGGCTACCGGGCCGCGATGATCTCCCTGGCGCGCGGACGGGTCCACATCGCCGCGCTCGCGGTGGGGGCCGCGCAGCGCGCCCTCGACGAATCCGTCGCCTACGCGGCCACCGCCACCCAGGGCGGCACGCCCATCGGCCGATTCCAGTTGGTGCAGGCGCATCTGGCCGATATGCAGACCGAGGTCCTGGCGGGCCGCGCGCTGGTGCGCGAGACCGCCCGCGCCTGGGTCGCGGGCGAGGACCGCCGGATCGCCCCGTCGGCGGCGAAACTGTTCTGCACGGAGATGGCGGGCCGGGTCGCCGATTCGGCCGTCCAAGTGCACGGCGGCACCGGATACATGCGCGGCGTCGCGGTGGAACGGATCTACCGCGACGTGCGACTGCTGCGACTGTACGAGGGCACCAGCGAGATCCAGCGGCTGATCATCGGCGGCGGACTGGTCCGCAACGCCGAACGGGCGGCCCGGGCATGACATCCTCAGGAGAGCACGTGAGCGCACGACACACCGACAAGGTCGCCTTCGTCACCGGCGCGGCCCGCGGCCAGGGCCGCGCCCACGCGGTGCGGCTGGCCGGTGAAGGAGCCGACATCATCGCCGTCGACCTCGCCGGACCGCTGCCCGCCGCGGTGCCCTATGACTCGGCGACCCCGGAGGATCTCGCGGAGACGGTCCGCCTGGTCGAGACGACCGGTCGCCGGATCATCGCGGCCACCGTCGACACCCGCGACCTCGACGGACTGCGCGCGGCGGTCGACGCGGGCGTGCGCGAGTTGGGCCGGCTGGACATCATCGTCGCCAACGCGGGCATCTGCATCCCCGAGGTCTGGGACGCGATCACCCCCGAGTCGTTCCGCGACGTCATCGACGTCAACGTCACCGGCACCTGGAACACCGTCGTGGCGGGCGCACAGCACATCATCGACGGCGGCCGCGGCGGCTCGATCATCCTCATCGGCTCCGCGGCCGGGGTGAAGATGCAGCCGTTCATGGTGCACTACACGGCCAGCAAACACGCGGTCACCGGAATGGCGCGCGGCTTGGCGGCCGAACTCGGCAAACACGAGATCCGCGTCAACAGCGTGCATCCCGGCGCGGTGAACACCCCGATGGGCAGCGGCGACATGGTGGCCGCGCTGGGCCGCGCCGCCGAGACCAATCCCCCGCTCGCGCAGATGATCACGCCCTTCCTGCCCGCCTGGGTGGCCGAGGCCGAGGACGTCGCGGCGGCCGTCAGTTGGCTGGCGAGCGCGGAGTCCCGCTACATCACCGCCGCCCAGATCTCGATCGACCTCGGCTCGACCCAGTACTGACCGAAGGAACACTCCCCATGTCACTTCTCCAAGGCCGGGTCGCGGTCGTCACCGGCGCAGCCAAGGGCATCGGCCTGGCCATCGCCACGCGCTTCGTCCAGGAAGGCGCGCACGTGGTCGTGGGCGATCTGGACCCCGCGGCCCTGCCCGCCTCGCCGGAGTCCGCGACCATGCGCGCGGTGCGCTGCGACGTGACCAGCGCCGAGCAGGTCGGCGCGCTGCTCGACACCGCGCTCACCGAATTCGGCGCGGTCGACGTCATGGTCAACAACGCGGGCATCACCCGCGACGCCACCATGCGGACCATGACCGAGCAGGATTTCGACCAGGTCGTCTCCGTGCACCTGAATGGCACCTGGAACGGCACGCGCCTGGCCGCCGCGATCATGCGCGAACGCGGACGCGGCAGCATCGTCAACATCTCCTCGCTCTCGGGAAAGGTCGGGATGGCCGGGCAGACCAACTACTCGGCGGCGAAGGCGGGCATCATCGGGCTGACCAAAGCCGCCGCCAAGGAGGTCGCGCGTTTCGACGTGCGGGTCAACGCGATCCAGCCCGGACTGATCCGCACGGCCATGACCGAGGCCATGCCCGAACGGGTCTGGGAGCAGAAGATAGCCGAGATCCCGCTCGGGCGCGCCGGCGAACCGAAGGAGGTCGCGGGCGTGGCGCTGTTCCTGGCCTCGGACCTGTCCTCCTATCTGACCGGCACGACGCTGGAAGTCACCGGCGGGCGGTTCATGTGAGCCGATGGCGCGCCCACACCGTCGTCAGCGCCGAACTCGTCGATCCGACGCCGGTGGCGGCACTGAGCGCGGTGCTCGATTCCGGTGCACCGCCCGCCGGGCCCGGTGATCCGCTGCCGCCGCTGTGGCACTGGGCCGCGCTGGCCCGCTGGCCCGCCTCCCGCGACCTCGGGTCGGACGGCCATCCGGCGCGCGGGTCGTTCCTGCCGCCGACCGAGTTGCCGCGGCGGATGTTCGCGGGCGGCGAGGTCGCCTTCCACGCGCCGATCCACGTCGGGTCGACGGTGCGACGCGAGGCCACCGTGCTCTCGGCGACACCCAAGACCGGGCGCAGCGGGTCGCTGGTGGTGGTCGTGGTGGAGATCCGGCTGACCACCGAGGCGGGCGAACTCGCAGTGGTGGAACGCCAGGACATCGTCTACCGCGAGGCCGGTGCGGTTCCCGCGGTCGCGCCGACGCCTCCGGTCGTCGCCCCTGTCGGCGCCCCGTTGCGCCGAATCGCGGAATGGGACTGGGAACTGCGCACCGATCCCACCGTGCTCGCGCGCTTCAGCGCGGCCACCGCCAATCCGCATCGCATCCACTACGACTGGCCGTACGCGACGGGCGTCGAGGGCTATCCCGGCCTCGTCGTGCACGGGCCGCTGATGACCATCGCGCTGGCCGAGACCCTGCGTCGCGAACGGCCCGACGTCGCCCCTGCGCGGTTGCGCCACCGCAACCTCGCGCCACTGTTCTGCGCCGAACCGGCGCGCCTGCGCCGACGCGGACACACCGAGGACGGATTCGGACTCGCGGTCCTTTCCGGGCCCGACCACACCGTCGAACACACCGTCCTGAACGCCGAATTTCCCCGGAGGCCCGATCATGCGCGAAGCAGTGATCTGTGAACCCGTCCGCACGCCGATCGGCCGCTACGGCGGAGTCCTCGCCACTGGCGGCCCGTGCGGGCGAAGATCGATCCGGAATCCACGGTGACGGCGGGCAATTCCAGCGGACAGAACGACGCCGCCGCGATGTGCCTGGTCACCACCCGCGCCAAGGCCGACGAACTCGGCCTCGAACCGCTGGTGCGCCTGCGGTCCTGGGGTGTGGCGGGCGTGCGGCCCGACATCATGGTGCTGCGCGAGTGGAAATTCGGCGAGGCCGACCTCGAGCGGGTCAACGTCCACGGCTCGGGCATCTACCTCGGCCATCCGGTGGGAGCCACCGGCGTGCGGATGCCGGCCACCCTGGCGCGCGAGATGAAACACCGCGACCTCCGCTACGGTCTCGAGACGATGTGCCTCGGCGGCGGACAAGGTCTGGCCGCCCTGTTCGAAAGGGTGGTGTGAGCGTGCCGATCCGAACCTTCACCTCGGTCGAGGACCTGTCCTCGGCGCTCGGCGAAACCGTCGGCCCCGGACCGTGGGTCGTCATCGACCAGTCGCGGGTCGACGCCTTCGCCGACTGCACCGGCGACGACCAGTGGATCCACGTCGACCCCGAACGCGCCGCGGCGGGCCCCTACGGCGCGACCGTCACCCACGGCTACCTGACGCTGTCGATGATCCCGTACCTGGGCCGCGACCTGTTCGCCCTCGACTTCGGCAGCGCGCGGATCAATTACGGCAGCAACAAGGTTCGCTTCCCCTCGGCGGTGCGGGTCGGCAGCGCCGTGCGCGCGAGCGCGACGCCTTCGGCGCTGACGGTCCAGGACGGGCGCGGGTTGTTGACCGTCCGCTGGGTGATCGACACCGACGGCGGCGGCAAACCCGCGCTGGTCGCCGAAACCCTCACGGTGGTGGTGCTGTGACCTCCGAATCGGCCTCCGCGACACGACCGCTGGCCGGACTGCGAATCGTGGAGATCTCCAGTTTCGTCGCCGCGCCGCTGGCGGGCATGACCTTGGCCCAACTCGGCGCGGAGGTCATCCGCGTCGACCCGATCGGCGGGGCCGCCGACCGCCACCGGTGGCCGCTCACCGACGGGGGCGCGAGCATCTACTGGGCAGGCCTCAACAAGGGCAAGCGGTCGGTGGTCGCCGATCTGCGGGCGTCGGAAGGTCGGGAACTGGTCGCGCGACTGGTCGTAGAGGGCGACGGCATCCTGCTCACCAACGCGGTCGGACGCGACTGGCACGGCTACCCGGCGCTGGCCGAACGCCGACCCGACCTGATCCACCTCGAGATCCCCGGCCGGGCCGACGGTGCCAACGCCGTGGACTACACCGTCAACGCCGCCACCGGATTCCCGCTGGTCACCGGGCCGCCCGAGTGGGCGGGCCCGGTCAACCACGTAGTGCCGGTCTGGGATGTCGCGTGCGGACTCTACGCCGCGCTGGCGATCACCGCGGCCGTGCGCCACCGCGAGGCGAGCGGCGCGGGCAGCCGGATCGTGCTCCCGCTCGACGATGTCGCGCTCGCCACCGCGGGCAACCTCGGCTTCCTCGCCGAGGCCGCGTTGACCGGCCGCGACCGTCCCCGCCTCGGCAATGCCATCTACGGCCAGTACGGCCAGGACTTCACCACCGCCGACGGGGCCCGCTTCATGCTGGTCACCCTGACGACCAGACACTTCCGCGACTTGGCCCGGATCACCGGAACGGACTCGGCGGTGACGGCTCTCGCCGAAGCGCTCGGCGTCGACTTCGCCGACGAGGGCGAACGATTCCGCCACCGCGACCTGCTCACCGCTCTGTTCGCCACCTGGTTCCGCGAGCGCTCGGCCGCCGAAGTCGCCGACGCGTTGGCGGGCACCTCGGTGCTGTGGGACCGCTACCGCAGCTTCGCCGAACTCACCACCGACCCCCGCGTCACCGCCAACCCTCTGTTCACGATGCTCGACCAACCCGAACTCGGCGACCACTTGGCCCCGAGCTCACCCATCGCGGTGAACGGCACGCACCACCCCGCCACCCCCGCCCCCGGCCTCGGCGCGAACACGGTCGAGATCCTGCGCGACCATCTCGGCCTCACCGACGACGCCATCGCCGAACTCCGCACCGCGGGAACGATCGTCACCGACCCGACCTCGTCATAGCACCGGCAGAACCGTCGTTCGGCACGGCCCAGCCACCGGCCATCGGGGTGGCGGGTCGACTGGGCGCGGCCGGCGATGCGGGTGTCGAAATGGCAGGCCGGGCCGAGGTGACAAGGCGCTGATCGAAGAGCGGGCACGACATACTGATGTGGTGACCGGTGCAGAAGAGTTCGACCTCGTCATGGCCGTCGTTCGCGGCGACGCCGACGAGGTGCGCCGCGCTCATGAAGCTGGTGTCGACCTGGCGAGTGCCACTGCGCCGGGAGGTACCCTTCTCGGTTGGGCCGCGGAGTGGGGCAGAACCGAGATCCTCGCTTATCTGCTGGCCCAGGGCATCGAAGCGGAGTCGGAGGCTCTTTCGAGGGCCGCGGACAAGGGCCATGCCGAGACGGTGCGACTGCTGCTCGACCATGGCATGAACCCGGATCTGCCGGATGGGTGGCCGCCGTTGTGCGCGGCAGCAGGTCGTGGTTCATCCGAGTGCGTCCAAGCCCTGTTGCAGGCCGGAGCGCGGGCTGATGTGCGGATGGGGCCGCAGTCGGGCCGCTGGGGCGGGAAGACACCCAGGGAGCTCGCCACGATACGTCCTGCGGAAGGCGCCGCAGAAATACTTCGGCTACTTGCCCAGGTAGACCGCTAGACGGTTACGCGACGAATCCGACCCCGACACGACTTCTCTTCGCCCAGAGGTGCGGACCGGGGCTGTGGCGCGCCGAACCCGGAGGCCGGTGCCGCAGCACCGATCCTGTGGGAGGTCGATTCGCGAGGGTGAACCCTCTTTCTCGAATCGCCCTCCCACAGACCGGAACTGGCCGCCCGCTGATTCAGCGAAGACGTTCGCGGCGGGCATTCTCCTGCGCCGCGACCTTCCTCGCGATGCCGCCGCGACCTCCCTCGCGAAACATACTGGCCCGGCGTCAGCCGACCACGGAGAACAGCGGCGCCATGTCGGAATACACGCGCAACGAACTGATCAAGCCGGATTCCGGAACACGTTGCAGCACGGAGAACGCCGGCAGTGAGATCGTGACGCCGCCCGTGGTCGTGCAGTGCACGATCGCCTCCACCAGGGCGGTGTCGCCCTCGTCGACGAACCACACGTTCCGACGTTCGTGGCGCAATCCCGACAGGATCGCGAACAGCTCACCCGCGGCCGCCGCGATCTCCTCTCGCCCGTTCGCAGGGCGGTCGCTGCCGAACACGAAGCTCGCGTCGGTGCTGTGCCGCTGCACGTAGTCGTCCAAGTGGAGGGAATCGACGCAAGCGTAGTAGTCCCCGAGCCAGTCGGTCATGAGATCTTTCCTTTCGCGATCGAGGTCATCGAACGACGGTTCGCGACCTCCAGAACAGCTGGACGCCACTGCACGCCGTTCGACACCGGGCACCGGCGGAGGTGAGCCAGGGGTGCGCCCGATGACGTTCAGCGGCAATGCCACAGTTCCGAGCGTCGGGATCCGCCGCGACGTGCGAACCGTCCCCACCTCGACGCATTCGTCGATGCGCAACAGTCGCCGGTTACCCGACGAGCGAACGTTTTTCGATGACGAGCTATGATCTCACGCCGACCGCCGTCGCGTGGTGACAGTGGATTTCACCGCGCAGGACTCGACACGGCTTCGGCGAGCGGGCAGCGCCGGTATGGCGTGCTCGCACCAGTCGGCCGGACCGTGGGACTGCGGTCGACGGGCACAGCACCGCACAGTCCTGATCGACATCGCCGCGGTGCGGTCGAAGACGTCGAAGCACGACACGGATCGCGTCGCGCCCCGAGGTTACGAGGCGGATCGGAGTGTTGAACTCGCTGCTCGCGGTGCGCGCAGAGCAAGGTTGCGGCATCCTGGTAGGTGCACGACCCTGGCTTGTCACGCGGGAGCACCTCATGGCCACTCGTCGAACTGCATCACGATCGTTGTCGGACAACGAGATCCGGCGACTCGCGGGGGAAATCGAAGCCGGCCGCAGACCCACCGTGTGGTTCACGGCAGAAGCGGTCGGGCTCCGCGAAGGCGGATCCGGCAAGATCGTGGCGATCGCGGACCCTACCGAACCCGACTACCTGCGGGTGCGACCCTCGGGGTCGACGGACACCCTCGCGTTCTCCCCCGACGAGCTCACACTCGTCAACCCGACCCGCCACCGCACCACGCGCCGAACCTAGGCGGTAGCACCATGTCCGGCCGGTCCGTGGTCGAGATTGCGTTCTCCGGGGTGGTCACCACAATTGGTGGCGTCGGAGCTGTCTGCGAGCGGTCCCGGCGGGTATGTCGGGAACCATGAACGACGCCGATGAGGGACCGCGCTGCGAGGCCCGAGTGAAGATCTGGTGGCTGCCGGAACGCACGACGTGGTGGGAGGTTCGACTGCTGGGCACCCGCGAGCAGATCAGCGCCGCCCTCACCGAGACGGCCACCCGCATCGAAGTCGACCACTCGGCACGCCGTTTGCTCAGTACCCAGCCCTACGCCGTGGTCGCCTACCGCTTGACGATCCGGACGGACACGACGCCGCCGCATCGCCACGAGGAAACCGTGCTGCTACGCGATCTGCCCGACCGGTTCGATACGCACGCCCACGCGATGCGCGGCGCACGATCCGACGAGCCACCCCTGAGCCATACCGAATCCGGTGCGGGATAGAACGAGTCGACGAACGCACGGTCCGCGCGGACGCGGTCGGTCGCGCTGCCTGCCGTCCGCGGTGCGGGACTACCCGCACTCCCTGTGGCCACCACCGGCCCGCCCCGCGCATCGCGATGGTGACGCGGCCGGCCCACACCGCCACGCGAGGACGGGGTCAGATGTGCAGCAGCGGGACGACGGCACGAGCGAACTCCGCCGGGACGGTGCTCGCGCCCAGATGATTGCCCGGCACGTCGATCAACGGCTGACCGAGCAGCGCGGCCAGGGCGTGGGCAGACCGGCGCGCCGATTGGTGATGGCTCAGCGAGCCCGCGCACACCGAGAGCCGGGCTTGCCGTAGTGCTTCGAGATTCTGTGACGACTCAACGGTCCGAGGCGCGATCGCGAACCCAGCGGGTCAGCACGGTGGCGTCCTCGCTGTCGTAGAGGATGTGCGCGGGGCGCATCGGGCGTCGAACGGCGTCGGGTCCGCGCGCGATCCGCCCGGCCGGACCGCTCACGGCGACGGGCGCGGTGGTCAGACACAACTCGTCGACGACATCGTCGTCGAGCAATTGGCCCAGCAAAGCCGGACCACCCTCACACAACACCCGCATCATCCCGCGTTCGGCAAGGACGGCGCGAATATCGGTGCCGCCGATGCTATCTCCCGCACAGCGCACGACCTCCACGCCCGCGTCGCGCAAGCCCGCGATCCTGTCGGATTCGGCGACCGAGGAGGTGATCACGATCGGCTTCCTGCTCGCCTCGGCGACGACGCGGGCGGTCGGTTCGATGCGCGCCGTGGCCGACACGATCACCACCGGCGGCACCGCGGCCAGTCCACGGGCCGTGCGCCACGACCGGACTCGAGCGTCACCGCCCGCCCCGCCGTAGTTCTCCGCGCGGACGGTGCCCGCTCCCACGAGGATCGCGTCGGCGAGGTGACGCAGCACCGTGAACACGGTCTTGTCCGACGGGGTCGCCAGCGCACCGACGGTGGATCCGTCGGTCATCGCGCCGTCGACGCTGGAGACGAAATTGACGCGGATCCAGGGGGTGGTCAGCGGTTCGGGATAGGCGTACAGAACCCGCAGCGCCGCCTCGTCCAGGTCGTTTCCGTTCGCTGACAGGTCATCGATGCGCCGCACGGTCACCGCCCCTCGTACGTTCGGCCCGCACCTCGACGATCGAGCCGTCGGCGCGGGTGTCGGCTGAGGTCACCTGTTGCCGGCGGGAGCACGCGATGGCTGGGACGCCGTGCGTCGTGTGGGGAACATCGTCGCCGAGGTTCATGCCTGATGTCCGGGTCGCAGGTCCTGCACGGCGTGCATTCGCAGTGTCCGAGTCGCGGACGGGCGAGCGGTTCCGCTGTCGGGCGCCAGGACCACTCCCACGTGGTCGCCGAAGTCGTGGCGTTGGATGATCGCGCCGCTGAACCAGCCCGCCGCCTCCGACAAGACGGGTACCTCACCGGGCCCGGGGTTCCACGCGCAGCGGGCGAATTTGTCTGTATCGTCGCCGGTTTCACCACCGAACAACGCTGCCAACGCCGTCTGTTCGGACCCGAGCAGATGCACGGTGAGCCGCGACGCCCGCGCCGCGATCGCGAAGGTGCGGTTCGTCTTGGACAATCCGACCAGAAAGCGCACCGGATCGATACTGACCTGGCTGGTGAATCCGACCAGGCATCCACCGAGTTCGTCTCCGGCGCGGGTGGTGACCACGAACACCGGATAATCCGCCGCGGCGACCACCGCTTCGCACCCGGTGACCCCGTTCTCGATACTGTCCGACATCCTCGGCGGGTACCCGTTCGCTCACGATCAATCCCGACTGTTCACCCCAACACCTCGACGAAGAAGTCACACGCCGCCGCGGCCGCCCGCTCGAAACCGTCTTCGTACACGACGAAATGCGGGCCGGATATCAGGACCAACCGTTTCGGTTCCAACGCCTCGGCATAGCTGCGCAGCGCGATATCGGTGGGGGTCAACGTGTCCTGATCGGCGACGATCATCAACAACGGCGTCGGCGAGACCCGCCGCACGAACGCTTCGGGCGCATACGACTGGAAATGGTCGATACTCGACAGCGTCACCTCGTTGCGCCACCCCGGAACCTGGGGGCCGTTGTCCATCAGCCACCGATACGCCTCCGGGCCGGGCATGGCCACCATGTCGGTCGGTACGTCCGAGGCCGCTTTGATCGTCAGCGGCGCCTCCCCGGCCAGTCTGCCCTGGCGATCCGCGGCGATGGCCGCGTGCACCAGCGGCAGCATCACCGTCGGCACCAGCGAACGCAGGTTGGCCCACCCGTCGGTCGTCGGCACCTGCGACACCACCGCACGCACCCGACGATCGACCGCGGCGACCACCAGGACGTGCCCGCCGGAGAAACTCGTCCCCCACACGCCGATCCGTTCCGGATCGATGCCGTCCAGCGACCGCGCGTAGGTGATCGCGTCCCGATAACCCTCGATCTGCGCGTTCGGATTCACCTCGAACCGAGGCTCCCCGTCCGAGGAACCGAAGCCGGGATGGTCGTACACCAGGCAGGCCAGTCCCGCCGCGCTGAAGACCTCGGCGAACGGAACCACCCATTCCTTCACCCCGGCGAACCCGTGCGTCATCACCACCAGCGGCACCCGACCGCTCACCTCCGCCGGGCGGAACAACCACCCCCGCAATGTCACTCCGCCACTGACGAATTCGACTTCTTCTCGCATCTCGGCTCCCCTTCAGCCACTCGCCGTCCCCAGAAAACTACGCTCGTCATCGACCACACGCGAACGAGGGCGACTGCGGGACCGACGGCTCGCTCGCGCGGCGCCACGACTCGGCGCGAGCACCATCGCGACAGCAACGGTTGGCACCGACTGTCCCATTCCTCCCCCGGTGCGGTCGCCCCCCTTCGAGTCCGCCCAAGAGGAGGAGAGGTGTCAAACCTGCCCACGACACCGCGGTCGTGACTGTGCCGTGAACGGCAGTGGTGGCCCGACACGGTGTCCTCCATCGACGTACGCCTCACCCTCACAGGGTGCCGCCCGGCCCGTCCTCGGTGTCGAACGCATCACGGAATAGGCTGCTCATATACCCCTAGGGGTATCGTAACCAGCGGAAGACCACCGACGAGGGAGAACATCCG
>NZ_BAGG01000247.1 GCF_000308695.1 Nocardia takedensis NBRC 100417 | reverse complement strand
TCCTCAGTGTCCCTTCCAGCCCTCACCAGGGCAAACAGGACTCTAAATCTGAGCGGTCTCAATCACCGGGGACAGGCCACCCGGCCGCATGGCGCGCGAACTCGGGCGTTGGCCGACTCGCAACCCTCGCAACGGCACTCGGTGCGTGGGTTTGTTCCAGGAGGCAGTTGGTGGTCTGTCTCACCCCGGTTCCCGGCTCAGCTGTTGGTCGCGACGTGGTCGTCGAGTTCGGCGAGGTATCGCTCCCGGCGGCCGGGGGTCAACCAGGCGGCGTGAAAGCTGTTGCGGGCCAGATTTATCAAGGTATCGCGATCGACCTGGCCGGACTCCGCGAGTCTGATGTAGTTGTCCCCGGCGTAGGCGCCGAAGTAGGCCGGGTCGTCGCTGTTGACCGTCATGGTGAGTCCGGCGGCGTGCAGGTGCAGTAGTTCGGCGATTTTCGGTTCGCCGGTGACGAAGGAATTCGAGACCGGGCAGCAGGTGAGCGCCAGCCCTCGCTGTTTCGCCGCTGTGACCAGTTCGGGGCTTTCGATGATGTTGGTGCCGTGATCTATGCGGTCGACACCGATGTCCTCGATGACTTGACGGATGTGTTCGAGGGAATCCTGCTGGTCGACGTCGCAGTGCATGGTCAGCAGGAATCCTTCCGTTCGTGCCCGGGCGAAGACTTCCGCGAATTTGTTCGGGGGGTTTCCGCGTTCGTCGGAGTCCAGGCCGACCCCGATGATCCACTTCTTGTAGGGCAACGCAGCCGACAGGGTCGCCATCGCGTAGTCCGCGCCGAGGTCGCGCAGAAAGCACAGGATGAGTTCGGCGTCGATGCCGAATTCGCGTCCGGCGCGGAGGATTCCGCTGCGGTAGCCGCGGATGATGTCGTCGAAGGACACTCCGCGCGCGGTGTGGGCTTGGGGGTCGAAGAACATCTCGACATAGCGAACGCCCTGGAGGTGGGCACGCCGCAGGTAGTGGTAGGCCAGGTCGGCGAAGTCGGGTGCGGTGCGCAGTACGTCCATCGCGGGGTAGTAGACGCTCAGGAACGAGGTCAGATCGTTGAATCGGTAGGTCTCGCGCACCTGCTCGACTGTGGTCTGCGCGAGACTGATCCCATTGCGGCGCGCCAAGGCGAACTTGAGGTCCGGTTCCAGGGTTCCTTCCAGGTGCAGATGGAGTTCGGCCTTGGGAAGTTGGAGTAGGAATTCGCTCAGTTCGGTCATGGCAGCTCCAGGTAGGCCGTGGCCACCGCGGCCGCGTTGCGCGCGGCCAGGTTCTCGTACAGGAGGAAGGTCGCCGGATAGCCCGGCAGATTCAAGGGGTCGCCGGCTCCGTCCGACGCGCCGCGGAAAGCGAGGAAACCGATGCCGAATCGCTCGGCCACCGCGGCCACGGCACCCGACTCCTGGTCGGCGGCGAGGTAGCCGGCGCCGCTGTCGACCGGGGCGAGAATGGTCGCCAGGAATGCCGGATCGAGTTCGGTCAGTCCCTTCAGGTCTTCGGCGAGCACTTCGGCGCTCATGATCTCCTCGGGTGCGCACCCGACGGTCGCGCCCACACCGGGAAGGCAGCCGAATCGCTTGCCCTGGTAGGGATCGGTGGTCAGTCCGTCGCCGCCGACGAAGACGCTCGGTTCGTAGGGCAATGGGACCGGTAGCCCGGCAACGCGTTCCAGTGGGAGCGTGTTCAGTGACCGCACGCGATCGAGTCGGTCGGGCTCGACGGTGAATCGTGTTCCGCCGTTCTCGGAGCGGCCCAACGACCACGACGCGGGAACCATCACGTCACCGATGCGGGCGGGCGCCATCGCGCCCGCGACGCCGACGAAGACCACCTCATCGATGCCCAGTCCCGTGGAGCCGCAGGTGTCCGCGGTCAACGCCGCCGCGGCCGCGCGCTCGGCGTTGACCGTGCCCACGCCGGTCATGCCGATCAGCGCACGCCTGTCTCCGATCGATCCCGGGAGGAAACGGTATCCGTCGAGCGACAGGTAGTGCGAGGGGGTGTAGTCCGCGTGCGCGAGCACTGCCGACATCTCGTCGGGAAAAGCGGACAGCACCAGCGCCGCGGACTCGCAGACCGGATCCGCACGAGCCGTCGCCGGGTGGGACGTGGGGTACAGCAACGCCGCGATCGTCACAGCAATCGCCGCGCCACGGCAGACGAAATATCGTCGCGTCATGTGTCGATCGTAAATCGGTCAAGCGTCCATGTCAGCTCGGGAAAACCAGCTTCACACGACGGTTACCGATCGGCAATCTGTCGGGTCGACCGCAGTGGACGAGTCGATGCATTGCTGGAAGTCCACCGCGGTGGACGGAGGGTCTCCCACGTGGGTGTGCGTCATCCCCGCCGCCGACCGGATCAGGTGTCGAAGCCACCGCATCAGGACATGTCACCGCCGTGCGGCGGAGTGCGACTGCGGCATTCGAGGGCCCTGAACTGGTGCTCGGCCACCCGTTGCAGCTGTGTTGCGCGGGGTGGTCGTGGTGGACCGAGGCGGGTCCGGGCCGCGTGGTTGTCGATCGAGGACGGGTCCCTCAGGCAGGAAATCGACTCGTGCTGGCGATCCCCTGTTCAGCCGATCCTGCAGTCCGCTTCGGTGATGTTCTCGGTGCCCCGTCGAGCGGCAGGTGTGGATCAGCTCAACACCGTGATGTGTTCTGGTTCGAGTTGGCGGCATCGTGGGTTTGCTCGACATGCAGGTTGTCTCGGAAGTCCCCGATCGCGGCGTCGCGTGCTTCAGTGCGGGCCCTTATCTTCGAGATCGATGTCGCGCCGGTGAGGATTCCGGTGATCTGTTTCGCCTCGCCCACAATCTCACGGGCGGTGTCGGCGATGTCGTCTCCGGCCTCGCTAATGCGCTCGAACATAACGACTCCTTACTTCCCGGGGCGATCGACATGGCTGTGTTTACCCCCCGACTCGCCGATGAATCCCGCCAACAGGCGTGTCATCGCGCGGGTCTCCGGTGCGCGGTTCAGGTGGCGTGACGGGCTGCGGCGAGCCAGCCGCCTTCGCTGTCTCCGCAGACCGCGTCGAACAGCGCTTGAGGAGTTCGTCCTCGAAGATCGGTCGGCAGCGGCAAGCGCTGCGGTGTTCCCCACATCTGGACGAGTATGCACCCAACCGTCAGATGTATTCCAGGACAACGGGACAGATCGTTGCGGCTGCCTCGAACACCGACGAGCCCGTCTCGAGTTGATGGACGTCGAGGGCGGGCTCGTTGATCGGGGGTGGGTGGTGCTCGGTGTCGGAGTCGGTCACCCGGTGAGCACGGGTGCGTTGTGGGTGCCGTAGGCGACGACGATGTTGTCGCAGCCGTCGTAGTCGGTGAGCGTGAGGTGGCAGGGCTGGGGTTCGTCGCTGTGGGGTGTGTGGACACGGATGGGGGCCGGGTAGTCGCGTCCGTAGGCGACGTGCATGGGGGTGGCTCGCCAGATGCGGGCGAAGTCCGGGTTGCTCATGAGGGTGTGGAAGAGACGTCGTGCGCGGGGAAGGTTGCGGTAGCGCCCGAGTACGGCGCGCAGGATGGCGACGGCGAGGCGGGCTTCGGATTCCCAGTCCACGACGATGCGGCGGGCGTGTCGGCTGAATATCCATTGGATGTAGTTGTGTTCGGCTTCGTCCAGGCCGGGGACCGAGCGGTGAAAAGTCTTGTTGCCGTGCAAAACGGTTCGCGGCGAGGATGTCGACGGTGCCGTCGGCGAAAGCCGCGGCGAGTCCACCAGGGATGGCAGTCGCGGCGGTCACGGGAGTGCGGCCCACATGGACGACATCGCTACCGGCCCCGCTGCTCGAAGCCAGAATCTGGCCGTCCCATCCGGTGGTGAACAGGGTATTGCCGATCCAGGTGGCGGAGGTGACTGCCCCCTGGTGCGCTACCGCTGGAGCTGGCACCCGAGATTCGGTATCGATCGCGAGCAGGGAGACCGTGCCGCTGTGGGTCCCCACAGCGGCACAGTGCGCGCTCGGCGCGACGGCGGTGACGATGTCTCCTGTGTGCCGGGCGAGAACAGTACCCTCGACCGTTATCGTGCCGTCGAGGCGGCCCGACCAGATCCGACCGGTCGCGTCGGTGGCGATGGCCGTCGTGCTGGGCTCGGTGCGATCCCCGACAAGCCGGGCCGTCAGTATGCCGCGGTTGCGCCACAGGGGCGTGGATTGGGTGATCATGATGCTTGCCGCCGGGACAGTCGACGAGTCCGCAGGAGTTCGGTGAGTACTTCGGTCCCGCCGATGTATTCGCCGTCGATGACGAGCTGAGGCCAGTACTCGACGCCGGACAGGGTACGTACTCGGGTGAGAGCGTGGTGGTCGATGGTGATGTCGTGGGCGGTGTAGTCGATCGAGTGCAGGCTCAGCATCCAGACCGCGAGAAGCGAATACGCGGTGAGCGGCCGGCCGGGTGTGCCGTGCATGTAGAGCTCGATCAGGACCGGTGCTGTCACAACGGGCCTCTCTTCTCCATCAGTGTCAATCCGCGCAGGGTCAGTGCAGTGCGATGTCTTCGTAAGGGACCTGCTGTTGATCACCGAAACGGCTGGCGAGTTCGTGTTCCCACGCCACGATCGCCTTGTATTGCAGGTCGTAGAACAGCGTGGATTCGCTCTCGGGGAGCCGCTGGCCGACTGCCGAGTACGGCCGCACCTCGAGCGGGATGGTGCGCAGCGGTAGCAGTGGGTGAACTCGTTGGAGACGGTCGACGAACTGCGAGACCGCGGACGCGGTGTCACGGTCTGGGCGCGATCGGCCGGTGAAGGTGGCGTAGGCGTAGGTGTCGAAACCCATCTCGATCAGATCGGCCATCACCTCGAATTGGCGAGCGAATCCCGGCGCCGGTGCGCCGGTGTTGTCGGTGAAGGAGTGCTCGTCGAATCCCTTGAAGCACCCGCCCCGGGAATGGTTCGGATACGCGGCCATGTAGGCGATGTCCTCGGAAGTGAGCAGCTGTTTGATCCACCGCCCGGAGAGGTTGTCGTCGATCCCCACGTGTACGTGACCGCGTAATCCTCGGTCGTCGAGTTCGCGCATCATCCACAGGCACCACTCGGGGACGAGGTCCGGCTGCCCGCCGGACAGGTCGAGTACCTGTGGAGGTCGGGTCTTCGGCCAGGTACAGATCGACCAGTTCGGCAGCGGTCATGAACTTGCCCCGCTGGGGATCGCCGGCCAACAGGGCGTCGTCGACGAAGCAGTACCAGCATGCCCAGTTGCATCCGCCGAGCTGGAAGACCTGGGTTGTGTACGGCAGACGAGCTGCCAGGCCTCGGTAGTGAGGTTTCGGCGGTGCCGGATTCACCGTGGAGCGCAAGTGGATGCCGAAGCTGTTGAACCTGCGAATTCGTCCGTATCCGCCACAGTTCACACGGGTGTAGCTGTCGGTGGCCTCCGCGGAGCCCCCGAGCCGGGCGATGAGAACTTCCCGGCTGTCGGGGCGCATCAGCCGTTGTCGCATTCCTGCCCGGGCACCGATATCTATCGCCATACGCTCCCCCGAGTCGAGCTGCATGGTCTGTGGGTTGCGTTGCATGTGCATGGCGATCCATCCGACCCTGTTCTGGGCAGCGACCTCGGCGAGGCCGGCGGAGACATCGTTGACGATCTGCGCACCTGCTCCGACGGCGGCTCGCGCGACCGACGGGTGACGGGTGTCGATGCTCACGACGCATTCCCCCACCAGTGCCTCGATCACCGGCGCGACCCGCTCCCACTCGTGCTCGGGCAGTACCGGCATCGCACCCGGGCGGGTCGACTCTCCACCCACATCGATGATGTCGGCGCCCTCAGCCAACATCTCACGGGCCCGCGCGATGGCTCTGCTCGGATTGAGGTACAAGCCGCCATCGGAGAAGGAATCAGGGGTGACGTTGAGCACCCCCATGATCTGAACCCCCACCCCTACGCTCCTCTCCCGCGCTGACCCGCGCCGACTATGGCGACGAACTCGGATATCCCCTCGAGCAACTGTGCGTGGATCCTCGGGTCCATGGCCATCGACCACGGTCGATCCGGATCCGGCATGTGCGGGATCTCCAACTGTGCCCCCACTGTGGCCCGAGGCCGGCGAGCTCGGGCGGAATGACGGCCAGGTCGTCGATGACTATCAGATCTGGGCAGTGGCGGCGCAAACAGTCCGACATCACCGCGGCGACTCCGCGATCACGACCACCGACGAAGACCCCCTGCAGGAATGCCGAACGGTCGTGGCCGTGCAGCGACACAATCATGGGGCAATGATCCAGGATCGCGCTCAGCGCCGGGAAGTATTCGGGCAGAAAGGCATTCGAGGAGACATGCAAACGTCGATCGTTGGACTGTTGCCTCACCCACAGCGCCGACCCGCCGATCCGCGCGGCCGCCCCCAGCGCCAGGTCGCCGGTTCCGTTCTCCAGCCCGGCATGGATGGCGAGAAACCCGACCGGGGCCGCCAACTCGAGGTACACCCGAGATTCGGCGAGCATCCGCGCGAAACGCTCCTGTGTGTTCCATCCGCCACGCATTCGTTGGACAGTAGTTGGCACCGAGAGCCACGGTCCTGTGTGGGGCGCAGCGGAACGGTGGATCGACTCAGGCGGCGCACTCGGCGCGGTCGGCGCCCGGCTCATCGACCACCCCGCGCTCTACGCCGCCGGCCGTAAGGTCCAGACCACCACCGAACTCGCCACCACCACCACGTGACCTCCAGCAAGAAAGCCTCGCCATCACCACCGACACCCTGGCCGCCGCCACCGCCGACCAGGACTCGGCCCTGAGCCTGGCCCGCGAACCCATCGCCATCCCCAGCCGCGGCGACATCAACGACTACTCCCCCGTCCTCGGGCGATGGTGGCGTTCTGCAGCAGCAGGGAGATGATCGCGATCTCGAACAGGTTCTCCGGGCAGCCCTGGCGCACGCCGGCAGCTCGGTGAGCGGGCCGGCCATCAGAGGGTCGCGGCGGCCCGGTCGACGAAGCCACTGATGTCCTCGTCGAGCCCGTAGGAGTGGGTGAGCCGGGCCGCGAGGCGGTCGTGGTCGGCGTCGGTCCAGTCGCCGTCGGCGTACACCTCGGCGCGCAGGATTGTTTCGTCGTCCATGCTCATCACGACACCGCACAGGTGCTCGCCGACACGGAAGGCGCGCCAGTCAGGTGACGGGACTGTGTTGCTCGAGGACCACCCAGATGATGACCAACCTGCTCGACCACTACGGGCGCGTCGTCACCTTCGACACCGTCACGCTCAAGACCTTCTTCACCCCACCGAGATCACCGGCATCAGCGACGCCACCGTCGTCAGCCTCATCTGACACCCCCGAGCGCATCACCATCCGAACACCCTGAGATCCCAGCAGCACGACGGTGCGCACCTCGAGAGGGCGATGTCGGCGGGCGGTTCGCGAAACCATCACACGTAGATACCGGACGACGCCCGACGTCGTGACCTGTGGCTGATCTGCACGACCGGCCTGCCCGATCAGAGCTACGGCGGTGGCGAACTGCTCACCGAATGCGAGGCGCGCGCTGAGCCCTGCGGCTCAGGATTTCGGTGCGAGTGTGCGCGGCAGGGTGGGCAGCGGAATGTTCGGGGCACTGCCCGCCGGGAATAGTGGCACAACGCTGTGCCGAGGGCCGCGTTGCCGTGACGGCGGGCCTGTCGCGGTGACCCTGACCGATTGCTGAAGGCTCGCTACAGCCTGAGGGGTTCGCCGAAAACCGCCCCGCTGTCGTCGACCTCGGGTGTCCTGGCTTCCACATAGGTGTATTGGCGAATGGTGACCGGACCGGCGCAACTGTCTACTTTGATGTGAACGGTCAGGAATTCCCATCGAGTTAGTCGGCGACCGGCCCGGTGCGCACCGTCGTGACGGTGACCGGTTTGTCGGTGCCGACGGTCGCCGCCTGCACCGGGGGCAGGTTGTCGCGCACGACCTGCCGCAATTGCTCAAGGGTCAAAGCCTCCCCGGCCGGCCACACCCACCCGAGGAAGGAACGGGGATCGGTGAGCACTGCGGCGAGTAGATGTTCCTCGGCCAGGTAGTTGTAGCCGCGTTCGTTGGCGAACTCGGCCGCTGCCCGCAGTTCGATATCCAGGCCTACGGTGACCCAGGGGGTGATCGTCGTGTGGATTCGTCGCGTTCACTCATGATGGCCTTTCGTGGAAGTCTTCCGCCAAGGCGGGCTCCGATCACACTTCGTACTCGGTCGAGACAGCTTCGGCCGGTGCCCCCATGGTCGCCCGGTGCGCCGAATCTGTCGGGAGGGTCCATGGCGGGGACTTCGGCGAGGATCCTGATCTTCTTCGTCACACGCGTACCTCGCATCTGCTCTGCTGACAATATGCGTTGCAGCCGTGATGGTTTGACGATTTCAGATGCCACACTCCGCAACGTCCTCGGAGCGGGTGGGATGTGGCAGCGGCGAGAAGTGTGTCGCCGCAACGCCGGATTCACGAGAATGTAACCTCACAACCGCCACTTTCGGCGATCGACAGCTACCTCCCAGGAGTCACGCGAAATCTCCTGCATCTACGGGCATCCGATCCGGATCGGGGTTGCTGGACCGGCGTGCTACCGAGTAGTTGTGCCTGGCCCGACAGGTGAGTTTCGTTCCTCCGTCGGCGGTCTCGCTGCCCTCGGTCGGTCCGCTCGCGACCTGCCGATCATGGGGGGCGGCGCGGGGCATCTTCGTGGCAATCGACTTGTGACACCGTGCATTCCCATCGTGTTGGCGTAGTGTTTGTCGAAAGATGTGCACGATCCGGCTCGACAGAAGGACACCTCGCCGGATCGGGGAGCTGTACAGGGTTGGTCGAACGTGCGAGGGCGGTTGAGTATTGAGCGTCCGGATTCCACCCGAGTCGCAGTGGCCGCCGTACTCGGCTGGGACTTCGTGTCCCCGGGCGGGTGAGGGCGCGCGCGAGTCCCGCCGCCTGTCTCCGGATACCGAGGGCGATGTCACGGTGCGCTCGGCGCGTCGTCTGCCCCGGCGGACCGACTGCGCGACCCGGCAAACGACCGTAGACCGCGCCGATGTGCGGTCCGGTCGCGGTGCGCAGCGCGACAGGACGTATCCGGTGGTGGGGGCGTCGGTCGTCGTCGGAGTCGTTGGGCGATGAGTCTCGAGCTGCCCGAGGATCTGCACTGGTTGGGTTGGGTGGCTGGTGCGCCGTGGCCGAAGGGGGATGAGGACAAGGCGTTCGCGGTGTCGCGGGCGTGGGGTGGTGCGGCGGTGGAGCTGCGGGCGTTGCGCGATGAGGTGTCGGCGGCGAAGGCCGCGACGGCGCAGGCGTATGTGTCGGGTGCGGGTGGTGAGGAGATGCTGGCGCGCTTCGGGGAGCTCGAGGCGGGTGAGCAGTCGGTGGAGGCGTTGGCGGGGTACTGCCAGGAGTTGTCGGACGCGGCGTTCGATATGGGGACGCAGATCCAGTCGGCGAAGTTGAACATCATCGTGACGTTGTGCTGGTTGGTGATCGAGATCGCGATGGCGTGGTTGTTCCCGCCGACGGCTCCGGCCAATGAGTTGGCGGCGATTTCGGCGGCGCGTGCGGCGATGGCCGCGATGGAGAAGGCGATGATGTCGGCGATCGGGAAGATCGCGTCGAAATTGGGTGTGGCGGCGGCGAAGAGATACAAGTTCAAAGGTATTACGGTGTCGCCGTCGCTGGAGGATGTGGTGAAGGTGGTGGGGACGGCGGCCGAAGGTGCGGCGGAGGAGATGATCATCAATGCCGCGATCCAGTTGGGCCAATTGGCGGGTGGTACGGCGCGTGAGTTCAACACCGAGGATTTCATGGCGTCGGCGGTGGGTGGCGCGGTGGGTGAGGTGGCCGGTGATCTGGCGGCGAAGTGGTTGAGCAAGAAACTCGATGACCTGTATGCGGGGAATCCGAAGTTGGCGGAGTCGTTCAACAGTTATTGGGGGCAGACGCTTCAGGGTGGTGTGGTGGGTGCGGTGGCGGATGGTGTGGGTGGTGTTTTCGGGTCTATTGCGGGGTCGTTGGCGGTGGGTGCGCCGATCGAGTCGGCGTTCGAGCCGCAGGGGATTGTGGGTGGGTTCATTCAGGGGTCGATTCCCGGTGCTGTGGGTGGGTTCCGGAATTTTCAGGTGCAGCAGCAGAACCTGGCGGCATTGGGTGGGGGTGAGGGGAAACCGAGTGGGTTGGGGGTGGAGGGCGCGGAGTTGGATGTGGACGGGTTCGAGCCGCCGCCGCCTTATGATTCGGGTGAGAAATTCCCGGGGGGTGTGGTGGCGGGAGTGGATCCGGGCGCGGTCGAGCCGCCGCCGCCGTATGTGCCGGGTGGGCAGTTCTCGGGGGGAACGGATCTGGGCGCGCGAGCGAACCCTGTTGCCGGACAGTTCCCGGTGGAGTCGGTGGTGGCCTCCACCGACTCGACGGCCGCCGGTCAACCCGTCCAGGCCGGTGCGGCAGAGTCGACCACCTCCACACAGCAGGAGGGTGGCCAGCAGCAGGACGGCGGCCAGCAGCAGGACGGTGCCCAGCAGCAAGAGGGCGGCCAGCAGCAGGAAGGTCAGCAGCAGGACGGTCAGCAGCAGGAGGGTCAGCAGGAGGAGGGTCAGCAGGAGGGGGAGGAGCGGCCGTCCTCGATCGAGCAGCAGCCGGGTATGCCGGACAGCGCCCCCTCGCATCCCGCCGCTGCCACGCAGATCGGTGAGGGGCAGCCGGTCGGGTCCGAGCAGGTGAGCGGGCAGGAATCGACGCAGGATCAGTCGGTCGAAGCTCGACCGACTCCACCGGGTGCGCCACGGGTGGATGCGGTTGTCGAGAGCGAGGATTCACCGGATGTGGTGTTCCGGTCGGAGACTTCGGTCGAGCAGCCCACCCCGGTTCCGGGTGCACCGGTCGAGACCCGGGTCGATGTGGATGGCCGCCCGGTCGGGGTCGATATGTCCGACTCGTCCACGACCTCCGCGAATACCGACGCCCGAGTAGGTGTCCAGACCGCGACCGAATCTCTGGGTGAGGTGCGCGATCCGGCGCAGGCCCAGCCGGATTCGGATATCGGGGAATCGTCGGTGAGCTCCACGCTGCCCGGCCAAACGGCCCCGGTGCAGCCATCGCCCGCCGCCCAGCAGGTCCCCGCCGCCCAGCAGTCGGTGGTCGGGTCCCAGCAGTCCGTGACCCAGCAGCAGTCCCCCGCGACACAGCAACCGGTCGCGGCCCAGCAGCACTCTCCCGCGAGTCAACAGCAGGCGACCACCCAGTCCACCTCTGCACCGCGACCCGCCACGCCCGCGAGCGAGTTGCCGCGCGCCGGGTCGGTCACGACGCCACGCGGCCCTGATCGAGCGTTCACGCTCAACGCGGGGGTCACCGAGAGCACGGCTCCGCTCCGCCCGCATACGCCGGTGTCACAGGAGACGACCCGTTCGGCGCCCGCGCAGAATCGCACCACCGGCGACTCCGAGCCCGACACCGACGGCATCGAGGACACCGATATCGCGATCGCCGCCCTCGCCGCCGCGGTCACGGTCAACTCGGAAACGCGACCTACGCCCGCTTCCCGCGCGAAAAGGCAGCCCGACACCGAGACGAACGCGGAGGAACAGGCGCCACCGGAGCCGAGATCCGACCCGCATTCGGCGATGCCCGCCGCCGAGCGGCAGCCGGCAGTCCTGTCGCAGGAGGAATTGGCTCTGATTCCGCTTCCTTCGCGGGATCATTTCGAGAAGACATACGGCAGTGTGAATCTCGCGGCCCTGCAACGTCTGCGCGACGGTATGCGCCTGCCGGACGGCACGTTCCGGGCCTACGCGAGTCCGGATACCGAACTGGCCGACGGCGTGTTGTTGGGTCGGTCGATCAATGGTCCGCGGCCGTTGGCGTTGACTCATATCTCCAACTGCGCGTTGGCGGTTCACGCGTACTTGTCGACCTTCCTGGGCAAGCCCGATCTGGCGCCGGGCAAGGTGGGCGGCCATCCGCTCGATTCGGGGGCGGGGAACCTGGCGGTGTTGCGGCGCTGGTTGGGTTCGCACGGGTTGCGGGTCGGTCGTCTGCCGGATGGCACGTTCCTACCGGTCGAGCAGCGTTTCGACGCCGTCTACGAGAAGATGAGGCAGCTGGGTCCGGGGTCGTTCGCGGCGGTCGGCGTGCGGTGGGAGAAGACCGATCCCGACTCGGGGGAAGTGCGGTCCGCCGCTGAGGGGAAGACGCCGTTGGCGGACGGCGGTCACGTTCTGGCGTTGGTGTATCCGGCAGGTGCGGATGGTCCGATGTGGGTGGATCCGCAGACGGGATCGATATCTGTCGAGATCGCCGATCTGGGGTTGGCGTCGGGAGTGGCGGAGGTCGAGTTCGCGGCGGCGACGGGACAGTTGGTCGCGGCGGCGGCCAAGCACCGGATCAGGCTGGCGAGTTCGGTTCCGAAACTCGCCGCCGGCAAGGGTTTCCAGGCGCATCCGCATCCCGGGCGGCCGGGTCCGAGTGGAGAGACCCCCGCCTCGTTGTTGGTGTTCGACGCCGGTCCGGGGCGCGAACATTCGGTGTTCGAGGTGTTGCGGGCGGGGGTGTCGACCGCCCTCGGCCGGCCGCGGATGGCGGTGCCCGGGCGTGCGGAGTTCGTTCCCGAGGGCCACGAGTTCGACCTGGGCGAGGACGAAGCGTTCCAGTTGACGGATCTGGCGGGTCTGTTCACCGAGGCGTCGATGGGGCCGCCGACCGAGGTGAAGGTGACGCGGGATCCACGGGTCATCGATGCGGAAGTGCGGTCGGGGGGGCCCGGTGGTCGGGTCGCGGCGGTTCTGTTCGACGGTCGTCCGTGGGTGGTGTCGTTCCCGGCGGCGGAGGGTGTCTCCGAGCCGGTGTGGTGGGACACGATGTCGGGGCGCACTCTCACACTCCGGGAGATCCCCCTCACGGGTGCGCAGCGTCTCGAATACGTGAGTGCCGGTTCGGATGTCGTACTCGACAACATGTCCGGACAGGTCGAGCCGGGGTCTGCCCGGGATCTCGCCGCTTTCGGGCGGACGTGGATGCCGATATCGGCGCGGCCGATGATGTCGCCGAGCCGTGAGATGGATCATCAGATGCGCCTCGACGGTGAGGTCGTGCCCAGCCCGGAGGAACTCGCGGAGGAACTCGGCCTGGGACAACCCCCACGAATGGTCGTGCCTGCCACGCAGACCTGGCCCGCCGAGACGACCGGACAGGCCGAGCCGACCTGGCCCACCGAGGCGACCACGGCCGGTCCGGCGCCGTGGGACGACAGCATCGATGCGTTCGTCGGCGAGACCGTGCCGTTGCCGTTGCCTTCGGCGGATTCGCATCGTGGTCGTTACGGTGAGCCGGATCCGGGGTTGCGTGAGGAGTTGTCAGCGCTGCGGGGCGGGCCCGATGGCGAGGTCGCGGAGTTGGTCGATCCGATGACGCAGCCACCGGCGTACGAGTCGTTGTGGCGTCGGATGGTGAGTTGGGAGCCGGGGCGAGAAGGGAACTTCTCGTTGGTCGTTCGGGCGTATCTGTCGGATTTCCAGGGGAAGCCGGATGTGGCGGGTCCGGTGGTCGGTCCGGCGGCGCTCGATCGACCGTCGACGGATCTGGGCCGGGTCGAGGAGTGGATGGGCAGCCGCGGAATGCGTCCGGATGCCGTGTTCGACGCGCCGACCAGTCCGGCGGCTTTCGCGCAGATACAAGGGTGGATGGGCAGGCTCGGGGTCGGGGCGGTCGGTTATGTCCAGATGAAGGTGCCGGCGAATGTACTCGATCCCGCGTCGGATTCGACCGACCCGGTGGATTACGCGGTGGGCGTGGTGGTTCCGGAAGATGGTGCTCCACGGTGGTTCATGCCCAGACTGGCCGGTTTCACCTCCGAGATCTCGCCGGCTCTGGCCGCGGCGGCGACGGATCTGACGGTGGTGGGGGCTTCGCGCGGGCAGCTCATCGAGGCGGCCCGATTCAGAACGCAATATCGCGCGGCGGCCCGCGATCTGTTGCCGAGGCTGCGCACCGATCCGACGATCTGGCTACCGGCGCAGCCGGAACTCGGACGGATCGTTATCGGTTATGAGGCCGCCGCGGCGGCGATATCGACACTCGGTGGTGAGTTTCGGCTCCCGGCCCTGCTCGACGACCCGATCGGCGCAGACACGGACTGGCGCGAGGTGCGGCGGCTCAACCTCGTCGCCCGCACCATCCTGGAGGCGCGGACCGGTGCGCCGCTGCGACCCGTGCTCGAAAGACGTCGGGACGGGAGGTTCGGCGGGCCGATGGCGCCCTATCCGGCGCTCAGAACCATCGCGGAGCAGGTGCGGCAGTTACCACTGGGCGCATTCGCCGTCGTCGAGTTCGGCGCGATCGAGGAAAGGGCGCGTGTACTGCTCGTGCTGGCGGCGCCCGGCAGTGCCGAGGGTGTGATGTGGTGGGACGTGGCGGCGGGCGCCCTGATGAACTCCGTGTCGGGACTGCGGTTGGAAATGCCTTTCGGCGCGGTGTCGTTCGCGCTGTCCGGCGTGAGCGCGGCGGAGGCGGTCGCCTCGGGTCGGCGCGATCCGACGGGCACGGGAGTCGGGATCCGGGTCGAGGGGGACCGGCCGGGGCGTCGGGCGAGGATCGCGCGGTTCACCGCTTCGATCCTTCGGCGCATCCGTCGTCGGCCGTCGAATTCTCCCGGTGAGAACAGTGCTCCCGCGTACTCGGGTGAGCGGTGGACCCCCGCGGACCAGGAGCGTCTGCGCGACGACGACGCCGTCTTCACGGCGTTGACGGCGTTGACCGGCGTCGATCCCGCGCTGCTGACGCGAGCCGATCTGGAAGACCTGCGTGGCCGGGCCGACCTGAACGATCGGGATCGGGCGGTGATCGAACACGCCCTGCGGCAACCGGATCCCGATTACCTCGTGACACTGGCGGATTCGGTGCGCGAGTTCCGGGACATGCGCGCGGAGTTCGGCGAGGAACCCTCGGTGGAGTTCATCAACCAGTTGTTGGCCGGGGGTGACACCGAGATGGGGGTGCCGCGTACCCGGGAATCGCTGATCACCCCGGGGGAGATCACGGATCTGGCCCGGATGTTCGACACCTCCTGGGTGCCGCCGCCCGGACCCCGCAACGCCTCGTCCACCGAACAAATGAGTGAGATCGCGGCTCGGTTCGAGGGTTTCGGGGTCGGCTCGATGGCCGTGGTGATGTTCGACGGCGGCTCCCCCCTGGCGATGCTGTTCCCCGAGCGGGCCGACTCCGGCGCGGCGTTCGCCCCGGAGGAGATCCTGGTCTGGGATCCGGAGGAGTTCCGTGAGCGGCCGCTGACGGAACTCACCTCGCTGCCCGAGGGCCGGATCAGCTACATCATGGCCTCGGCAGAGACGATCCGGACTTCCATCGCAGGCCCCGCCGACACACGTTCGCCCGCCACCCCGCTTCCGGCGGGTGGGCAGGTCGAACTCGCCCCGGAACGGCCCGACCGGACGGCCCGCATCGCCGAGTTCTTCACGCGTTCCGGGCGTTCGATGCGTTCGCGGTTCAGGTCAGGGGAGAACGGCGCTCCCGTGCTGTCCGCCGCCCCCACCACGCCGGAATCGCAGTCTTCATCGGTATCCGAGATCACCTCCGCGCACTCCGTGGGTGTGACCTCGAATACCGATGACGGCGCGCCGGCTCGTCCACGGCCCGATCGCCTGCCGTCCTTGCGCACGCAATCACTCGGCGCCCGCGACTTCGGCGAGGGCAGCCACCACAACGGCACCGCGACCACCGTCCACGTCGGGTCGCGAACCGTCCGCCCGCACAACCTGGGCGCGGCGTTCGGCACGAGTTCGGCCACGCTCGACTTCGCATCGGATCGGTCCGCTGTCGCGGAATCCGACCAGCGCCTCGGCACGAATTCCGCGGGGCGGTACGGAGTCCCGGACAGCGACGGATCGACGGTGCTACCGACGACCCGAACACGAGAACAGCCGTCGGACCGCCTCCCTTCGCCTGTCAACTGTGTCGTGGTCGCGCTGAGGAAACTCACGGAATTCACGGGGAGACCACCCGCGCCGGCGCTCGAATCGCTGGCGCGAAGCATCGGCATCACCGCTGACCTCGTGGCGGATCTGGCGGGCGCGTCGCTGGTGCGATTCCGTGATCACGACGACATCGCCGCCCAGTTGAGCGAGCTCGGGCCGGGCGCGGTGGCATTGGTGGTGGACGACTATCGCGGTCACACCGACTCCGGCAACGGCGTCGGGGCGCACGCCTACCTGTTGCGCGTCGGCGACGACGGCGCCCTCGAGGTCCATGACTCCGCCGACGCCGCAACCAGGGCCTTCCCGCCGAGTGTCCCGCGCGAACTGGAGGGCACCCACGCGGTGCTCTACGACGCCGAGGGCAACCCGGCACTGACTGTGCACGGAAACCTGGCCGACCTGTCGGCGACCACGCTGATCGGTCAGCGTCCGCTGAGCCACGCGGTCGAGAACTTCGGCGCCAACCGGCGCGGCGCCGAGGACCTGATCGATATCGACCACATTCCGCAACGAACGATCGACTGGCTGCGCACGCACGTCATCCACACTGTGGAGACCCGGGGCGGCAGGCACGAGGCGCAGCAGTGGCTCGCGGACGTGCGTGAATACAATCCGGATCTCGCCGTCGAGCAGATCCGGGACATCGTGGCGACGCTGGACGTCGACGACGAGTTCCGGACCTCCGTCGACCGGATCCTGACGACCGGCCCGGTCGCCGCCAAGCTCGACAGCCTCGTACACAAGGTGACACCGGGTGGCTCCCCCGAGGGCGCGCCGGACGAGAGTTTCCGTGAGGCCGTGAACCGGAAGCTCACCCAGCGCCTGACCACGGCGGAGATGGACCGCTTGCTGAGCGAGTCGGGAATGCCGTTGAGCGTGGAGTACCAGGGCAAACCGTATCCGGTGTTCCTGCGGCTGAAACTGCGCGCGCGCGATACTTCCCGGCCCAACAGCGGCCCGACGGTGAGCACCCAGAAATGGACCTTCGGCTTCTTCGAGACCGGTGACTCCGCGGGCAGTCAGAGTCTGCGTGCGGTCGGACTCACCCTCACCCATCTGTGGGACGTGATGGATCACACCTTCCTCAAGGTGGGACTGACGGGTCGACCCCATTTCGCGCACAATCAGATGTCTTCGGCCGCCACGGTTCTCGCCACGATCCAGTCGGTGATCAAGAAACGCAGCACCGAGGCCGCCGCGGTCCCGCACGATTTCGAGATGCTGTGGGAGATGCGCCTCAACGACGACGGCGTGCAGGGCGTGCTCTCGCCGGATCTGCCCAGGGCGACGGGGTGGATGCCCATCCTGGAGCCCGCGCCGGACGACTTGGTGGCCTGGTTCCCGAAGTATCTGGACGAGAGTCCCGGAATACCGGTCGTCGACCCGGCCGACGATGCGACCGTTCCGCTGCCGTTCCAACCCGATCCGGCGAATCGCGAACCGCATCTGTCGGTGCAACGACTGCCCTTCTACGGTCCGCTCGACTTCCCGCACCACGACCGGCTTTTCGCCGACGTGATGGCCTCGTTCCCCGACCAGGTCGCGGAGATGTCCCAGACCTCCGCGAGTCAACTGCGCGAGTTCTTCGGTGGCAACATCCGCGCCAATGTCCCGATGATGCACGGCGGTTCGGTGGCATCCCCGACCATGTACACCGCATCGGGGGAGATGCTGGGATATTTCGAGATGGAGATCGCCGCGTTCCGTGGTGGCGCCACCCTCACCGGCCCCACCACCACACCCAATGCCTCCCGACTGGAATACAACGTGCTGCGGGCACTGCGCACCGCCGCCGCGACCAAGATCGCCAACGTGCTCGGCGCTACTGTCGCAGTGTCGTTCGGCCTCGGCAAAGGCAAGGCCGACAAGAAGTCCGGATACGCGCCGATCGGAGCGAACCTCACCCCGATCAGGGTCGGCGCCTCGCACGAGCACACCCAGAGCATCGCCTACGGCGGCAGGGCCTATACCTCGCGTGCGCTTCGACTGGTCGCGAATCTGCTGCACACCACACCGGATATGGAGATCAGGGTCAAGTTCGTGCGTCCCGATGGCCCCGCCGTCGAGGCCGCGCCGGGTACCCCGCTGGCGCCGGCCGAAGTTTCCGCGGGCAACGAGGGGGCGCCGGGCAAGCGCTACCCGATCAACATGCTGGTGCCGTCGAAAGCGTCGCTCGGCAGTGCGCCCACCGGCACGCAACGTCGCTATCTGCCCGGAGATCTACTGGACCTGCAACAACTCGGGCTGATGACCACGCCGCTCGATGCCGACATCCCACCGGATCTGTTCGACACGATCGGATCGTTCCTCGCCGACAAGGGTTTCCTGCCTCCCGATAGCGAGCAGTCGCGGATTCTCGACTTCGACGCCACCCGGAATCAGCGCTTGGAGAACGCGAAGAAGCTCGCGCAGATCAAGGCCCGGATGAATCGCCTCGGGACGGTCGACGAGATGCTCCAAGGTGGCGCCCGTACCGTGTTCGAGAAGTCCAACGGGTTCGACAACGAGCGCATCAGCGTCACCATCCGAGCCGCCCGGGCCTACGGGACACCGGACGGCAAGTTCGCCCCGGGGGTCGATCGTGACCAGGGCGTCAGCCACGAGTGGATGTTGCCGCACGTCCAGACCATGAACTACTCCGGCATCATCCTGACCAGCTCGGAACGTTCGGAGAATTCGCCGTTCGCATGGGACGCGGGCGCCGGGTTCTCGTTCACCAACCCGCTCGATGTCGACCTCGACGGCAGCCAACCGCTGTCGAGTATCGACGGCGCCTACGACAGGACGGGCAGCACCTCCGAGGCGGTCGAGAGCGGCCACAACCACGCCGAGGAGAACTACACCTTCAGCCCGGGCCCCAAGGCCGAACAGCCCGGTCTCCAGATTTTCGGAATACCCACCCGGTACTTCGTGGAGATCGCCTACAGCCACGGCACGGCTCCCGATCCGGTCGAGGCCAAGGGCAGCCTCCACCTCGCCGTCCCGACCTATCTGACCTCGGACGATCCCGACACCGCCGCCCGGCTGCTGCCCGAACCGACCCTGCGCACCCTAACGGCCACCGACGACGCCGCACTCGCCGAGTTCGACGAGCGACTGGGTCTGGCCGCGCAGGTATCGATCGAGAAGGGAGTCGGCAGACTGCCGCTGTCCGCGGTCATCGCCGCGCACCCCGTCGGTGAGATCCTGGAAAAGGCCGTGCTGGAAGCCATCGGCGACATCGAACGCGAGGCCGCCGAGAATCTGGACGATGCGCACCGGCCCATACCCGGTGAGTTCCCGGCGACTCCCGGCGACATACTGCCGGTCTCGACGCCGGTCGGCCCGGATACGCCCGCACCGACCCCCTGGTACAAAGCCGTGACGGCGTGGTTCGGGTCACGGGAGGCCCGGACCGAGAGGGCCGGGTCGCCCGACCTGGAGGCGGGCCGACGGGTCGAGACGGACACCCCTCTGCCTGATCCGAACTCCTTCGAGATGGAAGAACTGGCGCGGCCCGCGTCGGGAGAAGTCGACATCACCGACCTCCGACCGACCGGCACATTCCTGGACGACGGATCGTCCCTCGACGCCACACACCTGGGCTCAGCTCCCTTGCCCGATCCCGACACCTTCTTGATGGACGAATCGGATCGCTCCGCCTGGGAGGAGGTCGACCTCGGCGACCCGCCGACCTTCCTGCTGTCCGACAGCGAAGCCGGACCGGAAGAAGACGCCCTCGGGAGGATCCCCGGCACCTGGCGTGAAGACGACGAGACGGTCGCGGACGACGAGGGGCCGACCTGGTCCGAGGTCGGCAATCGGATGGTGAATGCCGCCAACGAGACAGGTAAATGGTTGTGGCGCAACGCATTTGGAATCCCGGTGGCGAACGCCGCCTCGTCGGTCCAGTCCGTCGTGCACACTTCACTGTCGCCGCACCACCTGACCTCCTTCGCGCCACTAATATTCCGTGACTCCTACAAGTTCGAGAGCGAGGTCCCCGGTAGCGTGGCCGGGACGGATTACAGCGTCGACATCCGGGGCTATTTCGACAACATCGAGTTCCGCGGCGCGGTGCCGATCGACACCGAACACTGGCTGGAGGGTACGAACACCACCGCGACGAGCACCACCACCAAGAAGGGCAACCGTGGCGGTGTCATCGTCCAGGGCAGCTACGGTGAGAGCGCCGAGGACAGCTTCCGACCCAGCGGCGGCTGGCAGGGCCACGACTCCACCAGCAAACAGGTCACCTCCGCCGACTCGACCGACACCATGCGGGTCACCTCGGACTACGGCGACAACGTGTATCGGTTCGTCGCCGACGGGCACTACCGCGTCACGGTGAAGGTGGGCCTACGCAATATCATGTGGAGCGCGGCGCAGCGCCTGCTGTGGCTCAGCGGCCTGTCGCACGACAAGCCCTACAGCAGCCGGACCCGCATCGTCGACGGCCCCGAGCGGTTCGAGTTCTTCCTCACCGACAACGACCTGCACAACCACCCCGAATACCTGAAACTCGTGGAGCAGCACGCCGAGAGCGAAGGGGAATCTTCGCCGGTCGTGCCCCTGGAACAGGTGAAGAAGGACGACGAGTGGGTGCCGACCGAACGCCGCCTGCTCCCCGACGCCTACGTCGGTAAACGTCTCGACGATCCCGAGACCGCCAAGGCGCAGTTGTCCTTCGGCTCGGTCACCGAAGTCGTCTTCGACGACGGCCGTGGCGCCCTCGAGGACGCCGCCACGAAACTGGTGGAGAAGGTCGCTCCGGGCGCGACCATTGTCGGATCGGCCAACTATCACCCGGGCGTGGTGCCACTGATCAACGAGCACACCACGAGTTTCGGCGTCCGCAATCTCGCCGGTGCCGGATCCGAGGGCCGACACACCTTCCACTTCGTGGACCGCAGTGGAGCTTTCCCGCGTCTGGTCGGGGTCACCTTCAGCACCCGCCCGCGGCGCGACGAGGACATGCCCGACGGGCAGACTCTCGACACCATCGAAGGCAAGCAGATACCCCGCACCGCCGCTCTGGACAACGTCCACCGGCACATCCGAGCCGACGGCAATGCCCTGCTCGAACCGGATGCGAGCAGCGTCGCCACCAGTCGAACGGCAGGCAATCAACTGAGTGTCACACTCGGCGGCCAGAATACCGGCACCGAGACCAAGGACCGTGGCCATCGTCCGGCATTCACCGGGGCCGTCGGCCGCAGCGGCAAGCACAGCGACGTCCAGAATTCCACCCGTGACATCAGCGCCTGGCAGCGCAGCACCGACGCCCAGTACGAGTTCGAGGTTCCGACCGAATACACCGTCACCGTCGACTCACGCCTGATGACCGAGGCACTGTCGACGTACTTGTACGACAAGATCGGCGACGCGCTGATCATGGCCGGGCAATGGCAGGCGGTCGCTCGAGGGCTGGTTCCGGCGGAACTTCCACCGGCGACCACAGTCGAATCCTCCACGGTCGGCGCTGTTTCCTACGTACGTCAACATATTTCGGATACGCGGCCCCTGCCGGGCGCTCCCGGTTCCGACGCGCCGCAGGTACCCCGGACGAAGCCGGCGATCTTCGGATTCGATCCGTCGGCGAGCGAACTGCGTCCCACCCGCTTCGTACTCACCGACCCCGACGGTACGGACATCGACCTGGAGGCCGGTCACCACATCGAGCCCGCGGACGATGTACCGGGCGCCGTTCGTGAACTGCTGTCGCCGGTCCCCTGGGTGCCCCAACTGTCCTTCGAGATCCGTGAATTCGACGGGGCAGCGCACTTGGCGGCCGCACTGCTCGCGGTCGACGACGCCTCGCAGACCAACGACGCCACCCGTTCGGTCGAGGCCACCAACAACCGCCTCGTCACACTGGCCGCGAGCGCGGGCGTCACCGCGCTGGGGCCGCAGTCGACCGCGTCGTTCCTGAACGTCGAACCCGCTGCCCACGTCCCCACCCCGCAGCGACACCCGGACGAGACCGAGCTCGACGGCGTCCGGATGAAGGTCAGTCTCTACTCGCCGCGCCCCGAGGACTCCACCGAGTCGATCGCCATCGACCGCTTCAAGTTCTCGCCCAACAGCATGGGGTCCAGCGAGGAACACGGCACCCTGATCGCGCCGAGCTTCGCCTATACCGGGCCGCTGACCGACGACCAGAACTGGCGCGCCGGTTTCACCTCCTTCCCGCTGGGCGGACAGATCGAGACGAAGGGCGGGGTCGATGTCGTCGGCAATGTCCTGCGTGACCTGAACCGCACCAACGCGCCGACCGCCGGTCACCGCCTGCGCGCGGTCGCGCTCATCGAGGTCAGCGGCCCCAACGGGACGGTCTGGGTCACCGGTGACATGGTCGTACGCACCATCGAGACACCGCCACCGAGCGCGAATGTCTCCGGAGCCGCTGTCGGGTCCGATGGTGTGCCGGTGCCTGTTGTCGGGTCCGATGGTGCGCTGGTGCCTGTTGTCGGGTCCGATGGTGTGCCGGTGCCTGCTGTCGAGACCGGCGGCACACCCACACCCACCGACAGCCCCCGACGGCGACGGGAACTCTGGCGGCCCGAGGGCAAGAGGCGTGCGAAGGGCCGGAAGGGCAAACTTGCGGTTTCCGCCCCGGACGGCGGCGGCGTCCGCGTGCCGCCATGGATCTACCGAACCGAGGGGCGGCGAGCACTCGTCGTGAACGGCGTTGCGGCACCCGACGGACACGTGTGGGAATCGATGCCCAACGACGGGGACTGCTTCCCCCACGCAGTCGAACGCATCGTCTACCCCACCTCGGCCGGGTCATTGGCGGAACTGGATCAGCGGATCGGGCGTCTGCGAGGTCTGGCCGCCGATGAGCTGTCCGGTCCGAATCGCGAGTCGTATTTCGCGCAGTTCCTGGCGACCCTGGTCCGGCCCGGAAACGCGGGCAGGACCTTGACTCCCGAAGAGCGCAGGGCCGAGATTCCGCGCGAGACCATCGCCCGATACCGAGCGATCTACGACAGACAGGTCGAGCAGGTCAGGAAGCGGGGAGTCTGGCGGGTAGGCGTTTTCGAGTTGGTACCCACCGCCCTTGCGGCCGCACTCGCACAACAGGGTGTGCAGATACGCCTGTACAGCCGGGAGGTCCGGCACGGATGGACCCTCGGCGAGGACACCGGGGCGGACGCCGACGGCTCGGTGCTGATCGCCCACGAGCACTACCATCTGGCCGTACCCGTGGCGGGAGCCGCTTCCCCGTCGCCCGTGGAATCGAACGGTATCGACCCGGTCGCCGACGGACTGCCGACCCTCGATCCGCCGGCGGAAGCCGTCGCTGTCTCGCCGACCGCGAAGCCGCTGTCGGGCGACAGCTGGCTGAACCTGTCCGAGGACGAATCCTCCTCGGGCCGCGAGACGACGGACCCGCGGGCACGGCCGACACCGCTGCGGCTGGAGAACATCCGGTCGGCGCTGACCGATGACGACGACGCGGAGTCGTTCGAATCGGGCGAATTCGTCGAACGACCCGCGTCGACCGTGTCGCTGTCGGACCTCCTGCCGTCGCGTCGGAGCAGTCCGGCAGCACGCCCCCGGAGATTCGGCCCGTCGACAGCTGGCCCAGCACCGGACGTCGACCCACGACTGCTCACCTCACCGAGTGCGGACGTGCGGACCGAGGAATTCTTCGAGTCCTTCCGTTTGCCGGAGCTTTCCGAGCATCCGACCGACGAGTTCTCCCCGGATCTGCTGGTGCCACGGGATGTCGAGACCACCGAGGCCGATTCGGCAGCGATCGTGCGCACTCCGGCGCACACGGTTCCGCGACGGCGCACGGCGAGGTTCTCCGACGGAAGCTTCCCGGGCGACCACGCCGCCCCGGCCCGCCCGGTGACATCGACCGCGATTTTCGAGGAGTCCGACGACTCGGACATCGAAGCCGCCCTCCCGCCGTCGGTACTTCTCGACGCCATCGGCGCCGTGCCACGGACCGAGAGTTGGCTGGATCTGTCCGAGGACGACGAGTCGATCTACAGCACCGACGAGTCAGGGGCGGCGTTGCCGGAGGCTGCCGTGCGGCCTCCGAGGGTCGACCGCTACACAGGAGCCGCGCTCGGGGACCTGCGACCGGCCGAGGTCGGTACGGAATCGACCCTGCCGGCACCGGTAATGCCGGGCCGCGCGGCTCCCGTAACCGGCGAAACCACTTCGACGCAGCCCGTCATCTCGACGCAGCCCGCGACCCCGACGGACACCGCGACCCCGACGCACCCCGGTGACACCGCCGGTTCCCGAGATGCACGGACCGCATCGAACCGACTGCGACGCTTCCTCTCCCGTGTTCGCGCCCTCCCCAGCCGGGAAGTCGGAGCGACACCACCCCGCCCCTCCGGGGAGGTATCAAACCGCCGCCACCTCCGCGACCTGTTCCGTGCACCCCTGCACGGGCTACGTCACCGCACCGCCGTGCCGGAACGGTCTTCGGAGCCCGTGCGCGGCGACGGCACGACGCCCTTCACCGCGGTCACCGACCGGGCGGACGCGCCCGCCATCGTCCTGCGCGAAGGTACCGACTGTGTCGTGGCGACTCTGACCGCGATCCGAAACAATATGCGCCAGAGCAAGATCCGGATACCGCAGCACCGCTCCTCGCCTGCCGGCCACTCGCGCCGCGAGTTGGAGCGGGCCGCCGGCACCAAGCTGCGCGGCTACCCCGACGACCGCGCCATCGTCCGGAATCTCATGATCCAGGGCCCCGGCGCGCAGGCACTCGTCGTCGCCGAACACACCGCTCCCGCCGCGAACGGCATCGGCGCGCATGCCTATCGGATGGTCAACGAGGGCGGCACCGTCCGCGTATACGACGCCGCCGACCCGACACACACGCTGCCCGGGCAACGCCGACCCGCCGCCGTGCACGCCATCTTGTTCACCCCCGGGGAAAGCACACCCCGTCCGCTCTTCCCGCGCGGTGTCACTGTGCCCACCTTCCCGTCCGACATCCGCATCGGGGCGCCCGAGAACCGCTCGGACCGCCCCGGGCCCGGTCGAGCGGGCGGTACCTCGAATCCCGGTGGCGATACCGGATCGCGATCGACCCCGCGCAGCGTCGGTGTTCCGCTAGCCGACGGCAGTGCGACAGATTCCGACTCCACCGCCGGTCCTGACCGTCGCCTCGGTTCGCGTCGTCTCGGACGTTTCATGTCGCGGCTGCGCGATCACGTCACCCCTGCGGCATCCGTCGAGACCGCGTCCGCCTCGACGGTCGGCGACAGTCGACCCGGGCCATCAGGAACGTCGTTCCACAGAATCCGCGCGCTGGTGACGCGGAACCTTCGACCGGGCAGCACACAGATGCCCGAACACGACGTCGCCGAATCGTCACCGCCTACCTGGGAATCATCGCCCGAGGACGGCAACCGTCTGCTGAGCGTCCTCGCGCGCGCCTCCGGACACCCGAACATCGCGGCGGTGCGCACCGCACTGGCTCGGCGCATGGAAGCCAACCTCGAGAACTACGTCGAGCCGTTGTCCTCCTTCACCCCCGCCGGGCAGCGGGAATGGCGGGTCGAGACGCTCCGCCGAGCCCGCGCGAAAATCGAGCAGAACAAGGAAGCATGGCAGCTGATCAGCAGGACGGTCGCTCTCCGCATGAGCGGCGAGATCGGCAGCAACGACGACCTGCCCATGAGCGCGGCGCAAGCTCTGCGCATCGAACAATTCGACGAATCGGTCCGGCAGTTCGACGAATCTGTCCGGCAACGCGCGCAGCAGCGGCTGCGGTACCTGCTCGACGTGGTGCGCGACCCGAAACTGCCCACCGACCACCTGATGAGCGCCGATCTGTTGCCCATCGCCGCGCAGGAATTGGGCCTCAATGTCGTCGTGTTGCGTCCCGACGCACCTCGCGACGTCTACCAGCACGGTCCCGCCGATACCGCGTTCACCTTGCTCTACGCCTCCGCCGAGCACCCCGACCACCTCCGCATGGCGACAACCGCCGGCGGTGCCCCGTTCCAGCTCCACCTCGAGGACCTGCACTCCCCGGTCGCCTACGCACCACCCCCCGAATACGCATGGCGACCGAGCGCCCCGACCGGAACCGACCCAGCCGATTTCGGACATTTCGACGAGAACGGCGTCCGCGTCTTCGATTCCGACGACGCGGGCTTGAAGTACGGCGAGAGCGTGCTGAACCAATGGCATCTGCTCACCCCGACGCAACAGCATGCGGCCTGGGCCTTTCACGCTCTTGCGATCAACAAAACCCTCCTGCGGGAAGGCAGCGCCGCGGCGGGGAAAGTGATCGATCGGGGACGGACCGCCACCGAATGCCTCGACTTGCTCACCGAACTGAACGGGCAGCGAGAGCCCTCGTTCGCCGAACTCGCGCAGCACTATAAATCCGGGGAAGCGCATGTCCATGAGGTGATTCCCGATCCGCACCGCGCGAGTACGGCCTGGTGCCTCCTGCACGCGATCCTGACGCAGAGCGACCCGGAATCGACGTTCGCACAACTCTTCACCGATGATCAGCTCCAACGGCGCACACTGCGCCCGAATTTCCAGCGCTACTTCGGCGCGTCACCGAGTCTCGACGTGCTCGAGCACGGGATCCACACACTCGATCAGGCGATCCGACCGCTGCCGAACACCGAACCGGTCCGCGTCGTGCGCGGCCTGACCCATATCGGTTTCCTGCGGGGCGACAACGGTAAACCCCTGCCCTCACTGAGTACTCACCCGGAACAGCTTCTCGGCACCGTTCAGCAGGAACCCGGCTACCTGTCCACCTCGGTCGGTCGGGACCTGGCCACCATGCCGGACGGCCGCTATTGCACCTACCGACTGAATCTCACCGTTCCGCCAGGCACGCAGGGCCTGTGGATCGGACTGCACAGTGGCGTACCGGGCGACAACGAACTCCTGCTCGCTCGCGACACCCGCTACCGCATCACGGGCGTGACCAAGGACGAAGCGAACGGCATGGTGGTCCTCGACGCGGAAGTCCTGCTCCCCGACAGCGTTGCACCCGAATCGGAAACCCGGGACTCGGCCGAGCCCCCGTCCAGGTCGTCCGGCACACCGTCCTACCAGGAGCAGCGCACGGCCGCGAGCGACCGGCAGGAGCCGCTGTCGGGGATAGCGGAGGCCACCGTTGCGGCGTCGTCCGAGAGCGAATCCGCATCGCGAGAACTGAGCGCCGCGCTGACCGGCGACCAGCCGATCGACTTCGCCCGAGTCCTGACCATTGTGGACAGCGCGGGCGAGGCGCACCGACTCGACGAGACCTTCCTCGACATCGCCGGCCGGCCCATGAGTGAGGTCGTCGGTGACGCGGCGCGGCAGGGACGACTGTCCGCGACTCAGGAACTGCGGCTGGCCCGCCTGATGGGCTGGCAACCGAAGTACGACCTGCCGCCCGGAGTAACACCGCCCCGCACGGACGCGGACCTGCCGGAGGTGCGCGAGTACGTCGCGGCGATGCTGGGAATGCGCGATATCGACCACACGCTGGCCTTCATCGAACACCTGAACCGCGACCCGCACACGCTCAGGGCCGTCCAGGACTCCTACCGGGTCCAGACCGACGGCCGGGACCTGGCCGCAGATCTGCGCAACTACCTGCCGGACGACAAGGACTACTTGGACCACCTCTTCGCCGAACCGGCGGAGCAGCACTCGTCCTAGGTTCTGTCTCCCAATTGGTGGGATAGGGCTTGTCGGTGCATGATGTGGTCGTGGCGAGCTCGACCAACCGTTTCCAGGTGTTGACCGACAGGCAGTGGGAGTTGCTGGAGTTGTTGTTGCCGAAGTCCGATGGTCGGGTGGGGCGGAATTTCGCCAACAATCGGCTGGTCGTGGAGGCGTTGTTGTATCGGCTGCGGGTAGGTGGTCCGTGGCGTGATCTGCCCGAGGTGTTCGGGCCGTGGCAGACGGTGTGGAAGCGTCATCGCCGGTATGCCGCCGACGGGACGTGGGATCGGGTGATGATCGCGCTACTTGCCCTGGCCGATGCGACCGGCGATCTGGACTGGGTGGCCGGCGTCGATTCCACGGTCGTGCGGGTTCACCAGCACGGTGCGGGGGCTCGTCGCGACGCGGTGTCGGGGTTATGAATCCGCTGATCACGCGATCGGTCGGTCACGGGGCGGGTTGACGACCAAGATCCACCTCGTCGCCGACGGAGGGGGCCGGGGCCTGGCGGTGTTGCTCACGCCCGGCCAGGCCGGTGACTCGCCGATGCTGGGTCCACTGCTCGAGGCGGTGGCGGTTCCTCGTCTGGAGGGTGGTCCGCCGCGACGTATTCCCGAGGTGGTGATCGCGGACAAGGCGTATTCCTCGGCGGCGAACCGGGAGTTGTTGCGCCGCCGAGGTATCCGCACGGTGATCCCCGAACGTGCTGATCAGATCGCCCACCGCAAGAAACGAGGCCGTCGGGGTGGTCGGCCCCCGGGGTTCGATCGGGACACCTACAAGCGGCGCAACGTCATCGAACGCGCCTTCAACAAGGCCAAACACTGGCGCGGGGTCGCTACCCGATACGACAAACTCGCCTGCTGTTACCGCGCGGGTGTGGTCATGGCCCTGATCGTCGAATGGCTCCGACTATTAAGAGACACCA
>NZ_BAGG01000248.1 GCF_000308695.1 Nocardia takedensis NBRC 100417 | reverse complement strand
ACACGCCCCGCCCGCTGGCGGAGGTCGTCCGGGGCGCGCAGGATCTGCTCGACCAGACCCGATACACCCAACCCGCGTTGTTCGCGGTGGAGGTGGCGCTGTACCGGCTGATCACCTCGTGGGGCGTGCGCGCGCAGTACCTGGCCGGTCATTCGATCGGTGAGATCGCGGCGGCGCACATCGCCGGGGTGTTCACGCTGTCGGACGCGGCGCGGATCGTCCTGGCCAGGGGCGCGCTCATCCAGGCGCTGCCCGCAGGCGCGATGGTGTCGCTGACCGTCTCGGAACAGGAAGCCGCGGCGATGATCGAGGATCTGCCCGGAGTGGATGTCGCGGCGGTCAACGGCCCGTCGACGGTGGTGATCTCCGGGGACGAGGACTCCTGTCTGCGCCTGGCCGACACCGTGCGCGCGGCCGGTGGCCGCGCGACCCGGCTCAAGGTCGGTCACGCGTTCCATTCGCGCCGGATGGACGCGATGCTCGGCGCGTTCGCCGAGGTACTCGCCGACGTCCGCTTCGGCGCGCCGACGGCGCCGATCGTCTCCGGTGTGACCGGGACCGTCGCCGACCCGGCCGAACTGCGGACTCCCGAGTATTGGGTCGGCCATGTCCGGCACGCTGTCCGGTTCGCCGACGCGGTGGCCACGCTGCGCGAGCGGGGAGTCGGCACGGTCGTGGAGATCGGACCCGGCGGTGTGCTGAGCGCACTGGGCGCCGACTGCGAGGGGCCCGCGTTCCTGCCACTGCTGCGCGGCGCGGACGAACCCGTCGCGGCACTGACCGCGCTCGGCGCGCTGCACGTGCGGGGTGTCGCGGTCGATTGGCAGGCGGTGCTCGGCACCGGCGACCAAGCGCCGCCGCGACCGCCGCTGCCGACCTACCCGTTCGATCGCACCCGCTTCTGGCTGCGGCCGACCGCCGTGTCGGGACGCACCGACGGCCACCCGCTGCTCGGCACGGCGGTGGAGATCGCCGCCACCGGCGCCCTCGTGCTGACCGGAGCCCTGTCGCCGCGCGAGCAGCCGTGGCTGCGCGACCACGAGATCTCGGGTCGAGTGCTGTTGCCCGGCACGGCGTTCGTCGACCTGGCACTGCATGCCGCGCACCGCGCGGGCGCGGCGGGCATCGAGGAACTGGTCCTGCGGGAGCCGCTGGTGCTCGGCGACTCCGAGCCCGTGCGACTCCAGGTCGTCGTGGACGGCGCGGATACCTCCGGCGCACGCCCGATCTCGGTGTATTCACGCCCCGCGAGCGTCGAGGCCGACGCGCCGTGGACGCTGCACGCCACCGGATCGCTCACCGTCGCGGCCGAGCCGCGGGCAGCGATTCGAACGCGGACATGGCCGCCCGACGCCGAGCAGATCGCGGTCGCGGACCTGTATCCGGATCTGGCCGAGCGCGGCTACCGCTACGGTCCCGCGTTCCGGGCGCTCACCGCCGCCTGGCGAACGGGCGAGCAGGTGTTCGCCGAACTGCGACTGCCCGAGGACCAGGACACCGAGGGGTACGCCGTGCATCCGGCCCTGCTCGACGCCGCGCTGCACGCCCTGGTCCTGACCGGCGCGCAGCTCGAGCCGGACACGGTGCGGTTGCCGTTCTCCTGGTCCGGTGTGCGCCTGCACGCGATCGGCGGGCGGGCGGCGCGGGTGCGGATCGCCGGTACGCCCGACGGCGGAACCCGACTCGACCTGATCGACCACGCCGGCCGTCCGCTGGTCACCGTCGAGGCCGTGACCCTGCGGCCCGTGCCCCTCGCGCAGCTCACCGCGCGGCCCGTGCACGATCGGCTGTTCGCCGTGGACTGGCCGGCGGTCGTGCCGACTCCCGCGAACGGCGACACGCGGTGGGCGGTGCTCGGTGAGGACGCGGTGCTCTCGGCGGCCCTGAACGCCTCGAGAAGCGTCGGGTCCCACACCGGTTTCGACGATCTCCTCGCGGCCCTCGACGCGGGGGAACCCGCGCCGACCACCGTGTTCGCGGCGTTCGGAACAGAGGAGCGACCGTCGCCGGACACCGCGGCGCAGCGGGCGCACGCCGCGGCTCGGCAGGCGTTGTCGCTGGTGCACCGCCTGCTCGCCGAGCCGCGACTGTCCGATACGCGACTGGTCGTCGTCACCTGCGGGACGCTCGGTGCCGCGGGCGGTCTCGCCTGCGCCACCCTCGTCGGCTTGGTGCGCAGCGCGCACTCCGAACATCCCGGCCGTTTCGTCCTGGTCGACATCGACGAGGACCCCGCCTCCTACGCCGCGATCGCCGACGCGGTGGCGGGCACGGAACCGGAACTGGCGATCCGCGACGGCCAGATCCGCGCACCGCGTCTGGTGCGGGCGAGCAGCCTGGAAACGCTGGCGCTGCCCGCGGGCGCCTGGCGGCTCGACGTGACCGAACCCGGCACGCTGGAGAACCTGGCGCTGATCGGTGATGCCGAGGCGACGCGACCACTCGCCGAGGGGGAGATCCGCGTCGACGTGCGCGCGGCCGGACTGAACTTCCGTGACGTGATGCTGGCCCTTGGCCTCTACCCGGGCGCGGCGGTGATGGGTGGCGAGGGCGCGGGCGTGGTGCTCGAAACCGGGCCCGGTGTCACCGAATTCGCGCCGGGCGACCGGGTGATGGGCCTGTGGTCGGGTGCGTTCGGGCCGGTCGCGGTGGCCGACGCGCGCACCGTCGCGCCGATTCCGCGCGGCTGGTCCTTCGCCACCGCCGCCACCGTGCCGGTGGTGTTCCTGACCGCCTACTACGGCCTGCGCGACCTGGCCGACCTGCGACCGGGCGAACAGGTTCTCGTGCACGCCGCCGCGGGCGGGGTCGGGATGGCCGCGACCCAACTCGCCCGGCTGTGGGGTGGGCAGGTGTACGGCACCGCGAGCCCCGGCAAGTGGAACGCGTTGCGCGCGAACGGATTCACCAACGATCGCATCGCCTCCTCGCGGACCGTGGACTTCGAGTCGCAGTTCTGTTCCGCGGTCAGCGGGCTCGGCTTCGACGTGGTGCTGAACTCCCTGGCCGGCGAGTTCGTCGACGCGTCGTTGCGCTTGCTCGGTCCCGGCGGCCGGTTCCTGGAGATGGGCAAGACCGACATCAGGGACGGCGACCTCGTCACCGCCGAATATCCCGGCCTCTACTACCGGGCGTTCGACATGATCCAGGCGGGCCCCGATCGGATCGGGGTCATGCTGCGGGCCCTGGTCGAGATGTTCGAGCAAGGGGTCATCGCACCGCTGCCGGTGACCGCATGGGACGTGCGCGAGGCACGGGACGCGTTCCGGCACCTCCAGCAAGCCCGCAACGTGGGAAAGATCGTGTTGACCATGCCCCGCGCGGCGACGGGGGCGACCGGGACGACGTTGATCACCGGCGGCACTGGCGCGCTGGGCACGGTGCTGGCCCGGCATCTGGTGGTCGAGCACGGGGTGCGTTCGCTGGTGCTCACCAGTCGCGGCGGCCCCGGACCGCGCACCGACGGGTTGGTGTCCGAGCTGGCCGGACACGGTGCGTCGGTGCGCGTGGTCGCGTGCGACGTGGCCGATCGGGACAGCCTGGCGCGGGTGATCGCCGACATCCCGGCCGATCGACCTCTGACCGCGGTGGTGCACACCGCGGGCACCCTGGACGACGCGCCGGTCACCGACCTGACTCCCGAGCGTCTCGCGGCGATCCTGCGGGCCAAGGTCGACGGCGCGCTGGCCCTGCACGAGCTGACCGAGGGAGCGGACCTGGACGCGTTCGTGCTGTTCTCCTCGATCGCGGGGGTCCTCGGCAACCCGGGACAAGCCGGATACGCCGCCGCCAACACCTTTCTCGACCGATTGGCCGCGCGCAGGCGCGGTCGTGGTCTGCCCGCGGTTTCGATGGCCTGGGGGATGTGGTCGGCGGGTGACGGCATGGCCGACCGGTTGACCGAGCGCGATCTGGCCCGCATCCGTCGCGCCGGTGTGCGGCCGCTGTCCGCCGAGGAGGGGATGGCGCTGTTCGACGCGGCGTTGACCAGCGCCGGGCCGCTGATCGTGCCCGCGGGCCTGGACGTCGGCGAATTGACGGCGCGTGCCGCCGCCGGACCGCTGCCCCCGATCCTGTCCGCCCTGGTGCGCACACCACCACCGCGGGCCGCCGCCGCGGCGGGCGGCGGCGATCTGGCGGCCCGTCTGGCAGGCCTGTCCGAGGACGAGGGGCGCGACCTGGTGACCGATGTGGTGAGGTCCGATATCGCCGCCGTGCTCGGCCACGGCGCACCGGACACCGTCGACGCGACGCGCCAGTTCAAGGAACTCGGCTTCGATTCGCTGACCGCCGTGGAACTGCGCAACCGGCTCGGCGCGGCGACCGGGTTGCGGCTGCCCGCCACGATGGTGTTCGACTACCCCACTCCGGCCGCCCTGGCCGGATACCTGTGCACGCGCCTCGCGCCCGCGCCACGCCCGTCGGCGGAGCAAGGGGCCGACGAAGTGGACCGCCTGGAGGCCGCGCTGACGGCGATGACGGCCGACCGGCGCGCACAGGCGATCGCTCGGATCCATGTCGCGACGGCGCGCTGGACCGGTGCCGCGACATCCGGTGCGGAGGACCCCGAGGACCGGCTCGACACCGCCACCGCCACCGACCTGTTCGACATCGTCGACGAAGAACTGGGCTTGTCTCCTGGACTGCCCGCGACACCGAGGGAGACCGACCGGAGATGAGCACCGAACAGAAGCTGGTCGACTACCTCAAGCGCGTCACGGCGGAACTGAAGCGGACCAAACGGCAACTCGCCGAGGCCGAGAAGCGGGAACCGATCGCCGTGGTCGCGATGGCCTGCCGCTTTCCCGGCGGTGTGCGGACACCCGAACAGTTGTGGCGGCTGGCGGAATCCGGGGTCGACGCCATCGGCGAGTTCCCGACCGACCGCGGCTGGGACACCGAGGGAATCTACCACCCCGACCCCGACCATCGGGGCACGACCTACGCCCGGCACGGCGGGTTCCTCTACGACGCACCGGAATTCGATCCGGAATTCTTCGGGATGAGCCCGCGCGAGGCGATCGCGACCGATCCACAGCAACGACTGCTGCTGCAGGTGGCGTGGGAGGCGGTGGAGCGGGCGGGCATCGACCCGACCGCGCTGACGGGAACCCGCACCGGGGTGTTCGCCGGCGTGGTCTACAACGAGTACAGCGCGCGGTCGTACTCGGCCTCCGAGGGCTACTACCTGACCGGCAACACCACCAGCGTCGCCTCCGGCCGCGTCGCCTACACGATGGGTCTGGAGGGGCCCGCGATCACGGTGGACACCGCCTGCTCGTCGTCACTGGTGGCTGTGCACCTGGCGGCGCGGTCCCTGCTCGACGGCGAATGCGATCTCGCGTTGGCCGGTGGCGCGGCGGTGATCACCAGCCCCAATGTCTTCGTGGAGTTCAGTCGACAGCGGGGGATGGCGCCGGACGGCCGGTGCAAGGCCTTCGCCGGGGCCGCCGACGGCACCGCCTGGTCCGAAGGCGCGGGAATGCTGGTGCTGGAACGGCTGTCGGACGCGCGGCGCAACGGTCATCCGGTGTTGGCGGTACTGCGCGGTTCGGCGGTGAATCAGGACGGCGCGTCGAACGGTCTGACCGCGCCGAACGGTCCGGCGCAGCAGCGGGTGATCCGCGCCGCGCTGGCGAACGCAGGCTTGACGGTGGCCGATGTCGACGTGGTGGAGGCGCACGGGACCGGAACCCGGTTGGGTGATCCGATCGAGGCGCAGGCGCTGTTGGCGACCTACGGTCAGCGCCCGGCCGACGCCGAGCCGCTGCTGCTAGGGTCGTTGAAGTCGAATATCGGGCACGCGCAGGCCGCCGCGGGCGTAGCCGGGTTGATCAAGATGGTGCAGGCGATCGAGCACGGGCTGGTCCCCGGGTCGTTGCACGTGGACGAGCCGACCCCGCACGTGGATTGGGCGGCGGGCGCGGTCGAGCTGGTGACGTCGGCGAAGCCGTGGCCGCAGGTCGGTCGTGCGCGTCGCGCGGGGGTGTCCTCGTTCGGGATCAGTGGGACCAACGCGCACGTCATCCTCGAACAGGCCGTTCCCGAGGCAGCGACGACGGCCCCGTCGCCGCGTGCCTGCCCGCCGGTGTTGGCACCACTGTCGGGCCGGGACGAGACCGCGCTACGGGCCCGGGCCGCCGCGCTGGCCGACCATCTGCGCACCCACCCCGACCTCGATATCGTCGGCGTCGCGGCCACGCTCGCGCTGGGCCGCACCGCGTTCGCCCACCGTGCGGTGGCGGTGGCCGAGGATCGCGGCGGCCTGCTCGACACCCTCGACGCGGTGGCCCGCGGCGAGCTGCCCGAGGCCGCGGCGACCGGGGTTTCCGCCGGTCCGGTCAAACCGGTGTTCGTGTTTCCCGGTCAGGGTTCGCAGTGGGCGGGCATGGCCGTGGCACTGCTCGACGAGTCACCGGTCTTCGCCGCGCGGATCGCCGAATGCGCCGCGGCCCTCGCCCCGCACACCGACTGGTCGTTGTCCGCCGTCCTGCGGGGCGCTCCCGACGCGCCGACGCTGGACCGGGTAGATGTCGTCCAGCCCGCGCTGTTCGCCGTGATGGTCGCGCTGGCCGCGGTGTGGGAATCGCTCGGCGTGCGGCCCGCCGCGGTGATCGGGCACTCGCAGGGCGAGGTCGCCGCCGCCTGCGTCGCGGGCGCCCTCTCGCTCGAGGACGCGGCCACCGTGGTCGCGCTGCGGTCGCGGGCGGCCGCGCAGATGCTGGTCGGCCGGGGCGGGATGGCGTCGATCGCGCTGCCCGCCGAGCAGGTCCGTGACATGGTGCCCGAGGGTGTCGACGTGGCCGCCGTCAACGGGCCGCGCACCACGGTCGTCTCCGGTTCGGCCGAGGGCCTGGACCGGCTGCTGGCCGAGTGCGCCGAACGCGAGGTGTGGTCCCGACGGATCCCGGTCGACTACTGCGCGCATTCCGCGCAGGTCGACGCGATCGAGGAACGGCTGCTCACGGCCCTGTCCACGATCGCGCCCCGTCCGGCGACGGTGCCCGTCTACTCCACCGTCACCGGCGCGCCGCTGCCGCCGGGCACCCTGTTGGACGCGCGGTACTGGTTCGACAACATGCGGCGGACCGTCGAATTCCGGCGCGCGACCGAATCCGCGATCGCGGACGGCCGCACCGGATTCCTGGAGATCAGCGCGCACCCCGTCCTGACCATCGGCTTGCAGGAGACCTTGGACGCGGCCGATGCCGTCACCGGATTCGCCCTCGGCACGCTGCGTCGTGACGACGGCGGATTCGCGCGGCTGTTGCACTCGGCCGCACAGGTGTACACCCGCGGTGTGCCCTTGGACTGGTCGGCGCTCTTCGATCCCGCTCCGCCGAGCGTCGACCTGCCCACCTACCCGTTCGCCGGACACCGGTTCTGGTCCACCGCCGTCGACGACCACGCCGACCACGCCGCCTGGGGACTCGGCCCGACCGGACACCCGATGCTCGGCGCGGCGGTCGAGGTCGCCGACCGCGACGGACTGCTGCTGACCGGCCGGATCTCCGAGCGCGAGCACCCCTGGATCGCCCATCACGCCGTGCACGGGACCGTGTTGCTCCCCGGCACCGCGTTCGTGGATCTGGCCGTGCACGCGGGCTCGCGGTGCGGCAGCCCCGTCCTGGACGAACTCGTCGTCGAGGCGCCGCTGATCCTGGCCGCCGAGGCGATGACCGTGCAGGTCGCGGTGGGCGCGCCCGAAGACGACGGGCGTCGGCGCGTGAGCATCCACTCGCGCCCCGGCGCCGGCGAGGGCGACTGGACCAGACATGCCGCAGGCACACTCGCCCCGGTCGCGACCGTCCGTGTCGCCGCGGCCGACGGGTTCGCGGTGTGGCCACCGCCGGGCGCCCGGCCCGTCGCGGTGGACGAACTCTACGCGCGGGCCGCCGAACTCGGCTACCACTACGGTCCCGCGTTCCGTGGTCTGACCGAGATGTGGCGCGCGGGCACGGATCTGCTGGTGTCGGCGGCACTGCCCGAATACGCCGACACGGGCGACGCGGCGGGATTCGGCCTGCACCCGGCGCTGCTGGACGCCGTGCTGCACGCCCTCGTGCCCGACGCGCTGGAGAGCGGAACCAGCACGGTTCTGTTGCCGTTCTCCTGGACCGGCGTGCGGGTGTTCACCCCCGGCGCGAGGGCCGTGCGGGCCCGCCTGCGCCCGGTCGCGGACGGATGGGCGCTGACCGTCGCCGACGAGTCCGGCGCGGTGGTGGCCGTCGTGGACGTGTTGACCGTGCGCGCCGTCGCCGCCGACCGATTGGCGACCACCGACGTGACCCGTCTGCTGCACCGGATCGAGTGGATCGCGGTCGATTCCCCGCACGCCGCGGCGGACACTCCGGTCCTGGAAGCCGACCTGACCGAGCTACCGGCCGAAGCCGCCCCGGTGGTGACGGCGCGGCTCGCCCCTGGCGACGATCCGCGCACCGCCCTCGCTCGCACCCTGACCTTCCTGCGGGACTGGCTGGCCGCACCCAGGTTCACCGACTCCACCTTGGTCCTGGTCACCCAGGACGCCCGCCGCGATCCGGCGGCGGCCGCCGTGCGCGGACTGGCGCGCTCCGCGCAGGCCGAGAACCCAGGCCGCGTCGTCGTCCTCGACATCGCACCCGACGCCGACCTGGCCGCCGTGCGGGGGCTGGCGCGCGCGCTCGCGGTGGGCGACGAACCGCAGCTCGAACTGCGCGCCGAGGGCCTGTTCGCGCCGCGGTTGACACGGATCGACCGGGCGGAGCTCGGCACGGGCCCCACCCTGGATCCGGACGGCACGGTGCTGATCACCGGCGGCACCGGAACATTGGGCGCGCTGCTGGCGCGACACCTGGTGACCGGATACGGCGTGCGCCGGCTGATGCTGCTCAGCCGCGGCGGACCGGGCGCTCCCGGCGCGGCCGACCTCGTCGCCGAGTTGGACGCACTCGGGGCCACGACCACCGTGCTCGCCTGCGATGTCGCGGACCGCGCGGCCTTGGCCGCCGCCCTAGGCCGCGTGCCGACCGACCACCCACTCACCGCGGTCGTGCACGCGGCCGGCGTCCTGGACGACGCCACGCTCACCTCGCTGCGGCCCGAGCAGCTCGATCGCGCCATGGGCCCCAAAGCGGATGCCGCGCTGCACCTGCACGAACTGACGAGCGATCTCGACCTGGCGGCGTTCATCCTGTTCTCCTCCGCCGCGGCGTGTTTCGGCGCCCCCGGTCAGGGCAACTACGCGGCGGCCAACGCCGTCCTGGACGCACTCGCCGAACAACGCCGCGACGCGGGCGCGGTAGCGAAGTCCATCGCCTGGGGCCTGTGGTCGGACACCAGCGCGATGACCGGCGGCGCGGATCTCGCCCGGCTCGCCGGCGCGGGCCTCACCCCGCTCAGCGCGCGGGACGGTCTGGCGCTGTTCGACGCCGCCCTCGCCCACCCGGACCCGATGGTCGTGCCGATCGCGCTCGACCTGGCGGCGCTGCGAGCGCGTCCCGCCGTGCCCGCCCTGTTGCGCGGCGTGGTGCCCCTCGCCTCCACCGACGTCGGTGCGGCGGGGGCCGCGCGCCGGATCGCCGCGTTGCCGCAGGCCGAGCGCGAGTCCGCCGTACTGGCGTTGGTGCGTTCGTCGGTCGCCGCGGTGCTCGGCCACGACGGCGCCGATCGCATCGATCCCGAGCGCGCCTTCAAGGAATTGGGGTTCGATTCGCTCACCGCGGTCGAGTTGCGCAATCGGCTGGCCACCGCGACGGGGCTGCGACTGCCGCCGACCCTGGTGTTCGACTACCCGAGCCCCACCGCGCTGGCCACCGAACTCGCCGCTCGGTTCGCCGGCGGGACGGCGGTGACCGCGGAGGCTCCCGTCGCGCGCGCGGACGGCGACCCGGTCGTACTGGTCGGCATGGGCTGCCGCTATCCGGGCGGCGTGCGCGGACCCGACGAACTCTGGGATCTCGTGGCCGCGGGCGTCGACGCCATCGGGCCGATGCCCGCCGACCGGGGATGGGATCTCGAGCGGCTCTACAACACCGATCCGGCGCACCCCGGCACCACCTACACGAAAAACGGCGGATTCCTGTACGACGTGGCGGATTTCGATCCGGCGTTCTTCGGGATGACACCGCGCGAGGCGCTGGCGACCGACCCGCAGCAACGGATTCTGCTCGAGGTGGCGTGGGAAGCCGTCGAGCGTTCCGGAATCGACCCGGTTTCGTTGCGGGGCAGCAGGACCGGCGTATTCGCGGGGTCGATGTATCAGGACTACGCGTCCCGGCTGCGGCAGGTGCCGAAGGATCTGGAGGGGCTGGTCGGCATCGGGACGACCGGCAGCGTCGTGTCCGGTCGGATCGCCTACGCTCTCGGGCTCGAAGGTCCGGCGGTGACCGTGGACACGGCGTGCTCCTCGTCGCTGGTGGCGTTGCACCTGGCGGCGCAGGCCCTGCGCAACGGGGAGTGCGACCTCGCCCTGGCGGGCGGCGTCACCGTGATGGCGACGCCGAACGTCTTCGTCGAGTTCAGCAGGCAACGAGGTCTCGCGCCGGACGGCCGCTGCAAATCCTTCGCCGCGGCCGCCGACGGCGCGGCGTGGTCCGAGGGCGCGGGCATGATCGTGCTCGAACGACTCTCGGACGCGCGCCGCCACGGGCATCCGGTCCTCGCGGTGCTGCGCGGGACCGCGGTCAACCAGGACGGTGCGAGCAACGGCCTCACCGCGCCGAACGGGCCTTCCCAGCAGCGGGTCATCCGGCAGGCGCTCGCATCCGCCGGACTGAGCGCCGCGGACGTGGACGCCGTGGAGGGCCACGGCACGGGCACGGTGCTCGGCGATCCGATCGAGGCGCAGGCGTTGCTGGCGACCTACGGTCGCGACCGCGGCCCGCGCCCGCTGTGGCTGGGATCGGTGAAATCCAATCTCGGGCACACCCAGGCCGCCGCCGGCGTCGCCGGTGTCATCAAGATGGTGCAGGCGATGCGCCACGACGTGCTGCCGCGCACCCTGCACGTGGACGAGCCCACCCCGCACGCCGACTGGGCGACGGGCGATCTGCGGTTGCTGACCGAGGCGCGGCCGTGGGAGCGCGGTGCGCGGGTGCGCCGAGCGGGCGTGTCGTCGTTCGGGATCGGCGGAACCAACGCGCACGTCATCCTCGAAGAACCCGAACAGCCGCCCGCCGAGGATCTTTCGCCGTCGCCCAGCGTGGTGCCGGTACCGGTCTCGGCCTCGCCCGAAGCGTTGCGCGCCACGGCCGCGCGACTGCTGGACTACCGGCGCCGTCACCCGGACCGCGAAATCGCGGACCTGGCACACACTCTCGCGGCATCCCGGGCGAGCCGAGCGCACCGCGCGGTCGTGTTGGCCCGTGACGCGGGCGAGTTGGACGCGGGGCTGCGCGCACTCGCCGAGGGACGCCCGGACAGTCGGCTGCGCCTCCCGACGACGACCCCGCCCGGGCGACTGGCCTTCCTGTTCACCGGGCAGGGCAGCCAGCGGCCGGGGATGGGACGTGAGTTGTACCAGGCGTTTCCGGTGTTCGCCGCCGCCTTCGACGAGGTGTGCGCCGCCTTCGACGGCAGACTGCCCCGGCCGTTGCGGGAGGTGGTCTTCGGCGAACCCGACACCGTCGAGGCCGAAATGCTCGCCGGGACCGCCTACGCCCAAGCCGCGCTGTTCGCACTCGGCGTCGCCCAGTTCCGATTGCTGGCGCGGTGCGGCGTCCGTCCCGACGTCCTGGCCGGACACTCCATCGGCGAGATCACCGCCGCGCACCTGGCCGGTGTGCTGTCGCTGGCCGACGCCGCCGCCCTGGTCGCGGCCAGGGGCACGTTGATGCAGGAATTGCCCGAGGGCGGGGCGATGCTCGCGGTGCAGGCGAGCGCGGAGGTCGTCCGGCCGTTGGTCGAGCGGCGGCCGGACGACCTGGGCATCGCCGCGATCAACGGACCGAAGGCGGTCGTCGTCTCCGGGTCCCGTGACGCCGTCGCCGCCGTCGCGACGGCGATGGCCGCACAGGGCAGGCGCACCACCGCGCTGCGGGTGAGCCACGCCTTCCACTCACCGCTGATGACCGGCATGCTCGACCGCTTCGGGGCCGTGGTGCGCACCCTGGACTTCCGGCCGCCGACCCTCGCGGTGGTCTCCGCGCTCACCGGCGAGCTCGCCACCTCCGAGCAGTTGACCGATCCGAACCACTGGACAGCGCACGTCCCCTCGACCGTGCGGTTCGCCGACGCCGTCCGGGCACTGGACGAGCAGGGCGTCGGCACCTATCTGGAACTGGGGCCGGACGCCGTGCTGAGCGCCATGGTCGCTCCCGCGCTGTCGGGCGGTGCGCGCACGATCGCGCCGCTGCAACGTCGCGACCGGGAGGAGGTTCCCGTACTGCTCGAGGCACTCGCCACCGTGTACTGCCAAGGCGCGGAGGTGGATTGGACAGCGGTGACGGGTGGCGGCCGCCTGCTGTCCGACGCGCCGACCACGGCGTTCCAGCGCGCGCGTTACTGGTTGGAGGAACCGGCAGGCGGCGCGGTGCGGTCCGATTCCGCGCAGCACAGGTTCTGGTCGATGGTCGAGAACGGCGATCTGGACGGATTGGCCGCGGCGCTGCGCGTCGGCCCGGACCGTCGGGATTCGCTGGACGCGCTGCTGCCCGCCCTGTCCGCGTTGAGCCGCCAGGACCAGTGGTGGTATCGCGTGGGCTGGCAACCGGTGCCGGAGCCGCAGGCGCCGTCCCCCAGAGGGCCCTGGTTGCTCGTACACGGCCCCGAGGCGCAGGACGGCTCGGTCGCGGCGTTGTCCGGCCTGCTGCCGGACGCCGTGGCGGCCGCCCCCACCGAGTCGGCCGTGCGGGCGGCCCTGGCCGATACCTCGGAGCCCACGGGCATCGTCGTCCTGGCGGATGTCGAGGTGGCCGACGCGCTCGACGCGCTCACGGCGGCGGCGGTGGACGCACCGGTGTGGGTACTGGCCCGAGGTGTCGTGCCGGGGCATCCTCCGCTCACCCAGCACGAGGCCGGACGCTGGTCGGCGGCGGTCGCCGCGGCGGTCACCGGCGTGGTCGACCTGCCCGACGTGCTCGATCCGGCGGTCCTCGCGCGACTGTGGGCCGTGCTGTCGGGAGTCACGGGCGAGCGCGAGCTGTCGATCCGCGCCGACGGACTGCGAGCACGCCGGATCACCGCCGTCCCCCCGCCGCGTGCTTCGGTGCCGCGCGGGGTCGCCCTGGTCCACGGTGCGCGGACACCGTTGGGCGGCGAACTGGTCCGGTGGTTGGTGGACGGCGGGATCGAGGTGCGCACCGACATCCGCGAGTCCGGTCCGGTCGACCTCGTGATCTGCGCGGGTGGTCCTTTCGAAGACATCGTCGCGACGGCCGAGGCCTCGACCGCGGCGACGGCCGAGTTCGTGATCTTCGGTGTGCTGGAACAGGACTGGGGGACCGATGTGGGCGTGCGCGCCGAGGCGCTGGTGCACGCGCGCCGCGCCTCGGGTGCGAAGGCGGCCCTGGTCTCGTGGGGTCCGCACGAGCACGCGCGACCGGGATTGCGTCCCTTGCACGCCGCGAGCGTCTTCGCGGCGCTGCCGTGGGGCCAGTGGCCCGATCCCGTACTCGCGGTCGCCGATGTGGAGTGGTCGACGCTGGTGCCCGGCATGACCCGGTCACTGCGCCGGGCGGTGGGCGATGTGCCCGCCGCGCGTGCGGCTCTGAGCGCCGTCGGCGGCGGCATCGCCGCCGCGTCCACCGGTCCGGTGCTCGCGGGCGATCTGCGGGACCGGTTCGCCGAAGCGGATGGGTCGACGCGACACGCGTTGGCACTCGAGGCCATTCGCTTGCAGGGCAGTGCGCTGCTCGGCGTGGCGCCCGGGGCGTTCGACATGGACCGGGATTTCCTGGCCCTCGGCTTCTCCTCGTTCACCGTCTTGGAACTGTGTACGGCGCTCAGCGCGGCGACCGGCGTCGAGCTGCCACCCGCCGCCGTGTACGAACATCCGGGTCCGGCGGAATTGGCCGCCTACGTGGTCGCCCGGTGGGAAGCGGGTGCCGTGGTGGCATGATCGACGGTGGCACATGAGTTTTCGCCCCGGACGCGCATGTCGTGACCGTGCCAGGTCGAGCGCTCTCCTGCGGACCAACTATACAGCCTTGCTGCACGTTCTGATTGACAGCGCGTCTGTTTCGTCCAACGTTCCAGCAGAGCCTGACCGGGGGCAATCGCTGTACGCGCCGAGCTGCTAGGATGTCGAAGTCAACTCTCGCATAAGTGATTTCGATAGCGAAGTGGCACCCTGGGGCGGACTGCGGATCGGGCGGTGAAGGGCATGCGGGGCCGTGCCGGCGTCGCTGGCACGGCCGAGAGGACCGGCCTTCCCGTTCGATCTGACTACTGGGCAAGCGGTCTCGACCGCGTGGCGGATCCCGGGGCCGCGACTCCAACCTGCATACTGAGGTCGATCGGTTGATCGTCCGTGTGGCATCGCCTTCATCGGGCCGTCCCTCGCTGTCCGGCTGTGCCGCGATAAAGACGATCTAAAGTCAATCCAAGGCGCGGTGCCCACCGGACGAGCCCGCTTCGATCCGCTACCGACGCAACGTTTTCCGGTCGGGCGGACCCGCGCCCCGTGTCGGCGGGCCGAATCTGCCCGCCGGCACCGTGGGACGACGGTCCCGTAGCGCGTGGATTCCGGAACCGGCGGCAACATCGCGGCGTCCGTGGCACACGGTTGCGCAGATGTCGTTGACGTGCCATATTCGCTGCTGAATTGCGTTCCGACCCGGCGGAGCTCCGTTATCGAGCTTTCGTTCCGAGCCACGCGGATCCGTCAGCATCTGGGTAGCTTACCGGTGATAGATTCTGTCGCTTATCACGTTTCCGACGGGCTGCAACTCTTGCGCACAAGACATTTTTTCTGAAATGTCTACTGATCATTTCGTTGCCACGGATGTGCTTCGTCCGGCGGGTGTCGCGGGCGGCGATCGGCGATGTGCAGGTGATTTTCGGCACGTGATGGACTAGCGTCCAGTTGATACGCACGCGGCGTGCATGGTTCTAGGTAGCTCAGGGGATTGCTGCAGATGACGGATGTTTTTCACAGGCGTTACGAGATATTGGGCCCACTGCGCATTGTCAATGACGAGCAGAGTGCGGCATTCGTCTCCATCAGTGCCCGTAAAGTGGCGACGCTGTTGGCGACGCTGTTGGTGCGTGCGGATCAAGTGATATCGCTCGACGAGTTGATTTCCGAACTCTGGCTGGATCGGCCGCCGCGCCGAGTCGGCGCGACATTACACGTGTACATTTCACAATTACGAAAGCTGCTCAAACAGCCCGATCGTCCGGAAAGTCCGATCATCACGCGTTCTTCGGGATACATGTTGCGACTCGAGAATGATCGGATAGATGTACAAGATATGCGCAGACTGATGCAGGAAGGCTACAACTTTGCGCGTGCCGGAAAGCATCAGGTTGCGGCGAGGTACTTCGCGGAGGCGCTGAATCTGTGGCGCGCGCCCGCGTTGAGCGAGTTGCGCGACGGTCCGATCCTGCAGAATGTGACCAATTGGCTGGACGGGGTCGAGATCGAATGTGCGGAGATGCTGAATCACGCCGAGCTCGTTCTGGGGCAATACAACACGGTGGCGGGGCGACTGCATCAACTGGTCGCCGAACACCCGTTGAACGAGGCATTCGCCGGTCAGTACATGTTCGCGTTGACCAGATCGGGTCGCAGGGCGGCCGCGCTGGAGGTCTACCGGAATATCCGCAACACGCTCAACCGCGAACTGGGTCTCGAGCCGGGCGAGGAGCTGCAGGCCATCCACAAAGAGGCATTAGACGGCAGCAGCCGACTCGGTTGGGGCGAGATGCTCGGAAAACGCTTGGTCCACGAGGGCTTCTGAGCCTCCGGGCTGTTTTCGTGGCCGGTCGACACCGCCCCGGGCCCGCGCGGCCTGGCCTTCCGGAGTAAGGCTTTAGCCCTGCTTTGGCCGTGGTCGCCACCATGGTGGACATTCGAATCACATGGTAGAAGGGACAATTCATGGCTGCCCCCGTTGTGCGGATCTTGTCCGCCGGGACCGCGCTGCCGGGCCCCGCAGTGGACAACGCCACCCTGGCCCGGGCGCTCGGGTTGTCCACTGTATTCGAACAGTGGATCGACGGGTTCATCGGCACCCGTACCCGACATCTCGCGGTGCGACTCGACACCGGCGAGGTGGGCGAGAATCTGGCCGACCTGGGCGAAGAGGCCGCCCGCGCCGCCCTGATCGGCGCGGGTGTGGACGCCGCCGACATCGATCTGATCGTCCTGGGCACCTCGATGCCCGACTCCCTGATGCCCGCGACGGTCAACCTGATCGCCGATCGCCTCGGCATCGACGGAATCCCCACCTACCAACTGCAATCCGGTTGCAGCGGTGCGATGCAGGCGCTCGACGTAGCGCAGCAGATGTTGCTCTCTGGCAGACATCGCACGGCGCTGGTCATCGGCGGGGACGTATGCGCCAAACACGTCGACCTGGCCAAGGACTACAGCAAGCTGCCGCCGGGGGAGATCGTCAACACCGTGCTGTTCGGTGACGGGGCGGGGGCGGCGGTCCTGACGACGGTCCCGGCGGACGGATCCGCGGCGGCCGGGATTGTCCTGCATCGTGTGCTGGTTCGGTTGACTGGGATGAACAAGGTGCCTGGGCAAGTGGTCGAGTGGTTCGGAATGGGTGATCGCGCCGAAGAACGGTCCGCGTTGCACGAGGATTTCAAGGCGATCGAGGAACAGGTGCCACCCATGTCGGTGGAGATCTTGGAGGAGCTGCTGCACGATCTGGACTGGCGGCGCGAGGAAGTGGACTACCTGCTCCCGCCGCAGCTCTCGGTGTCCATGACCGGCCGGATCGTGGCCGAACTCGCCGTGCCGAACGCCCGGGAGCTCAGCTGCGTCGAGTACACCGGCAACACCGGGAACGCGGTGCCGTTCTTCCAACTCGAACTGTTGCTACCGCTGATGGAGGTAGGCCAGCGAGCGGTGGCCATCGCGGTCGAATCGAGCAAGTGGATCAAGGGTGGCTTCGTCGTGGAGAAGGTCGCGGCCGAGGCGGGTGCGGCGTGAGCGCCACTACCCTGCGCGACTTGCACCGCACCGGTGACCTGATCGAGCACTATCGGCGGGTGCCAGCGCTGCTCGCCGAGCTCTCGCCGGAGGATCTGTCGCGTGCGGGGCATGTACTGGCCGCCCTCGATCCGGACGACATACTTCGAGCCCATCTCGGCCTTCCCGCCGTGCGCGTCGCGATCATCGGGCACGGCACGCTCGGCCTGCTGACGCCTGCGGTGACAGCGGAATTCGGACGGCACGGCATCGTCCCCCGCATCCGGCTCGGAGCCTTCGACGGCTATGTGTTCGAGCTGGCGGACCCGCACTCTTTAGTCTATGCGGACGCGCCGGACCTCGTGCTGTGCGTGCTGGATCCGATGATCGTGCTCGACGAGTTGCCTGTGCCGTGGACCCCCGATGACGTGGCCGAGGTGTTGCGACGCAAGCTGGATCAGCTCACCGTGCTCGCGCGGCAGTTCGCCGAACGTGGCGGCGCGACACTGGTGTTCAACACCATTCCGCTGCCGAGGACGCTGACGGCCCAGGTGCTCGATCGCCGGGCGCGGGCCAGGCTCGGTGTGCTGTGGCGCGAAGCCAACGCTCGGTTGCTGGCTTTGGCCGAGGACCTGGCGGCGGTCGTGGTGATCGACCTCGATCCCCTTCTGTCCGAGGGGATTGCGGCGACCGAGGCGCGGTTGAGCGTCTACGCCAAGGCGCACCTGTCCGGTGAGTTGCTCGCCGCATACGCCAGGGAGATCGGCCATCTGGCCCGGGAGACCCTCGGCCGCACCAAGAAGGTGTTGGCGCTGGACCTGGACGAGACCGTCTGGGGCGGTGTCCTGTTGGAGGACGGCATCGACGGCATCGAGGTCGCCGACACCCCCCGGGGCGAGGCGTTCCAGGCGTTCCAGCGCGTCGCGAAGCAGCTCGGATCGCAAGGGGTGCTGTTGGCCGCGGTCAGCAAGAACGACCCGGAGGCGGTGCGGGCAGTCCTCACGGAGCATCCCGCAATGGTGTTGCGCGACAACGACTTCGTGCGGATCAGCGCCAACTGGCGTCCCAAGCCGGACAACCTGCGGGAGCTGGCGGACGCGGTCAACGTGGGCGCCGACAGCTTCGTCTTCGTCGACGACTCGCCCTCCGAACGCGGAATGGTGCGGCGCGCGCTACCGGAGGTCGCGGTCGTGGCCGTCGACGAGCCCGCCCTGCATGTCTCGGCCCTGCTGCGCGACGGCTGGTTCGACGTGCGCGAGCTCACCGCGGAGGATCGCACCCGCCCCGCCGAGTACCGGGCCGAGGTCGAACGGGCCGACTTCCTGCACACTTTCGACTCGATCGAGGACTACCTGCGCGAGCTCGAGGTGCGGGTGACGGTGGCCGCGGCCACCCCCGCGCAGGTCGGTCGCCTGTCCCAGCTCACCCTGCGCACCAATCAGTTCAATCTGACGACGGTCCGGCTCCAGCAGCCCGAGATCCTGGCCATGCTGGAGGATCCGGATCGGCTCGTCCTGGTCGTCCGGTCCGCCGACCGATTCGGTGACAACGGCACCGTCGGCGCGGTCTTCTACCGCGTCGACGGGCAGACCGGCCGCATCGAGAACTTCGTGCTCAGCTGCCGGGTGTTCTCCCGCGGCATCGAACAGGCGGTGCTGTCGACCCTGCTGCGCCACGCCCACGCGCACGGCGTGACCGAGGTGACCGGCACGCACCGGCCGACCGCCAAGAACTCCGTGGTCGCCGGACTGTATCCGAAATACGGCTTCACCGGCCCGATTCCCGGCGCGGACGGCGCCGCGACCTTCCGGCATCCTCTGCGCGACATCGTCGGCGTGCCCGGACATATCGAACTGATCGAGGAGTGGGAGGGAACGGTCCGATGAACGATACAGCCGACTTCGTGACGCTGATCAACGACGAACTGGGACTGGATGTCGTCCCGGACGAGGTGGACCAGCCCCTCGACACCATCGTGGGATGGGATTCGGTGCAACTGGTGCGGCTGCTCACCGTGCTCGAGAAGGTGACCGGCCGGCCCGTGTCGTTTCCCGACATGCTGGCGGCGACCACGCTCGGTCAGATCTTCCGATTGGCGGTCGGGCATGAGCGGAACTGACGCGCGGACGGCGCCGATGGTCGCCGCCCGCCGACACACCTGGCATCTGCAGCAGTTCGCCGCCGCGCAGCGCCCGGTGTTCCTCGACACCGATGTCGATCTCAGCGCCGTCGAGGAACATCGGGCGACCGCGCGGTCGCGGGGCGCGCGGTATTCGTGGGTCAGCTACCTGATCCACGCGACAGGCCGCACGCTCGCGGAGTATCCGGCCGCGAACGCCGCGCTGCGCGGCGGTCCGCTGCCGAGGATCGCCCGCTACGACGGCGTCGACGTGAAACTGACACTCGACAAGACGTTGGCCGGACATCGCGTGGTCCTGGCCGGGCTGCTGCGCGACGCGCACACCAGCGGGTTGGACGAGATCCAAGCCGGAGTGGATCACTACCGCGCCGCGGACCCCGACCGGGCGCCGGAGTTCGCCGGCGTCCGGAAGCTGGATCGGCTGCCGCTACCGGTGGGTGAGCTGGTGTTCCGCCTCGGAGTCGGATCGCTGACCAGGCGCAGGGCGCTGATGGGCACCGTCTCGGTGACCTCGCTCGGCCGGGGCGCGGTCGACGCGTTCCACTCGGTCGGCGGCACGACGATCACGCTGGGCGCGGGCCGGGTCGTGCGGCGACCGGTGGTGCGCGAGGACGCGGTCGTGATCGCCCCGGTGCAGCGGCTCAGCCTGGCCTTCGACCACCGCGTCATCGATGGCGCACTGGCCGCGGAGGTGCTGACCGCACTCACCCGACGACTGACGGCCGTCCCCTCGGCGGCGAACCTGTGAGCGAGGCGAAGGCCGTGAACCAGATAGCCGAGTTGAAGGAATTCGCCGTCGTGCACGCCCGCGCGCAGGGCATCGCCGAATATCGCGCCATCCTCGACCGGATCACCCACGACGGCGACGGCCCCGGATCATGGGTGGGGGAGTGGACCGCGGCGGCGGACGAATTCGCCTCGCGCGGTGAAGTATTGGACGCCGTACGCCGCTACAATCTCGCCCGGTTCCCGTACGTCGACGGTCCTGCCCGGCAGCGGGCGGCCGAGCTGTGCGCGCGAACCTTCACCGGCTGGGCGCGAGAGCGCGGCCTGACCCGGGTCGACGTCGAATTGCCCGGCGGCCTGGTCCGGTGCTGGGCCGACGGTCTGTCCACCACCGGGCCCCGACCACTGGTTCTCGTCTCCGGCGGCATCGTCAGCATCAAGGAGCACTGGGCGCCGACGCTCGGGTTGCTGCGCCGATTCGGCCTCGCGGGGGTGGTCATGGAATTGCCCGGCGCCGGGGAGAACACCCTGCGCTACGACGAGGACAGCTGGCGGATGATCCCCGCGATCCTGGACCGGCTCGCCGACCGCGCGGACGTGCGCCGCTCCTACGCGCTGGCCCTGAGTTTCAGCGGTCACCTCGCGCTGCGCGCCGCCACCGAGGACCCGCGCCTGCGCGGCATCGTGACCGTCGGCGCCCCGATCGACGGATTCTTCACCGATCGGGACTGGCAGTCGAAACTGCCCGCGGTGACCGTTGCCACGCTGGCGCACCAGGCCGCGGTCCCGGTCGCCGACCTGCCCGACACGCTGGCGTCGTGGGCGTTGTCGGCCGAGCGACTGCGCGGCCTCGACATCCCGATCGCCTACGTCGCCAGCGCACGCGATGAGATCATCCCGCGATCCGACCCCGAGTCGCTGGCCGAATCCGTGCGCGACACCGCGCTGCTCTGGCACGACGATGTGCACGGCGCACCGGGCCACGTCCGACACACCCAACTGTGGAGCGCGCTGTCGCTGCTGGACATGGTCGGCGGTCGGTTGCCGCAGCGCGCGCTGCTACGGGTGGCGGTCGCGATCGCCCGGCTCGGTCGGATCTAGGTCGCGGGTGTCTCGTCCACGGGCCCGCGCACGCAGGCCGTCCAGGTAGACGTCGACGACCCATCTGCCTTGGTCGGGAAGCAGCTTCGCGGTGATGTCGGGCAACGGCCGGGACACGATCGCGATGTCCGCTATGAAGCGGCGGGGGTCCAGATCGGCCGGTACGTATCCCGATGCCGCGGCCCGGTCGAGCATCCGTTCGACCGGGCGCATGTCCCGCCCCGCCGCCACCCGCACGAACGCGTCCACCCGATCCTCGCGCACCGCGAAGTCGGACGCGCTCGCGGCCAGCGGAGCGAGCCCGAGTTCCGCCAGTCCGTGCACGGCGCCGGTCCACGCCGTCCACGGCGCGTGCTCCCACTGTCGCTCGCACCGCGCGATGATCGCCGCCACGCCGTCGTGGAGATGATCCGCCACCGCGTTGACGAGGGCCTCGCGGTCGGGAAAGTGTCGGTGCAAGGTCGCCACGCCGATCCCCGCGCGCGCGGCGATGGTCCGGAATGCCACCGTCACCCCTTGTTCGACGAACAACTGTGCGGCCGCCTCCAGGATGTCCTCGCGGTTGGCTCTGGCGTCGGCCCGCACGGGCGTCCCCTTTCTCGGCGCTGATTGCGTCCCGGTAAATGGACCATTATGCTCCACTTCTAAACGGAGCATTTTGTTCCACTTATCCGAGGATGGCTCATGTCCGAATCCGTCTCCGACGATCAGCGTCGCGATGTCCGCGACTGGATCATGGTCTGCGCGCTCACCGTCGGGCTGCCGATCGCGATCGCCCTGATGCTCTTCGCGTTCCTCGCCCCGAGTTTCGGCTCCGGGCCCAAAGACCTCCCCTTGGCCGTCACGGGCGCCGACGCCGCGGTCGCGCACCTGAATCAGAACCTCCAGACCCGATCTCCCGGCGCCTTCCAGATCAGCGCCTACCTCGACGCCACGGCCGTCGAGGCCGCGATCGCCGACCGCGAAGTCATCGGCGGCATCGTCGTCGACCCCGCGAGCGGGACGCGGATCTACACCGCCGCGGGCAACGGCATGTCGTACGTCACCCTCCTGAACACCATGGCCGCGGGCATGCGGGCACAGGGACAGAACGTCGAGACAGTCGAAGTCGCCCCGCTGACCGCCGACGACCCCACAGCCTCCGGTCTGGCGGCGCTCGGGCTGCCGCTCGCCTTCGGCGGCATCGCCTCGGCCGCCGTCCTTATCCTGCTGCTCACGGGCCGCCCCTGGCATGCGATGGTTGGCTCCCTGGCCATCAGCCTGGTCGCCGGCTTCGTGGTGGCCGCGATCCTCCAATACGGCTACGGCGTGATCGAGGCCGATTACGTCACCGCCGCGCTCGCGGTCGCGGCCGGTATCGCCGCCACCTCGCTGTTCGTCACCGGCCTAGGGGCGCTGATCGGCGTGCGCGCCATCGGAATCGGCGCGATCCTGACCATCTTCATCTCCAACCCCTTGTCCGGACTGGCCGCGGGATGGTGGTGGCTGCCCAAACCTTGGGGAGCGATCGGCCAGCTCCTCCCGATCGGCGCCGACGGCCACCTTCTCCGCTCCATCGCGTTCTTCGAGGGCCGCGGCGCCGGGCACGCCTGCGGCGTACTCGCCGCCTGGCTGATCGTGGGCATCCTTCTGAACGTCTGGGGCGGCCTCCACGCGCGCACCCACGACACGCCACAACCCCATCCTCGCGAAGCCGTGAGCGCCTGAGGCTTCGCGCTCGAAAGGCGTTGCAAGAATCCGTCGCCCGTCCCGCGTGCGCGTCGGTCACGAACTCGCGTCCGCTAGCTTGAGTTTAAACCTCGGCGCGCTGAATCGACGGGCTCCAGGTTGATCTTGAACGAAGCCCCTGTCACGGGTCGCCGCGGAGGTTATCCGGATTGCCTCGTGTCACCGGGATTTCCGTGGTTGTGCGGCGATCATGTCCGCACGGGCGGTGACACCGCTCCGCGAACGGCCTGCCCCACGCTGGTGGTGTCGGCGGGCAATCGAGATGCCGGGCAACATCGCCTACCCCTCACCGAACGCACCGCCGACCTCGGCGAAACAGAGCGCCACGCCCTGGCGTCGGTCTGGAAGTACGGCGCGGCCTGCACATCGCCGCACCGCCACACAGATCCACCAAGCGCTGCCGGCCGCCGCCGAACCCCTAGCGCGCAGCGCCGCAGCTGCCGACCGGATCTATCGCGACTGCCTCGACCGAGAGACATGACCTGACGAGCACCCAACGCAGAACCCGCCTCTACCAGTGTATTACGCCATAATCGCGCGAAATCCGGTCATTGTCAGGCTTCGTCGAGCAGCTCGAATATCCGCACCGGCGCGGCGTCCATGTATCTTTCGTATTCCTTGCGCTGATCGGCCTTGAACTTCTGGGCGTCGAACTGCAGGGCACGATACGTTCGCGTGGACCTCGGGTTCCTCCCACGCGAGCCGGTCGAGGTTGGACTTCGCCCGCGACTTGCCGATCCGCCACACCGCGACACCCTCGATACCGCTGGACTTACCGATTGCGATCTTCACCGCCGAGCTCAACCGGGGAGATCTCGTTCTCGGCGTCTTTGACCTGGTTCTTCAGCCGGGCCTTCTCGGTGAGCATGTCGTGGAGCTGACGGTGCGACATCGTCAGCTCCGCCGTCGCCGCCAACACCTGCTCGTCCGAGGCCGCCTCCTCGAGTTCGGCCACCGCGGCCTTGTCGGCCTTCTCCCGCGGCAACTCCCGCTACACGTATTCCTGCGCCGCGGCCAGCACGCCGACCACTTCGGCGGGAGTGAGCCGGAAGATCTCACTACGCGGGCGCGCCAGCCGCACCGCATACCGCTGCTTGACGAACTGCTCACCTGCCAGCGCGTCCGCGCCGGTCACGGTCGACACCGACCGGAACAGCGTCAACGTCGACGGACACCCGGTCTGCAACTGATTGCGGCGCCGCTCCAACAAGTCGTCATTACCTAGTACTGCAACGGCACTCGGTTGGAGTATTTTGCCAGCGTGGTGGTGGATGTTGTTGCAGCTGAGTTGGATCGGCTGCACGAGCGGATCGGTGGCCGTTTCACGCGGTCGGAGCCGCGGGGGCGGGCGCGGGAGTATGTGACCGGGCTGGTCGCGCGGCTGGAACGTAAGAATGGATGGACCCTGGCCGAGCGGTCCGGTGAGGTCGCTCCCGATGGGATGCAGCGGTTGCTGCGGCGAGCTGATTGGGACGTCGACGGAGTCCGTGACGATGTCCGCGGCTACGCGGTCTCCCGACTGGAGGACCGGGATGCGGTGTTGATCGCCGATGACACCGGGTTCCTGAAGAAAGGGATCCGTTCGGCCGGGGTGCAACGCCAGTACTCGGGCACGGCCGGGCGGACCGAGAACTGCCAGATCGGGGTCTTCCTGGCCTATGCCTCCCGCCACGGACACGCCCTGGTGGACCGGGAGCTCTACCTGCCCGAGTCCTGGACCGGGGACCGGGACCGCTGCCGCGGCGCCGGTATCCCCGACGAGGTCGGGTTCGAGACCAAACCGCGGCTGGTCATGGCGATGGTCGAACGCGCCCTCGTCGCGGGAGTGCCGTTTCGCTGGTTCACCGCCGACGAAGCCTATGGCCAGGTCAAGTACCTGCGGGTCTGGCTCGAACAACACGACGTCGCTCACGTGCTGGCGACCCGCCGCAACGACACCCTCAACACCACCGGACTCGGCCAAGCCCGCGCCGACGAACTCGTGGCCGCGCTGCCGGCGCGGGCATGGCAGCGGATCTCCGCCGGTGCGGGCATGGCAGCGGATCTCCGCCGGTGCGGGCGCGCACGGCCCTCGTGATTACGACTGGGCGCGAGTTCGGATCCGGCCGTGGTGGGCGTCCGGGCGCGGGCACTGGCTGCTGGCCCGGCGCAGCATCACCAACCCCGAACAGATCGCCTACTACGTCTGCTACGGCCCTCGCCGGTCGACCATCGCCGATCTGGCCTGGATCGCCGGGTCGCGCTGGCGGATCGAGGAGTGTTTCCAGCAGGCCAAGAACGAAGCCGGGCTCGATCACTACCAGGTTCGGTCCTGGCGGGCCTGGTATGCCCACATCACCCTGTCGATGCTCGCCCTGGCCTGGCTCGCCGGGTCGAAAGCCGTTGCCGCAAAGGGGGAACCGGGGCCAGCGATCCGGGCATGATCGCTTTCACGCTACCGGAGATCCGACGTCTCACCATCGCCCTGGCCCTACCCACGCTGCGGTCCGCCCGCCAGGTCTGGGCCTGGTCGAACTGGCGGCGCCGACGCCAGCACCAAGCCCGGCTCTCGCACTACCGGCGACGAGGACACCCGCACACCTGAGTGCCGTTGCAGTACTAGAGCTCCTATCGGGTTCGTTTAGGTAGCGATGAGACTCGCTGTCGTGCATGATGTTTCGCCGTGGCGGCGCCGTGGATCGTGGATGATGAGTTGTGGGCGGTAATCGAACCGCTACTGCCGGTGAAGTCGGCCGGGACACCGGGCCCGGCCCAACACGACCCGAGGCTGGTGTTCCAGGGCATCCTGTTCGTGCTGTTCACCGGGATCGGGTGGGAGGACCTCCCCCAAGAGCTCGGGTTCGGGTCCGGGATGACGTGTTGGCGCAGGTTGCGGGACTGGCAAGCCGCCGGAGCGTTCGAGGCGATGCACCAGGCCGTCCTCGACCGCGGCAACGCCGCTGGGTTGATCGACTTCGACCGGGTCATGATCGACGGATCACACGTACGGGCGAAAAAGGGGGCGCCGCGACCGGGCCGAGCCCGGTAGACCGTGCCAAGACCGGCTCCAAACATCACCTGTTGACCTGCGGCAACGGGTTCCCGCTCGTCGTGGAGCTCTCCGCGGCCAACGTCAACGACCACATGATGCTCGCGCCCGTGCTCGATCGGGTTCGTCCTCTGCGCGGACGACCAGGGCCACCGCGCCGCCGGGTCAAGAATTTGATCACCGACAAGGGCTACGACTACCCCCGCGTGTACGCTGAGCTGCGACAACGCGGGATCACCGGCTACATCCCGCGCCGCGGAAGCCGCGACAAGGTCACCGCCGGCCGCTGGATCGTCGAGCAGACCTTCGCCCTGCTCCACCAGTACCGACGCCTGGCCGTCCGGTGGGAACGCTGCACCGACATCCATTACGGATTCCTGAATCTCGGTGCCGCGCTGATCTGTTGGCGACGATTCAGCAATCGAACCCGATAGGAGCTCCTAGCTGGAACGCATAGATGTATGCCACGAGAACGATCCCTCCCTGGAACCCGGGCCCCATACAACGACGGCCATCCCACACCGCCACGAACAATCGCGAGTGTGGCACACACACCGACACGAAATCAGCTCCCGTACAAAGGACAACAGGCCACACCATCAAGGCCGATCCCGGACACCGCCGAACCCGCACCAGGCGATCGCCACCCCCGCCCATCGCACTCTTCTCGCCGCTTGGCCCCACGGATCCGAACGCCGAACCTCCCACCGCGCTACGGGGCGCACACGCAACGTCGATGCATCCCGGTTCCGACCGCGAACCACCACTGATGCAAATCCGCACCCCCGCCCCGACCAGCTACTCGACGAACTTCGAGGGGTTTCAGCGAAGGCTGCTGTGATCTCAGTCTGTGGGGGCGCGGTCCTCTGCGAGGACGGTGTCCAGTAACTGACCCAATTGTTCGAGTTGCTCGGTCGAGAGAGCGGCGAACGATTCCGTGACGACGGTGTCCATGACGAGTTGGCCTTCGACTCGAAGTCGTTCGCCTTGCTCGGTCAGTCGGTGCTTGATCGCGCGGCCGGGGCCGGGCACGCGTTCGATCAGTCCGCGATCGACCATGCGCGCCGCCAGGGAGCCGAAGGACTGATCGGTCTGAAAAGTCAGAACCGCGAGATCGTGCAGCGAGGAATCAGGGCATCGGCGGAGGTGCCGCAACGTGTCCCACTGCACGAGCGAGAGCCCGAGCGGGGCCAGCGCACGACTGGCTGCCCGATGATGGCGGTGCTGGAGCCGCTTCACGGCCAACGCGACCTCTGAACGACGACGTTGCATGCCGACACCATACCTCGGCGAGCGCGGTTGCTTATATAAATAACCTGATCTATGGTTGCTTATATAAGATTATTGACCAACTGAAGGACTCGGGTACAATATGGACGACATCCTCCCTCCGGCTGGCAGTGTTTGCTCCGTTCGATCCGCCACCCACACGATCGCCCTGGGTTGCGCTGATCCCGTCCACATCACATTGCGCGAGCACGACCGCGGTCGCGTCTACCTAATGCTCCACGGCGGTGGAGGCGTGCCGACGATGACAGGATTCGCAGCACTGCTCGCAGAACGCGCCCACGCCCGCGTTCTGCTTCCCACCCACCCCGGATTCGACTCCACGCCCCGTGCGGCCGACCTCACCGATGTGAGCGCGTTGGCCAACGCCTACGTGGCACTGCTCGACCACCTCGACCTCGGCGAGGTGACGGTGATCGGCAATTCCTTCGGCGGATGGCTCGCTGCCGAGATCGCCCTGCTTCACCATCCCCGCATCAGTGCGGCGGTAATCGTCGACGGAATCGGCATCGTGGTCGAAGACCACCCCATGACCGACGTCCGCGAATTGTCACCCGCCCAGCTGCGCTCGCATTCCTTCCATGACCCCCGCAAAGCGCCCACACCGTCGAGCGAGTTCGACGGTGGCCCCTCACCCGATGTGGGCACACTGCTGGCCTACGGCGGCCCGACCATGTCCGATCCGGGCCTGCTGGCCCGTCTGACCGCGATCGATATACCCGTTCATGTCCTGTGGGGCGCCAGCGATCGCATCGTCATCCCCGAATACGGCAAAGCACTCGCCGACGCGATACCGACGTCCTCGTTCACGCTATTGCCCGACACCGGCCACCTACCGCAACTCGAAACGCCCAAAACGCTCCTCGACGCCTTGACCGACCTCGAACAGCGCTGACCACACACCACCGAGACGATGGCAAGCACCGTACCGGAGACGCGACGCCGATGAGTGCGCCGACCGAGGTGGAACGCTGGTCGCGTTGAGTAGGTGACTGGTCGCGAGTTTGATTCTCTAGTGTGGACGCGACCAAGCGAAAGGGGCGGCACGACCGAGACCGGCGAGGGCGGGAGCCAGTCGTGGTTCACGGCCGTCTGCGGAGATCTGCCGGAGGAGGTAGATCGCCTGCCCGTCCACAGTTGCGAGCGCGGGCACCGAATCGAGGGCGTTGCCCCGGCTGTCGGGCACCGTGATCGGACCACAGGCCGGATCCAGAGCGAAGCCCGCACCGTTTAGCTTGGTGACCACCTCACCCTAAACGATCGAGGTGGCAGGGGTTGTGCTACTCGGATCTGTCCGTCGTGGACGGGAACCGGGTACGCCCGGGGCCGGTGCTGCTCGGGCACGACACGGCGGGTCGCGCCGCTGCGCACGCCGCCGATAGCCGACCGGCCACCTGCGGGTGGTATTCTGGTGTCGCAGTCATGGGTACCCGTCCGAGAGCGACAGCTCCAGCTACCAACCGTCCACCCAGGTCATTCTGCTGACTGTCATCGAGAATTCTTCGGCTACTTAG